>CAVAJF010000007.1:0-71352 GCA_963588905.1 Eggerthellaceae bacterium
TTACGCTGAAAATACTTGGCTGGCGACGGCCTGGGAAGATAGGTCGATGCCTACACAGATAACCGGAATTCATTTTGGATTCCGGTTTTTTGCTTCATAAAAGGAGTGACAGATTATGTCAGAGACACAAAATTATTTTGAGACACGAACAGAATTGACGTTGGATGAATATAAACGTTTTGACACATGGATGCATAAAAATTTGACTGGTATGAATCGAATTTTTACCATCGCTAAGATTGTGTTGATTGCATTATGTGTTGTTCTGGCGATTTTCAGCTGGAATAAAGGTGATGTTGTTCGTACAGTTGGCGAGTTGGTTCTTGCTGTACTGATTTTTCCTGTTTTTGCATTGGTACATACCATCTCTGCGCAGCGTACTTATCAGATGATTCATAAACAACAAGATGGAGCTGTACAGGTGTACCGCCTGTATGCCGATCATATCGAACAGGTGCGTGCGCAAGGAAATACGCAGATTGCCTATGATAAGCTGTATCAGATTGCCGAGACAAAAACGAATTTTTATTTGATGCTTAGCAAGATGCAGGGCATTATCTTAGTAAAAAAGAATTGCGATGAGAAAACCGTCGCGTTTTTACATACACTTGTTCAGCAGTAAAGAAAAGAGCATGATACTCTGTTTTCCAATCAGAATATCATGCTCTTTTTTGCTTATTTACTCATTTCCTGTGATTTTTTTACGCAGGTATCAATCGCATCAATCACTGCTGCGCGCAAGCCGTTTGCTTCCAGCGAAGCAACTGCTTCAATGGTTGTACCGCCAGGAGAACAAACATTGTCTTTGAGTTCGCCTGGATGCATACCGGTTTCCAATACCATTTTTGCAGAACCGAGAACGGATTGTGCGGCAAAGGTATAAGCTTGTTTGCGTGGCATGCCGTGCAATACAGCGGCATCTGCCATCGCTTCAATGAATAGATATACATACGCCGGAGAAGATCCGCTGACACCGGTAACGGCGTCCATGAGTTTTTCAGGAACTTCTTCTGCTTTACCAAAGCTGTTGAGCATTGCCATAACGAGATTTCGATCTTCCGGTGTGATGTTGGCGTTAAAGCAGACAGCAGACATAGCTTCGCCAACCAGAGCGGGGGTATTGGGCATGACGCGGACAAGTTTGACAGGCTTGTCAAATCGCGCTTCATTTGCAGCAAGTGTCTGTCCGGCAGCAATCATCACAACAATTGTCTCTGGCCGAATGACATCTCGGATTTCAGCAATTACCGTTTCGTAGAGATACGGTTTGACAGAGAGTACAAGAACATCAGCTTGCGATGCCGCAGCTGTGTTGTCCTGCTGAAAGGTTTGGATGCCGAATTCTTCTTTTAATGCGTCGAGCTTTGGTGCAGATGGATTGCTTGCCAGAACACAATCTGGCTCAGCAAGACCAGATGAGAGAATGCCGCCAATCATGGCTTTTGCCATGTTTCCGGCACCAATAAATGCATAGCGTGTACTCATATAGATTCCTCCATGGTTTGAATGGTGTGTGCGATATGCCGACACAGATCCTGTGTAGCGTGTGGTTTTGCGATGGCTTGGATGCTTTCCAGTAAGCGATCGATTCGTCCCGGACACTGAAATAATAGGTGAATGGCATCGGAAATTTGCCATGTCTTGGTAATGTAAATTGCCGCCCCGTTGGCTTGCAAAAACTCTACATTGCGGTCTTCTACGCCTGGGAGCGGATGAATCATCAACATCGGTAAGCCCTTTGCCAACGATTCACTGGTCGTGATTCCGCCGGGTTTGCTGAGCAGACAATCCGCGGCATCCATGATTTCATCGACGTTGCTCACGTAGCCAAATACTTTCATGGTATTATGTGTCTGCAAAGCCTGGACTTTTTCAAAGAGCTTTTCATTTTTGCCGCAAATCACAACGATTTGCACGTCAAAGGGGAGTTCTTCAATGGATGCAATATATTCCGGCAAATCACCAAAGCCCATGCCGCCGCTCATAAGTAAGATGGTCGGCAGTGTTTCATGCAAACCGAATTTTTTTCGCATTTCCAGCTTGTCATGTTTTGTTTGAAATTGTTTGCGAATAGGAATGCCGAATGGCAAAACGCGAGAAAAATCAATGCCGCGCCGAGAAAACTGCGGCTGTAAATATTCGCTGGGCGCAACGATATATTCAAAATATTCGACATCTTCCCAATAATTCTGCACGGTAAAATCTGTGATGATACCGTAGCAAGGACAGGTAATTGCACCATGTTCTTTGAGTAGATCTACAGCCTGCGCAGCATAGACCATGGTGCACACGATACAGTCTGGCGCATACGCATCAATGGCGTGTCGCAGACGCGAAGCGAGAAAGGCATCTGCCAAACGGGATGGCGTGTATTCGTTAAAATCCTTTTCATCCTGTCGCGTATACGCATTGGAAGCCATATCGTGAAAATGCGAAAGAGTTTTCATAGAGAGAAAATATCCACTCGCCGTTGCCTTTTTTAAGTGTGGACTGATGTATTCGTACATGTCCAAAATTTCGCAGGAAGCGTCTGGATATTGTGTGGTAAAGCAATCAGAAATCGCTCCGGCAACGGCATTATGCCCATTGCCCAATGGCGCGGTGATAATCAATAGTTTCATAGCAGTCTCCCTGTATCCGTAAGTATTCTATCTATAAGTATACGGCAGAGAAAGAGAATTGCAAGTCAATGAAAGAAAAAAGAGACGTATCCCAACAAAGTTGAGATACGCCTCTTTGCGTATACGGTATTATACCATAAGTTTCATGGTCTGTGCAACATCGTTGCAGGTCATCAGACCAGACATAATGCAGGCACCAGCTGCTCCTGTTTGCAGAACAGCAGGATAGCGTTCGGCGTTGATGCCACCGATGCCAAATACCGGCAGATTTGTTGCTTGACAAACCGCACGCAAAAAAGATAATCCGCGCGGTGGAATGCCGGCTTTGCAATCGGTTGGAAACACATGTCCAGCCTGTACATAGGTCGCAGGGGTATCAGCGAGCTGGGCAGCTTCCTCCGGCGAGTGCAGAGACACGCCGACACGAGAAAAATCTGCGAGATCCTGTTTGTGCTGCATGAGCAGATGAAATGGCAAATGAATGCCATCGCAGCCGATGCGCCGTGCCACAGCAATTTGTGAATTTACGTTGAGCGGAACATGATGTTTTTCGCAGATGCGCAGACAATCTCGCGCCAATGCTTCATACTCGTGTTCCGATAAGTCTTTTTCACGCAAAACAATGGCATATGGATGTTGGGCGGCAATGCGGTCAAGCCGCTCCAAAAAATCGTCCGGACATAGTAGCCGGTGTGTCACACAGATCAGCATCAGCCTGCATAAATGTAGTCGGAGAATACCGGCTGCAAGCCCTCATCAAGGATGGCCTGACGCACTTCATCGACATCTCTGCCGTCCGAGATGATAAACTGCGGATCGCCCTTGGAATCCTCATCTTCGATGTGGTCGCCAATACCGGTCGAAACACCGGCAGAGATTTTTGTTGCAGCAATGTTAATGATACCGTTGCGATAACCGGCGCGTTCGCGGGTGGAAATGGTGATGCTGGCGAACGGCATAAACAGACGATATGCGCAGATAATCTGGGTCAGCTGCGTCTCATGGACATCTTTCGGATTGATTTTATCATTGTTGATAATCGGGCGAAGTCGCGGACAAGAAAACGCGATTTCTGCATGAGGATACTTTTTCTGAATCAAATAAGCGTGCATACCAGTCGCAAATGCATCCTTGCGGAAGTCATCCAGACCGAGCAGAGCGGCGAAACCGACGCCGCGCATACCGCCGATCAAAGCACGCTCCTGTGCATTGACACGATACGGGAAAATACGCTTGTGTCCGCCCAGATGCAGGGTCTCGTATTTGTCCGGGTTGTACGTCTCCTGAAAAACGGTGACGTAATCGACACCGCATTCATGCAGATGACGGTATTCATCGGAATTGAGTGGGTAAATCTCGACGCCAATGACCGTGAAATATTTGCGGGCAATCTTACATGCTTCGCCGATGTACTCGACAGGAGACATGGTACGGCTTTCACCGGTCAGAATCAGAATTTCCTTCAGGCCGGATTCTGCGATTGCTGCCATTTCCTTATCGACTTCTTCCATCGTGAGCTTGCCGCGGCGAATCTTGTTGTGGCAGTTAAAGCCGCAGTAAATGCAGTAGTTTTCGCAGTAATTGGCGATGTAACACGGCGTAAACATCATGACAGAATTGCCAAAGTGCTTGCGTGTTTCCTGTTGGGCGCGCTTTGCCATCTGCTCGACATATGGCTGTGCTGCCGGAGAGAGCAGCGCGGCAAAATCCTCCGGAGTCAGAACGTCTTTGGACAGGGCGCGGATGACATCAGCAGCAGTGTATTTGGTTTCATCATAGCCTTCACGGGCTTCGAGTACCTGCTCCATGATATTGCCCGGCACAATTTCCATGCCCGGCTGATATTCCATGTGATTGGTCTCGCGTGTGATATATTTTGCGTTGATAACTTCACTCATGTCTGTTCCTCCTTAGTCTGCCAAGAAACCGGTCAGCGGGGAAGAAGCAGAGGCTTTTTCGAGAATACGACCCATGCCGAACAGATAAGCGGTACGACCTGCCTCAATAGCCTGCTTAAATGCGCCAGCCATAGCCGGAATATCACCGGCGGTTGCAATCGCCGTGTTGGACATGACAGCGGCACAGCCCATTTCCATTGCCTCACATGCCTGACTCGGCTTGCCGATGCCGGCATCGACAATGATTGGCAGATCAATTTCGTCTACCAGAATCTGAATAAATTCCTTGGTGACCAGTCCCTTGTTGGTACCGATTGGTGCGCCGAGCGGCATGACAGCAGCGGCACCTGCATTGACGAGATCACGCGCTGCATTCAGATCCGGGTACATATACGGCAGAACGACAAAGCCTTCCTTTGCCAGAATTTCGGTTGCCTTGATGGTCTCATAGTTGTCTGGCAGCAGATACTTGGATTCGTGAATACATTCGATTTTAATGAAATTGCCGCAGCCGACTTCACGAGCCAGACGCGCAATGCGGACAGCCTCTTCGGCGTTGCGGGCACCAGAGGTGTTCGGCAACAGCGTTACGCCTTCCGGAATATAATCCAAAATGTTGTCAATGCTGCCAAGGGTTGCGCGGCGCAGTGCCAGCGTGACAATCTGCGCACCTGCGTATTCTACAGCAGCCTTGATGAGATCCAGAGAATATTTGCCGGAACCGAGAATAAAGCGGGATGTAAATTCGTGTCCGCCGAGGGTAAATGTATCAGCCATGATGAAAAGTTCTCCTTTGTTTCGATGAAAAATATAAAAAAGTCAATAAAAATTACGGTTCTTCGATGCCGAGCAGCAAGCGAAGCACCATGTTTGCCTCGTGTCCGGCGCAGACGGTAACGCGCGGGGACATCAGGCCAACGCCGTTTGCGGCAGCGGTTTCTCCATCGCCGCAGACGTAGAGTCGAGACATACGTTTGCGTGTGACGATGGAATTGGACGAGCCGTATCCTGCCATGCCGGAACCGGAAACGATGCGAATGGTTTCGGATTCACTGAGCAGGGTAGAGACAAGCTCTGCTTTGCAGACCGGGTTGTCAAATGCTTCGCACACGACATCACAATCCGCAAATAACTCCATGGCATTGTCCGCTGTGATGCGGACGGTATGCGTCTCAACAGAGATAAACGGATTGATTTGATGAATGAGGGAAGCGGTTGCTTCGGTTTTGTACTGGCCGAGATGCGAGACAAAATAATTTTGACGGTTGAGATTGCTTGGTTCAACGACATCAAAATCTGCGAGCACCAACTGTCCCACACCGGTTCGGGCGAGCATGGCGGCGATATTGGAGCCGAGTCCGCCGAGACCGGCGATGCCGACGCGAGCGCGGCGCACGGTTTCATGCACTTGGGGAGAATGCCGTGCTGCCATCATATGCTCCAGTACATCGCGCGGCGGCAAAACGCCCTTTTCGATCAGGGTGATGCTGTCGCCGTCCTCTAAGATACAATCTTCATTGGTTTGAAACCCATTTCGGATGGTGACAGAGGCAGTTGGCTGCAATTGCTTTGCCGCCTGCTGCAGGCCGGTGCCGTCGGGCAGCTGTACGGATTTTCCATTGCAGATAATCTGAATCATGATTAGCCGCCTCCTACAAAGCAGACGATTTCTACCGCGTCTGCATCGTGCAGCGCAAAGGTATCGTACTGTGCTTTCGGAACAATGGCGCCGTTTACTTCTACCGCAATACGGGTGAGCGGATAGCCCTGCTGTTCCAGAAGGGTATGAACAGTCATGCCTTCGGTCGCAGGAACCGCATTTCCGTTTACTTTCATCGGGTATTTCCTCCTTTTGATGCAAGATAGACATGAAAAAAGACCATCGACTTTGGAAGTCGTGGTCTTACTTGGGTTTATCTTGTTCAAAACTAGCAAATAACCTCGAAACTCCCTACGTCGGTACTAACCGGACAGGTTCAATGAGTAAGGAGGCAATATCTCCACTCTCAACCGCTTCGCGCGGGTCCCCAGTTCGAACAAAGTCTTCAATTGTCTTTTCGTGAGCATTATACGACAGAGAAAACAGCTTGTCAATCATTTTTTTCATAGCGGTTCACAAAAGCGCGCAAACATCGGTTGACGGATATGCGCAAAAATGCTAAACTGAACCTAGGAAACCGTGTGTTTTTTGTGGAAAAGGAGAGAATATGACGTACACAATCGAAAATGAAAAATTTTCTGTCACCATAGATAGCAAGGGCGCAGAGCTGTGCTCTATGCGCTCGAAGCAGACGGGTACCGAGTATGTCTGGCAGGCAGAGCCGAGCATCTGGGCACGCCATGCACCGGTGCTGTTTCCGATTATTGGACGACTGAAGGACAAGACCTATTCTGTCGGCGGAAAAAGCTATCAAATCACCCAGCACGGATTTGGCAGAGATTTGGAATTTGCCTGCACAGAGCAGACAGACACCAGCATCGCCTTGACGCTGACGCCGAACGAATATACCAAACCGATGTATCCGTTTGATTTTGCGTTTACCGTGCGGTATACGCTGGAAGGAAATACCCTGAAAAAACAGCACATCACGACCAATCACGGCGATACGGACATGTACTATGAAGTCGGCGGCCATGATGCGTACAACGTGGCCTTAGAACCCGATGAAACCATGGAAGACTATTACGTGGATTTTGGCTCCGGCGATGCCATTTATCCGCTCATCAATGATGAAAAACTGATGATTACCAAGGACAAGCGCACCGTGCCGCTGGAAGACGGCAAGCTGTTTTTGTCCGGCGAATTGTTCAAATTAGATGCTCTGATTTTGGACGACTGCCAGCCGAGAACCGTCAGCATTCGCAGCAAAAAATCCAAACATGTCATTTGTATGACATTTGAGGATTTTCCATATTTAGGCATTTGGAGCAAGTACACGGGAGCGGATACAAATTATGTTTGTATCGAGCCGTGGAGCACTCTGCCGGATGCAAATTATCTGGATCATGCACTGGAAAATAAGATTGGTGTGCGAAAGCTCGCACCAAAGAGCAGTGAAACACTGACGTTTGCAACAATGATTGAGGAATAAAAAGCAGAAGCTGCGCGGGCAGCTTCTGCTGGCAAAATCAAAAGGGTTTACTTGGCGCGATACATCGCGGACAGGCGGGTGTGTGACAGCACATGGCCGCGCAGACCGTGAATCAGCTCGTTGAGATAGAATCCCGGTTTCAGGTTCAGCTTGCAGTCCAGCGCATAGACGGACAGATCGTACTGATGATCTTTGTCCGGAGGTGCCATGCCGCCGTAGCGCGATGCCTCTTCGATGGATTCATCGGATGCCACACTGTGGAAGCTGGTGCAGCCCTGAATCAAAGAGGGGTCGTGTCGGCTCGCGTCCTCCGGCAGCTCTGTGACGGTCAAATCACACAGTGCCCAGTGAATCCATGTAAAGCCGCACACCGGAATAGAATCTAAATCGTCCAGCACAACGGCAAAGCTGACAGTACCTTCCGGTGCGTCCTCGATTTTAAACGGAATCGAGCGCAGCGGCGTTCCTTCTGCGGAAAGCTCCGTGCCGAATTTGCCAAAGCGATCCTCCCAGTAGCCATTTGCGATACCCGTACTTGTTACTTTCATAGGAAAATACCTCCTGTTCCTTGGGTTTCGGTTTTATTATACCAGCATTCCAGGCTGGCTGTAAACAAATCTTATGGGAATAAGGGAAAAATGCTTGTATTTTCTCCTTCGATTGAGTATAATTGTAGTATTGTATTTCGATGGGAGGTGTAAATCCTATGAACTTTTTACTGGATACAGCTATGCCGAGCGCGAGTGCGTATGCATCTGTGCTTCCGATTATCCTGCTGATCGTCCTGTTCTATTTCCTGCTGATTCGTCCGCAGAAGAAACAGGAGAAGAAGGATAAGGCAATGCGTGACAGCCTGGTGGTAGGCGATCATATCTGCACGATTGGTGGCATTGTCGGTAAGGTCGTAAAGATCGACGATGATGAGCTGGTAATGGAGACCAGCGGCGGTACTCGTATGCGCTTTAAGAAGTGGGCAATCCGTGCCGTTACGACCGAACAGGATGAGCAGAAGGCATAAGGATGCATGATGGATGCTCTTTCCGCGTAGCATAGTGCAAACGGCTGCGCGAGGAGGAACACGCATGAAACATACAGAATCGACAGACAACGCGGTTTTCTGGGCGGCACCGATGCTGCTCGGTCTGCTGATAACCTTTGGCGGATTGTTGGCCGGTGCTTGTTTGCTGGCGAGCGGAACCGTGGGAATGCAGATGAGACCTCTCATTGTATGTCTCCCGTTTGCTGCGGGGACGATGTTCACCGCCGGTTGGAGTGCACGGCGTGCGCCTGCCAATCGACTGGTGTTGGGAATGCTGACAGGGCTTTCTCTGCTGGGCTGTCTGTTTCTTCTGAGTCTGACGCTGCGTGAGGCGGCGTTTCAGGCAGTGGCAGCCGGAATGATTTCCGGCATTGCCGTCGCAAGCTCGCTGACCGGAGCGATTCTGGGAGCGGCTGCAAAAACGAAAAAACGGCGCAGATAATCTGCGTCTGATATTTTAACACGAAAGGAGCAATTGATTATGTCTCACATTAAGACTCTGAACACCTGCACTTTTAAGGAGTCCGCTGCACACGGCGGATGTGGCGAGTGCCAGACCTCTTGCCAGTCTGCATGCAAGACTTCCTGCACCGTTGCAAACCAGAAGTGCGAGCACGAGAAGTAAGTCTGATTTGACAGAATAAACAGGCTCGGGACTGACATGCGTCAGTCCCGAAATTTTTTCATAGGAGTTATTTGATTATGATACATCGTTTTTCCATGAAGGGTATCAATATCCTGATGGATATTAACAGCGGCTCGGTTCATGTGGTAGATGATGCTGCCTATGCGCTGTCTGCTGTCGTCGCACCGGGTATGACAGAGACATGTCCGGAGGATATTCTGCGCAGTCTGTCTGACCGATTTACCGAAGAGCAGCTGCAGGAAGCATATCATGAGCTGTACGAACTGGAGCAGAGCGGCTATCTGTTCGCAGATGATGATTATATCAATATTGCCGCAGCCATTCCGACCGGCGCACCGATCAAGGCACTGTGCCTGCACGTATCGCACGACTGCAATCTGCGCTGCAAGTACTGCTTTGCAGATACCGGCGATTTCGGCATGGGCAAGCGCATGACGATGGACTTTGATGTGGCAAAGAAGGCCATTGACTTTGTTGTCGAAAAGTCCCGCGCACGCCGCAATATCGAGGTAGACTTCTTTGGCGGTGAGCCGCTGATGGCTTGGGAGACCGTCAAGAAGACCGTCGAATATGCCCGTTCTCTGGAAAAGGAGAAAAATAAGAAGTTCCGCTTCACCATCACAACCAATGGTCTGATGCTGGATGATGAGAAGATCGACTACATCAACGAGAACATGGACAACTGCGTTCTGTCTTTGGACGGCAGAAAGTGCATCAACGATGAAATGCGTCCGACGGCAGGCGGCTGCGGCAGCTATGACATTATCGTGCCGAAGTTCAAGAAGCTGGTTTCTCAGCGCAGCAAGGACAAGGATTATTATGTCCGCGGCACGTTTACCAGCAAGAACCTCGATTTTACCAATGACGTACTGTCTATTGCCGATGAGGGCTTTGACCAGCTGTCTGTCGAGCCGGTAACCAGTGAACCGGGCACCGGATATGACATCAGCGAAAAGGATCTGCCGCGCATCGGTGAGGAGTATGAAAAGCTGGTTGACATCATGCAGCAGCGCCGCAAGGAAGGCAGAAGCTTCAACTTCTTCCATTTCATGGTGGACTTGCAGCAGGGTCCGTGCGTCATCAAGCGTCTGCGCGGCTGTGGTGCCGGTTATGAATATGTCGCCGTGACACCGGACGGAGAAATTTATCCGTGCCATCAGTTTGTTGGCCATCCGGAATTCCTGCTGGGCACGTTGGACAATGGCAAGTTTGATATGGATATTTCCGATCACTTCTCCCGCCTCAATGTATGTACCAGACCGAAATGCAAGGATTGCTGGGCAAAGTTCTATTGCTCCGGCGGCTGTGCAGCGGCCAACTTTAACATGAACGGTGATATTGAAACACCGTATGAAATGGGCTGCGAGTTGCAGAAAAAGCGTTTGGAATGTGCAATCTACCTCAAAGCGGCGCAGATGATGGAAGAATAATCCGTCAACACGACAAAAAATGAGGGCTTTGTCAAAATTGCTGTTGAATTTTAACGAGATCGCTCTATAATGATGTTATAAATATCGGATTCTGCTCACAGGAATCCATCTCCGGTTCGCGGCTTTCCCCCTCGTATTGCGAACGGAAGAAATAAAGATGAGGTGATTTTTATGCCGCATAGTATTGGACTTGGTATGATCGGCAGCAGCGAGCTCTCCGATCGCCTTCTGAAAGGAATTTTACGGGATCATGTCGTAGACGGAAGCCGTATTTATATTGCAGAGCAGGATGAACGCCGCCGCAATTATTTTGTGGGTTTGGGTGTGAACTGCATCCCGGATGTTTCGGCGTCTATGCTCCGCTCGGAAATTATGATTCTGTCTGGCGAGAAGCGCGAGTTTTCCACGCTTCTGTCCTCGGTTTGCGGAACGACGCGCGGCCGCATTCTGGTATCGACGATTCCGGGACGGGATTGTGCGTACATTCAGGATCGTGTCGCAAAGGCGACCAATGTTGTCACGGTAGAGAGTGAAGACACCGAAGACGGAAAGCATATCAGCCATCTGACATACTCTCCGCGCTTTCCGAACCATATGAAATCCGCAGTAGAAGATATGTTCCGCACCATCGGTGAAGTTGAGACGGAACAGCTTGCGTAAAAACGCATAACATGAATCAGCCAAGAATATCTTACTAGCAGGGAACCGGAAAGGGGACGGCTATGAAACGGGATATTCTTGGCTTTTTGCTTGTCCGGCGGCTGCGGCAGTCACCGGCATTTGCGTTTTTGGTGGCAGCTTTGCTGTGCGGGGTATTTGCCGGCGGCTTTACCGGCATGTATATTCCGCAGTCGGATGGAAGCTATGTGCACGAATTGGCAAAGCTCGTGTCCAGCAATGCTGCCGGACGGATGCCATCTGTTCGCACTGTACTGACGAGTGCGGCAAGCACGTTTGGCTGGATCGCGGCGGCAGGATTGCTTGGCGCGATGCCGGGGCGGGCGCTGTGGATGGCGTTGCTTCTGGCGGTGCGTGGTTTTTTCTTGTCCTTTGCAGCGGCAGCAGCGTTGGTGCAGTCAGGTTTGTGGGGCGTATACATTGCGTTTGTTTCCATTGGCATCTGCGCGGTCTTTTGGCTGCCAGCGATGCTGCTGATTGGCACAGCTGCATTGGAAATCGGGATGCAGCACGGCAAGTACTTTGCTGCGTGGAAGCAATACGGCGGACTGTGGCTGCTGTGTATGCTGCTGTTGTGTGCATCCATGCTCTGGAGACTGCTGCTTGTTCCGGTTCTGCTCGGCGTGTTTTAACGGATAAAAGAGAAAAGCTGTGTATGTTTGCTCTGCTGAGAAACATACACAGCTTTTCTATATATCGAATAGTGTCAACTGCTGGTCCGCTAGATTATCAATAATGAGACAATGCTTGCGCGCGTAATGCACCGTATAAGCGGTGCCGCCCGGCGTTCCGTCAAAGAAGCAAATACAGCGAGAGCTGCGTTCTACCAGAAAACGATCCCGAACGGCATAACATTCCGGCATATAGCGGGGGAAGATGCAAAAGGTACGAGAGGCTTGCGCCAGTGTATGCTGATACCGTGTTCGCCAGATTGGCTCCCAATGCATGTGCATGTTTGGAAATGCCACGGCAGCCCACAATTCAATTGGCAGTCCTTCTCCGCGCAGAGCGAGAACCGCTTGCGCTGCCCAGAGATCAAAGCCGCGGCTCATGCCGGACAAAAAATGCCGACAGCCATGGGTATACGCGCGGTGAATGGCTTGGCAGAGCTGTACCTGCATGTCACAGAACAGGCGAGAGCCTTCTTGATAGCCGGACGGCATTTTTTCTGGTCGGTAGCCAGTAAAACAACAGACAGATGTGCGCATAGGGAGTCCTTTCTTCGCTGGGTATTTCGATTGCGTATCTTTATTGTAGCAGGTGTGCCGCGCAATTGAAACAGGCAATTGGGTATGCTATAATGAAAATAATCAGATACGCCCGAAACCAAGAGGAAAGGATGGGAGAAAGATGCTGATTTGTCCGCATTGCGGTGCACCGTTGGTGCGAAAGGAAAAGGCTTTTTGCTGTGAATCAGGACACAGCTACGATATTGCAAAGGCTGGTTACTGCAATCTGTTGCAGACCAATAAATCCGGCGATCATACCGGAGACAGTAAGGAAATGGTAGCGGCTCGCCGCCAGTTTTTAGACCAAGGCTATTATGAAGGGCTGGCGAAGGCCATGTGCCAGCAGGTCAAACAGCTGACCAAGGACAAGGAAGAGATTCACTTTGTCGATGCCGGATGCGGTGAAGGATACTACACCCGCCAAATGGTGCAGGCTTTGTATGAGAGCGGCAAGCTCAAAGAGAGCATTGGTATAGATATTTCTAAATCTGCGACGCAGTACGCAGCAAAACGCGATTTACATACCCAATATATCACGGGCAGTGCCTATCATATGCCGCTGGCAGATCATTGCGCGGATGTCATCTGTTCGCTGTTTGCACCGACACCGGAAGAGGAATTTCTGCGCGTACTGAAATCCGATGGTGTTGTTGTGTGCGCAGTACCGGGAGAGGATCATCTGTGGGAGCTGAAGTGCGCAGTTTATGACAAGCCGTATCAAAACCGCGAGGAAAAATACCAGCTGCACGGATTTCAGCGAATCGGCAGACAGAAATTTACCTATCGCGTCCATCTGGAACGTCCGGAGGATATACGCACCCTGTTTGCCATGACGCCGTATTCTCATCGCACCTCGAAGATTGGTATGGCACGGCTGGAAGCACTGAAAGAGCTGGATGTCACGCTGTCGTTTGTCATTCTCGTATTTTCTGCGGAAGAAACCGAGTAAATCGCTTTTTTCACGACGGAAAGTGTGATATACTATACCGCATACTCTGTATATGAAAAAAGTGAGAGAGGGGGAACACTTCTGTCAACAAATAAAAAAACGGAATCCGCAAGAAAAAAACGGATCAAGCAGATTTCCGGAGCGATGGTGCGCAGTTATTTTGTGGACAGCATTCCCAAGGCATCGGCGGAGCTGTCGTATTACCTGTTGTTTTCCATTTTTCCGCTGCTGCTCGTTATGAGCACGTTGATGTCTGCAATGAAAATTTCACAGGTGACGATTTTAAATATTCTCAGCCTGCTTCCGGGAGACATTCAGCGCGTGATTTCTCCGATTATCACACGATATATCGGCTCGATGTCGCCATTTACCTTTATCAGCCGCATTTTTGTGTTTACCATTTTGGGCATTTACTTTTTGAGCCGAACCATGAGTTCACTCATGCATACGGTCAATCGCATTTATGGGATTCCCAATCGGCGCGGCGGTATAGGTCAGCTGATTTTTGAGGTTTTGACAGCAGCAGGCTTAATTTTTGCCATTGTATTTACCTTTATCCTGTGGATTTTGGGACGATCCATTCGCATTCTTGTGCTCAGGTACCTGCATATCAGCTTGCCGGAACAGCTGACATGGCTGTGGGGATGGGGACGATTTCTCATTGCGATTGGACTCATGTTCCTGTTTATCTTGATTTTGTGTTATCTGTGCCCCAACTGCATCATGAAACTCAAAGAGGCTTTGCCGGGGGCGTTGTTTACGTTGGTGGCATGGATTATCTGTACCGTTATTTTTTCCTTTTACATCACCAATATCAGCCAGTACGATGCGCTGTACGGTTCGATCAGTGCGATTATGATTTTGATGCTGTGGCTGTATTTGACTGGTATTGTTTTGATTTTAGGATTTGAGCTGAATTTTATTTTGATGAAGCGCCAGCGTAAAAACTTTATTTGCAAACGAAAACCGTGGTATGCCAAAGCAATTGACGGGGAAACCACACGGTCACGGAAAAGAAACAGAAGAAGAGTTAGGAGGAAACGAAGATGAAAGTCGTTGCATTTAACGGCAGTCCGCGCAAAGGCGGCAATACCGAGATTTGTCTCAATCTCATCGGAGAAGAACTGAACAAGCAGGGCATTGAGTTGGAAATCATTCAGGTGGGTGCGCGCGCCAAGCCGTGCACCGCTTGCTATCAGTGTTTGGAGCGCGGAGATGGCCACTGTATTCAAAACGACGAAGTCAATACTTGGATTGACAAGATGGTGGAAGCGGACGGCATTATTTTGGCCTCTCCGGTTTATTATGGCGGCATTGCAGGCGGCATGAAGTGCTTTCTCGACCGCGCCTTTTTGGCAGCAGGCCCGAAGCTGCATCACAAGGTCGGTGCAGCGGTGGTTACGCTGCGGCGTTCCGGCGGTCTGGAGACCTATCAGCAGCTGAATGCGTACATGAACACGATGGAGATGGTCATGGCAACATCCGACTATTGGCAGGCAGCGCATGGCTTGGATAAGGGAGAAGTCTGTCAGGACACCGAGGGTGTAGAAGTGATGCAGAAGCTCGGCAGAAATATCGCTTGGCTGGTCAAGCTCATTGAATACGGCAAGGGCACGGTGGATGCACCGGAAACCGGCGCGCGCACGATGACCAACTTCGTTCGCTGATGCAGAATGCAACAAAAGTTGCGTGCAAAAATTGGGCAATTTGTGGAAATTTTGCTGTGACATGCAGGAACTTCTAAATTCGTCTTTCAAAAAAATGCGCTGTATGTTATAATATAGCCATTGGAAAATGGATTTGCGGTGCTGTCACCCGTATGAGCACGCAAAAATGTAAAATTCTCAGGAGGTTTTTCACTATGACTAAGGCAATTCGTGTAAAGAATACCGAAGACATTCAGAAGATTAACAAGATCGTTACCCAGTTCCCGTTCGATGTATGGATTCACGGCAAGTCCGGTATGGTAGACGCAAAGTCTCTGCTGGGTATGTTCCTGCTCAGCCTGAACGAGCCGCTCAAGCTGGTTATCGAGGACGACATTGAGCCGAGCCAGGTAAAGAAGCTGTTCCGTGAACTGGAAGACTATCTGGACATTGATGACGACGAATAATTCGTAGATACAGTCAAACAGCGGAGTGCTTGGCACTCCGCTGTTTTTTATCGGTCTAAATCATCGCGCTGGGCGTGTCGGGCGCGCAGGTAAGCGATGAGCGTTGGGGTTTTATGGTCAATGTCATCCTGTGAGACGCCGCGCATGACGAGCAGTTCTTCTCGCAGCGGCTCAGAGCCGGTCACAAGACAGTAACCGGAATTGGCTTCGGCACAGATGCGTACCGGCATTCGTCGCCAGACCTGCCCGGAACCGGCGGTGCGCTGTTCGTATTGGATGCGCTGCTGCTCATATAATGCGTGTCCGGTGCCTTCGTCCCGGACTTCCGCGCAGAACAACTGCATATGCAGCGTTCCCGTCAGTCCGAGTGCCTGTTCCAGTCGATCTTCCCAATCGTGCGGAAGGTACTCCGCGTCTTCCGGAAAATCCGACTCGATGACGGCGAGCGCGGTTTGTGCATAGTGTGTACTTTCCTTGGGGAGAATCGTGAGCGGATATTTGTCTGCGAGCTGAGAAAGCACGGTGCGCAGTGGACAATCGCAGGGCTGCAAGGACGGCAGTTCCTGCTCCAGCAGGGCATCGACCAAATCGGCGGTTTCACTGTCAATGCGCTGCTGTATTAGCATATCGAAATAATCCATGAAACATTCCTCCTGTTTTCTGTCTTTCAGTATAGCAGAAAAATGAGAGGAGGAAAAGTCGCGTTGACATTCCGGTATGGGTGTGCTATGATTTTTTAGAATCAAAGAAAGTGGGCCGTTTGCGTGGGGAAAACGGCTGTTTAGATACGTTTGGCTATCTTGCCAAAGGAGTACGAATGAAACATACGCACAAAAAGAAAACGCGCAGAGGTGCTGTGATCTGCGGTGCATATGGCAGGGGAAATGCCGGTGATGATGCTATTTTGCGTGCCATTTTGCAGGAGATGCGGCAGCTGGATGAGACCATGCCTGTGCGGGTCATTTCTAGAAATCCGGCTGAGACAAGTCAGCGATTTGGTGTGACCGCCTGTCATACCTTCCATTTTAGAAAAATCTGGCAGGCTGTGGGAAAAGCGGAGCTGTTTGTCAGCGGCGGCGGAAGCCTCATCCAAAATGCGACGTCCAGCCGCTCTCTGTATTATTATTTGATGACGCTGCTCATGGCGAAGCTGCGCGGCTGCAAGGTCATGATGTACGGCAGCGGCATCGGACCGGTGTACGGCAGATTTCATCGCTGGGCAGCGGGAAAAATCATTGATCGCTGCGTGGATGTAGCGACATTGCGCGATGAAGATTCACGCAGAGAATTGGGCCATATGGGTGTAAAAACACCGAAAATGCTGTGTACCGCAGATCCGACCATCAGCATTCATAAGCTGCACACCGAACAAGGAGCCAAGCTGCTGGAATATTTGGGCATTCCTGCGGACGGCATGTATCTCGGCCTCGGCTTGCGGCAGTGGAAGGGCTTCGATGAAGCGGTGGAGAGCATGGCGGAGGCGCTGGAATATGCGTGGAAAACCTACGGTCTAATTCCGGTATTTGTGCCGATTGAATATCCGAGTGATTGTCAAGCGGCAAGAAAAGTCATAGAGAAGCTCAATTGTCCGTACTATCTGATTTCAGAGCAGCTGGAAATCAGTGAGACCGTGTCCGTGCTGGCACATATGAAGGCGATGATCGGTATGCGGCTGCATTCCTTGATTTTTGCCGTCGAAAACGGTGTGCCGAGCGTTGGCGTTTCCTATGATATGAAGGTAGACGGCTTTTTAAAATCTATCGGATGTTCTGATGCCCTGCTGCACATCGAATCCGTGACAGCACGGCAGCTGCAAAAACAGATCGACCGTTGTATGCAGGCGCAGGAGCGCAGCAAATGGCAGCAGGCGGCACAAAAGCTGATCGACGAAGAGGGTAAAAATCTCCATGAGGTGCGCGAGTTGCTGTATGGCGCGTGTACCCATCAATCCAATCAAGCAAGTGAGGGACAGAAGACAATGAGACAGCAGAAAAAACGAATCGCAATTTTCCAAAGTGATCTGCATGTCGGCGGCATACAGAAATCATTGGTCAACTTAATGAGTCTGGAAGCAATGGATCGGTATGACGTAGATGTCTATCTGTTCGACCGGGATGTATTTTTTGATCTTTCGGACATTCGCCCGCACATTCAGATTCATTATCTCAAGGCGTTTCCGTATTATTTCCGTCTGGTTCCGTTTGGTGCGATTATGAAACTGATGCCGCGGTTTAAATTTGCCACGACAGAGCCGTATGATGTGGCCATTGATTTCAGCAACTATCAGCAGGACTGTGCATTCGGTGCGTTGACGGTTCCGGCAAAGAAACGCGTCATGTGGATTCACAACGATATGGAAATCAAGTACCGCGAAGAAAAGAAATACCGCATTTTGTGGACGTTCTTCCATTCCAAATTTCATCGGTTCTCAGAATTTGTCGCAGTATCTGACGGCATTATCCAGCCGTTTAAAAATAAGACGGGACTGAAGGATGCCAAGGTGACGGCGATTCCGAACCTGATTGATACTCATGAGATTTTTGAAAAGTGCGATAAGCCGATTGACTTTGACGTCGATCCCAATAAATTTAACATTGCTTCTATGGGACATCTGTACCATCAGAAGGGCTATGACATCATGCTGGATCAGCTCAAGACCGTCTGCGAAACGCGAAAGGATCTCGCGGTATATATTTTCGGTGACGGCCCGGATCATCAGGCGCTTGTCGAGCAGGCAAAGCGCAACGGACTGGAAAACATCGTGCATTTCATGGGGTATCAGTCCAATCCGTATCCGTATTTGAATAAAATGGATGCCTTTTATTTGGAGTCCCGCTATGAGGGACAGGGTATGGTTTTGTGGGAGGCAAAGGCACTCGGTCTGCCGCTCATTTTCCCGAAACGACTGGAAAAGTATAATATTTCCCTCAAGGGGACCGAAAATATTCAGGACACCCTCCTGCACATACAGCGTGCGCCAAAGACCAAGGACGATCTGCATGAGTACAATGATGAAATCTGTCGCCGCTTGATCCACTTGATTGAGTCGGATTGATGACAGCTGTCAAGGCGGTACAGAGGGGAAACAGTATAAAAAAATGACGAATTTCCTCGAAAAAGGTTGGTCATTCTAACAAGATTTTTACATAAATCAAACTTGCTATTGAACTTGCGGGAACTCTGTAATACAATAAAGGTGAGATAGCGATCCCCTTTTCCATCATGGGCAGAAAGGAGCCGGTGACATGTTTGCAGCAAGCCTGAATGACAGTGCAATTGCAAGAGGAGCATCCTGCGTGCAGCAGGGTTTTCGTCGCGGACTTTCTGCGTCTGTATGGCTGGGGACTACTGGAAAATAAAGCAATGATTACACAGGACATCGTATAAGCAAAATACGGTGTCCTGTTGTTTTTGTCAAATCTTAGTTTGGAACAGTATCATAAAGGAGCATTATCATGAAAAAAGTATGCATTGTTATGGGTTCTGACAGCGATCTGAAGGTTATGGAGGGCTGCATCAAGAAGCTGGATACCTTCGGTGTTCCGTATGATGTCCGCATCATCTCCGCACACCGCACGCCGGCAGCAGCTGAGGCTCTGTCCAAGAATGCAGCGGCAGATGGCTACGGTGTCATCATCGCGGCAGCAGGCAAGGCTGCGCATCTGGGCGGCGTTCTGGCAGCACAGACGACCCTGCCGGTTATCGGTGTTCCGATCAAGTCCTCGTTCATGGATGGTCTGGACAGCCTGCTCTCCATTGTTCAGATGCCGACCGGCATTCCGGTTGCAACCGTTGGCGTAAACGGCGCAGAAAATGCGGCAATCCTCGCTGTTCAGATGCTGGCTCTGAGCGAGCCGGAGCTGGCTTCCAAGCTGGATGCATTCAAGGCTGAAATGGCAGAAAAGGTAGAGGCGAAGGACGCAAAGATCCGCGC
The DNA here is from genome assembly GCA_963588905.1 of Eggerthellaceae bacterium. GTDB lineage: Bacteria > Bacillota > Clostridia > Oscillospirales > Butyricicoccaceae > Butyricicoccus_A. Next base: position 19,630 of record CAVAJF010000007.1, read on the forward strand.
AGAATACGCAAAGTAAATCAAACGCGCCGATGGTTTGAGGCAGGGGGCAACGCTCATGGAAAAACAAGATTTGCTGTACGAAGGAAAATCAAAAAAAGTATATGCGACCAATAATCCGGAGCTGTTGATCGTTGCGTATCAAGAGGAAAAAGGCGCGGTGAACAATCGTGTCTCCAACGAGATCATGCGGATGCTCGAACGCAAAGGCGTTCCGACGCATCTGGTGCGGCAGCTCTCCGACCGAGAGACTGCCGTCCGAAGGGTGCGCATGATTCCGCTGGAGATCATCGTTCGCAATGTGGTTGCGGGAACCTTGTCCACGCTGATTGGGCAGCCAGAGGGCACTCGTCTCCGTTCTCCGGTGCTGGAATACCGCTATAAGGCGGCATCGCTGGGCAACCCGATGATTAACCGGTTCCATGTCTTTGCTTTGGAACTGTGTACGCCGGAAACACTGGAAGAAATTGACCGTTTGGCATTTCGCATCAATAAGATTCTGCGGCAGCAGCTGCTCGAAGCAGATATTCGACTAATTGACTGCAAGCTGGAATTTGGCTGTCTGCCGGATGGTTCGGTTGTGCTGGCGGATGAAATTTCTCCCGATACCAGCCGCTTGTGGGACGCAAAGACCGGCAGAAAACTGGGCAAAGACCGGTTTCGCCGGGATCTGAGCGATACCACGCAGGCATATCAGGAAATTTTGGATCGGTTGGGGCGCATCCATGGCAAATAAATTTTACAACAAAGTATCTATCACTTGGCTTTTGAATGAAGGTTTCTATGAAGTATAAAATGAGAAAAGCAGCCTGTACTCCGTTTGACGGACAGGCAAAGCTGCATGAAGAATGCGGCGTGTTTGGCGTTTACGTCAACAAAGAAGATATTGGACAGATCAGTCCGGCACATGACGCATATACCGCCCTGTTTGCTTTGCAGCACAGAGGTCAGGAAGCGTGCGGCATCGCGGTAAACAACAACGGTGTCATCAAGTGTCATAAAGACATTGGTCTGGTTAATGAGGTGTTCAATCAGGAGATTCTGGACAACATGCCGGGCACCATTGCTGTCGGACATGTCCGTTACTCCACTACGGGTCAGCCGGCGCGTGAGAACGCACAGCCGGTATGTATTACCCATTGTAAGGGCAATCTGGCTGTTACCCATAACGGTAATCTCGTTAACGCAGGCAAGCTGCGCCGCGAGATCGAGCTGGATGGCGGCATTTTCCGTTCTTCCAGCGATACAGAAGTGCTGACCTATACCATCGTGCGTGAGCGTCTCAAGTGCGGCAGCATTGAGGATGCCGTGCTCAATGCAATGAGCAAAATTGAGGGCGCGTATTCCCTCGTCATCATGTCTCCGCGTAAGCTGATTGCGGCACGTGACCCGCACGGTTTCCGTCCGCTATGTATTGGCAAGCTGATGCATTCCTATGTTTTTGCATCGGAATCCTGTGCGCTGGATGCACTGGGAGCAACCTTTGTCCGCGATGTAGAACCGGGCGAGCTGGTTGTCGTCGAAGATGGCGAGCTGCACTCGATGAAGTGTAATATTTCTTGCGATCATACGACCTGTGTCTTTGAATATATCTATTTTGCCCGTCCGGATTCCGTCGTAGACGGCGCGTCGGTTGCGTTTGCCCGTCAGGAGGCAGGACGCTATCTGGCAGAGGAATATCCGGTAGAAGCAGATGTAGTCGTCGGTGTACCGGACAGCGGTATTCCGGCTGCGATTGGTTATTCCAAGGCATCAGGCATTCCATATGATGTCGGTCTGATTAAAAACAAATATATCGGCCGAACCTTTATTCAGCCTGGTCAGGACAAGCGCGAGCGTTCTGTTCGTATCAAGCTGAATGCACTCCGAAACAATCTGGAGGGCAAGCGTGTTATCCTCGTCGATGACTCTATTGTCCGCGGCACGACCTGTGCGCGTCTGGTAAAGATCCTCAAGGACGCCGGTGCGAAGGAAGTGCACATGCGCATTTCGTCTCCTCCGTTCCTGCATCCGTGCTTCTTCGGCACAGACGTACCGGATCGAGAGTATCTGATTGCGTATGGCAGAACGGTAGAGGAAATCCGTGAGCTGATTGGCGTGGATTCTCTGGGTTATCTGTCTTTGGAGGCAACAAATAAAATTGCAGTCGGCGCAACATGCGGCTTCTGCAACGGATGCTTCAGCGGAAAATATCCGATCGAAGTTCCGGACACCGTTGAAAAGAATATTTTTGAAAGTGGGATTGGTGAAAATGGTTAATAGTCGTTCTGAAAGTTACAAGGCAGCAGGTGTAGATGTTACTGCAGGTTATGAAGCTGTCAAAAAGATGAAGCCGTTTGTCGAAAGCACTTATATTCCTGGCGTACTCGGTTCGATCGGCGGCTTCGGCGGCATGTTTGAACCGCCGGTACAGGGAATGGAGCATCCGATTTTGGTTTCCGGCACCGACGGTGTTGGCACCAAGCTGAAGCTGGCATTCCTGATGGACAAGCATGACACGGTTGGCATTGACTGTGTCGCTATGTGTGTCAACGATATTGCGTGCTGTGGCGCACAGCCGCTGTTCTTCCTCGACTACATTGCTGTCGGCAAGAACTATCCGGAGCGCATCGCTGAGCTGGTCAAGGGTATTGCAGACGGCTGCCGTCAGGCAGGCTGCGCACTGGTCGGCGGCGAAACCGCTGAGATGCCGGGCTTCTATCCGGTAGACGAGTACGACATGGCTGGTTTCTCTGTTGGTCTGGTAGACCGTGATAAGATGATTGACGGTTCCAAGCTGGCAGCTGGCGATGTCCTGATCGGTGTCGCTTCCTCCGGTGTACATTCCAACGGCTACTCTCTGGTGCGCAAGACACTGGGCATCAATGAGAAGTCGGTACAGCGTTACATCTCTGAGTTTGGCAAGACGCTGGGCGAAGAGCTGCTGACCCCGACGAAGATTTACGTCAAGACGATTCAGTCTCTGATCGCAGCAGTTGATGTCAAGGCAATGAGCCACATCACTGGCGGCGGTTTCTATGAAAACATTCCGCGTATGCTGCCGGACAACATTTGCGTTTCCATTGAAAAGGTTGCTCTGCCGACACCGGGCATCTTCAAGATGATTCAGGAAGTTGGTAAGATTCCGGAGCGCGATATGTACAATACCTTTAACATGGGCGCAGGTCTGGTTGTCGCTGTTCCGAAGGAGCAGGCTGACAAGGCACTGGAAGCAATCTCCGCAGCGGGCGAGACCGGCTATATCATCGGTGAGTGCAAGTCCGGCGAGAAGGAAGTTCAGTTATGGTAAATATCGCTGTTTTGGTATCCGGCGGCGGAACCAATTTACAGGCGATTCTCGATGCACAGGCACGGGGGGACATTCACAACGGCAGAGTTTCTGTCGTTGTATCCTCCAATGATACGGCATATGCGCTGGAACGCGCCAAAAAGGCAGATGTTCCCGGCGTTGTGCGCCGCAAGAAGGACTATGCCTCCGGAGCGGAATACTGCCGGGCACTTGCCGATTTTCTGCATGAACAGGACATTGGACTGATTGTTTTGGCTGGCTTTATGACCGTGCTGGATGAAGACTTCTGCAAAGAATTTGAGAACCGCATCATCAATGTACATCCGTCGTTGATTCCGTCGTTTTGCGGGGATGGCTTCTATGGTCTGCATGTCCATGAAGCAGCACTCGCAAAGGGTGTCAAAGTGACCGGCGCCACCGTACACTTTGTCAATGCCATCACAGACGGCGGCCCCATTATCGCACAGAAGGCAGTAGAGATTGAGCCGAATGACACACCGGAAGTTTTGCAAAAGCGTGTTATGGCACAGGCAGAGCATATTTTGCTGCCGCGCGCAGTCTCTCTGTTTTGCGAAGGTAAGCTGTCTGTTTCGGATGACGGTATTGTTTCGATTTCTGAATAAAACGCAACGATATAAAGGAAGATTTTATCATGGAAATTTTTGATCTTGGCGCACTGCTGCGCGAAAACAGCTATCCGGGCCGCGGCATTGTTTTGGGCCGCAGCGCAGATGACAAAAACGCAGTGATTGCATATTTCATCATGGGACGCAGCGAAAACAGCCGCAACCGCATTTTTGCGGAGACGGAAGACGGCATTCGCACAGAAGCCTTTGACCCGTCTAAGATGGTTGACCCGTCTCTGATTATTTATCATCCGGTTCGCGCATTCAATGGTGCAACCATTGTCACAAACGGCGATCAGACCGACACGGTTCGTGATGGTCTGGCAGCAGGCAAGAGCTATATCGAGGCACTGCGCACCCGCCAGTTTGAGCCGGACGGCCCGAACTACACCCCGCGCATTTCCGGCGTTGTTGAGCCGAATGGTGCGTATGAGCTGTCTATTCTCAAGAGCTTTGATGGCGATCCGGCGTGCAACAAGCGCTTTTTCTTTGAGTACGATGCACCGCGTGCAGGTTTGGGTCATTTTATCCATACTTACAAGAACGATGGCAATCCGCTGCCGTCCTTTGAGGGTGAACCGGAGACCGTTCGCATTGAAGGCGATTTACAGACCTTTGCCGATATGGTATGGGACAACCTGAACGAAGAAAACAAGGTTTCCCTGTACGTAAGCTTCATTGATCTGGAGACCGGCAAGGCTTCCAGTATCATCCGCAATAAGCACTGCTGAGAGGAGTTTCCCATGACTGAGCTTGAACTGAAATATGGCTGCAACCCGAACCAGAAGCCGTCCCGCATTTACATGGAAGAGGGCGAGCTGCCGATCAAGGTACTGAACGGCAGACCGGGTTATATTAACTTTATGGACGCATTCAACAGCTGGCAGCTGGTACGTGAGCTGAAGGCTGCTACCGGTATGGCTTCCGCTGCTTCCTTTAAGCACGTCAGCCCAGCTGGTGCCGCTATCGGCAATCCGCTGTCTGATGTTGAAAAGCAGATTTATTTTACGGATACCCTGCCGGACGAAGAGCTGTCTCCGATTGCGTGCGCGTACATTCGTGCCCGTGGCGCAGATCGTCTGTGCTCTTACGGCGACTGGGTTGCTCTGTCTGATGAGTGTGATGCACAGACGGCAACATATCTGAAGTATGAAGTATCCGACGGCATTATTGCACCGTCTTACTCTGAAGAAGCACTGGAAATCCTCAAGACCAAGCGCAAGGGCGGCTATACGGTCATTCAGATCGACCCGACCTATGAGCCGGCTCCGATTGAGCGCCGCAATATCTTTGGTATTACCTTTGAGCAGGGACATAACAATCTGAAGATTGATGAGAACATGCTCACCAATATCGTAACCGAGAACAAGGAACTGCCGAAGCAGGCAAAGCTGGACATGATTGTCTCTCTGATTACTCTGAAGTACACCCAGTCCAACTCGGTTTGCTATGTCAAGAATGGCCAGACCATTGGCGTCGGTGCAGGTCAGCAGAGCCGCATTCACTGCACGCGTCTGGCTGGCAACAAGGCAGACAACTGGATGCTGCGTCAGCATCCGAAGGTTCTGGGTCTCCAGTTCGTTGACGGCATTCGTCGTCCGGATCGCGACAATGCGATTGATGTATACATCTCGGATGAGTACGAGGATGTTCTGGCAGATGGCGTATGGCAGACCAAGTTCAAGGTAAAGCCGGAGCCGCTGACCCGTGAGGAGAAGAAGGCATGGATTGCAACGCAGTCCGGCGTAACCGTTGGTTCGGATGCATTCTTCCCGTTTGGTGACAATGTAGAGCGTGCGAAGAAGTCTGGCGTCGCATACATCGCACAGCCGGGCGGCTCGATTCGTGATGACAATGTTATCGACACCTGCAACAAGTACGGTATCGTGATGTCGTTCACCGGCATTCGTCTGTTCCATCACTAAGAAGCAAAAAATAATAAAAGTCAGGTGCGTCTTTGGCGTGCCTGACTTTTGGCAGTTATAGAAGGAGGATTTCCAATATGAAAGTACTGGTAATCGGCAGCGGCGGACGCGAACATGCGGTCTGCATGACACTGGCAAAAAGCCCAAAGGTAGATAAGCTCTGGTGTGCACCGGGCAACGGCGGCATTGCGGATGTTGCTGAGTGCGTAGACATCAAGGCAACCGATATTGACGGCGTTGTTGCTTTTTCTAAGGAAAACAAGCCGGATCTCGTTGTTGTGACACCGGATGATCCGCTCGCACTGGGCATGGTCGATGCACTGGAAGCTGCTGGCATTCGTGCCTTTGGCCCGCACAAGAATGCAGCTGTCATTGAGGGCTCGAAGTCCTTTGCCAAGGATTTGATGAAGAAGTACAACATTCCGACCGCAGGCTATGCTGTATTTGAAAACAGCGCAGACGCGATTGCATATATCAAGGAAAATGGTGCGCCGATTGTCATCAAGGCAGACGGCTTGGCACTGGGCAAGGGCGTTACGGTTGCTATGACTGAAGAGGAAGCTATTGCCGCTGTCCATGATGCAATTGATGATGGCAAGTTCGGCGGCGCTGGTGCTCGCGTTGTCATTGAAGAGTTCCTGACAGGCCCGGAGGTTTCGGTTCTGGCGTTTGTTGACGGCAAGAATCTGTCTACGATGCCGTCTGCACAGGATCACAAGCGTGCCTATGATCATGATGAAGGCCCGAATACCGGCGGCATGGGTGCATTCTCTCCGTCCCGTTTTTATACCGAGGACATTGCGCAGACCTGCATGGATACCATTTTCCGTCCGACTGTGGATGCTATGGCAGCAGAAGGCCGTCCGTTTAGCGGCGTTCTGTACTTTGGCCTGATGCTGACGCCGAAGGGCCCGAAGGTCATTGAGTACAATGCTCGTTTTGGCGATCCGGAGACACAGGCTGTTCTGTCGCGTCTGGACAGCGATTTGTTTGATATTATGAACGCAGTGATTGACGGCAAACTGGATGAGATGAACATTCAGTGGGCAGATAATGCGGCTTGCTGTGTAGTTATGGCTTCCGGCGGTTATCCGGTTGCTTATGAAAAGGGCAAGGAAATTCACGGTCTGGATGATGTGACAGAGTCTGTTGTTTTCCATGCCGGTACTGCCAAAAAGGACGGCAAGATCGTGACAAACGGCGGCCGCGTTCTCGGCGTAACCGCTACGGCTCCGACGCTGGATGAGGCCATTCAGAAGGCATATGCCGATGTCAAGAAAATTTCCTTTGACAAGGCGCATTATCGTCTGGATATTGGCATTAAAAAGGGCTAAGAGGTAGAGAGATATGGAAGATTTGAAGACAAAAATCATTTCTTGTATGGCGGATGTCATCAAGCAGAATGGATTCCGTACCGAGTTTTTTCCGGCTGAAAACGGTCAGCCGCCGATGACTCGCATTGAACTGAGCCGTTTGGGCAAGGTCAAGCAGGATGTTATTGTAGATATGTGGTTCCCGCCAGCAAAGATGGCGCGAGAGGAAACCGTTCTGTTCCAGATGCACGCAACCATGCTGCAGGTAGAGACGGATGCTGTTGCCCGTAATCTGCCGGAGCTGAAGCGCGCACTGTTTACTATTAACAATTTCTGTACGATTGGCCAGTTTGGTCTGTTTGAGCAGGACGGCGTAGTATATATGCGCCATAATATCGTGGTAAACATGAAGGACGATCCGGAGCGCATTATCACGGATATTTGTGATTATTTCTCGTTGATGCTCAGCAGCATTCAGCGCTTTGTCGATGCGATTGCACAGATTGCTGTCGGTGCGGTCAATATCGAGGTGGCAAAGGAAATGGATCTGATTCCGAATATTTAATCGGAAAATATCGTATCTTAAGAGCGTGGCGTTATGCCGCGCTCTTTTTTCATCCATTTGGACAAACTTGGCTCCAATCGGACAAATCTGTAAGACGGCATTGACAGATACCCATAGTGGGTATACAATCAAGGTACCCCTAGGGGGTATATGAACTCTGCGAGGTGAAATGAAATGGAAGATAAGTCCTGTTGCTGCGGCAAAAAGACGAAAGAGCGCTCAGAAGAAGAGTACAAGAGCTTGATTCATCGACTCAATCGTATCGAAGGACAAATTCGCGGTATTCGCGGCATGGTGGAGCGAAGTGCCTATTGTCCGGATATTTTGGTGCAGTCGGCAGCGGTTACGGCGGCGATGAATGCGTTTAATCGGGAACTGCTGTCCAATCATATCCGCACCTGTGTCGTCAAAGATATTCAGGCGGGAAATGAAGAAGTGATTGACGAGCTTGTTGCAACCTTGCAGAAGCTCATGAAATAAATACAGGAGGTTCAAATTTTATGGGTACCGTAATTATTGTTGTTATTCTTGTTGTGATTGCTGTCATTGCTGCGCGTTCCGGCATGAAACACATGAAGGGTGAAGGCGGCTGCTGCGGCGGTGGCGGAGATGCCATTCCGGAAGAGCATAAGACGCTGGAAGGCGCAAAGCTCGGTGAAAAGACCGTGCATATTGAAGGCATGATGTGCGACAACTGCCGCAAGCATGTGGAAAAGCAGCTGGATAAAATCGACGGCGTGGTAGCACATGCCGATTGGAAAAAAGGCATTGCTGTTGTAGAGTATGACCGCAATGTGAGCGATGACGCGATTCGACAGGCACTTGCTTGGACGGACTACAAGGTCACCAGCATTGAGGAGAGCAAATAATATGGAACAGTATACAGTGACCGGTATGAGCTGTGCTGCGTGCAGCGCGCGCGTGGAAAAGGCTGTATCTCAAGTTCCCGGCGTGACAAGCTGCTCTGTCAGCTTGCTGACCAATTCCATGGGTGTAGAGGGCACGGCATCGCCGCAGGACATTATCAAAGCGGTGACAGATGCGGGGTATGGCGCCTCTGTCAAGGGAGCGAACACCAGCGCTTCTCGCTCTGCGGCAGCAGATGCAGATGCGCTGGCAGATCATGATACGCCGGTATTAAAACGCCGGTTGATTGCATCTATTGGCTTCCTGCTCGTGCTCATGTACTTCTCTATGGGTCATATGATGTGGGGATGGCCGCTGCCAAAATGGTTTGAAGGCAATCATGTGGCTATGGGTCTCGTACAGCTGCTGTTAGCCGGCATTATCATGGTCATTAACCAGAAATTCTTTATCAGCGGCTTTAAAGGGCTCATTCATCGTGCGCCGAACATGGATACGCTGGTAGCACTCGGTTCCATGGCATCGTTTGTGTGGAGTGTATACGCGCTGTTCATGATGACCAATGCGGTTGTCCGCGGCGATGATGCTGCGGTCATGACCTATATGGACGAGTTTTATTTTGAGTCGGCTGCCATGATTTTGACGCTGATTACCGTCGGAAAGATGTTGGAGGCGCGTTCTAAGGGCAAAACCACGGATGCACTCAAGGGACTGATGAAGCTCGCACCAAAAACAGCTGTCATCATGAAAGACGGTAAAGAAGTAGAAGTTTCCATTGAGCAGGTCAAAAAAGGCGATATTTTTGTTGTGCGTCCGGGCGAGACCATTCCTGTTGATGGCATTGTGCTGTCCGGCAGCAGTGCCGTCAATGAAGCAGCACTGACCGGTGAGAGTATTCCGGTTGATAAAGTCGAAGGAGATCTGGTATCTGCCGCGACACTCAACCAGTCGGGATATTTGCAGTGTGAAGCATCCCGTGTCGGTGAAGACACAACGCTGTCGCAGATCATTCAAATGGTCAGCGATGCTGCGGCGACCAAGGCTCCGATTGCCAAGATTGCGGATAAAGTGTCCGGCATTTTTGTCCCGGCAGTCATCACCATTGCCGTGATTACGTTTATCGTTTGGCTGCTTGTTGGACAGACTTTCAGCTTTGCCCTGGCGCGCGGCATTTCGGTTCTCGTTATCAGCTGCCCGTGTGCGTTAGGCCTGGCAACGCCGGTTGCCATCATGGTGGGCAACGGCAAGGGCGCAAAAAATGGCATTCTGTTCAAGACTGCTGTTTCGCTGGAAGAGACCGGCAAGGTTGCGGTTGTTGCGCTGGATAAAACCGGTACGATTACATCCGGCGAGCCAAAAGTCACCGATCTGGTTCCGGCAGAGAGTGGTTCGGAACAAGAACTGATGCAGCTGGCCTATACACTGGAAAAGAAGAGCGAACATCCGCTGGCACGCGCAATTGTCGAGAAGGCAGAACAAGATGGATTGTCGGCGCAGGATGTGGAAGAATTTCAGGCTTTGCCGGGTAACGGTTTGTCTGCAAAGCTGGACGGTGTACAGCTGCATGGCGGCAGCGGAACATTTATGCAGACCATTTGTGAAATTCCGGCATCTCTGCAAAAACGGGCACAGCAGCTTGCTGAACAAGGTAAGACGCCACTGTTCTTCAGCCGAGACAATCAGCTGGTTGGTATTATTGCCGTTGCCGATGTCATCAAGGCGGACAGTCCGCAGGCCGTACAGGAATTGCGCCATATGGGCATTCATGTTGTTATGCTGACCGGTGATAATGAGCGAACTGCCAAAGCGATTGGCAAGCAGGCGGGTGTCGATGAGGTCATTGCCGGTGTCCTGCCGGATGGAAAGGAATCTGTCATTCGACAGCTGCAGAGCCGCGGCAAAGTGGCTATGGTTGGCGATGGCATCAATGATGCACCGGCACTCACGCGTGCGGATATTGGCATTGCCATCGGCGCAGGTGCAGATGTTGCCGTTGATGCGGCAGATGTCGTGCTCATGAAGAGCCGGCTGCTCGATGTCTCCGCTGCTATTCGTCTCAGCCGCGCGACCCTGCGCAATATTCATGAAAATCTGTTCTGGGCCTTTGCCTATAACGTCTGCGGTATTCCGCTGGCAGCAGGTGTATTTATTTCCCTGCTGGGCTGGAAGCTCAATCCGATGTTCGGTGCGGCAGCGATGAGCTTGTCCAGCTTCTGCGTTGTATCCAATGCACTGCGGCTCAATTTGTTTGACATCCGCAATGCTGCAAAAGATAAATCCATCAAGCATAAGAGAAAGGAACAAAAAAACATGACAAAAACATTGAAAATTGAAGGCATGATGTGCCCGCATTGCGAAGCAACAGTTAAGAAAGCGCTGGAAGCTATTGACGGCGTAACGGAAGCAACTGCGGATCACAATACGGATACTGCTGTTGTCACACTGAGCAAGGATGTGTCTAACGATGTTCTGCGCAAGGCAGTAGAGGATAAGGATTATCCGGTCAAGGATATTCAGTAATTTCTGTATATGGAAAAACGACAGCAGGCGTTATCGCTTGCTGTCGTTTGTTATCTCTGTATATCCGACGATTTCTCCGGATTTTACCTCAATGACTTCTGCAAATTCGCGTCCGTCGCGTGTGTGATAGTTTGGCTGGCCGTCATCATAAATGACACAACCGTTTTCCAATTCCAGTGCCCGAAGATCTCCGTTAAAAATGCCTTCTAAAATTGGTCGGCCAAACAGCGGCTGAAGTCCTGTGCGAGCATCGGCAATTTTGTATTTTGCCATGCAAAACACCTCCATTTCGATACAATAGTATAGCATTCTAGCGACATACTGTCTAGAGGTATACATGGTATAGAGTGAACTGAGAAGAGTGATTTAAAAATTCTAAGATTGCATTTGAAAAAGCGCGCCATAAGCGCTATAATAATGCCATATATGTGAAAGGAGAGCAAAATGTCGTTAACTCACGTTGATTGCTTTGCCGGGCCAGGCGGAATCTGCACTGGACTTCATGCTGCAGGATTCAAAACAGAAGTGGCTATTGAGTATATTAAAAGTTGCGTTGATACGTATTCGTACAATCATCCGGAGGTGCATGTTATTCATTCGGATATTAGAAATGTGACAGCTGATCAAATTATTCCCTTTATTCCGAAGGAGGGAGTTGATCTTGTGACATCTGGAATGCCTTGCGAAACATTCTCTACAGCTGGAAATTCGTCACGTGCTGCTTACGATGATCGACAGTTTCTCTTTAGAGAAGGGATTCGCATTGCAAAGATTACGAATGCCAAGATGATTCTGTTCGAGAACGTTCCAATGATTACAACGAAGCGTGTGGCGAAAGACTCAAAGAAGTTAATTATCGATGTGCTTAAGGAAGAATTGATTGAAGCTGGCTATAAAAATTTTGAAGAATTTATTCTTGATGCAACAAAATATGGAGTTCCACAAAGAAGAAAGAGGTTTTTTATTCTTGCAGCCAAAGATCCAAATCTTGTGATTGAAGCACCTGAAGAAACATCAGACCATGAAGTGACAGTAAAAGATGCTTTTATTGATCTTCCGAAGGTCACGGCTAACACACGGACAGAAAATCCTAATTATTTAGATGCAAGTTCGGATTATAGCAAGTTAATGCAAAATGATGTTTTCTGGAACAGACATACTAAAGAACATAAGTTGCTAAATCATCTTCCTATGAATCATCGGAAATATATTATTGAACGGTTTCAGATTTTGCAACAGGGGGAAGGATTGAAGGGACTTTTTTCAAGACTGACTCCTAAAGAACTTGCAGAATATCAGAGTAGAAAAGTAATACCAAAAACAATCTATGTTAAGCGCAATTATCGCTTACGATGGGACGAGGCTTCGCCTACGGTAACAAGCCACTGCTTGGATGAATTTGTTCATCCAGAACAACCACGCGCATTGACTGTGCGTGAGTGTGCTAGATTGCAGAGTTTTCCTGATTCTTATGATTTTGTGGGAGGTCCTTATCTTGTTGCACATGATGATAGGACTCAACAAGACAAGTATGAACAGATTGGGGATGCAGTTCCTCCATTGCTTGCGTATGCTTGGGGACAGAAAATTAAACAAATCTTGGAGGCATAATAAATAGAGAGGGGTGAATTTGCCCCTCTCTATTTATTAGTAAATTAGTCAATGAGAGAATCTGATTCGTGGAAGAATTCTCCAAATTCTTTGACGTGGATTTTAGGAAAACGGTGGTTTAATTCATCATATTTTTCAGGGATATCCAAGTAATAAGCTCTTTTAATTTGAGATACAAACAGTTGATAGTTAATCCACTGATTGGGTACACATGTCAGTTGGACGGACAAATTAGAACTGTTAAAATTGGTTTCTCCGATGCATGTAAGCAAACAAATAAATCTTCCTACTCCAAAGGCACCATCAAGAATTCTTTGCTGTGCCCATACCTCGACACAACGTTCTCTGGTTGATGTTTTAGCTGGCACATGGAACTTAGGTTTTCCTGTGCCCAAGTCGAATATGAAATCTGTTGGAACAGAAATGGACTCTCCATCAATTTCGACAGCATTCATTTGTCTAGTGGGAGCAACATTTAGATGCATCGAATATAAGTGTCCGACAAGCGTTTCAAAATAATTACCCGAGTTGTTTTTGAAGCCATTAACCAGATCGGCACAAAGACAGTAATTCATGCAGATGGTGTACAACGTCGCTGTTAAATTGTGAGCACTTTGATTATTGATGGAGTGATTCTTTACATTGTTCCAAAAAATATCTGAAAATGATTTTCCGAAGGCATCAGTTGCAAGGCCAGCATTGTATAGATCAATATTAACTGGACGCGAATATTTTCCTTTTCCGCCGACAAGTTGGAAAACAACATAGTTTTTTCCGGTTGCGGTTGATGTGCTGGTAATTGGAAGCTGTGTCATTCGACTAACTTCGTCGAGACACAAAATATTTATTTCTTTGAAAAGCTCGGTAACAGCATCAGACAAGAATGTTTTGCTAGTTGCTGATTTAAGTTGTTTGTATTTTTTTGTAATGATATGAGACATGCTGATTCTCCTTTGTTATTCATTAGTCGTTTCTGCATCCATAAGAAGCACGTACGGATCGACGTCCAAAGCTTCAGCTATTTGCTGAATATTTTCTATTGAAATATTTCGACGCTCTCTTTCAACTGCGCTGATATAGGTTCGATGGAGTCCAGCTAATTCAGCAAGACGTTCTTGCGAATATCCTCTCTCTTTTCGATAATTGCGAACGTTAATCGCAAAGTTGTGAATCAAATTCATGTAATCACTTCCTCGGCATATAGGTTCTTATTTTCTATTATATAAAGCGAATACAATGAGTCTACAGACAATATGTCACATGGGTTGCTGTTGGTTTATTCAGGTCATTATTTAGGAAAATTGAAATAAAAGGTATTGAGATTTTGGAAGTGTCCAAAGTTATTTAATAGTAGTAATGGCAGACAAAAATAAAAGAAACGATATAGCTGAATCTATACCGTTTCTCTCTTTACTTAGAATATTTTCTTATCAGGACACACTAGAAGCACTTTTTTATTTACACAGCAAAATAGGTACATAAGCTCAGCATCATCGGCATGGTGATTGCGGAGAGCAAGGTGGAAAAGGCAATCATGCGGCCGGAATACCGGTAGTTTGTGCCGTACAGCTGAGCAAACATCGAGGATGCTACGGCGCACGGTGTCGCAATGCTGATAATCAGCACGTTGGCGACATCGTTGTCAATGTGGAGGATCTGCATGATGAGAATGGTCAAGAAGGGAATGACCAGTAGGCGGAACAGGCAGACCAAATACATGGAACGATCCTTGACAATATCGAGCAGATTGCTTTGTGCGAGATAGACGCCGAGAACAATCATTGCCAGCGGCGTGTTTAAGTTGCCCAAAAAGGTAATCGGTTCATCCAAGACGGCGGGCAGCGTTGTGGACGTCAAGAAGATGGCAAGTCCGATAAAAAAACCGATGGTTCCGGGATTCAACAGGATTTTCTGCCAGCTCAGGCGAACCTTGCCGCGGTTGCCTGCGCGTGTCAGCAGCCAGACGCCAAACGTCCAAATGACGATATTCGTGGCAACGATATTGATGGAACCGATAAATACGCCGTCATCTCCGTATAACGCTTGCAGCAGAGGCAATGCCATAAAGCCATTGTTGGAAAAAATGACGCACATGCGTTTGTCGGCATAATCTGTGGTATCCTTGCGAAAGACCAGTGTGGCAATACCAATGCTGATAACGAGCAACAACATGGAGAGTACGAAAGCGATAATGAGTTTACCGAGCATATCTCGATCAAATTCTCGGCAAAAAGAGTGAATGATAATGGCGGGAGCGGCGAAATTGATGAGCAGTGCAGACATCTGTCCGGAGCCGGCGTCCGTCACGAGCTTATATTTGTAACAGATTGCACCGACACCGATGAGCAGAAACATGACGACGATCTGCGTATATAATGCGGAAATATCCATATGTATAGAAAACCTTTCTGTGAAACGATTGATTTTATGATACCACCCAGAGCATTCTCTGTCAAAGACTGATTGACAGAAAGTGACTGACAGCGATATACTAAGACTTGTTAACCAAATAGAAAAGGAAATGCACATATGTTTGAAGAAATTTTGCAAAACGTGCGTCTGAAAAAGCCACTGACGCACTGTATTACCAATTACATTACGACCAATGACTGCGCCAATGTCGTGCTGGCGTGCGGCGCTTCTCCGACGATGGCAGAAGCAGAGCAGGAGGCGGCAGAGATTGCCGCGCAGGCAAATGGCGTGGACATCAATATTGGCAATTTGAATAGCCACACGGTTCTCGCCATGCATCGAGCCATTGCGGCAGCCAATCAGGCAAAGATTCCGGTTGTACTGGATCCGGTTGGCGCCGGTGCATCGTCCTATCGGATGCAGACGCTGCGTGACTTTTTTGCCCAGTATCAGTTTTCCGTTGTGCGCGGCAATGTGTCTGAGCTGCTTGCTGTCGGCGGCGCGGCGTCCAATACCAAGGGTGTGGATGCAGGTGCAGCAGATGCCGTGACAGAAGAAAATTTGGAGGAACGCGTGGCATTTTTCAAGCAGCTCAGCGCAAAACTCGGCGCTGTCGTTTCGGTGAGCGGTGCCATTGACATCATTGCTTCGCCGGAGAAGGCGTATATCTGCCGCAATGGTCACCCGATGATGTCGTGTGTCACAGGTACCGGCTGTATGCTGTCTGCGCTGACTGCGGCGTACTGCGGCGGCAATCCGGACAATATTCTGGAAGCTGCGGCAGCAGCAACTGTTGCGATGGGCGTTGCCGGAGATATTGCCTATCGAAAGACAACAGAGCAGGGATTGGGCACCGGCTCGTTCCGCGTCTATTTGATAGATGCAATTAGCTTGATGGATGCAGAGACACTGAATGGAGGAATGAAGGTTGAAATTCGATAACAGAGGACAGGCAGTAAAGCAAGCTATGCTGTTGTATGCAGTGACAGACCGCGCTTGGGTCGGAGATCGTACCCTGTACGAACAGGTCGAGGAGAGCTTGAAGGGCGGCGCAACCATCGTACAGATTCGTGAAAAGGGTCTGAATCATGAAGATTTTGTCGCAGAGGCAAAGGACATCGTCAAGCTGTGCCATGAATACGGCGTGATGTGCATCATCAATGACGATGTGCAGGCGTGCTTGGAGAGCGGTGCAGACGGCGTGCATGTCGGTCAGGATGACATGGAAGCAGGAGATGTCCGCGCTATGCTGGGCGAGGACAAGATTATCGGTGTCTCGGCGCACAATGTAGAGGAAGCACAGCTCGCACAGGCGCGTGGTGCGGACTATCTCGGCGTTGGTGCCGTCCATGCGACGGGAACCAAATCGGAGGCGAAGCCGCTGACCTGGCAGGATATTAAAGATATTTGCGACAGCGTGACCATTCCGATCACAGCGATTGGCGGTGTCAAGCTGGACAATATGCTGGAACTGCGCGGAACAGGGGTAGATGGTGTGGCGATTGTCTCGGGTATTTTTGCAGCACCGGATATTGAAAAAGCAACGAGAGAACTGCTTGCACAGGCGCGAAAGCTGGTGGAAGCATGAAATTGACCGGCGCAATTTTTGACTTGGACGGCACACTGCTTGATTCCATGCCGTATTGGGCGTCGGTCGGCACGCGATATTTGGAAGAACAGCATATAACCGTACCGGATGTGGAGCAGCTGGCGCTGCGCATCAAGACCATGACGCTGCCGGAGGCGGCAGATTATTTTCGCAGCGATTACGGGGTACAGGAGTCACAGGAGGCCATTTGTGCCCGCATCAATCACATGATTGAGGACGATTATCGGCTGCGTGCGCCGCTCAAAGCGGGCACGAGAGAAATGCTGGAGCAAATGAAGCAGCGTGGCGTGCGGATGTGTGTGGCGAGTGCCACAGATCATACGTTGGTCGAAGCGGCACTGCGCCGCGTTGGGGTGTTGGAGTATTTTTCGTTTATTTTGACCTGCGGTGATTTGCAGACGAGTAAAAATCTGCCGTATATTTTTGATACCTGCGCGGAGAAGCTCGGTACGGACAAGCGCACGACAGCGGTATTTGAGGACAGCCTGCATTGTGTGATTACAGCGTCCGGCGCGGGGTATCCGGTAGTCGGCGTGTATGATGAATCGGCAAAAACGGAGACCGAAGAAATTCGCCGTCTCAGCCGATGCTTCCTCTATCGCTGGGAAGAATTGGATGTTGATTGCTTGGAGCGCAGCTTGGCGTGAGAACCGGACACCACAACATGTAGTGGTGTGCGAGCAGAGGGATAACAACATGAAAAAATTTTTTCTTGCGGGATTTGAAACGTTTTGCAAGAAATGAACGGGTGTGGAAAACTTGGCATCTGTGCGAAAATAAAGTTGGGAGATTCCCGTATCTCAGAGCAATTCCATGCTCTACCATCGGGAATTCTTCGGAGCGGCATGGGAAATTCTGTGGAAAACTATTTCTCATGCCGCTGCAACAATCCGGGAGAAAAGTGAAAAACAGGAATGATTCCTGCAAGGTTGCACCTACCACAAGAGTTATGGGGCTATTGACATCTGCTGATTGGCGTATTAAAATATGAGACAGTTCCAGTCGGACGGAACACAAGATATAGTGTATCGCGGAAATGTTATGTGTATATTTTGTGTTTTATCTGGCGGAAGAATATGAAGACAGAGGTGCGGCGGCGATGATAAAGCAGATTGAAAAACGAGACGGCAGATGTGTGTTCTTTGATGTGACAAAGATTGCAAATGCTATCTACAAGGCTGCGGAGACATCCGGAGGACATGACTACCAGATGGCAATGCGTCTGGCGTTGGATGCAGCGGATTATATCGAGGCACACAGCCCGACAGACACGCCGACCGTAGAGTATGTGCAGGACGCCGTGGAAAAGACTCTGATTGAACAGGGACACGCAAAAACGGCAAAGGCATATATCCTGTACCGCAAGGAGCGTTCGCGTCAGCGCGAGATGAATACCGGACTCATGAAGATCTATGAGGATTTGACCTTCCAGTCCGCCGTGGAAAATGACATCAAACGCGAAAACGCCAACATTGACGGTGATACCGCCATGGGCACGATGTTGAAATACGGTTCGGAGGGTGCAAAACGCTTTAACGAGATGTTCCTGCTCGAGCCGCGCATTGCAAAGGCGCATCGGGAAGGCGATATTCATATTCATGATTTTGACTTTTACACGCTGACGACAACTTGTACACAGATTGATCTGCTCAAGCTGTTTCAAGGCGGTTTTTCGACCGGTCATGGTTTCCTGCGTGAGCCGAATGACATTCGCAGCTATTCTGCGCTCGCCTGTATTGCGATTCAGTCCAACCAGAACGACCAGCACGGCGGTCAGAGTGTACCGAATTTCGATTATAGCATGGCGCCCGGCGTAAAAAAGACGTATTGGCACAACTATCGCGATAATCTGGCAAAGGCACTCGAAGCGTTTGATCTGGAAGACGAGGGATTGGAACCGGCAAAGGCATTGATTGCTTCGTGCGGCAAAAAGCCGGTTCTGGCGGATAATAACGGTGTGACAGAGGCCATTCGCGCGCGACTGATCGAACGCGGTGCGGAGGAACAGATCGCAGACCGTGTGATGGCGTTTACCGTCAAGTATGCACGCAAAGAAACCAAGCGAGGAACCTATCAGGCGATGGAAGCACTGGTACACAATCTCAACACCATGCATTCGCGCGCCGGTGCGCAGATTCCGTTCTCTTCGCTCAACTATGGCACAGACACCTCTCCGGAGGGCAGACTGGTCATGAAGAGTCTGCTGCTGGCGACAGAGGCAGGATTGGGCAATGGCGAGACGTCGATTTTTCCGATTCACATTTTCAAGGTCAAGGAAGGCGTCAATTACAATCCGGGCGATCCGAACTATGACTTGTTCAAGCTGGCGATGCGAGTTTCCGCTAAACGCTTGTTCCCAAATTTCTCGTTTATTGATGCACCGTTTAATATTCAGTATTACAAGCCGGGACATCCGGAGACCGAGGCGGCATATATGGGCTGCCGTACTCGCGTGGCTGGCAATGTCTATGATCCATCCCGTGAGATTGTCAACGGCCGCGGCAATCTGAGTTTTACGTCGATCAATCTGCCGCGTCTGGCTATCAAGGCAAAGGGGAATACAGATGTGTTCTTCCGTTCGCTGGATGATATGCTGGATCTTGTCGTCGATCAGCTGCTGGCGCGTTTCAAAATTCAGGCGGAGAAGCGCGTGCGCAATTATCCGTTTTTAATGGGTCAGGGCATCTGGCTGGATTCGGATAAGCTCGGACCGGATGATAAAGTGGGCGAGGTGCTCAAGCATGGCACCTTGACGGTAGGATTTATCGGTCTGGCAGAGTGCCTCAAGGCATTGATGGGTGTGCATCACGGTGAATCGGAACAGGCACAGCGCATGGGTCTGAAAATTGTTTCCCGTATGCGGGCGCGCATGGATGAGGAGAGCCGTAAGACCGGATTGAATTTCTCGGTCATTGCCACACCGGCAGAAGGCCTTTCCGGACGCTTTGTCCGTCTGGACAAAAAGCGCTATGGCGTGATTCCGGGCGTCACGGATCGTGACTATTACACCAACTCCTTCCATGTACCGGTCTACTATCCGATCAGTGCGTTTAAGAAGATTCGTTTGGAAGCGCCGTATCATGCGCTGACTAACGGCGGACACATCAGCTATGTAGAGCTGGATGGCGACCCGACACAGAATCTCGAGGCGTTTGAGGCGGTTGTCCGTTATATGAAGGAGTGCGGCATTGGATACGGCTCCATCAACCATCCGGTAGACCGTGACCCGATTTGCGGATACACAGGCATCATTGACGATGTGTGCCCGCGCTGTGGACGTCGTGAGGGCGAGGCTGTCAGCGTTGAAAAGCTGCGGCAGCTCGGTGTATATAAAAAGTACAACAGCGATACGATTGGCTATCATGGGGATCTCAACGAAGAGAGAGACCGTCAGCCGAACCCGCTGCATGAGATATAGGAGGACACGAAGATGAATGAACTGAACCATGTAACGTACAATGAGAAGGGCGAAGCTATGATAGGAAAGGGCGTTGGCTTTGAGCGCATTCGCCGCATCACCGGTTATTTGGTTGGAACGCTCGACCGTTTTAACGATGCCAAGCGAGCAGAGGAACATGATCGTGTCAAGCATGATGTGCGCCGCGCCGCATCCGACAGAAAGAGTGCATGAGCAAGATGAAGGATGAACTTCTTCGCGTTGCCGGAGTCATTGACGAATCAATCGTGGATGGCCCCGGCATCCGCTTTGTTATCTTTACACAGGGATGTCCGCATGATTGTCCGGGCTGCCATAACCCGCAGACGCATGACTTCTCCGGCGGAGAATCGATACATTTGTCGCGTCTGTATGAGGATATCATGGAAAATCCTTTGGTATCCGGCGTGACGCTGTCCGGCGGAGAGCCGTTTTGTCAGCCGGAGCCGCTCGCAGAGCTGGCACAGGAGCTAAAACATCACGGCAAGCATATCATGGCTTACACCGGCTATACATGGGAGCAGCTGCGAGACAAGCATGACGCGGCGATAGAACACCTGTTGGCGCAGTGCGATGTTTTGGTTGACGGACGCTTTATCGAGTCGCAAAAGGATATGGCACTGCGTTTTCGGGGAAGCAAGAATCAGCGTCTGATTGATGTGCAGAAGTCTCTGCGGGAAGATCACGTTGTACTTGCTGAGATGTAAAGAAAACGCTAAAAAATTCCAAAGTAGTTGTGCAATTTGTCAAAAGACTATTGACAAATTACCAGCTGATATTATAATAAATGTATAAAGTACAATTTCCACCAACGAACAGAATATATGTACTGTGTGCGATAAGGGGAAAGATCGCATGCAGGGTTCTGGACGGTGGTTCTCGGCATTGGATATGTGTCATTCGGATATTCAGATCTGAAATTTGCACATGATAAGCTGCAGAAGGAAATCATGTGAGACGGTACTTTGTTGTAAAAGAAAGGCCTGTTCCAATGGAGAGTGGAACGGGCTTTTCGCTTGCTTGAAAAAATAAGAAAAAGCCGATGGCGATGCCATCGGCTTTGCTGCTTCCATATAGGAAAATTATCTGCGGTTGGAGGTTCTCCAAATCTTGAGCTTTTCAGCTTCCTTGATAAGCTCCTCACGGAACTGCGGATGAGCAACAGAAATAATTGCCTCTGCACGCTCCCAAGTGGACAGACCCTTCAGGCAAACCTTGCCGTACTCGGTAACAAGATAATGCGTGTTGGTACGGGTGTCTGTGACAGTAGAGCCCGGATTCAGCGTCGGCAGAATACGGCTCTTCAGCTCGCCGCTGCGTGTTGTGAAGGTGGAAGAGCAGCAGATAAAGCTCTTGCCGCCATTAGACAGATAAGCGCCGAGCACGAAGTCCAGCTGACCGCCTGCACCACTGATATGCTTCGTGCCTGCGGACTCTGCGTTGATCTGACCGGTCAAATCGAGGTCAACCGCATTGTTGATTGAGATAAAGTTGTCAATCTGAGCGATAACGCGTGTATCATTGGTGTAGCCAACCGGTGCACTCATCAGGGCCGGATTGTCATCCATATAGTCATACATCTTCTGGGTGCCTGCGCCGAAAGCGAATACCTGACGACCCTTGTCAATGTTCTTCTTTGCACAGGACAGCTTGCCAGCGGCAGCCATATCTACAAAGCCGTCTACATACATCTCGGTGTGTACACCCAGATCCTTCAGATCCGACTGCGCGATCAGGGAGCCAACAGCGTTCGGCATACCGCCAATGCCGAGCTGCAAGCAAGCACCGTTCGGGATTTCCTCTACAATCAGCTTAGCTACGGTCTCGTCGATTTCAGACGGAGCGCCGCCGCTGCCCATCTGACGAATCGGTGGGTTGTTGCCCTCGACGATCATATCTACATTGGTGATGTGCACGCCTTCTTCAAAGCCGCCTAAGCAGCGCGGCATGTTCTTGTTGACTTCTACGATGACCTTTTTGCCGGTCTCGCAGACAGCAGCCAGATGAGATGCGTTCGGGCCAAAGTTGAAGTAGCCGTGCTTGTCCATCGGTGCGACCTGAATCATGACGACGTCCGGCGGACAGATGCTCTCTCGATACCAACGCGGCAGCTCAGAGTAGCGCAGCGGGGAATAGAACGCAATGCCATCGTTAATCATATGGCGCTCAATGCCGCTCATGTGCCAAGAATTCCAAGAGAAATGCTTCTTTGCGTCCGGAACCTGCGCAATTGCCAGCGGTTCCAGCAATACGCCGCCGCGAATGTTGACGTCTACCAGCTCTTCTGCGCGAGCAGCCAGTGCCTTGTCCAGTTCTACCGGTGTGCCGGTGCACCAGCCATAATCTACCCAGTCGCCGCTCTTGACGACCTTTGCTGCCTCTGCGGCAGTTGTCAGCTTACTATTATATAGTGCCTGATAATCCATGTAACAAAGTCCTCCGTTTGTCAATGATACTCAGAATGAAACAAAAAATTGTTCAAAACATACAAAAACCACTTATATCTAACCTATTGTATCAGCATCTGTCGTATTCGTCAAGAACTTAACAAAAATTTGAGCATATCACCCTTGTATTTGAGCCGGGAGTGGAGTAGGATGGAAACTAGACATGTTAGAAAGAGGTCAAGTGATGAAACAAAAAACTTGGATTGGATTGACGCTGCCTGCGCTGATCTGTACCCTGTTGTGGGGCAGTGCTTTTCCGGCGGTTAAGTCGGGCTATGCACTGTTTGGCATTGGCGATGAGGCGGCGTGCAAGCTGTTTTTTGCCGGTTGGCGGTTTATGCTGGCAGGCATTGCTGTGCTGGTGATTTCCGTCATTACTAGCCGAAAATTAGTTGTTCCGACCAGACAGCAGTGGCCGGGTATTTTGCTGCTGGGTCTTGTGCAGACAACCATACAGTATGTGTTTTTTTACATTGGTTTGTCGCACACGACAGGAGTCAAAGGCTCGGTCATTTCTGCCATGGCAACTTTTTTTGCCGTTGGCATCTCGCATTTTTTATTTGCGGATGATCGGCTGAATACGACCAAAAGTGTGGGCTGCATTTTGGGATTTGTTGGCGTGCTGATTATCACGCTGAGTTCTTTGGACGGATTGGGTGGCGGTATCTCGCTGACTGGCGAGGGATTTATGTTTATTGCAGCGGCAGCGTCCGGCAGCGGCGCAGTCATCAGCAAATTCGCCGCCAAAGGACAGTCTCCCATGGTTGTCACGGGCTGGCAGCTGACGATTGGCGGCGCCGTGCTGCTGCTGGCAGGCATTGCTGGCGGCGGACATTTTCAGACGGTTTCGCCACAGGCATTTTGCCTGCTCGGCTATTTGATTTTTCTTTCTGCCGCGGCGTTTACCATTTGGACATGGCTGCTCAAGCGCTATCCGGTGGGAAAGGTTTCCGTGTACAATTTCTTGGTACCAGTGTTTGGTTCGCTGATGTCCGGTGTGGTACTCGGCGAGACGGTATTTACAGTGCGCAATGTGCTTTCTTTGCTGTTAGTATGCGTCGGTATTGTACTCGTCAATCGTAAAAAAGAGTTGAAATAATCAATCATCCGGCTTTTTCGTGAGAAATTGCCGGATGATTTGTTTATTGACAGCCGAATTTCTGCGCATAGGCGCGATATTCTTCTGCCGTCATTGCTGGATGGAAGGAAGAGAGAAGCAACTTTGCCTCCGCGGCACCATTTCGCAGCAGACGATATATTGTCAGGGCAGCGAGCTTTGCCGGAAGTAAATACGCTTTGGTTTTGTCTGTGATACGGAAATCTGCACCGTGAAGCGTGCCGGAAAAACCGCCGTAAGTATAGTTGATAATTGGCATTCGGTGAGACAAATCTCCGACATCTGTAGAGGCGGCATTGTGTACAGCAGGATTTACCGGCTCATAGGTTGCGGACAGCAGACTGGCGGCGTCCTGCAGAGCCTGACACGGCTGCGCTGGAATGGTCGGCAGATAGCCCATATCGTCTTGGATGGTAATGTCTGCTCCAAAGGCATACGCGGCACCGCGATACGCACGATTGATTTTCTCGTTGGCATCCTGCAAGGCGTCCCATGTTTTGGCGCGTACCTGCAGGTCTACCGTGACTTCATGCGGCACGACATTGATAGCAGAATCACCCATGCGGACAATTTCGCCGATGCGAATACTATCTTGATCGCAAAAGGTACTGCGCAGCATACCGATGGCACTGCGCGCCAGCGTCACGACATCTAAAGCGTTGATGCCTTTTTCCGGTGCAATAGCGGTGTGGGAAGCCTTTCCTTTGATGTGGATAAGCTTGGACAGAAATCCGCTGGTCGAATTGCATCCGAGAAGAAAATCTGATTGGCAAGATACCATGTGGGCATGTGTCGTGATGGCGGCGTCAATGTCGTCGAAGGCTCCGCGCAGCAATAGCTCCGGTTTGCCGCCGCAGCAAGTGGCAACGTGTTCCTTTCGGAGCTGTTCCAATCGGTTCATCGGGACATGCTCTTCACAGGGAACAGCGAAAAAGACGGCGCGGCCGTCTAACTGTGCAGCGACTTCCGGCTGGCTGAGTGCCAGGGCGGCACCGGCGAGCGCAGCGAGCTGCATATGGTGTCCGCAGGCATGGGACATACCGGTTTCCGGCACGGCGAGCGGGTGCTCTGGACTGCGGATGCCGTCCAATTCGCCAATGAGACAAATAGAAGGAAATTGTGTGCCCAGGGAAGCCTTGACGCCCGTGTTAGCAAGTCCAGTTTGTACCTCGAATCCGCAGGATGTCAGCCAATCTGTGACTTTTTTGGCGGTTCGGTGTTCGGTATAGCCAAGCTCTGCATGGGAATAAATATCTTCAGCAAAGGCAATGAGCTGCTGTGCGTGTGCATCTATGCAGTCACAGATGCGTTGTTCTGTTTCATTCATATCAAAATCCTCGTGTATTCTGCAAGAAAATAAATATAATTTTAGTATATCGCAGGATAAAACCAGTTGCAAGGCACAGTAGGAAGCGTATAATAAAGGAAAATGTAAGAATAGGAGAAAACACGATGAGATATTGTTATGAATGCGGCGCGCAGCTGACAGAAAAATATTTGGAGCGCGAAGGGATGGTTCCATATTGCCCGCAGTGCAAGCAGTTTCGCTTTCCAATTTTTAATACGGCGGTGAGCATGGAAGTGCTCAGCCCAGATCGGAAGCAAGTGCTGCTCATTCAGCAGTACGGAAAACAGCGCAACATTTTGGTTGCCGGATACGTCAGCCGCGGCGAAGCGGCGGAAACAACCGTTGCGCGGGAAGTAAAGGAAGAAGTCGGCTTGGAGGTACATGACATTCGATTTAATACCAGTGAATTTTTCGAGCCGAGCAATACCTTGATGCTGAATTTTTCCTGCGTCGCAGCGACACAGGATCTCAGCCACATGACGGATGAGGTGGATAAGGCAAAATGGTTCTCGTTTGCAGAGGCAAAGGAAGCCATTGCCCCGAACAGTCTGGCACAAAAGTTCCTGCTGGAATTTTTGAAAAAGAATGTTAACCAAGAAGGTTGACAAGGTTTACAATAAAGCGTATACTATCACCAGACAAAAAATATATTTGGGTGATCGTATATGGAACAGAAAAAAAGTCAAACAAATGTAAGAGAAATGGCATTGATTGCCTTGATGGCTGCCGTGACCTGTATTTTAGGCCCGCTGTCCATTCCGATTGGTGTGGTGCCGATTTCGTTGACCAATTTTGCCGTCTATTTGGCAATTTATGTGTTGGGCTGTCGCCGCGGTACCATTAGCTATATTGTGTATCTGCTGATCGGTCTGGTGGGTCTGCCGGTATTTTCCAGCTTTAGCAGCGGTGTCGGCAAGCTGTTTGGACCGACTGGCGGCTATCTGATCGGCTTTATCTTTATGGCGCTGATTTGCGGATTCTTTATCGACCGCTTTGAGGCGAAGCTGGTACCGAGCATGATCGGCATGATTCTCGGCACAATTGTGTGCTATGTTTTCGGTACAGGTTGGCTGGCTTATCAGGCTAGTATGACATTCTATCAGGCGTTGGCTGCAGGCGTATTGCCGTTCATCGTCGGCGACCTGATTAAGATGATTGTTTGTGCTGTTATCGGCCCGCAGATTCGCCGCAGATTGCAGCAGGCAGGACTGATTCATTGAGAAAGCAAATCCATTTTATTGATTTTGGCACAGAAAAAGACGGGCTGCATGGTTGGCAGTCCGTCTTTTGTTCTATCTAATTTAGCGTTTAGTCTTCGGCACGACCAAACTCGGCAAGCTGGAGACCTTCGTTCTTGTCCAGCGCCCAGTTCAGGTTCCACATGCTGGTAAACAGCAGCAGGTACCGTCCGCGGTAGTCCTGTACCACCTTGGAATCCGAGGTGATTTTCAGCTCGTCCGGCTGGAAATCTTCATTTTCAATCCAGCGCAGGTACTGATACGGCAGGTTTTCCATGATGATGTCCACGCGGTATTCGTTCTTGAGACGATACTCCAAAACTTCCAACTGCAGGACGCCGACAACGCCGACAATGACTTCTTCCATACCGGTGTGCGGCTCCTGGAAGATCTGAATGGCACCTTCCTGCGCAATCTGTTCCATACCCTTGATGAACTGCTTGCGCTTCATGGTGTCCTTCTGACGAATACGGCAGAATACTTCCGGCGCAAACGTCGGGATACCGGAATACTTGCAGTCAAAGCCAGGCGTGCATACTGTGTCGCCAATCGAGAAAATGCCCGGATCAAAGACGCCGATGATGTCGCCAGCATATGCCTCGTCAATGATGGCGCGATCCTGTGCCATAATCTGCTGCGGCTGCGCCAGCTGCATTTTCTTTCCAGCCTGTACATGATAGACATCCATGCCCTTTTCAAATTTGCCGGAGCAAATACGCATAAAGGCAACGCGGTCACGGTGTGCCTTGTTCATGTTTGCCTGAATCTTGAATACAAATGCCGAGAAGTGCTCGTCAAACGGGTCAATGACTTCGCCCTTGGAGACACGTGCCGTCGGCGGCGGTGTCATTTCCAAAAAGTACTGCAGGAACGGCTCGACACCGAAGTTGGTCAGAGCGGAACCAAAGAATACCGGAGACAGCGTGCCTGCGTGCACGCGGTCAATATCAAATTCTTCTCCCGCACCGCCGAGCAGCTCAATATCATCCTGCAGGGTTTCCCACAGGCGTTCGCCAACCATTGGCTCCAGTTCCGGATCGTCCGGCTCGTAAATTTTGATTTTTGCTTCCTTAGTACCTGTGACAGAAGCTGCCTCAAATGCCATAACATGGTTCTTCTGACGGTCATAGACACCCTTAAATTCCTTGCCGCAGCCAATCGGCCAGTTGACAGCATAGGTGTCGATGCCCAGCTCCTTTTCCAGCTCATCGAGCAGATCATACGGGTCACGGGATTCCAAGTCCATCTTGTTGATAAAGGTGAAAATCGGAATACCGCGCATAGAACAAACCTTAAACAGCTTGCGGGTCTGCGCCTCGACACCCTTGGATGCATCAATGACCATGATTGCGGAATCCGCTGCCATCAGGGTGCGGTAGGTATCCTCTGAGAAGTCCTGATGTCCCGGGGTATCCAGAATGTTGATGCAGTGTCCGCCGTATTCAAACTGGAGCACAGAAGACGTTACCGAGATGCCGCGCTGCTTCTCGATTTCCATCCAGTCGGAAACGGCATGGCGGGTGTTCTTCTTGCCCTTAACGGCACCGGCCAGCTGAATGGCTCCACCGTACAGCAGGAATTTCTCTGTAATGGTCGTTTTGCCGGCATCCGGATGCGAAATGATCGCGAATGTTCGGCGCTTTGCAATTTCTGATTTTAAATCTGACAAAAGAAAAAACCTCCGATCAGCAATTGTTCGTATAAAAAAAGCGCCGGACAATATGCAGGCGCATACACTATATATCTTATCACAGGTTGAAGCGGAAAACAATCTCTCGTTTGCTGAAAAAGAGCAGAAAAGTGGCGCGTCGATTGGTAGGAATTCGACGCGCCATACAGTAAAGAGAGAGATATATGAAAGCACAGAATGGGAAAACTGTGCGGTGGCAGGCTATAAACCTAATCGCTTTTGGGATGGAAGCTGTGTTGTTTCCGCTCCCTTGAGCTTGACTATAGTATATCACAAAAAGACAGGAAAACAATGGACAGGATACATAAAATACGGAAAATGAAACTGGCTTTTGTATATCAAGTTAAACAATTGTCTTTGCGTCACGGACAATTTACCTGCTCTGTATTCGCGAAATGTGCGTTGTTTTTTGCGGAAAGCTGTGATAAGATAAGAAAAATCACAGAAAAAGGAGATTCCAATGAATATTCAGATATTTGGCAAAAGCAAGTGCTTTGACACAAAAAAAGCCGAACGATACTTCAAGGAGCGCAGAATAAAGTACCAAATGGTAGATCTCGTGCGTTACGGCATGAGCAAGGGCGAGTTTACCTCTGTGTGCCGCGCAGTGGGTCTGGAAGCGATGATTGACCCGAAGGCGAAGGACCCCGATGCTGCGATGCTGCCATATCTTGCCTCTGATGAAGCCAAGATGGAAAAGCTGCTGGATAATCCAAAGCTGCTCAAGACACCGATTGTGCGCAATGGCAAACAGGCGACCGTTGGCTTTTGTCCGGATGTGTGGAAGACATGGGAATGAGTGATAGACTGCCGTCTTTTGTGACGGAAACACGCGATGTGTGGACGGTATTACAGCAGGAAACGCGGCCGATTTGTCTGTATGGCATGGGCGACGGCGCGGAAAAAATTTTGCGCGTTTGCGAGCAGAGAAACATTCCGATTGCCGGCATTTTTGCATCGGATGAATTTGTGCGCGGACATAGCTTTGCCGGATTTGTCGTGAAAAAGCGATCGGATCTCGAAAAAGAATTGGGAGATTTTGTCGCGGTCATTGCCTTTGCGTCGAGCAGACCGGAAGTGCTGGCGCTGTTTGATGATTTGGATCGAACACACACGACGTATGCGCCGGATGTACCGGTGGCAGAGGGAAAACTGTTTGATTTGGCATTTGCCCAAAAGCACTGTGAAGAACTGGAACAGGCGTATGCCCTGCTGGCAGATGACCGTTCCCGCGAAGTCTTTGCGGCGACGGTGAATTTCAAGCTGAGCGGCAAGCTGCATTGGCTGCGCGACTACACAGACAGTCGGGAGAGCGTGTTTGAGACGTATCTCAAGCCGACACAGCACGAGCATTTTGTCGATCTCGGCGCATATAACGGCGATACCATTCGAGAACTGCTGTCGTATACCGATGGAAAATACGATTCGATTACCGCATTGGAACCGGACAAAAAGACCTTTAAAAAGCTGAAAAAATATGTCGAGCAGGCGCAGCTGGAGCATATTCACATCGTCAATGCCGGCGCATGGAGTGAGCCGGGGGAGATGCTGTTTGGCGGCAAGGCGGGACGCAATTCTGCGCTGACACCGGTCATGAACGAGGTATCACATGACAAGCATACCGTTATGATTCCGGTAGAATCCGTCGATCATGTCTTAAACGGTGCGCCGTGCACCCTGCTCAAATTAGATGTCGAGGGCGCGGAACGCATGGCATTGGAGGGCGCGCGGCGAACCATTCAGCAATATCGCCCGCGTATTTCGCTGTCTGCATATCACAGAAGCGAGGACTTGTACGAGCTGCCGCTGCTGCTGCATGACATGTGCGCAGATGTTCGGTTGGGAATGCGGCATCACCCGTATGTTCCGGCGTGGGAGACAAATTTCTATGTAACTTTTGGTTAAAAACTATGGAAATCTTGCCTCATTTGCTGTATACTAACAACAGGAAACAATGTCCGCAAGGACGAGAGATCTGTGAATGAAAAGGAGACGATTCCAATGGCAAATTGTTTTTACTGTGATCCGGATCACGAAGGCCGCAAGGCAATTATGTTCCGCGTTGGCAAGATGAGAGAGGGCGTACTGTATCTGTTCAAGGATCAGGCACACAAGGGTCGTTGCGTTGTCGCTGTAGACGAGCATCTGTCCGAGCTTTCCGATCTGACACCGGAGCAGCGTCATGCATTTATGGATGATGTCGCAGACGTTGCAGGCGCAGTAAAGAAGCTGTGGGGCTGCACCAAGATCAATCTGGGCGCATTCGGCGACAAGCTGCCGCACCTGCATTTCCATATCGTACCGAAGTACGAAGGCGGTTTCGAGTTCGGCGGCGGATTTGAAATCACCAATCCGAATCCGGTACATCTGACCGAGGCTGAGTACGCTGAGATGATGGCACAGCTCAAGGCAGAACTGAACATCGTAAAGGACTAATTAAGTTTAGTTGTAACCTTATCAAAGGAAAGGGCGTGGTGTGATACACTTCGCCTTTTTCTTTTTCCTGTGTCCAGTTTGTAAAATCCGCGCAGTTGCTTGAAATTTATGGGGTTTCCGGCTATACTATATTCTAACATTGAATGATTGTAGGAGTATGATATGTCAAGTTTTTTGCACAGTTCGCTGATTCAAATTTTGGTCAGCATTCCGGCTCTGCTACTTTGTCTGAGCGTACATGAAGCCTGTCACGGTTTCGCGGCGTATGCGCTGGGCGATCCGACGGCAAAGCAGGCGGGACGGCTGACGTTTGATCCGCTGCATCATCTTGATCCGATTGGCACGCTTTGTATGCTGCTGTTTCATGTCGGATGGGCAAAGCCGGTGCCAATCAATCCGAGCTATTTTAAAAATCGCCGTGTCGGTATCGCACTGGTATCGCTTGCCGGTCCGGTGTCCAATTTTGTGCTGGCTCTCATTGCGCTGTTTTTGTATTACCCGTTGCGATTGACCAGCTCGCCGATTTTAACTGCCATTGCGCTGATGCTGTATATGACGGCCGTGATGAGCATCGGCTTGGGTGTATTCAACCTGATTCCGGTGCCGCCGCTGGATGGCTCCAAGATTTTGCTGGCCTTTCTTCCGGCGAAATATGAGTACAAATTCGCGCAGTATGAGCAGTATATCCAGTTTATTCTGCTGATTTTGCTGTTTGTCGGTGTGCTGGACAGACCGATCAATTTCTTTGTCAATTTGATTTATCACGCGCTCAGCGCGATTGTTTTGCTGGTGTTTTAAATGACAGAAAAAATCACCTTTCATCTGTCCGCCTTTGACGGACCGTTGGATTTGCTTTTGCATTTGATTGCAAAGAACAAAGTCAATATTTATGACATCCCTATTTCGCTGATTCTCGAACAGTACATGGAAATCCTGCGCGAAGCCCAGTCGGCAGACATGGAAGTCGCCGGAGATTTCATCGCTATGGCGGCACAGCTGATGCTCATCAAATCGCGGATGTTGCTGCCGAAGGAAAAGAACGAAGAGGATGAGGAAGAAGACCCGCGTGCGATGCTGGTAGAACAGCTGCTGGAATATCAGCGCATTCGTGAGGTACAGCCATATTTTAAGCGGCACAGTGACGCAGGACGCGATATTTTGACGCGCCCGCCGGAGCCGCTGGAACGAAAAAAGACGTTTGAGGGCACACTGCCGCCGGAAAAGCTGTCTGAGGCTGCACAGCGGATGCTGCTGCGCATTGGCAAGAAAATGCCGCCGCCGGTCAGTGCATTTTCCGGCATTGTCGGACATGAAACCGTGCCGGTACATACGCGCATCACAGCGATTTTGCTGCGGTTTCGCAAAAAGAAACAGCTGCGTTTTCAGGGCTTGTTTCGCGGTCTGCACAATCGCTCGGAAATTGTTGCGACCTTTCTCGCCGTGCTGGAGCTGTCAAAGACGCATCGCATTCAGATTGACGGCGAGGAAGAAAACCCTACGCTGACGCTGTTTGCCGATAAAGAGCGGGAAGAAGCAAATACAGAGATTCAGGAGGAACGCATCTCATGAATGAATTGTCCTGCCTGTTGGAGGGCATTTTATTTGCATCGGGAGAACCGGTCTACGAAGAAAAACTCAAGCAGGTGCTTGGTATTGATGCGAAACAGCTGCATCAGTTGGCACAGGAGCTGGCGGACAGCTATGACGCGGAAAAGCGCGGCTTTCAACTGATTCGCCTGCAAGACAGCTATCAGATGGTTTCCCGCGCAGAATATGCAGATACCATTCGCCGTGCGCTGGAAGTGCGGCGCACGCCATCGTTGTCTGCGGCGGCATTAGAGGTATTGTCTATTGTCGCGTACCGCCAGCCGGTTACCCGCGCTTATATTGAACAGCTGCGCGGTGTGGATAGTTCCAACACCGTACTGAATCTGTTGGACAAGGGCTTGTTAGAGGGCTGCGGCCGTCTGGATGTGCCGGGCAGACCGATGATTTACCGCACGACACCGGCGTTTTTGCGGGCATTTTCCATTTCTTCTCTGGATGAGCTGCCGGATTTGCCGGAGCTGCGGGAATTGGAAGAAAAACGCGAGTCCGAACAGGAGGAATCTGAATCATGATCGTACTCCGCATTCTGGGTATCGTCCTGTGCGTTGTCTTACTTCTTGGCGTGTCACTGACAGTCTTTACTCTGTTTGCACCGGCACGGATAGAAATCAAGCGGGACATGCCGGACGGGCAGCTCAAGATGCGGTTAGGATTCGGTCCGATCAAGAAAGTGTTTCGGCTCGGCGGCAAGAAAAAAAAGCCCAAAAAGCCGACCAAGAAGCAAGAAAAAAAAGAACAACGCGAGGAACAGAAAGAGAAAACAACAGCACCGCGCTTTGACCTGAAACGATTGCCAATAGATCGTGCGCTGGAATTGGTTGTAGAACTGATATATGACTTGGCGGGGGCGATTGTGTGGGAGCGTCTGCACGTGACAGTGATCCTGCACACAGCGGATGCGGCGCGTACCGGCAGACTGCTCGGTGCCTGTTCCGCTGTGGTCGGCAATCTCTATCCGTACTTGGCGCGGACCCATGTCCTCAAGGACACAAAGATTGTCATAGATGCAGATTTTGATGCACAAAAGACCATATGGGGATTGGACATTTCTGTGATGACACAGCTCCGATGGTATCCGGGTATTTTGTGGAAGCGGCGCAAGGAGCTGTGGGCACTGTGGAAGGCAGTCCGCCTGACGAAAGAAGAACGAAAAGCATGGAGCCAAAATCAAACGGCTTCTCAGCAATAGGTATTATCACTATCCGAAAGAAAGAGGGAATTTCAAATGGCAGAACATGGTGTAAATGGTCTGATGGCGGAGACAATGGAAAAAATCCGTTCTATGGTCGATGTCAACACAATTATCGGTGATCCCATCGTTACGCATGATGGAACCACACTGATTCCGATTTCTAAGGTGACGTTCGGTTTTGGCTCCGGCGGCACAGATTTTAAATCGCGCAACAGTGGAGAAAATGCCCCGCTGTGCTTTGGCGGCGGCGGCGGTGCCGGCGTCAGCATTCAGCCGGTTGCCTTTCTCATTGTCAGCGAGGGAAATGCGCGGATTCTTCCGGTCAATATGCCGGCGGATAACAGCACGGATCGTCTGATTGAGCTGATTCCGGATGCCATTAACGGCGTGCAGAGCTTGTTTGGCAAGCGCGGCAAGAAGGAAGAGGCTGTCACAGAAACAGAAGTCGCTCCGACAGAAGAATAAACAAACAGAAAGAGGAGCCAAATGCTCCTCTTTTTGTTCAGACATAAACATACACAGGACTCCGTAAAATGACTATCTGAGGGGGAATGTGTGTGAAAGCAAAATTTTGGATTTGTTTGCTGCTTGCTGTGTGTTTCAGTGTCAGCCGAGCAAGTGCGTATTCCGCGCAGGCATATGCCGTGCTGGATGCAGATACCGGTGTCTTACTGGATGGCGCGCAGGAAACGCGGCGGCTGCCAATGGCGAGCACCACCAAGATTATGACGGGATTGCTGGCAGCGGAATCGGGAAAATTACAGCAGATTATCACGGTTTCCGCTGTCAGTGCGGGTGTAGAAGGCTCGTCTATGTATTTGAAGCAGGGAGAACAGCTGCCGCTGCAAGAGGTTTTGTATGGTTTGATGCTGTGTTCCGGCAATGATGCGGCAGAGTGCATTGCAGAAAATCTCGGCGGAAGAAACACATTTGTGCGCCGCATGAACGAACGAGCGCAGCAGCTGGGGCTGAGCAATACGCATTTTGACAATCCCAGCGGGCTGGATGGAAAAACACATTACACGACGGCGCACGAACTGGCGCAGTTGGCAGCAGCCGCACTAAAGAATCCGATTTTTGCCCAAATTGTCGCCACCAAGAGTTACACGGCTGGTACGCGAACGATGGTCAATCACAATAAGCTGCTGCGCATGTATCCGGACGCTGTCGGCGTCAAAACCGGGTATACCTTGACGGCAGGGCGGTGTCTGGTCAGTGCAGCTAAACGAAATGGGCGCACGGTTGTTGCCGTGACACTGCACGACAGGGATGATTGGAACGATCATATGCATATGCTGGATGAGGCATTTGCTTCTATACGCACGCAGACTGCCGCACAGGCGGGGGAGATTGTGCAAACCATTCCTGTGCAGACGGGAGAACAACGGCAGGTGCAGGCGGTGTATCAAGAAGATTTGACAGCATCCTTGTTTGATGAAGAGCAGGCAGAGATACGAGTATCCTGCGCGGCGTTTTTATATGCGCCGGTACAGAAGGGAGACATCTGCGGAAGCGCGCAATTGGTATGTAATGGTGTCGTGCTGGATGAGACCGCGCTGGTTTGTGCGCAGTCTGTCGCATTGGATCCCGCACAGGAAGATACCAGCTTGTCAGAAAAAGTTCGGCATTGGTGGGATGCCGTGAGAAAACGAGAGGTAATACATGAAAATCACAGTCGTTTACGGACAAAATCATAAGGGCTCAACCTACCATGTCGCCAGAACGCTGGCGGAGAAATTGGACGGAGAGATCACGGAGATCTTTTTGCCGCGAGATTTTGGCGAATTTTGCGTGGGATGTGCCAATTGTATCTTACGAGATGCAAAATACTGTCCTCATGCGGAAGCTTTGCAGCCGCTCACACAAAAGCTGGATGAAGCAGATGTCATTATTTTGGCAAGTCCGGTATATGTGTACCATGCCACAGGTTCCATGAAGGCGTTTTTAGATCATTATGGCTGGCGTTGGATGGTACATAGACCGGAGCGTTCGATGTTCCGCAAGCAAGCGGTCTGTATCTCTACGGCGGCGGGAGCGGGAATGAAATCCACGCTGAAAGACATGGCAGACAGTCTGTGGTTCTGGGGTGTTGGCAGGGTGTATCGGTACGGCTTGGCGGTGTATGCTATTAACTATGGCCATATGAGCGAAAAGAAAAAACAGAATGTTGACCGAAAGACAACCGCATTGGCGAAAAAAATCAAAGCGCGGGATGGAAAAGTACAGCCTTCGCTCAAGACCAAGGCATTTTTTACGATGATGCATTTGGTGCGCAGCAAAAAGCCGAGCGACGATGCGGATGGAACGTATTGGAAACAGCAGGGATGGACGGGAAGCAAACGCCCGTGGAAGGATTAAATCATGCAGGAACGATTACAGAAAATTTTATCCGGTGCGGGCGTTTGTTCCCGCCGAGCGGCAGAGCAGCTCATTGCCAGCGGTGCCGTGACAGTAAACGGTACAAAAGCGCGGGTGGGTGATCGCGCGGACATTGATACCGATGTGATTTGCGTCAACGGAAAGCGAATTGACGGCCATGAAAGCTATCACACGATAGTGCTGTACAAACCGGCAGGTGTTGTCACAACGATGTCGGACGAAAAAAATCGAAAGACGGTAGCACAGCTGGTCAAAAACTGTCCGGTACGCGTGCTGCCGGTCGGCAGATTGGATCAATACTCGGAAGGAATGCTGCTCATGACCAATGACGGCGAACTGCTCGCCGCGCTGACGCATCCGCGCAATCATGTGGATAAGACCTATGCCGTGACCGTGCGCGGCGATAAAACACGCATTCGAGAGCTGTCCAAACCGATGGTCATTGATGGATACCGCATTCGTCCGGCGCAGGTACAGATGCAGTCATCCGGCGAGGATCAAGTACACGAGCTGCATATCACGATTCATGAAGGACGCAACCGCCAGATTCGCAAAATGTGTGCGCAGTGCGGCTTGAAAGTTCTGCGGCTGTGCCGCATTGCGATGGGACCGCTGAAATTGGAGAAATCGTTACGTCCGGGGCACTGGCGTGAGCTGACAGCGGAGGAGATTGCCGCACTGCGCCGGGCGAGCGGTTTGGAGAAAACCGGTCAATGATGGAATTCTTGCGCAAATTTTGCAATTTGCATGAGAAACACTTGCATTTTTGTTCATCAGCAGATACAATAAAACTATAGAAATGTGAAACCCATATGTATATATAAGAGGCAGAAACTATGAATGATTTGATGAACAAAATACAGAACAATCTGTCCACCTTTTCCAAAGGACAGCGTTTGATTGCGAAGTATATCATTGAACACTATGATAAAGCGGCATTTTTGACCGCAAGCAAGCTCGGCTCGACCGTCGGTGTCAGCGAGTCTACGGTTGTGCGTTTTGCTACAGAGTTGGGCTATGCGGGCTATCCGCAGCTGCAAAAGGCGCTGCAGGAGATGATTCGCAACAAGCTAACGGCCGTACAGCGTATGGAAGTGACCAGTGACAGAATGGGCGATCAGGATATTTTGCGCTCCGTGCTGTCCTCGGATATTGATAAAATCCGAATGACATTGGATGAAATTGACCGCAATTCTTTTCAGAGTACGGTAGAGGCTATTCTGCACGCGAAGAATATTTACATTCTCGGTGTTCGCTCGTCGGCATCTCTGTCCGGCTTTATTGGCTTCTATTTCAATCTGATGTTTGACAATGTGAAGCTGATTCACACCAACAGCGTCAGTGAGATTTTTGAGCAGATTCTTCGTGTGGGAGAGGGAGATGTCGTGCTCGGCGTCAGCTTCCCGCGTTATTCCAAGCGCACGCTCAAAGCACTGGAATACTCCAAAAAATCTGGTGCTACGGTCATCGCACTGACCGACAGCCAGCTGTCTCCGCTGAGCCAGACCGCAGACTATACGCTGCTCGCCAAGAGCGATATGGCATCCTTTGTTGACTCTCTGGTTGCGCCGCTCAGTGTTATCAATGCGCTGATTGTGGCTATCGGTATGCGTAAGCAGAAGGAGATCAGCGAGACCTTTAATCATTTGGAATCCATTTGGGACGAATATGAGGTATATGAGAAACTCGACAATGAATAATACAAGAACAGTTGCAGTGATTGGAGCCGGCGCAGCCGGTCTAATGGCTGCCGGAACAGCAGCACAGCAGGGCGCCCGCGTGCTGCTGTTTGAGCGCAATGAAAAGGTAGGGCGCAAGCTGGCAATTACGGGAAAAGGACGCTGCAACGTCACCAATAACTGTGACATGCAGGAATTTTTGACGCATGTGCCGCAGAATCCGCGCTTTTTGTACAGCGCCTTGGGTGCGTTCTCGATACAAGACACGATGGACTTTTTTGAAGGCTTGGGTGTGCCGCTCAAGACCGAACGGGGCAATCGGGTCTTTCCGCAGTCGGACAAAGCGCGTGACATCGTCGATGCACTGTTTTTCTGGGTCAAGCGTTGCGGCGTGACGATTGTACAGGAGCGCGTGACGGGCATCCAGACTGATGAAGAGGGTGTCGTTGGCGTCAAGACTGAGGGCAAGCTGCACCGTGCAGACCGTGTCATTCTGGCGACCGGCGGCAAGTCGTATCCGCTGACCGGCTCGACCGGTGATGGGTATGCTTGGGCGCAGGAGCTGGGACATAAAGTCACGCCGCTGCGTGCTTCGTTGGTGCCGCTGGTCTGTCCGGGAAAAACCTGCCCGCGCTTGCAGGGATTGCCGCTCAAAAATGTCAAATTGACGATTTTTGAGAACAATAAAAAGCTGCACGAGGGCTTTGGTGAGATGTTGTTTACACACTTTGGCATTTCCGGCCCATTGGTGCTCAGTGCATCTTCGCACATGAGAAAGTGGGACAAGGCGACCTACCGCGCGGAGATCGACTTGAAACCGGCATTGGATGATGCCGTGCTGGATAAGCGTATTGTATCGGATTTTTCGCAGGAACTGAACACGGATTTTCGCAATTCTCTCGGTGCTCTATTGCCGCGCAAACTGATTCCGATTATCGTAGAGCGTTCCGGTATTGATCCGCATCAGAAGGTGAATGCGATTACCAAGAAGCAGCGGCAAAAGCTGGTGCATGAACTCAAGCATTTTGCGCTGGATATTACCCAGCCGGGTCCGATTGAGGACGCGATTATCACCTCCGGCGGCGTTTCCGTCAAAGACATTGTGCCGAAGACGATGGAATCTAAAAAGGTGCCGAATTTGTATTTTGCCGGAGAAATTTTGGATGTTGACGCCTATACAGGTGGGTTTAATTTGCAGATTGCGTGGTCAACTGGCTATTTGGCGGGATTCCATGCCGGTCAGGCCGCGAGTGAATAAAAAGTGAGGAAAGATGTATGAAAACCATTGCAGTTGCGATTGACGGCCCGTCCGGTGCGGGAAAAAGTACCATTGCCCGCGCGGCGGCCGGTCATTTGGGCTTTGTGTATGTAGATACGGGGGCGATGTACCGGACGATCGGTCTAGCTGTGTGCCGTGCCGGTGTCCCGCTGGGACAGACCGAGCGCATTCAGCCGGTACTGGACAGCGGCATTCAGGTCAGCTTGAAGTATGAAAACGGTGTTCAGCACGTGCTGCTGAACGGAGAAGATGTATCCGACCAGATCCGCACACCGGAGATGTCCAAGTATGCTTCGTTTGTCTCTGCGGTTCCGGCGGTTCGCGCCTTTTTGCTGCACACCCAGCGTGAGATGGCGCAGACCAACAACGTCATTATGGATGGCCGAGACATTGGCACCGTGATTCTGCCGGATGCGCAGATTAAAATTTTCCTGACGGCATCGGCGGAGGCGCGCGCAAAGCGTCGGTTTATCGAATTGCGAGAAAAAAGGCAAGACGTTACGCTGGAGGACGTGCTCGTGGATATGAAACAGCGCGATCACGACGATGAGACCCGTGCCGCAGCACCGCTCAAGCAGGCGGATGACGCTGTTCTGGTGGATACCAGCGAACTGACGCTGGAGCAGTCGATTGAGGCAGTAGAAGCAGTCATTCGTCCGGCACTGGAGGGATGAGCATGAAATATAACCGTACCTTTCAGGCGATGGCCATTCCGGTTGTCAATATTTATGACCACCTGAAATACAATTATCATGTCATAGGTCGGGAGCGTGTGCCGGATGGCGGCTGTGTGCTGGTGGCAAATCACACCCAGTGGGCAGATCCGGTATTGGTCGGCACGGCGCTCGGCAATCGGTATCCGATTGTGGCGATGGCGAAAAAGGAACTGTTTCAAATTAAGCTGCTCGGTCCGCTGATCTCCGCGCTCGGCGCCTTTCCGGTTGACCGCGGCACGGCAGACATCGGTGCCATCAAGACCTCGCTCAAAGCAGTGAAAGAGGGAAAAAAGCTGTTGATTTTCCCGGAGGGCGGCACCAAGCACAAGGAAGGCGACGAGGCAAAGGTTGGCGCAGCTATGATTGCTGCGCGTACAGGCGCACCGATTTTGCCGATTTATATCTCTGAAAACAAGAAATTTCGCTCGAAGGTTTACGTGGTATTTGGCGAGCCGTATGTGCCGGAAAAGACCAAGTCCAAGGAAGGCTATCGGGAACTGGCAGATGACATGATGCGCCGGATTTATGCGCTGAAAGAGAGGATCTGACGATGGTTACAGTCGCAAAAACAGCGGGCTTTTGTTTTGGCGTCAAACGAGCGGTAGACATGGCGGAGCGTGCCTGTCAGGAATACGGCAGTATTTGGGCACTCGGCGATATTATTCACAACACTCATGAGGTCAGACGTCTGGAAGAAATGGGTGTACACAAAGCGGAGGATGTGGCGGACATTCCGGATGGAGTGCCCGTGCTCATCCGCGCGCATGGCGTGCCGGAGGCTGTGCTGCGACAGCTCGAAACCAAGGGATGCCGCATTGTTGATGCCACTTGTCCGTTTGTCGGGAAGATTCACCGCATCGTCCGGGAAGAAAGCGAGCAGGGGCGCCGCGTGATTATCATTGGTTCCCGCAATCATCCGGAAGTGGTCGGCATTCAGGGCTGGTGCGGCGCGTCCGAAGTGTATGAAACACCGGAGGAACTGCAGGCGGCACTGGATAAAAACAACAAAAATGGTCAAAATTTACAGGAAATTCCAGTTAGTGTGGTTGCACAGACCACGATCAACAGGGAAATCTTTGATATTTGCAGTAAAATTATAAAAAAACAGTGTACAAACCAAAAAATATTTGGTACAATATGTAATGCAACGGACGAGCGCCAAGCTGAGGCTCGTCTACTGGCTGGCAAGTCGGACATTATGATTGTGATTGGCGATCGAAAAAGCTCTAACACAAAGCGTCTGTATGAAATCAGCACGTCACTGTGTGACCATGTGCTATACATCGAAGATGCCACTGGACTTACTGGAAATGAGATCCAGGGTATGGAGCAACCATTTATCGGGATTACAGCAGGCGCGTCCACGCCAGCTTGGATAATTAAGGAGGTCAGAAACATTATGAGCGAAGAGACAAGAATTGAAACCGGCAGCGAAGATTTTGCTGCTATGCTGGAGGAATCCTTCAAGACTTTAAATACAGGAGATAAGGTAACCGGTACTGTTCTGAAGATCACCCCGAACGAAGTTCACGTAGATCTGGGCGTAAAGCACGCTGCTTACATCCCGACCCATGAGCTGTCCGACGATCCGTCCTTCAACGCTGAGGAGAGCATCCACGTAGGCGACGACATCGAGGCTGTTGTTGTTCGCGTAAACGATGCAGAGGGCACCATCGTACTGTCCAAGAAGCGCGTGGATCAGATGAAGGGCTGGGAGTCCATCGAGGACGCTAAGGAGAACAAGACCATCATCGAGGGCAAGGTTAACGAAGAGAACAAGGGCGGCGTTGTTGCCAATGCATTTGGCATCCGCGTATTCATCCCGGCTTCCCAGACCGGTATCCCGAAGGGCCAGCCGCTGAGCCAGCTGGTAGGTCAGACTGCTCGCTTCCGCATCACCGAGATCAACCGTCCGCGCAAGCGCGTTGTTGGTTCTATCCGTGCCGTACTGCAGGAAGAGCGTCGCGCTGCTGCTGAGAAGGTTTGGAGCGAGATCGAAGTTGGCAACGAGTACACCGGTACCGTTAAGTCCCTGACTTCTTACGGCGCATTCGTAGACATCGGCGGCGTTGATGGCATGATCCACATCTCCGAGCTGTCTTGGGGTCGCATCAAGCATCCGTCTGAGGTTGTAAACGTTGGCGATACCGTAAACGTTTATGTTATCGGTCTGGATCGTGAGAACAAGAAGATTTCCCTGGGCTACAAGCGTCCGGAGGACAATCCGTGGAACGTATTCACCGCAAACTATGAGGTTGGCGACACCGCTACCGTTCGCATCCTGAAGTTCATGCCGTTCGGTGCATTTGCTCAGATCATTCCGGGTGTTGACGGCCTGATCCACATTTCTCAGATTGCTAACCGCCGCATCGAGAAGCCGGAAGACGTTCTGTCCAAGGATGAAGAAGTAGAAGCTAAGATCATCGACATTGATCCGGAGAAGCAGAAGGTTTCCCTGTCTATCCGCGCTCTGCTGAACGACGACGAATAATTTTATTACTCGAATCAATGGGGAGCATCCGCACTGCGGGTGCTCTTCTTTTTTGTGTCAGGAATAACCGTGTCTGCATAGTCTGCTTTCACAAAGAAAGGGGGCAGCGCGATGCGCAGACACGGAAATCATCAGCGAAAGATTTTGCTGGTTGTGCTCGCGGGACTGGTTTTGCTTCCGGCAGTCATAGGCGGTGCGCTGCGTCCGAAGTTAGTCGTTTATGCGGAAAATTATGTGCAATATCAGGCGACAAGTAAAATGGAACGCGCTGTGGCAGACTGCGCAGGACAGATGGAGGAAATCGGAAAGCTGCATCAGGATGACAGTGGAGCGGTAACAGCGCTCACAACGAATGCCGCTGCGGTCAACCGCATTCGCACGCAGCTTGTGCAGTGCGTATATGATGAAATTGGGGAGCTGGAACAGGCGCAGACTTCTGTGGCATTGGGCACGCTGCTCGACCCGCAGCTGCTCGCCGGACTCGGACCACAGATTCCGTTTCGCGTGGTCTCGCTGGGATGCGTGACGGCGCAAGTCGAATCGCATTTTTCCTCTGCGGGCATCAATCAGACGCTGTATGAAGTGTCGGTGACGGTGAGCGCGGATTTTTCCCTTCAGCTGTTGGGGGCGTCTAAAAGCATCACCGTGCGGGCAAACTACCCGCTGGAAGAGACCATACTTGTTGGAGATGTGCCAATGATTTCGTCAAATTCCAAATAACCTCTTTTTCTGCACGGATATTTTTGCTATAATAGACATGATTGTTTAAGAAGGGACGGATGGAATGAATATCGCACAGCAGGCAGCGGCTTTGCGGGAAGCCCTGCGTTATCACAATAAAAAATATTATGATGAGGATGCGCCGGAGATTTCGGACTTTGAATATGACCGTATGCTGCGTGCGTTGGAGACGTTAGAGGCAGAATATCCGGAAGTTGATGAGCCGGATTCTCCGACCCATCACGTAGGCGGCAGCGTCTCGGATAAATTTTCTTCCGTGACCCATCCGTGGCCGCTGGAAAGCTTACAGGATGTCTTTTCCTTTGAAGAGCTGCAGGAGTTCTATGCCCGTGCTCATGCACCGGAATATGTCGTAGAATACAAAATTGACGGTTTATCCGTGTCTTTGGAGTATGAAAACGGGATCTTTGTTCGCGGTGCGACACGCGGTGACGGCATGACAGGAGAAGATGTCACAGACAATCTGCGCGTGATTGAAGATATTCCTAAGACGCTGCACGATGCGCCGAAAACGCTGGTTGTGCGCGGCGAGGTGTATATGCGCCGCTCTGTGTTTGATGCGATCAATGCACAGCGTGAGCTGGAAGGCAAGCCGCTGCTTGCCAATCCACGCAATGCGGCAGCTGGCTCTTTGCGCCAGCTGGACAGTGCTGTGACCAAACAGCGAAAGCTGTCCATTTTCTGCTTTAATATTCAGAACAGCGAGGAACTGCCGCTGACATCCCACGTACAGGCGTTGGATTATCTGAAACAGCTCGGATTTCCGGTATCGCCGCGTTATCCGGTGTATACCGATCCGAAAGATATTGAGCGCGAAATTCAGCATATGGGCGATACACGCGGCGAGCTGGATTTTGATATTGACGGTGCTGTGGTCAAAGTCAATGATTTTGCTCTGCGCCGTGCCCTCGGCTCGACAGCAAAATATCCGCGCTGGGCATCGGCATATAAGTATCCGCCGGAAATCAAAGAGACAATTCTGCGCGACATTGTCATCACTGTCGGCAGAACCGGTGTGCTGACGCCGAATGCCGTGCTGGATCCGGTGCAATTGGCGGGAACAACAGTCAGCCGCGCCACGCTGCACAACCGCGATTTTATTCGGGAAAAAGACATTCGCATCGGTGACACCGTTCGGGTGCGCAAGGCGGGAGAAATTATCCCGGAGATTCTCGGATATGTGCCGGAAAAGCGACCGGAAAACACGGTACCGTATGAAATGCCAAAGGTCTGTCCGGTGTGCGGCGCACCGGTCTTTGAGGACGCGGATGAGGCGGCCATTCGCTGTACCGGCGCAGAATGTCCGGCACAGCTGCTGCGCAATCTCATGCATTTTGTGTCTCGTGATGCCATGGACATTGACGGCTGCGGACAGGCTGTTTTGCAGTCGCTGATTGATGCAGATTTGGTGCATTCCGCTGCAGATTTGTATACACTGAGAGAAGAACAAATCGAGCCGCTGGAACGCATGGGCAAAAAATCTGCTGAAAATTTGATTGCGGCGATTGAAAAATCCAAAAGCAATGACTTGTCTCGTCTGCTGTTTGCGCTGGGCATTCGACACATCGGCCAGAAGGCGGCAAAGACACTGTCCTCGACATTTGGCTCGCTGGATGCGGTGCTCAACGCGACAGAGGAACAGCTGACCGACATCCGCGATATTGGCAGCGCGATTGTGCAGTCTATTGAGGAGTGGCGCGAACAAGAGCAGTCCAAGCATCTCGTCGAGCGACTGCGGGA
This sequence comes from Eggerthellaceae bacterium, assembly GCA_963588905.1. Lineage (GTDB taxonomy): Bacteria > Bacillota > Clostridia > Oscillospirales > Butyricicoccaceae > Butyricicoccus_A. The sequence goes on from CAVAJF010000007.1 coordinate 63,898, forward strand.
AGCTGGCGTCAATTTCCAAGGCGAACAGCTCGTCAAGAGCGATAAGCTGGCGGGAAAGACCATCGTGCTTACAGGCACATTGACGCTGTTTACGCGCAAGCAGGCGACAGAACGCATTGAACAACTGGGCGGTCGCGCGTCCGGCTCCGTCTCCAAAAAGACAACCTTTGTTGTGGCGGGCGAAAATGCGGGAAGCAAGCTCAAAAAAGCGAATGAACTTGGCATTCCGGTGCTCACAGAGCAGGAATTCCAGGATTTGATACAGGAGGAAGAATAATGGCTATTACAAGAGAAAATGTCGAATATATCGCCAATCTGGCGCGTCTTGACCCAAAGGGCAAGGGCTTTGACAAGATCGCAGAGGACATGCAGGAAATCGTTGCCATGGTTGACCAGCTGCAGGAGCTGGATCTGGGCGACATCACGGACTGCATTGACACCGAGCGAAAGAATGCCATGCGTGAGGATGAAGTCGTTCCGTCTTATGACAAGGAAGAAATCCTTGCCAATGCACCGAGCGTAGCATGTGGCGGCGTCAGTGTACCGCGCGTCGTAGAATAAGGGAGGCAACACCATGGAATTATATCAGAAGACAGCAGCCGAGCTCTCGGCAATGCTGAAAAATAAAGAGGTGAGCTCGGTAGAGCTGACCAAGGCGGCATTTGCAAGAACTGCTGCTGTAGAGGATAAGGTCGGCGCATATATCACGCTGACCGAGGAACACGCCCTGGAGACCGCGCAGGCCATTGATGCCAAGCGTGCTGCCGGTGAGGAACTGTCTCCGCTGGCCGGTGTGCCGGTATCCGTCAAGGATAACATCTGCACCAAGGGTATCCGCACCACCTGCGCTTCTCGTATGTTGGAAAACTTCCAGCCGCCATACGATGCAACGGTAATGAACCGTCTGCACGATGCCGGTCTGGTTATGACCGGTAAGACCAACTTGGACGAGTTTGCGATGGGCTCTTCCTGCGAAAATTCCGCGCTGCAAAAGACGCGCAATCCGCACAATCTGGAGCATGTCACCGGCGGTTCTTCCGGCGGCGCAGCAGCTTCCGTTGCAGCTGGTGAAGTTTCCATTGCGCTTGGCTCGGATACCGGCGGATCCATTCGTCAGCCGGCATCCTTCTGCGGCGTTGTCGGTCTGAAGCCGACCTATGGTACCGTTTCCCGTTATGGATTGGTTGCGTTTGCTTCCTCTCTGGATCAGATCGGCCCGTTCGCCCGCAGCGTAGAGGATGCAGCACTGCTGGCAGATGTCCTGCGCGGTTATGATAAGATGGATTCTACCAGCTATCCGCGCGAATATGACAGCCTGCACGCTGGCATGAATGCAGACATCAAGGGCATGAAGATTGGCCTGCCGAAGGAATATTTCGGCGAAGGTATTTCGGAAGAAGTCAGCAAGGCGGTTCTGGCTGCTGCGGAGACCTATAAGCAGCTGGGTGCAGAAGTCGTAGAGATTTCTCTGCCGCTGTCCAAGTATGCTCTGCCAATTTATTACATTCTGTCTTCCGCAGAGGCTTCGTCCAATCTGGCACGATTTGACGGTGTCAAGTACGGCTATCGCGCAGAGAAGTTTGACGGCATCATTGATCTGTACGTCAAGTCGAGAAGCGAGGCATTTGGTCAGGAAGTACAGCGCCGCATCATGCTGGGCACCTATGTGCTGTCCTCCGGCTACTATGACGCGTACTACAAGAAGGCGCGTGCCGCACAGCGCGCAATCCGTGCAGACTACAACAAGGCATTTGAGCAGGTAGACGTCATTATGACGCCGGTAGCACCGACAACTGCCTATAAGATTGGCGAAAAGACATCGGACCCGCTGCAGATGTACATGGGCGATATTTGCACCGTTTCTGTCAACATCGCAGGCCTTCCGGCAATGGTACAGCCGTGCGGCTTTGATGCGAACAAGCTGCCGATTGGTATGCAGCTGATTGGTCCGCGTTTTGGAGAGCAGAAGCTCATCAATGCAGGTCTGGCTTATGAAAAGGCTTCTGGTCTGTCCAACATCGTGGCACTGTAAGGGAGGAATCGTATCATGAATTATGAAGCAGTCATCGGTCTGGAAGTCCATGCCGAGCTTTCTACGAAAACAAAGATTTTCTGCGGATGCAGCACCGCATTTGGCGCAGAGATTAACACCCATGTTTGCCCGGTTTGCACGGGTCAGCCGGGTGCCCTGCCGGTTCTGAACAAGCAGGTCGTACATTATGCGGCAAAGATGGGTCTGGCCACCCATTGTACGGTAAACCAGCTGTGCAAGTCTGACCGCAAGAACTATTTCTATCCGGATCTGCCGAAGGCATACCAGATTTCGCAGTTTGATGTGCCGATCTGCGAAAACGGCTATGTTGATTTTGAGGTAAACGGCGAGCCGAAGCGCGTTCGCTTTGAGCGCATTCACTTTGAGGAAGATGCAGGCAAGCTGCTGCACGATGAGGGCGAGGGCACGGTTGTTGACTTCAACCGCTGCGGCGTGCCGCTGATCGAGATGGTAACGCGCCCGGATATTCACTCCGCAGCAGAGGCAAAGGCGTTCTTGGAGACCGTCAAGACAACCCTGTCTTACCTGCAAATTTGCGACTGCCGCATGGAGGAAGGCTCGATTCGTTGTGATGTCAACGTGTCGATTCGTCCGGAAGGCTCCGAGACGCTGGGCACCCGTGTCGAGATGAAGAACATCAACTCGTTCTCTGCGGCAGAGCGTGCGATTGAGTACGAAGTAAACCGCCAGATTGACGTAGTGTCTGAGGGCGGCACGATTACGCAGGAGACCCGCCGTTGGGACGATTCCCGCGGCAAGAACATGGTCATGCGTTCCAAGGAAGATGCGCAGGACTATCGCTACTTCCCGGACCCGGATCTGGTAGCCGTGGAAATCAGCGATGAATGGCTGGAGCAGATTCGCTCGGAGATTCCGGAGCTGCCGCAGTCCCGCTATAACCGCTACATGGAGGAAATCGGCTTGCAGCCGAAGGAAGCGCGCATTCTGGCGGATTCCTTTGACAAGGCGTGCCTGCTGGATGAGGGCGTCAACATGAAGCGCGTCGATGCCAAGAACATCGCAAACTGGATTCTGTCTGACATCTCCAAGTATCTGAACGACAAGAATCTGGAGCTGAAGGACACCAAGCTGACCGCGCAGAAGCTGGTTGACATGATTGAGCTGATTGAGAAGAACACGATTTCCGGCAACGCCGGCAAGAAGGTTCTGGTTCAGCTGTTTGAGACCGATGATTCGGTTGATACCATCGTTGACAAGCTGGGTCTGAAGCAGGTATCCGATGAGGGTGCAATTCAGAAGCTGGTTGACGAGGTTCTGGCTACCAATCCGAAGTCTGTCGCAGACTACAAGAAGGGCAAGAAGAACGCCATTGGCTTCTTGGTTGGTCAGTGCATGAAGGCATCCAAGGGCAAGGGCAACCCGAAGATGATTAACCAGCTGCTTAGCAAGACGCTGGACAGCATGGAATAAGAAAACTTTCGCGGACATAAAGCAGACGCAGCATATGCGTCTGCTTTTTTGAGGAAATATGAAAAAACGGTATCGATATATCTGGCACACGATATTTGAGCGAATTTTAATCATTATAATTTGCATCATTGGTATAGAGTGTGCAATAGAACTATACCATAACGCTCTTAGTGGAGAAGTGCTACATTATAGAGCAAGGTATTTAGTTCAAGTACCAGGCAATGCAATTTTGCAAGGATTGGTTATTATTTATGGTGGCTTGACAATTGTTGGATTGCTGATTGAATATTTTATAAAAGATACGGTAACAACTGAAGTAAGCATTCAAGATTTTGAGTGTACAGACTATGTGCTTGAACTTATAAAGACCTCTTTGCTTTCAATTTTTCTTCACAAAAAACGTGACCCTGTGTGTGCTTATACCATGAATGTCATTGTGGAAGATAAAAGAGAAATTGATTTCTTCTATATGGATGAATCGGTTTTGGAAGATGTACGCGAGATTACGAAAAAGCGAAGACGGCAGGACACATATGAAAAATATCCGCACTTTTTTGAAATTAGTAATTTGGTGCATTACAAATACCGATTTGAGATCACTTATTTGAAGCATTCTCATTTGGTGATTCAAATGAGACCTCTTCCGAAGGAACAAAAACGAGATTTGACGTATATACCGGATGATTATGTGAGCTTGCTGGATCGGATCAAAAATCTGTATAAAAAAGTGAAGGGAATGTTCAAAAAGAAGTAAGATATTCAAAATTCAATAAAATTTATTGGCATATTAACTGTTTTTTTGTTTATATTGACAAAACAAGTTTGTTGTGGTAAACTGAGCGCAAAAGGAGGGATGTACATGAAGAAATCCTATATTGCTGCGTGGCTGGCAGCTGCCGTGCTGGCGGGAAACCTGTTGGCAGGCTGCGGAAATACCCAGACGACACAACCGAAATCGTCCGCAGGCTCTGCGGAGCAGGGCACCAGCGGCAATCTTGTTCCGGCACTTTCACAGGATGAACTGATTGCACAGTCCAGCCTGATCGTCAAAGGTACGGTTTCGGAGGTCTCCGATGCATTCCAAGTGAAACCGGAAACCGGCGGCGATGCGAGCACCTATGTTGACAACACGATTCGCATTGAACAGACGCTCCGCGGGCAGGCGGATGCAGATACGGTGACCGTGCGTGTGCAGGATGATGACCAAGTGAGCACAGAGGATGCCAAGCTGGAACAGGGCAAGGAATACCTACTGTTCCTGTCATCCGGCGAAAACGCCACGTATCGTGTCACCGGTGCCATGCAGGGTGCATATGAAGTCCAAGCGGACGGCACCTGCGTTGCGTGGGACGGCACCAAGTGGACGCTGCAAGACGCACAAAAGGCAATCGAGCAGGCAAAATAACACGAGGAATTTTGAGGACGCTCCGGCAAGTCGGGGCGTTCTTCTTTGCTTTTTCCACAGAATTTCTTGTTTACTTTCACACGTTAACATGTTACAATATAGCTGTTAGTGAGGGAGGCGAAATGGATGAACAACAAACTCAGGGGAAAATCCATGGATAGTCTGTTTCAGGCAATCCTGCATCTGAATACGCTGGAGGAGTGCAGCAACTTTTTTGAGGATCTCTGTACCATCAGCGAGCTGCGCGCCATGGAACAGCGCTTTCAGGTCGCTGCTATGCTGGATGAAGGACGCATTTACAGTGACATCGCAAAGGAGACCGGCGCATCGACGGCAACGATCAGCCGCGTCAACAAGTGCTTGACGTATGGCTCGGACGGTTATCGCACGGCACTGGATCGCATGAAGCAGACAGAGGGAAACGATACAGATGAGTGAATATTCAGAGTACGGACTGCTCTCGGAGTACTATGACCGCTTCACCGATGACGTACCATACGAACGGTGGGCGGATTTTTTTGAGCATATTTTTGAACAAAAGAACATCAAACCGTCTGTGATTTTGGATTTGGCGTGCGGTACCGGCTCGCTGACCAGTATTTTGGCACAGCGCGGATATGATATGATTGGCGTCGATCAGTCGGAAGATATGCTGATGATTGCGCAGGAAAACTGCATGGATGCCAATCCGGAGAAGCCGGTTCTGCTGTTGCATCAGCCCATGCAGGAATTAGAGCTGTACGGCGGGATAGATGCCTGTGTATGCTGTTTGGATTCCGTCAATTATGTGGAAGACCCAGACATGCTGCGTGAGGCGATGAAGCGCGTCTATGCGTATCTCAGGCCGGGCGGACTGTTTTTATTTGATGTGAATACCCGCAGCAAGCTGGAACGCATTGACGGACAGAGCTTTGTCCGAGAGGATGAGGACGTGTTCTGCGTTTGGCAGTGCATCATTGAAGAAAATTTGTGTCATTATCACTTTGACATCTTTGAACTCAATGAGGAGGGCGCGTGGAATCGCTATGAGGAGCATCATATCGAGCGCATCTATGAAAACACGGAATTGATGGATATGTTACAGCAGGCGGGCTTTACAGACATCGAACAGCGCGGCGAGCTGTCCGATGAGCCGCCGAAGGAAAAGGAAGAACGGATTTTCTTCCTTGCCAGAAAACCAGAAGAATGAGGAGAAACAAGTATGAGTGATAGATTGATTCGTGCGATCTGCCGCAATGCAGAAATCAAATTTACGGCGGTGTGCACCACGGAGACGGTTGAGCGCGCCCGCCAGATTCATCGTACCCTGCCGCTGGCAACAGCTGCGTTGGGCAGAGCGCTGTCGGCAGCTTCTATGATGGGTCGAGAGCTGAAGGACAAGAACGGCTCTGTGACGATTCAGATCAAGGGCAATGGCCCGCTGGGTGCCATTACTGCCATTGGAGACTGTGACGGCTGTGTGCGCGGTTATTTGCAGAATCCTGCTGTCGAGCTGCCGCTGCTGACGAATGGGCATCTGGATGTCGGTTCCGGTGTCGGACGCGGCTATCTGATGGTCATCAAGGATATTGGTGTCGGCGAGCCGTTTACCGGCACAACCGCTTTGCATAACGGCGAAATTGCAGAGGACATTACGAAGTATTTCGCAGAGAGCGAGCAGGTTCCGTCTGCGGTTGCACTGGGTGTTTTGGTAGATACCGATCAGCATGTCAAGCAGGCGGGCGGTTATATCGTCCAGCTCATGCCGGGCGCGACCGATGAGGACATTACTCGTCTGGAAAACAACATTGCGAAGGCTGGCGCGATGACCACGATGCTGGAGAGCGGCATGTCCTTGGAGGACATTGCACACGCGGTATTGGATGGCTTTGAGGTGGAGTTTTTGGAGGACACGCCGATTACCTATCGCTGCGGCTGCAACCACGCCAAAGTGACTCGTGCGCTTATCAGCTTGGGCAAGGAAGAGCTGCAGCGTCTGCGCGATGAAGAGGACGGCATCGAAGTGACTTGCCAGTTCTGTGACAAGGTGTATAAAATGACACGGGATGATATTGCCGTGATGCTGGAGGCAGCGACGGCAAAAGAGGGGAATAACGGCTGATAACCGCGAAAAACAGCACGTTTTGACAGAGAAAAAAGAATTTTGAAAAAAATCAAAAAACTTTGAAAAAAGTGTTGACAAAACCGCATCCAGTGAGTATACTATAATAGTCGCTGGACGGTACGGAAGTTTAGCTCAGCTGGGAGAGCATCTGCCTTACAAGCAGAGGGTCACAGGTTCGAGCCCTGTAACTTCCACCACCCTGGCCCGGTAGTTCAGTTGGTTAGAACGCCAGCCTGTCACGCTGGAGGTCGTCGGTTCGAGCCCGATCCGGGTCGCCAGTAAACTTCTATCGTTTCATCGTCTTCGGACGGTGAAACGAAAAAAAGTTTTCTGAAATGAAAAAAGTTCTTGACAAACAGGGGCTTCGATGATATAATAAATATCGTCGTCTGACAGAAAAACAACTTGCCTCTGTAGCTCAGTCGGTAGAGCAGGGGACTGAAAATCCCCGTGTCGGTGGTT
>CAVAJF010000008.1:0-11444 GCA_963588905.1 Eggerthellaceae bacterium
CAGGTGCTAGTGTTCGCAAGGACGTGAGGGTTCAAGTCCCTCCATCTGCACCAAAGACCTTAACGAAAGTTAAGGTCTTTTTGCTATATGCAGATATTTGCGCGATAGGAGGGGTAACATGATTGCTATTCGAGGAGCGTACAACACGGCAAAGTGCTTTTGCAAAACGTTAGAGCCACAGGCGCGGCAGCAGATTCAGGAGGTCTGTGACCAGCGGGCGTTTGCGAATTCCAAAATTCGCATCATGCCGGATGTACACGCCGGTGTGGGATGCACGATTGGAACGACAATGACGCTGACGGATAAGGTCGTGCCCGGCATGGTCGGTGTGGACATTGGCTGCGGCATGGAAACCGTCAAGCTCAAAGAAACGCAGATTGATTTTGACGAGCTGGATCGCGTCATTCGCACATATATTCCATCGGGTCATGCGATCCATCCGCGGCCGCATCCGTTGGCAAAGAGGCTGGATCTGCAAGACTTGCGCTGTGCCAAGCAAATAGACATCAAGCGGGCGCAGTGCAGCATCGGTACGCTGGGCGGCGGCAATCATTTTATCGAGATAGACCGCGGAGAGGACGGATACCTGTATCTTGTCGTGCATTCGGGCAGTCGGCATCTCGGCGTGGAGACGGCGAGCTTTTATCAAAAGGCGGGCTGGAAGGCGTTGCAGCGGGGCTATCAGCCGCTCGTGCAGGAGGCAATGCAGCAGCTCAAAGCGCAGGGGCGAGAACAGGACATTGCGCGCACCACGGCGAAACTCAAACGGGAATACACGCCGGATGTTCCCAAAGAGCTGGCGTATGTATCCGGTGAGCTGTTTGCCGATTATATTCATGACATGAAGCTGGTACAGCAGTTTGCGGTTTATAATCGGCAGGCAATGGTACAGGCGATTTTGCAAAATATGCATGTAACCTGTATTGACGCGTTTTCGACGATTCACAATTATATTGATACCGATGCGATGATTTTGCGCAAGGGGAGCGTCTCTGCAAAGCAGGGAGAAACCCTGCTCATTCCGATCAACATGCGCGATGGCAGCCTGATTTGCGTGGGAAAGGGAAACACAGACTGGAATGAGTCGGCACCGCATGGTGCCGGTCGTCTGATGAGCCGCACCGATGCCAAGCAGACACTGACATTGGAGCAATTTCAGCAGTCGATGCGCGGCATCTATACCACCTGTGTGCAGCAGAGCACGCTGGATGAATCACCGATGGCATATAAAAATATGGACGAAATCGTGGAACAGATCGCACCGACAGCGGACATTGTACAGCGCATTCGGCCGGTATATAATTTCAAAGCGGCGGAATAATGAATGTTTTGTGAATCTCGACAGGGAATGCTTTACAGTGCGGCGCGATGTGTGCTATGCTACATAGAGTCATAAAACGAGGAGATGAGAGAAAACATGGAGCCGGAAAACAAAACGAACTATCAAGTAAAGCTGGTAGAGGAAAAATCGCAGCCGATTGAGCCGGAACGGCTGGAAGAAGACCCGTTGGAAAATCTTCCCGATCTTTCCAGTCAGACAGGCGGGCTGCCGATTGTGACCTTTATTCTGGTGTGTTTGTCTGCGGGCATTATCATGCTCATTGCGCGTATTTTGACGGCCGGTTCTGTGCCGATGACCGTGGGATGCATCGTCTGTATTTTGATTGCGCTGTTTGGCATTGTGGCTCTGATTCGCGGCATGTTTCAAAAATTACATGCCCAGAAGGAAAAGAGCAGCTCGTATACGCTCAGCGCTGCTGTGATGACGATTGGCATTCTGGTGGGACTGATTATCGGCGTAGTCAGCAGCTTTTGATTTTACAGAACCGTCATAATTGCGGCAAATGAAACGGGACATTTTTCGGCATACTAAAGACAGCAGCGCATAGGCTGCTTGGTTTTGTCCCTACCTTTTTCATGTTTTGATAGTAGAACCCCGGGCGGAAACGTTCGGGGTTCTTTTGTGTGCCTGTCCGGCATATGTTGGGGTATACGGCACATCTTGTCAAAAAAACTTGTCAATATTTCTCAGATGCCGTATAATATAACCAATTGTATGACGTAAGAAGGAGGAGATGTGTATGTATTGCATCCGATGCGGAAAACAATTGGCAGACGGAACAAAGTACTGCATTTATTGTGGAGCACCGACTGCGGTGCCGAAAAAGCCCAAAGAGGTTTCGCCAGAGGATGATTTTACCATCGCCGTTCCAAAGGATTATGTACAGAGCGACGCAAGCGGTATGGATGCAACACAGCACATTTCGTTTGGACGAGATTTTGTGCCGGATCCGGCAGAAGAGTACATTCCAAAGGGATTGCAGGATGAAATCAGTCAGGTCATTGATGAGGAATGGGGAGAACGGGAACAGGCTGCCCAGACTGCTGCACACGAAGAAAAAACAGAAGATATGGACGATTCGACCTTGCTCCGGCAGTATGTGCAGGATGTGATGACGAGTGAAACCAAGCATCCGCAAGAACAGCCGGATCATGCGCCGGAACAGTCTGTGCCGACACAGGAAGACACACGGGCGTTTGCGGCGGATATTCAAGAGCTAATTGCAGAGCGCAAGCAGAAGCTGGAGCAGACAGCGGTAGATCAGTCGGCAGAAGAAGCCTCGGAGGATACTGGCGAGCTGCTGCAGCAATATGTGAAGGAAGTTATGGCAGAGAGCGGCCGCGATGTGCCGCCGCTGGCTGATGAGGTTGAGGATGAAGGATATACTCGTGCGATTGGACGAGATGAAATTCATCAGGCAATGCATGAATACGCAGAACAGCCGACTCGCGTCGTATCCAAGGAAGAGATCCGCCAAGCAAAGCAGGCGGAACCGGAATCGAATGAGATGGAACAGACGCGCGTGGTATCCAAGGAAGACATTCGTCAGGCGGAGAAGACCGAGCTGGAACCGGACGAGATAGAACAGACTCGTGTCGTATCCAAGGAAGACATCCGTCAGGCAAAGCAAGCGGAGCTGAAACCGGACGAGATGGAACAGACGCGCGTTGTATCTCAGAAAGAAATCCGTCAGGCGAAGCAAGCGGAGCCGGAACCGGAACAGCCGGTTGAAGAGCCGGTGGACGTCAACAGTATCCCGGATATTCCGATTCCAACGGATTTTGTCGCCACAGAAGAAACACAGGAGCCGCTGCGGCGCAATCGAATTAAGCGCGAATCGGAACTGGAAGAAGCGGACGATGACGGCCCGGAACAGATTATCAGCGGCCGCGGCATTGCCGTTGTTGTTATCATTGTCATTTTGCTGTTTGCGCTGGCGGTCGGCGCCTGTGTCATGGCGCTCAATGGCGGCGGTGCAGCAGATACCGGTTCCGGCAGCGGCGATGTCGGATTTTCGTATGGACAGTCGGACAGCTCCGCAAAGGGATAATTCGTCGGATAAACCCGTAAGCCTGCACAGAAATCGACGGTGTGTGCGCTAAAATGGCAAAAAATAGCGGAAATATGCACAAAAACACGGATATATCTTGCGGGTCGTCCGTTGACAGTGCCAAATAAATATTTTATAATATAAGATATAAACGAGTGCGATACAGTAACTGTGGCATGTTCACAGCTATATGGAGGGAAGAGCGTACAGAGAGAAACGGCTTGATTCATCAGGATGGAGGGAATCAATAATGAAAAATATCTTGTTTGCAGCATCGGAGTGCGTGCCGTTTGTCAAAACGGGCGGCTTAGCTGATGTTGTCGGAGCACTTCCGAAATCATTGGATAAAGAAAAGTATGATGTCCGCGTTGTCATTCCGGACTACACCAGCATTCCGCAAAAGTACCGCAGCAGATTCTCCTATTTCGACAGCTTCTATATGGATCTGGGCGAATTGGGCAATTTTTATGTCGGTATTATGACCTGTGAATTTGATGGCATTCGCTATTATTACATCGACAATGAGCACTTCTTCCAGGGCGAACGGCTGTACAGCGATATTCTGTGGGATATTCAGAAGTTCAGCTTTTTCTCCAAAGCAGTGCTCTCTATGCTGCCGGTCATTGGTTTCCGCCCGGATATTATTCACTGCCACGATTGGCAGACGGCCTTGATTCCGGTATTCCTGCATGAAATGTTCCAGGACAATCCGTTCTTCCGCGGCATCCGCACCATCATGACCGTGCATAACCTGAAGTTCCAAGGCATTTGGGATATTCAGACCATGCGCCGCTTTACCGGTCTGCCGGGACATGTGTTTACGCTGGGACGCATGGAATTCCATCGGGATGCGAATATGCTCAAGGGCGGCCTGGTCTATGCCGATCGGATTACAACGGTCAGCAATACCTACGCAAATGAGATTCGTATGCCGTACTATGGCGAAGGACTGGACGGTCTGCTCAATGCCCGCGCGGATTCGCTGTGGGGCATTGTCAACGGCATCGACTATGATTTGTATGATCCGGCAACCGATACGATGATTGCGGAAAATTATGATGCCAAAACCTTTGAAGAGGGCAAAAAGGCATGTAAACTGGCAATTCAGCGCGAGCTGGGTATGCCGGAAGATCCGGATGTCATGATGATCGCCATGATTACCCGTTTGACCGACCAGAAGGGCTTGGATTTGGTCGAGTGGGTTATGGAACGACTGCTGACCTCGCGGGTACAGCTGGTTATCATCGGCACCGGTGATCCGCGCTATGAAAACCTGTTCCGGTATTATGAATGGACACGAAAGGGACAGGTATCTGCCAATATCCTGTTCAATGAGACGCGCGCGCACCGCGTGTATGCGGCAGCAGATGCGATGCTGATGCCGTCGCGGTTTGAGCCATGCGGCCTGACACAGCTGATTTCTCTGCGCTATGGCACCGTTCCGATTGTGCGGGAAACCGGCGGTCTGCGCGATACCGTACAGCCGTATAATCGCTTTGAACAGACGGGTACAGGCTTCTCGTTTGCAAACTATAATGCGGATGAAATGCTCAATACCATCTTCTATGCGGAGCAGGTGTTCTATGATGAACCGGACGCATGGAAGGCAATTGTCGAGCGCGGCATGACAAAGGATTATTCGTGGACAGCCTCTGCGAAGATCTACGAAGAACTGTACGATTCTCTACTGTAATATCTGAAAAAATATAGTTAGCGACTGCGGCTTTTTGGCTGTGGTCGCTTTTTTTTTATGCATGGATTGCGCACAGACGATGCATACTAATCCAAAGAAACGGAGGGATTGGTATGCAACCGACACCAAAGCAATATCAACAGCTGATTGAAAAATGCTGCAAAAAATCGCCGCTTGGAAAAGACATGCTGTGGGCATTTTTGGTCGGCGGCGGCATCTGTGCGCTGGGACAAGGCATTCTCGCCTTTTGGCAGATGCTCGGATTGAATGAAAAAGACGCGGGCACGGCTGTGTCGATCACGCTCATTGCCCTGTCTGCGCTGCTTACCGGACTGCATGTGTATGAAAAGCTCGCCAAGCACGCAGGAGCGGGAACGCTGGTGCCGATTACCGGCTTCAGCAATTCTGTGGCAGCTCCGGCACTGGAATTTAAGAGTGAAGGCTTGGTGCTCGGCACGGCGGCGAAAATGTTTACGATTGCGGGGCCAGTGCTCGTATACGGCATCAGTACGTCTATTGTGTACGGCATTGTGCTGGCGGTGTTTGGCGGCGCGTGAGGAGGTCATCATGATAGGAAAACGAATGGGCATGAGCACGATTGCCTTTGAACAGCCGCCGATGCTGTCTGCATGGGCAGCTGTCGGCGGGAAAAAGGAGCAGGAAGGGCCGCTCGGTGCGGAATTTGACCAGCTGTTTTCGGACACGATGTGCGGGGAGACGACATGGGAAAAGGCGGAGATGCATTTGCAGAAAGTCGCCGTCAGCTTGGCGGCGAATCAGTGCGGCCTGCCGATTTCCGCATTAGATTTTATGATTGCGGGAGATTTGCTCGGCCAGTGTGTCGCGTCTAGCTATGCGGCGCGCGGCACGCAGGTACCATATCTCGGCGTGTACGGTGCGTGCTCCACGATGATCGAGGGTTTGCTGCTGGCGGGATGCATGATTGACGGCGGCTATGCACAGCGCGTCTGCGCGGCGGCGTCATCGCATTTCTGCACGGCAGAGCGACAATACCGCTTTCCGCTCGCCTATGGCGGACAGCGCACGCCGACCGCCCAATGGACAGCGACAGCGGCCGGTGCCTGCATTTTGAGCCATGCAGACGTACAGGCATCTGTGCGCCTGACCCATGCCTGTTTTGGCAAAATCTGCGATCTCGGCGTGACTGATGCCAATAATATGGGTGCGGCAATGGCTCCGGCGGCCTATGATACCATTCGCACGCTGCTCAGCGATACGGGTACGCATCCGGGGGATTATGATGTCATTTATACCGGCGATTTGGGGCGCGTCGGTTCGCGGCTGCTGTGCACGATGGCGCAGGACAACAGCATTGTGCTGGCGGACAAGCATCAGGACTGCGGGATTCTGCTGTTTTCAGAAAAACAGGATGTCCATGCGGGCGGTTCGGGCTGCGGCTGTGTGGCATCTGTGCTGTGCGCGCATATTTTGCCGCGGCTGGCATCCGGAGAGCTGCGGCGTGTGATTGTCGCGGCGACAGGGGCACTGATGAGTCCGACCAGCGTGCAGCAGGGAGAGAGCATCCCCGGCATCTGCCATGCTGCCGTGTTGGAACACGTGGGAAAGGGTGAGTCCTAATTGCAATATTTCTATGCATTTATAACAGGAGGGACTATCTGCGCGCTGAGCCAGATTTTGATTGATAAGACCCAGCTGACACCGGCGCGGATTTTGACCGCCTATGTGGTGCTTGGCGTGATACTGACGGCGATTGGCGTGTATGAGCCGTTCAAAAACTGGGCAGGAGCGGGAGCAACCGTGCCGCTGCTGGGCTTTGGATGCACGCTGGCGGAAGGAGTCAGGGAGGCAGTGGGTCAGCAGGGACTGCTTGGTGCGTTTACCGGTGGCGTCAAAGCCGCGGCAGGCGGCATTTCGGCGGCGGTATTCTTTGGCCTGCTGACGGCAATTTTGTTTCAACCGGCAGATAAGAGCTGAAAAAAATGGGAGTGATTGGGGATAACAAAATTGATGAACAAAGAAACAAAAAAGCCTATGTTCAACAGCAAGATTTTTTGGTATGATACGGGTGACAGAAGAAACAGTTCAAAAAAGTAACTGCTTTGCGAGGAGAGGGAATTTTTGCACATGCCGCGGCAGAAAAGAGAGACTCCTCGTTCATTGCAACAATGAATCTGTGATGTAACAGAAAGAGAGGAAATAAGGATGAAACTGAAGCGAACAATGGCGATTCTGATGGCAGGCGTAACATGTGCTGGCGCATTGGCTGGCTGCGGCGGATCCGGTGATTCCGGTTCGGCGGCATCTAACAAGGACGGTTTGACCGAGCTGAACTTCGTTATGGCGTCCCGCGATGAATTTATGTCGTCGATTGAAGAGGCGATGGTAGCGGAAGCAGAACCGCTCGGCTACAAGATCGTATCGCAGGACGCGCAGAACGACTCGTCCAAGCAGATCCAGTACATTGAGACCGCAGTAAACGGCGGCGCAGACGCTGTTATTTGTCTGCCGGTTGATGCAGACGGTACGCAGTCTCTGATCGACGCGGTTGGCGAGAAGAATCTTGTATTCGTAAACCGTCCGCCTACGAATTATGAAGAGCTGGCAGCGGACAACGTAACCTACGTTGGCTCCAACGAGGATACTTCCGGTTACTTCCAGGGCGAATATCTGGCAAACTACTTCAAGGAAAAGGGCCAGACGGAAGTGAAGTACCTGATGATTCAGGGCACACTGGGTCAGGTATCTACCACCAAGCGTTCGGAAGGCGTTATCAAGGCGCTGAAGGACAACGGCATCACGCCGGTAGAGGCTTCCGCTCCGGTTGTTGCGGACTATGACCGCCCGACCGCACAGGAAATGATTCAGCCGCTGCTGACTTCCGGCAAGGAATTTGACTGCATCATTGCAAACAATGACGCAATGGCACTCGGCGCAGTAGAAGCATGCAAGGATGCTGGCGTGGACATCACGTTCCCAATCGTTGGTATCGACTGCACGGCTGACGGCGCAAAGGCTGTTCAGGATGGCGATATGGCTATGACCGTATTCCAGAATCCGGTAGGCCAGGGCAAGGGCGCAGTCATTGCTGCGGACAATATGATTAACGGCAAGAAGCTGGGAACTGGTATGGAAGACCTCGGTGCACTGGATACTTCCGGCAAGGACTACAGCGATTCGATTTTCTGGGTTCCGTTTGAGCCGGTAACCAAGGATAACGTAGCCGATTACATGTAATCAGACAGTTCCACTTTTCTCTTTCATAGTAGACTCGTTCTCTCAGAACCTGTCGCTTGACTTTTGATGCTTTGATTGCCTGCTTGGGATTTTAGGGCAGTCAAAACAACGCGGCATAGCAGCTGTTGTTTGTCTCATCCCCCAATGAGACGGACAATGGCTGCTTTTTTATGTGGGGAAACCGCAAAAACAAAATAGATAAACTAAAAGCAGAAATGCGCAATTTTGGCGCAAACTCTCGACAGAAAAAAGACCGGAGCACAGTTGCTTCGGTCTTTGTCAGTTAAAACAGTTCCATGTCGTTGCTGGCGAGTACGTTGCCGCTCTGCTGCTGCGTGCGGTAGGTTTTCGGTGTACATCCGACCTTGCGCGTGAATACATTGATAAAGCTGCTTGCGGAGCCGTAGCCGACTTCGTAGGCGATTTCTGCTACGGATTTTCGGCTGTGCGTCAGCAGCCGCTGTGCTTTTTCTAAGCGGGTGTTGATGATGTATTCGGAAGGAGAATAGCCGGTCTGCTTTTTAAACAG
This sequence comes from Eggerthellaceae bacterium, assembly GCA_963588905.1. GTDB lineage: Bacteria > Bacillota > Clostridia > Oscillospirales > Butyricicoccaceae > Butyricicoccus_A. Next base: position 8,831 of record CAVAJF010000008.1, read on the forward strand.
ATGCGATAAGTAGTACGGACTGAAGTTTGTCAGCTGAGACAGATCGTCCAGCGTGATGGGTTCTCCGACGTGCGCGAGAATATAGCGAATGGCTTCGCTGATTGGCGCGTTCTCTTCGATGGGTGGAACGGCAGATAGAGAAAGCTTGTATAAAAGTTGTGTAATCCACGTGGAAATGTATAAAGGAGGCTGTACGGTACCTTTTTCATGCATCAATGCGGTTTCATATAGCTCTTTGCCGATTTCCATGTTTTCATCCTGACGGAATACAGGGCCGCCGTTCAGCTCAATGACATATTCGACCAGCGCATGAGAATTGCCGCCGTCAAAATGGATGTAGACGAACTCTGTGCCGTCGTGAGAGCGGTAGTAATGCGGATTGACACAGTCGAGCAGTAAAACATCACCCTTGTGAATCGTATAGGACTTGTGCTTGTATTTGACATCCATTTCGCCGTTGCGCACAAACAGCAGCAGAGCTTCCGGATAGCTGTCTCGATCCATATAGTATTGCCCGGTGCAGTAGTAGTGGCCGCACCAAGTCATATAGATCAGGTTCTTTCTCGCAAATTCTGACGGCTGAAACGTCGAGCAATGGGATTGCGGAAGGATGCCTGGATCAACACTTTTCATTTTTTTACACCTCTATTTCTTTCAAAGCAAATACGATGAATTCTATAGCAACCACGCGTATTTACCATTTGCACTTCTTAGATTATACTAGTTTCAGAAAGAACACAAGGAACAAAAACAACAAATAAACGTAGTAATATTTGTTGAAAATGACAATACTGCTGGCTCGATTGAAAAAGCAAACAAGCGACAATCGAAAGCAAAGTGTTCTGGATTTGTTGAGACCATTCAAGTTATTTTAAAACAAAGTGAGAAACAGGAAAGGAAGTAACTATTATGTACATTGGCGAGAAATTGATTGACAGACCGTTCCGTTGGGGTATCGTTGGCGGAGGCAAGACCTCTCAGGTAGGCTACAAGCATCGTCTGGGCGCTATGCGCGACAACACCTCTTTTGTTCTGAAGGCTGCTGCATTCGACGTAGACGCAGAGCGCTGCAAGGAGTTTGGCCGCAACCTGTGCATGGATGAGGATCGCTGCTATCCGGATTACAAGACCATGTTCGAGGAAGAGGCAAAGCGCGAGGACGGCATCGAAGTTGTTGACGTAGCAACCCCGAACTTCCTGCACTACGAAGTAACCAAGGCTGCTCTGGAAGCTGGCCTGCATGTTATCTGCGAGAAGCCGCTGTTCTTTGAAGTAGAGCAGGGCGAGGAAATCAAGAAGCTGGCTGAGGAAAAGGGCAAGATCGTTGCTGTTACCTATGGCTTCTCCGGTTTTGAACTGCTGCAGCAGATGCGCGCGATGGTAACCTCCGGCAAGCTGGGCAAGATCAACATGATCGACCTGCGCTATGCACACGGCTTTGGCTGCGATCCGGAAGGCGACGTAAAGTCTGAGGGTCAGAAGTGGCGCGTAGATCCGTCCAAGGTAGGTAAGGCATTCGTTCTGGGCGACCTGTCCACCCATACCTACTACATGTCTCAGCTCATCTGCCCGGATCAGAAGCTGAAGCAGGTTCTGTGTGACCGTCAGGCATTCGTTGGTTCCCGTTACCCGCTGGAAGACAACGCTTACGTTCTGATGCGTTACGAAGACGGCGCTGTTGGCCGTATGTGGTGCTCCTGCGTAAACGCTGGCGACATGTCCTCTCAGCACATCCGCATCGTTGGTTCCAAGGCTTCTCTGGAGTGGAACGACATGCATCCGGACGTTGTTAAGTATCAGGTACAGGGTCAGCCGGAGCAGCTGCTGTACCGCGGCATGGATTACCTCGATCCGGCAGCACAGGAAGACGAGCGTCTGGGCGCACTGCACTACACCGGCCTGATCGAGTCCTGGTCCAACCTGTACAAGCGCTTTGCCGTTGTTATGGCTGCTAAGGATCGCGGCGATGAAGAGACCGTAAAGAGCGTAATCTATCCGGATCTGGAGCACGGCATCGACGGCATCAAGTGGATCAATGCTTGTGCAGAGTCCGCTGATAAGGGCGCTGTTTGGGTAGACGTAAAGTAAGATTGATGCATTCGCTATCGGGGCAATTGCCCCGATAGCTTCTCAAAATTGGAGGATATACCGATGAAACTTTCTATTTGTACCGATGTATTTGGCAAGATCCCGCTGACTGAGATGCTGGATAAGGTCGTAGCTTACGGTCTGGATGCTGTAGAGCTGACAGCTGGCGGCTGGGGCGGCTGCAACTTTATCGAGTCCGCTGAGGAGTACATCAACGACGATGCAAAGCGCGAAGCATTCCTGAAGGAAATCAAGAGCCGCGGTCTGGAGATCTCCGCGCTGAACTGCTCCGGCAACCCGCTGATCGACACCCCGATGGGTCATGAGCACTCCAAGACCATGCGTGACACCATGGTTCTGGCTGGCAAGCTGGGTGTTGACACCGTTGTTACCATGTCTGGTCTGCCGGCAGGCGCACCGGGCGACAAGACCCCGAACTGGTTTGTATCTACCGTTTCGTGGCCGGATTTTGACGGCTTCTCTTACATGAAGGAAGGCGTAAAGTATCAGTGGGAGACCGCTGCTG
>CAVAJF010000009.1:0-54924 GCA_963588905.1 Eggerthellaceae bacterium
TGCCAGACCTCTTCCAGTATAGCACAGGAGGTTTCGACTTTTCTTTAAGATTTTTACCTACCACTCGTTCAACGAGTGGTTTTTATCATGCCTATTCGGCGCCAGTAAAGAACGCTCCCCGCATGAAACATCACATGCAGGGAGCGTTGATTTTATCTCTTTTTTCTCTCCATCATTTTGATGATAATAATAATTGCCGCATACAAAACACCGGCAACCGCCCAAATGAACCAGCTATACTGTGGCTGCCCATTGCCGTTTGGGCCAAAGGTGTAAAACAAGAAAACTGCCGTTGTAGCCAACCAGTATGCCGTACTGACTGGGCCGACAATACTTTTCTTTGCCAGTTCTTTCTTTTCTCTGGTGTATTCCTCTTCCTCCAGCAGTCTGTGGAATGCTGCCTGCCGTGTTCCACCGTAAATAAACGCAATGCAGCCCAATCCTACAAACAGTAAAACAACGCATACTGCCAAGGATGCAAATATATCCGGCAATCCCAAACCGGATGTAACAAACAACGGAATGGCAGCCAAAATACACAATACCGTGCCAATCACATTCAGTCGTGTGTATGTTTCTTGCCAAGCTGCTCTTTGCTGAGAAACCCATACCTTTCCGTCGGAAGAAAGAGCACAGAAGTCTCGTTCCAAAAATTCAAATTCTTTGGATTTTGCGCCGCAGGAAATAAAGATTGCTGTCGCAATAGCAACAAAAATCAACAATATACACAACCCGATGCCAGCAGCCATATCTTCTGAGATTGGCAAAATACTCGTTTCACTCAACGCACTGAGACCAATAAGCGAAACGGGAGAAATGATGCATAAGAATGTCGCAATGGCGATGCGCGGCGCAGCTTCTATTCTCAACACCATATACTGTTTGGCGTCTTGGAGAGAAAGCTCGTGAACTTTTACATTTTTCTCCTGTGATTTCTGAATCGTTGATTCCGTAGAGTCAATCTCTTCTTTCAACAAATAATCTGTTGTGACGTCAAATAATCGGCTCATTTGTACAATCTTTTCAATGTCCGGAATAGACTGCGCGCCTTCCCATTTGGAAACCGACTGTCTGGTAACATGTAGCTGTTGGGCAAGTTCTTCTTGCGACCAACCCTTCTTCTTGCGCAGGGTTGTAATTTTCTCACTCAATTTCATAGCACCGCCTCCTTTAGGTAATCCTATCATACACGATTTTCCGGTTGCGCGCTAGAAAGTGAGCTGTAAAATCTGTCAACCAGCAGTTGCGATTGTAATTTTTCAAGGAAATCTCGGCTACAGAGCCTCGTGTTCTTATATTTTTTTATTTTTCAAATGCTTCTGTCTTTCAACGGATATTAAGATACATCTTTCTGGCGCTCCATCTTCCTGCATTCCCTCAAAATATCCAAGTCCATTTCCATAGTATAATAAATATGGATTACTCCTTTGTCGCTCAATACCCTCTAATACAGAACAATCTTCCAGCTCATACATTTCATCAAAAGCTATCATATAAATAGTTTTTTGTGCACCCAAAGCTTCGAGTTTTTCCGCCAAATCCTCTGGAGATAAATACCGTTGCGGATAAAGAACTTCTCGTTTGAAAAGATGTGTATCACATAATTTCCACATAACAGAATCTCTTTTTCTTTTCGACTGTAATTCCCAAATAATCCGGTCTTGTCGATTCTTCTGAATAAAACAGCGAACGATTTCTTCCTCGATTCTTGAGTTCAAAACTATTTCCCCCTTTATGCTTTTTCGTCAGACAGCTGTTCAATTTTCTGTTTTACGGTGTCATAATCTGCCACGGCATTGATAAATTCCAGCAAAGCATTAGCTGTCATATGTGATGGCAAATCTAAGGCTCTGAGTAGCTGTTTGCGTCTCTCGTTGCTTCCCGGCACACCAGTCAATCCCCATTCGTAAAAATCCGCCTTGGTAATCTGTGGACGCTCCGGCTTACTGTCCAAGCAATTCACACCAGCCTGTTGCAATGCTTGTAAGATCACGTCGTTCGGCACACCTTCTACGCCCAATGTTCCCTCTTTAGATCCTTTCGTTTTGCGCTTTTCCTTACCGGCAATCTGCGGAATATATGCATGGCGAATTTGATTATTCGGAATCGCACCGCGCAAATAATTGCGAATGACAAAACCTGCGCCATCACTGTCCGTCAGAACCAAAATGCCGCGTTCCGCTGCAATACGGCGAATGAGCTTCAATTTTTCTTTATTATTAAAAATAGCAAATCCGCCAGTCTCAATGACAACGGTATCTACCAGCTGTTTGATTTTATTGACATCATATCTGCCTTCTACAATAATCGCTTCTTCGATGTGTATCATCGCATCTTCGATTTCCTTTCCTCAAAATTTGCTGCCAGCTGCAGCAACAGCAATTCCAACACCTTTTGCCGGTCGGAGCCTGCGGATTTCATCGCAACATCACTTTCTCCGCACAGCAGGAGCGCGCGGCGCAGCCATTTTACAGAAAGCTGCGCGGCAGACTGCTGCATCTTTCGTGCATAGTACGGAGATTTGCTGCCAAGCAGTTCCATCAGCTGCTGTTCACTGCTGTGTGCTTCCAGTGCAAGACGAGCCGCGTATAATCTCTGAATATGCCGAGCAACCGCAGCGAGCAGGACAATCGGTTCATTCTTCTGTGCGATCAATTCATTTACCAATCCCAACGCACGGTCAAAGCGCTGCGCAGTAATCGCATCTGTCAGATCAAATGTCACGGCATCCAAAACCTTCGTGCAAACCGCGTCAATATCACTCTTTTGAATAGAATCTGTCGCGCTGTGTGCGCTGGCTTTTTCAATCTCTAATAAGAGATTGGTCATAGACGTACCGCAGATAAACAACAGATAGTCACAGGTGTCGTTGTCAATCTGTTTTCCAGCTGCGCGGGCATGTCGCTTGACCCACGGAATCAAATCATGCCGTTCCAAATGAGAAAAATCGGCAATACAGCCCGTTTTTGTCATCACAGTATATAATTTGGTTCGCTTATCCGGCTTTAATTCGATGGTATCATAATAGAAAACCAAGCAGACATAGTCCGGCAGATCACTGATAATCTGAATCAGTTGCTCTTTGAGTGCTGCATTCGGCTTAAAGACATCCAAATCGCGCACGACAATCATGCGGCGCTCCGCCATCATCGGAAAGCTGTCTATGGTATCGCTTAGATCCTCTATTTTCAAAGAAGAGCCTTCAAATACTGTGTAATTGAAATCTCGAAACGTTTCATCTACCACTTCTTTTTCCAGCTGCGCCAAATAATGCTGCTTGAGATAGGCTTCTTCTCCACCGATGAGATATAGCGAACCCACTGTATGGTTTTTCAAGTCCTGTTTGAGCAGCTGGGTTCCATCTGTTTTACTGGATTTTTTTGTTTTAGGCGGCATGTCTCTCACTCCTCTTCCCGCACGGTTTTCCATGTTATGTCACCGACAGCATACGGATTGTTTGCCGGAACGCCGTCATAGGACTCTTCGCTTTTCCATCCATTTTCTATAATCAGCTGTTTTGGATTGATACGCTGCAATAAGATGTGCATCTTGTCCGTGTCTTCGATAAAGCTGCCAGACACCAGCAATGTATCACAGGACAGCGTATTATTTTCGGTCAAATCCAGCAGCATTTTCTGTGTGAATGCCCGTACCGTTACGATATTTTGATCTTCCGATTGCATCCGCACCATCAATTTGCGCTCTGTGCGTCCCAAAATAGATAATCCCAGCGACAGATCGCCGACAGTCATCTCTTGCTGCGGTGCTGTCTTGTCATACGGAATGTTCGTTTCTTTTAGCACACGCATAAAATCCGGATAGACGGCATTATTTTCCCGATTTTTGGCTGGTAAAATCACTTGGTCAACCGGAATCTCTTGCAATAACTCCGCAGCATTTCGGGCAGCAGATTTGTCTATAGAAGTCAGAATGAAAACGTCAATATCTTCCTGATTATTCCAATCCATGTATTGTTTGATGTCTTCAACGACATCATGATACCCTGTGCAGCTGCAATCAATCAGCGCCAGTTCATCTCGGCAGGATACCAAAATGGCCTGCCCGTTTCCCTCAGATAATACCGTCACCTTCCAATCATCCCACGCGGCATTGCTGCGAGAGAAACTAACTCCTATAAGCACAACAATCAACATAGTCAGAACAACCGCACGGATGCGTTTACTCGCCAGCCATAAAAGCAGGGCTGTGAGCAAGCTGACAAAGATAGATACAAGAAAATCTCTTGTGTTTTCACAGTATAACACACCAAACGGGATTTCGGCAAAAAAATCGCTGACAGCCAATACATAATTGGTCAACCATGCCGCTGGTGTCAATAAGATGTGCGCCAGTGTTGCAGAACCGATACCAAGCATTCCTCCGAGAAACAACAGCGGAAAAATCAAGGAAATTGCCCAGAGTGCTAACAGGTTGGAAAAAATCGAAAAAACAGACAAGTATCCAAAATGATACAGCAAAAATGGCGCCGTGAATACAGAAGAAGCAATAGAGCAACCGACACTCGCTATTACACCGCGCCGTTTGCATTTCGGAGCAAAGCACAATATTCCCAAAGTTGATGCAAAAGACAGCTGCAAACTCACGGACAGCAAGGCATCCGGCAAGCGAAGTAAAATCAATAGCAGAGCAAGAAACAGCGCGATCATGCTGTCTTTTTCTTTGCGAAACGCGTAGGCAACCAAAATGAAGCCATACATAATACAAGCACGGGCGACTGACGGTGACCAGCCGACCATGAGATAAAACGCAACTAGGACCGGAATGCCAAGATAGGTACCAATTTTTCTGCCAAAGAAAAATAACAGCATGGAAAGTAGAAATCCCACATGTAAGCCGGACAGTGCAATGACATGTGCAAGACCTGCTCGGCGCAGATGATCGGTATCTGTGGTTGTAAGATGCGTGCGGTCTCCGGTCGCCAGCGCACACCAAAAAGCGGATTGCCGATCGTTTCCCTGCTGTGCATAGACATCCCGCAATCTTTGAGCAAAGGCTTTGGGATAATAGCTCAATGGTCGATGTTTTGGCGATGTCACAACAACACCAAATTCTTCATCGACACTCGCCAGAATCGTATATCCTTGTGCGCGATAATACGAGGCGCGGTCAAATCCTTCTGTCTGATTGGGAATATAAAAGGAAACGGTGGCTGTCAGTTCGTCACCCGGTTTGAGCTGCTGTTTTGTTTTCGGCAGGTATGCCAATGTCCGGAAATTTAACGGGCAGCCAACGCGAGAACCAATGACGCGAATCTCTACACGCTGATTGGTGTCATATTGCGTGGGAAAATCTGTCACTTCCACAATCATGGATTTGGTGGTATCTGCCAAAGACATACAGGGAGCTTGAAACACGGCATGATATGCCTGGGTATAACACAGTCCGCACAACGCTCCTACTATCAACACACAAATAGGACGAATTTTTTGTATTTTCCATCCAATTCCGGCAGCAACGGCGATGATACATATAGCCAATACCCAAGGAACATGTGCGGCGCACAGAGCTGATGCCACACCGCCGGCAAACGCCGTCACAAACCAAATCCAAGGACGTTTCATCTCTCTATGCCTCTCCTTTTCTATACTTAGATATAGAAACTGAGGTGGTGCTCCTTGCGAAACACCACCTCAGTTGTGTCAGTCCAATTTATGCATTAGCCTGGAGGCCATGTCATATCACGGCCGGACAGAACATGAAAATGCAGGTGAAATACACTCTGCTGCGCCTGTTCTCCAATATTGGAGACAATGCGGAAGCTTTCAATGCCCTTTTCCTTTGTGATTTTTGCAATAGCTTCAAAGCACTTTGCGACAATCATGCTGTTTTCCGGTGTCACTGCAGCAGCAGATGCAATATGCTGCTTCGGAATAACCAGAAAATGAGATGGTGCCGCCGGAGCAATATCATTGAATGCATAGCAGTATTCGTCTTCGTAGACCTTCACGGATGGAACTTCACCGGAAATGATCTTACAAAACAGACAATCATCCATTACCAGAAACCTCCTTTATTGACTATTGACGAGAGAATCGTGTGATTCTTACTTAACAATACCAGCAACAACAGAAGCAACTGCCTGCAGAGCTTCGTCCAGCTTCTCCGGCTTCTTGCCGCCTGCGGAAGCGGAATCCGGACGGCCACCGCCGCCACCGCCGCACAGCTTGGCAACTTCCTTAATGATCTTACCAGCATGTGCGCCAGCCTTGATGGCATCCTTGCCAGCTACGCACAACAGCTGAATCTTGCTCTCACCGGTAACGGTTGCCAGAACAGCTACGCCGTTTGCATTGCGCTCTTTGAGAATATCGCCGATAGAACGCATAACCTCCGGCGTGTCATCCAGCTTGGCAGCGATAACAGAAACACCATTGACATCCTGTGCAGCTCCCAGCAGCTCGGACAGCTTCATCTCTGCAATCTTTCCATTCAGACTGTCTACGTTGCGGGTCAGGCTGCGAACCTCTTCGACAACCTGATCTGCGCGCTGTACCAAGTCATTCGGTGTGGTCTTCAGCGCAGCTGCGGCATCATTCAAGGTCTTCTGACGCTCCTCAACCATTTCGAGGAACTTGCGGCCGGTCAGTGCTTCGATACGACGCACGCCAGCGGCAACAGAAGCCTCGCTGATAATCTTAAACATACCAGCCTTTGCGGTGTTGTCCAGATGGGTACCGCCGCAGAATTCGATGGAGAAATCGCCAGCGCGAACAACGCGAACGATGTCGCCGTATTTCTCACCGAACAGAGCCATAGCGCCCAGCTTCTTTGCTTCTTCAATCGGCATCTCGTCTGTGCGAACTTCCAGACCAGCCAGAATCGTATTGTTTACAATGCTCTCTACCTTGGCAATCTCTTCCGGCGTCATAGCTGCGAAATGGGTAAAGTCAAAGCGAACATGGTCAGCATCTGTGTACGAACCAGCCTGCTCGACATGGCTGCCCAATACTTCGCGCAGGGCTTCCTGCAGCAGATGGGTTGCTGTATGCGAACGGCAGATTGCCTGACGGCGCTCCTTGTCAACCTTGCATACCAGAGTATCGCCGCGGCTGACAACACCGCTCTTTACGACACCGGAGTGCAGATACATCCGGCCATCGCCGCTCTTCTGTACATTGGTAATCTCAATCTCGCACTCGCCATGAGACATGGTGCCGTAATCCGGTACCTGACCGCCCATTTCAGCGTAGAACGGAGTCTTATCCAGAACAACTGTCACCTTGGAACCAGCGCGGACAGCGTCTGTGCTCTCGCCCTCGGAAACCAGAGCCAGTACATTGCCTTCCGCTTCCAGCTCGGTATAGCCGCAGAACTCGGTCTTCAAAGACTTGTCCAGACCCAGATCCTCGGAAGCCCAGCCCAAGTCGCCCATGCGCTTGCGGTCTTCACGAGAACGCTCCTTCTGTTCCTGAATCAGAGCGTCAAAGCCGTCACGATCCGTGCTCATGCCCTGCTCTTCCAGAATTTCAATCGTCAGATCAATCGGGAAGCCATAGGTGTCATGCAGTTTGAAGGCATCAGCAGCCGGAAGCTCCTTGCTGCCTGCGTTCTTTGCCTTTTCAATCATGTCATGCAGGATGGACAGGCCAGCATCGACAGTTGCGTCAAAACGCTCTTCCTCTACCTGAATGACCTTGCGGATATATTCCTGCTTCTCAATCAGAGCCGGATATGCGCCGCCGCTCTCATGAATGACGGTGTCACATACCTTGTACAGGAACGGCTCGTTGATGCCGAGCAGCTTGCCATGACGGGCAGCGCGGCGCAGCAGACGGCGCAGCACGTAGCCGCGGCCTTCGTTAGACGGAATAACGCCATCACAAATCATCATAACGGTAGAACGGATATGATCCGTAATAACGCGCAGAGATACATCGGTCTTGTAGGACTCGCCGTAGGTCTTGCCAGAAATCTTGGATACATGATTGGTGATATTCTTTACCGTATCCACGTCAAACAGAGAATCAACGTCCTGCATAACAACAGCCAGACGCTCCAGACCCATACCGGTATCGATGTTCTTCTGAATCAAATCGGTATAGTTGCCGTGACCATCATTGTTGAACTGGGAGAATACGTTGTTCCATACCTCCATGTAACGGTCACAGTCGCAGCCTACCGTACAACCCGGCTTGCCGCAGCCATACTTCTCGCCGCGGTCGAAATAAATCTCCGAACACGGACCGCACGGACCAGAACCATGCTCCCAGAAATTATCTTCCTTACCGAAACGGAAAATGCGGTCAGCCGGTACGCCGATCTTCTTGTTCCAGATCTCAAATGCCTCGTCATCGTTTTCATAGATAGACGGATACAGGCGATCTTCCGGAATCTCCATAACCTTAGTCAGGAATTCCCAGCTCCAAGTGATTGCTTCTTCCTTGAAGTAATCGCCGAAGGAGAAGTTGCCCAGCATCTCGAAGAAGGTGCCGTGACGAGCGGTCTTACCTACGTTCTCGATGTCGCCGGTACGGATACATTTCTGGCAGGTCGTCACGCGGCGGCGCGGCGGCTCCTGCTCACCGGTAAAGTACGGCTTCAGCGGTGCCATGCCGGAGTTAATCAGCAGCAGAGACTTATCGCCCTGCGGGATCAACGAAAAGCTTGGCAGACGCAGATGACCTTTTGATTCAAAGAATTCGAGAAACTTTTCACGAATCTCATTCAAACCCATGTAATGCATACATTTGCCTCCATTATATGAAAATAATTAAAAACGAAATTTTTGTCATACAAACAAAAAAGCCCTCGCCCCAATAGGGGCGAAGGCTATCTAGCTCTACGCGGTACCACCCTAATTTGCCGCAGTACGGCATCTCAGTGACCCTTAACGCGGGCAGACGATCCGGTTCATCCCGAATAGCTCAGAAGCAGCTGACAGTTTTCCGCTCTGCAAGGCTTCCACCGTCCCCTGCTCTCTAAAAGGCTTATCCACTGTCTCATTTCGTCATCGCCATGTTGGTTGTATAACAGCTTTCATTATACAGTTTTTCACCGAAATGTCAAGGGTGTTACGATTTTTTAATCGGATTTGCCGCTTTTTCCTTGCGCAGAATCGAAAACTCTGAAACCTTAAACGGAAACTTCAGATGAATGTGCATCATTGCCGAACGCGCGGCGTCCAATACTTCGCCGTTGTCGTCCGTCATATTCTCCACCTTGAACGAATAAACCGGCTTGCCCGGCTGCATCAGTTCCAGCGTATCGCCGCTGAAGAAACGGTTTTTGAGCACAAACTCTGCATTGCCATCATCATCACAGCCGACAAACAGACCGGAGATTTCCCAATCACGGATATACATGACATCCGGATAATACTGCCCCTTCGGATCGCGGCCAAAATAGAAGCCGGTGAAATACTCCCGATGGCTGATTTTGCCGATTTCCTCTCGAATGTCCTCCGGCACCTTGAAATCCGGCGTTGGATTTTCAAAATACGCATCAATGGCACGGCGATACGATGCTGTGATACCTGCGGTGTAATACGCTGTCTTGGCGCGGCCTTCGATCTTAAACGATGTCACGCCCGCTTCAATCAGCTCCGGAATGTGGTCAATCATACACATGTCCTTGGAGTTGTACAGATACGTTCCGCGCTCGTCTTCATCTACAGGGAAATACTGTCCCGGACGCTTTTCCTCCATCAACGCATACTTCCAGCGGCACGACTGCGCACAGGCACCATGATTGGCATCGCGACCGGTCGTATAGTTGGAAATCAGGCAGCGACCGGAATAGGAAATGCACATGGCACCGTGTACGAAACATTCAATCTCGACTTCCGGCGGAATATGCTCACGAATGGTTTTGATTTCTTTGAGTGTCAGCTCACGCGCCAGCACAATGCGCTCTGCTCCCATATCTACCCAGAACTGAGCTGCTTCGTAGTTCAGAATACTCGTCTGGGTGCTGATGTGCAGCGGCAGATTCGGTACAACGCGCTTCGCCACGCGAATGACACCCAAATCCGACACGATAATCGCATCGGCATGATAGAGATACAGCTTCTTCAGATATTCCTCCAGCTCCGGAAATTCCGGAGATCTGGGGGAAATATTGACAGTGACATAAATTTTGACACCGCGCTCATGCGCATAAGCGATACCTTCCTGCAATTCTTCATCAGAAAAATTGTCCGATGCTGCACGCATACCAAAATGCTTTCCAGCAAGATATACGGCATCTGCGCCGTAGGCAATCGCATATTTCAGACGCTCCATGTCACCAGCTGGTGCTAATACTTCAGGTTTATTCATACTCTTTCTTCATCCTCAATGTATTTAATTGCCAGCTGCTTCTGCTTCCAGCTGTGCAATGTTTTTGTTGTGATCTGCTAGTGTCTTTGCATACAAGTGCTTGGTTCCGGCATCATCTGCGACAAAGTAGTAATAGTCAGTCTGATTCGGATTGGCAGCAGCTTTGAGTGCATCCATGCCCGGATTGCAGATCGGTCCTGGCGGCAGTCCCTTCGATGTATATGTATTATACGGGCTATCCGACTTCAAGTCTGCCTTTGTCAGATTTTTATGTCCCACAGCATAGACAACCGTCGTATCCATGTTTAAATACGGGTACTCTGCCGCGTTATTCAAGCGATTGTGAATGACGCTGGATACATTGTACATGTCATCGGCGTTTACCGATTCTTTTTGCGTGATCGATGCAATGATGACCATGTCAGAGACATCCAAATTCTTTTCCTTGCAAATCTGCGCCAGACTCTTGCCATCAGAAGTGCTGTTGAGCTTATTTTCAAAGTTGCCCAACATCTTATTGATAATGGTATCCGCAGAATCGCTGAGATAGAATTCATAGGTATCCGGGAACAAATATCCCTCCAAACGGTTCGTCTGATTGCCCAGATCATCCGGCAGGAAATCGTAGTTAAACGTATCGTTCTGCATAGCAGACTGCAGCTCCTGCTTCGAGCTGAGTCCATTTTTTACCAGTGTATCAATGATCTCATTGACGGTATAGCCTTCCGGAATCGTGACCGTGACGGTGCTCTTGCTGGTCAGACGAATCTGATTGACAATTTCTCGATAATCCATATCGGAATTCAGCGTCCACATGCCCGGACGAAACTGAATATCCTTGTATATCGTGCTGGTAAACAGATGGAAGAATGAGCCGTAATTGATGACACCACTCTTATCCAACAGCTTGGACACCTCGCTGACCGATGCATCTTCCGGAATGGTCACCGTGATGTCTTTGTCCGGTTTTGCCAGCGCGAACAAGTCGTTGCACAGCAGAATGCCGCTTCCTGCCAACACAGCAGAGATCACCAAAATCATAATCAGATACTTAATGGTTCCGCCAATGCCTTTTTTCTTCTTGTTAGATTTCATATCCCTATCCTTTCTTGTATCTTACATCGTTTATTTGAGAACAATCCGAATGACAAAGCTGGAAATGAAAATAAAGAATCCCGGATTGACAATACAGTCTCGAATCGCCGCCCATTTTGTCGAGGGATTTGGCTTCATCTTGCGCAGATTCTTGCGCTGAATTTGGGTTTCCAGCGAACGCAAGGTCAAATACAGCATCAACAAAAACAAAATACCGTTGATGATCGTAAAGTATTTCCAGATGCCGAAAGAACTGTACAGATGAATCAAATAGTTGATAATGTAATAATAACAGTTGTTTATCGTATGCGCGAGAATAGCCGGCCAAATAGAATCAAACATATAGACCAGATAAGCATACGCACAGCCAGCGATAAACGGTCCGATAAAGTTGAGCAGAGATCCGTGCAGCATCGCAAAGCAAGCACCACTCAGCACAATGCTGATAATTGTTCCTGCTTTGCGCTCAAACGAAGAAAACAACGCGCCGCGCACAAAAATTTCTTCCACGATCGGAGAAAAGACAACAATGCCTAAAAAGCTAAGAAAGCCATAATGATTTCCTGCACCGCTCGTAGTAATCATGGCACTGACATCCATATCATTGGAACCTCGCACCACATAAGCGAGCAAATTGGCAAGAAAAGACAGAAAGGAAACCGCAAGAGCGAACTTTACTGTAAATCCAAAGTAAGTCGGCAGTTTTTCGGGGTGCTGCTCCCATCGAAAATTCAGCTTAAACTCCTGATCCTGCGATTTGTACAAGCAGTAGGTCGGCGGAACAAATGCCAACAGCTCAATGAGAATGATGCCGAGCGATGGAAACTTGGAAAAGACAAAGTCAAATCCCAAACCGCACACCATCAGAATCACAAAACTGGCAAACAGCATGAGTCCTGGTAAAATGGTCGCTTTATTTTTCATGGACGCGCATCACCTCATTTTCTGTCACAATACAATCGCAGTGCATATCATGTTCCTCTGTGGGGATTTCCGGCAGCAATCGCTCCTGCGCACACAGCACCATACGACTTCCCGTTGTCTGTGGAAGAAAGCGGTCGTAAAATCCGCCGCCGTATCCCAGTCGTGCCCCGGATGCATCACATGCGAGAGCGGGCACGAGACACAAGTCTATATCCTCCGGCGCGATTTCCATACACTGCGCGCCCGGTTCCGGAATGCCAAAGGTCTGTTCGGTTAAATCCGCTTCCGAATCAATTCGCCGTGCAATCATGCAATGTCCACGCAGACATTTTGGCACACACACACACTTTCCCTGCTTCCATGCGTCTGCGAGAATCGCGTGCGTGTCAATTTCTTCCGCTGTTGACCAGTACGCAAACAAGACGTTGGCGCGTTGGTATTCCGAACTTTCCAATACATGTTGACAAATCCGGCGGTCAATAGACTGCTTTTTTTCCATTGGCATCGTTCTGCGCTGTTGCAGCAGCAGCGCACGCAGCTGCTTTTTCTGTGTCTCCATCTCAGCGGCTCTCAATTCCATGACGAACTGCTTGGACAGCCTCTGCGCCGCGCAATACCTCTACCATCTTGAGTCCCAGCTCAATGGACGCTGCTGCGCCGCAGGCGGTAATGACTTTTCCATCCACGCACACCATACAGTTCTTGCGCACATGGGCAGTTCTCATCTTATCATCAACGCTAAAATGGCAAACCGCTTGCTTGCCGTCCAGAGCGCCCTTTGCTGCCAAGACAGACGGCGCTGCACAAATCGCTGTCAGATAGCAATCATGCTCCAAAGCATACGCGATCGCTTTGTCAATGACCGGCTTATCAAAATAATGCTTGGTTCCCGGGCCGCCCGGCAGAAAAATCATCTCGCAGTCAGACAAATCCAACTGTTCCGGTGTGATGTCTGCCTCGATAGTAAAGCCCAGCTTACTGGTGATAGTCTTGCCGGTCACACCGACACGAGTAAACGGAATCCCTGCGCGAGACAGCATGTCCAGCGGGGCGATCAACTCCGTATCTTCATATCCATCTACATGAAAAACATAAACCATATCCTTGATTTGCCTCCTTTATCAGTTAAACAGCAAATTAAAATATCCATCCTGCACCGGTGTATCATCGTGATACCGAATGCAGCCCAGTTTTTGTTCGTTTCCTTCAAAGGTCAATCGCATGGTCTGGCAGTGCAGCTGCTGCAGGACAGCCTGTGCCAAAGCTTCTTTCTCTGCACCGCAAATCTCTTGTGCCCACAGCTTACCCGCACCGTCATGCCAGACAAAGGCATACGCGATCAATGCGCCGTGCTGCTCTAATCCGTATGCACCGGCACCGAGCGTGTCAAACAGCGCGAGCTGCTGCTCCCAGTCCTGCTCTGTGCGAAGCAGACGCATTCCCTGTTCCTGCATATACAATTGGTTTAACGCCGGAATATCGCTGGTATTTAAACGTCGCAACCTGCTATCGACCTGTCTAGCTGTACTTGTTATGGTCTGATTGGACACATAAAACGCAGGCTGATACCCAAACTGATCGTAAAAGCCATACAGCCATTCTTCCTGCGGAATCAAGACAGAAGCTGCGCGTCCCTGTTTCTGATCCCAGTCAAATGACGCTTGCAGCAGACGATCCATTCGGTGCTGTCGGCGGTATTCCGGTGCTGTGCAGGCACCATAGATATAGGTCACCGGACGCACGCCGCGTGCATCACGCAGCTGATACGGCAGCATTTGAACCATGGCGCACAGCGTGCCGTCCTCTTCATCAACGAGTGTCACATCCGAACGATAGATATTCGCAAAGAACCACTCTCGAAATGCCTCGTCACCCGGAAAACAGCGCATCCACAGGGATACCACTGCTTCCAAGTCCGCCTGTTCTGCCCATCGAATCATGCCTTCACCGCCATATACTTTTTGCCCATCATGACCGGATGATAGGACAGCTTGGCCTTGCGCAAGCCTTCCAGACCCAAATCATCCTCTCGGTTGACATACGTATAGCCTTCCATGACATGCTGTACAAACTGCTGGTTAATCATCGGATATGCACCCGGAATGGATGCTTCTGCCTTTTCCAGCTGGACAACAAAAGTGTCATGGCTGACCGGACATCCCATTGTAAACGCAATGACCTTGCCGTCCAGACGCAAAATACCGCCCTTTATGCCAAGTGCCTCCCGATGATTCAGTGCCAGAGAAACAGCACAGGTCTCACCGGAATACATCAAGCCGTTCGGACAGTTGTCACCGTCCTGTGCCCAGTGAATGTGAAAATCATAGGCTTCCTGCTTGTTTGCATCGGTGATCTCTTCATAGCTCCAACGTCCGTCATAGGTCTTTTTGAAGCGATTGACAAAATTCCGCTTGGACTGCAATTTTTTGCCGGACAACGTTGCCATTTTATTGACATCATAAATATAATCTGCGCCGTCAATGTAATCGGAAATCACATAGTATCCCGGCAAAACTGCTTCAAATTCCTGAATCATGTCTTCCGGAATGCAGCACAGTGTGAAAGGAATACCACGTTCTTCGGCATCGGCTTCCAAATCCAGCATAATTTTTTTCAGATCGCCGGAGCCAATCGGCGCAAGATACATCGGCGTCTTGTCCGGAAACGTTTCCATCTTGATGAGCAAATAGCCCTCGTGAATGCAAATCTGTGTGTTATAGTGATCTTTCCAAATAAATAAGTCCGTAAAGCAGTGCTCACACAGTCTATAATTCTGTTTGGACAGGCAAGCCTCTGCCTCTGCTTTGTCTTCTAATCGAATTGGATGAAATGCTAACATAAAAAAGAGTAAACTCCTTAAAAAATGAGAGATTAACGAATGGTATTGAGAACCCGTTCCACCAGCTCCTGTGAAATATCCTCAATAGTGCGAATGTCTGCGCCGCTGGTACAACGAATGCGCTGCCAGCCAAACTGATCTGCGAGCTGAGAAGCTGTCTGATAACATTTTTTCAGGTATCCAAGATCTTTCTCGTGAATATCCTGTGTCTTCCCCTGTCGGTGTTCCAGAAGATTCTTGACAGCTTCCGTCGGCATATCCAGGAAAAACACCTGATCCGGTGCCGGAATGCCCATAATTCGATATTCAAAATCAAACAGCCAATCCAGAAAAGCCTTCTGTTCGTCGCCTTCCAGCTTAGATGCCTGATGCACGGCGTTGGAGGTTGTGTATCTGTCCGCCAAAATCAGACCGCCGTTTTCATAATAGTCTTTCCATTCCGTCTGATAGGATGCATAGCGGTCAACGGCGAAAAAGGTAGATGCCGTATATGCACTCACATCGTCTGGATGCGTGCCGAATTTTCCGCCGAGATACATACGAATGAGCGCGGAGGATTCTTCCTGATATCGTGGAAAAACCAGTCGGCGATAGGTGATGTCTCGCGCATCCAGCGCCTGACACAGCCGTTCAAACTGGGTGGACTTTCCCGATGCATCAGTTCCTTCTAAAACCAGCAGTTTTCCGCTCATTTGGCACACTCCTGTCGAATCGCTTCATACTTTGCGCGAACTTCTGCCGCTTTGCCGCAAGTCATCTTGCCCTCCGAACAGGCACCACAGGTGCAGGCAGGACCTGCCTTGCGGAACAGGGTCGGCGCAATCGCACAGACCTGCTTATACATCTCCTCTGCCAGTTCTCGAATTTCCCACTGGGCACGATTGCAGCAGCGCAGACGGAAGAAATTATGTAACGAGCGAGCATTCGCGGTCATCACCATTTTGGTTGCACAGGCATTTGGCAGCACATAGCGTGCATCCTCAATTGCCTTTTTCTCCGCCTTGCGGCGCGCTTCATTTTCCGTGCAGCCCTCGTCTAAAAACGTCTGCATATGCTTTTTTTGCAGAATCGCCGTCAGATTTTCATACATCTTCTGGTCATCCGCCATTGCCTGAAGAAAGGCCTCCTTTGCTTCCGGAACGGCCTCAATCTCGTGCGGTACGACAAATTCAAATGCATTTTCCTTGACATATCGCTGCGACTGCACGCTGAACGATGCCATGCGATGGCGCGTAATCTGTGCCAGCAGAGAACGCGAGACGCCTTCAATAGCGAAGGTAAATGAAGCGTGTTCAATCGGGCTTTCATGCCCGATGTCTGTGAGCATGGTCAAATAGGATTTGGTTGTCTCCTCATCCAAACCGTCGAGCAATGTGTCTACGGTCGCCGCGGAATAGCAGGTTTTCGCAGCGGCAGAAATCAGTTGTTCCGGCGATGGTGTATAGGCAATCAGTTTCACATTCATATTGTAAACTTCCTTATTTCTTAGTTTTCTTTTCCGGTGATCTTCGCGCCGATGACCGTGAGAAGGAACTTCGGCAGAGCTGCCATGCGCTTAGCGCGCCATGGCTCCTTCTTTAAGCGATAGAACCACTCCAAACCGTGCTCGACATAGAAATCCGGCGCGCGCTCGACGACGCCCGCATAGACATCAAGCGAGCCGCCCAGACCGCATAACAGCGTGCCGTTCAGCTCATCGAGATAGGTATGCATAAAAATTTCCTGTTTCGGCGCACCTAAGCAAACCAAAATGACATCCGAATGACCGACAGAGTTAATATCCCGAATCGCTTCTTCTTCACTCTTAAAATATCCGTCTCGGCAACCGTTGATAATCAGATTCGGGTGCTTTTTCTTCAAATTTTCTGCTGCTTTTTGTGCAACGCCCGGCTTGGCACCAAACAGAAATAGGCTTCTGCCTTCTTTTTCCATTTCGGCAATCAAATCAGCGGCAAATTCAATACCAGCTACTTTTTCTGTCAGCGGCTTGTTCAAAATCTTTGCTGCATGTACCACGCCAATGCCGTCCGGCAAAACCAGCGTCGCTGCATTGAGCAGCTTTTTCAGCTGCGGATTGCTGCGTGCCATGTACACGATCTCTGAGTTCGGTGTGACGACATAGCCTTTTTTTCCCTGTCGAATCACATCCATTGCCCGCTGTACAGCTTCTTGTTTTGTGATGGCATCGAATTTGACGCCAAGAATGGAAACCTTATTCACACACTCTTCCTCCTTTTTGGAGCGGATTTTTGTCCAAGTATTTATTCTCAATGATTTATTATATCATAGCCCATGCAAAAAGGGAAAGAAAAATCGCGAAGATCTAGATTTTCGGTCAATTATATCAGTTCTATCCCATCGTTTCAACTATAATTCTGTAAACAAATTCATAAGAATGCCGCCCATCCTGTTTTCGGAAGAGCGGCATCTTATTTTTCAATATTACAGCGTTACCTTGCGGAAGGATTTCTTACCCTTGCGGATAATCATGCCCTCTCCGGCAAATGCATCTGCGCCGTATTCAGCGTAAACATCGGTGACCTTCTCGTCATTGATGGTCAAACCGCCCTGCTGAATGGTGCGGCGAGCTTCGCTCTTAGACTTCACTAAGCCGGTCTTTACCAGCAGATCCATGGCACCGATTTTACCGTCGGTCAGATCCTCTGCGGTAAGAGCGGTAGTCGGCATATCAGCAGAAGCGCCACCGGAGAATGCAGCCTTTGCGGCGTTCATTGCCTTCTCTGCTTCTTCTTTGCCGTGAACCATGGCAGTGATTTCGTATGCCAGACGCTCCTTAGCCTTATTCAGGTCAGCGCCTTCCAGCTTCTCATACTCTGCAATTTCTTCCAGAGACATAAAGGTCAGCATCTTCATGACACGGATTACATCCGCATCATTGATGTTTCTCCAGTACTGGAAGAACTCATACGGAGAGGTCTTTTCCGGATCGAGCCATACTGCGCCCTTCTCGGTCTTGCCCATCTTCTTGCCTTCCGAGGTGGTCAGCAGCGTGAAGGTCAGGCCATACGCATCGTCCTTACCTTCCACACGACGAATCAGGTCAGCACCGTTGATGATGTTGGACCACTGGTCATCGCCGCCCAGCTCCAAATGGCAACCCTTGGTGCGGTACAGGTGCAGGAAGTCATAGCTCTGCAGCAGCATGTAGTTGAACTCGATAAAGCTCAGGCCCTTTTCCAGACGCGTCTTGAAGCACTCAGCTGTCAGCATACGATTGACAGAGAAATGAACGCCTACCTCGCGCAGGAAGTCCATGTAATTGAACTTCAGAATCCAATCTGCATTGTTGAGCATGGTTGCCTTGCCGTCGTCAAAATCAACCAGTCTGCGCATCTGCTTGCGGAAGCACTCTGCGTTGTGGTCGATCTGCTCCTTGGTCAGCATCTTGCGCATGTCCGTCTTGCCAGTCGGGTCGCCAATCATGGTTGTACCGCCGCCGATGAGGGCAATCGGATGATGGCCAGCCTTCTGCAAGCGGGACATAACAACCAGCTGCAGGAAGTGGCCGACATGCAGCGAATCAGCTGTTGCGTCAAAACCAATATAGAATGCCGTCTGATGGTTATCCAGCAGATCGCGGACCTTTTCCTCGTTTGTGCACTGGGCAATTAAGCCACGTGCCTGAAGTTCTTCGTAAACTTGTGACATCGTTTTGAAACCCTTTCTGTTTGTTTATAAGCAAACCGATGATCCGGTTACTTTTTCTTGTTTGCCGCTGCTCGCTCTAAGAGTTCGGCAGCATTTTGCATGGAAAGCTCGGTAATAGCGTCTCCGGACAGCATTCGCGCCAGCTCACCCACACGTTCTTCTTCATTGAGACTGAATACATCCGTAAATGTATATTCTTCTGACAGTGATTTTTTTATCAGCAAATGATGATCGCCCATCGCTGCCAGCTGCGGCAAATGCGTGACGCACAGCGTCTGCTTTCTGCGCGAGATTTCGCCCAGCTTGAGCGCGATCTTCTGCGCTGCTCTGCCGCTGACACCGGTATCAATCTCATCAAAAATAAGTGTACCCACATCTTCCGTCTGCGTCAAGACATTTTTTATTGCAAGCATAATGCGGGACAGCTCGCCGCCCGATGCAATCTTAGACAACGGCTTAACCGGTTCGCCCGGATTGGTCGAAATGAGGAAACGAACCTCGTCCATGCCGTGCGGATTGAGCTTGGTCCGGCTGGACACCTGAATGCTGATACGCACTTTTGGCATATCCAAATCCTTCAGCTGCTCGACAATCTTTGCTTCTAACAATTCTGCCGCTTGGCGGCGGCGTTTGGAGAGCTCACCGGCAATTTCCCGCGCTTTTGTCAGGGTCTGATGGTATTCTTCCATCATTTCATCCTTGCGGTCGTCTGCATTTTCCAGCTCTCCCAGCTCTTTGGACGCCTTGTCATAGTACGCAAGCACTTCTTCTACCGTCGCGCCATACTTGCGGCGCAGGCGGTAAATGGTATCCAAGCGCTCTTCGACCGCATCGCGCTCCTGCGGCGAAAAATCAACATCTGCCGCGAGCATCGCAACCGATGCCGCCAAATCCTCTACTTGATACCGAATTTCCTCCGCTTTCTGTGACAAATTGTTCAGATCTTGAGACAGCGTCGCTACATCTGTCAGTTCATCCGCCGCGCGGGACAGCAAGTCCATCGCGCCTTCGTCTTCTTCGTTGCCGGAGAGCAGCTTGCTCGCCGTCTGCAGGGAATATGCCAATTGTCCGGCATTTTCAAAAAACTGTCGCCGTTCCGTTAAGTTCTCTTCTTCTCCTGCCTTTAGCTCTGCCGCCGCAATTTCATCCATCTGGTATCGCAGCATGTCAATGCGCTGCTCGCGCTGCTGTCCGCTCTTTTCCAGCTCGCGGATTTTGCTGCGCAGCGTATGCAGCTTGGCGTACATTGGCCGAAACTGCTCCAGCAATGGTTCCGCCTCAAAAAAGCTGTCCAGAAAGTCAATGTGATATTCTTCCTGCATCAGCTTTTGTCCATCGTGCTGTCCATGAATGTTAATTAGATACGGACTCAGCGTCTTGAGCACAGAAGCAGACACAGGGCGCATATTGACACGGCACACGCTGCGTCCTTCTGCGGATAGTTCGCGCTGAATGCGGACGGTTCCGTCCTCTTCGGTATCCAGTCCCAATTCTTCCAGCTGGTGTTTCAAGGCCGGCGGAATATCTTCAAATACCGCACTGACAAAGCCTTTTTTTGCGCCGTTGCGAATGAGCTCGCGGCTGGTGCGCTGTCCCAAAATCGCACCAATTGAATCGATAATGATAGATTTTCCGGCGCCTGTCTCACCCGTCAACACAGTAAATCCCGGCTGCAAGACAATATCCGCCTGTTCAATGATTGCAATATTCTCAATGTGAAGCAGGCTCAGCATATCGGCACCTCTTTTATTTCAAGTTTTTCTTGGTTGCTTCGCAAAATTCTACGGCACTTTCGTTGTCTTTCATCGCAATGAACACCGTATCGTCGCCGCTGATCGATCCTAACGCGTTAGGCAGCCGCATGGCGTCAATGGCATTGGCAGCTGCAGGCGCCAATGCCGGAAACGTCTTAATCACAACAATATTTTGTGCGGCAGCCACACTGGTCACACATTCTCGGAAAATGTTCTGCAAGCGGCTCGCATAGCTGTTTTCCGCTTCCTGTGTCGATGTCGCGTAGCGATATTTTCCTGACGGAGAAAGAATTTTAATCAAACGAAGTTCTTTGATGTCTCGAGAAACTGTCGCCTGTGTTGTCTCATAGCCCAACAGACGCAGGCGCGAAGACAGCTCTTCCTGTGTCTCAATCTCATTGGTTTCAATGAGCTCCAGAATTTTTGCTTGGCGTTGAAATTTCATGATGATTCACCTTTTATACGCGCCGAATGGTCAGCTTTTCATTTAACAGCGAATAGAAGCTATTTCCCTTGACGCGAAGCAGCTGCGTGCAAAACGGAGCCTTGCGAATGGATACGCGGTCACCGTCCATCAGTTCAAAGCCTCTGCGTCCATCGCAGGACACAAAAATCGTTGCATCGTTAAAAAATCGCGGCTCAATGCTGATTTCTCGATGCGGAGAATAGATATACGATTTCGCATTCACTTCATGCGGACAAATCGGTACCACCGAGATGTTTTCTGCTGACGGCTCAATAATCGGCCCTCCTGCTGCCAGCGAATACGCCGTACTGCCCGTCGGTGTCGCAACAATGACGCCGTCGCCATGCAGAGAACAAACCGCCTGATTATCGCAAAAAATATCCAACAAGCTGATACGGAAAATCGAACCGGTTTTGACAATCGCTTCGTTGAGTGCCATTGAGCGATATACCAGCTGATCCCCGCGCGTGACATCAACATCCAGCATCATGCGGTCGTCAATGGTATAATTGCCCTCGAAGATGCGCTGAATCATGCGAAATTCCGGAAACTCCACCTCGGTCATAAATCCAACATGTCCCATATTGACGCCGAAAATCGGCACATGATACGGAGCCGCATGTTGTGCCATGGAAAGAATCGTACCGTCTCCGCCGAGCACCACAATGAAATCCGCTTCAATCATGGCTTTTTGCAGCGTATGCACGAGAAATCCATCGGTATCAATGCCGATTTCCAGGGCACGTTCTGCCAAAATGACTTCTGCACCAAATTCTCGAATGACATCCGCTGCCTGCCGAACCGCCAGACCCATACCTTCTTTTCCGGTATTGGGCCAGATCATGACTTTTTTAATCGGATGCTGTAAGCGTTCATTCGTCATGTTTGTCTAATGCTCCATGTGCCTCTTCTACCAAGGCCGCTGTGTCAATGTCGGCATCTTCTCCATCTTTTCCGATATATCCTAAGAATTCGATATTGCCTTCCGGTCCCTTGATTGGCGAGAAGGTCAGGTTATAAATATGGAAACCGGCTTCGTGTGCATTTTCGACAAAGGCATTAAGTACATCCAGATGAATCTCCGGCTCACGTACCACGCCTTTTTTGCCAACCTTGCCCTTTCCGGCTTCAAACTGCGGCTTAATCAAGCACGCAATGCGTCCGTGCTCGCTTAACAGCTGCGCAACTACCGGAAGCACCAGCTTGAGTGAGATAAAGGACACATCAATAACCGCAAAGTCCGGAACATCATCCAGCATATCCGGCGTTACCTTGCGAATATTGGTTCGTTCCATGCAAACCACGCGCGGATCCTGCCGCAGTTTCCATGCGAGCTGACCATATCCGACGTCAATCGAATAAACTTTGCGTGCGCCGCGCGTCAGCAGACAGTCGGTAAAGCCGCCTGTCGATGCACCGATGTCCATCACGCACAGATCCTTCGGATCAATCTGAAAATAATTGAGTGCCTTTTCGATTTTCAATCCGCCGCGGCTGACAAACGAGTTAGTCTTTCCGCGGATTTCGATTTCCGCATCTTCCGGAATGCTCATGCCAGCTTTGTCCACTTTCTGGTTGTTTACATAGACAATGCCGCTCATGATAATCGCCTTGGCGCGCTCCCGGGACGGTACCATGCCTTTTTCAAATAGAAGAACATCCAGTCTCTTCTTTTTCATGCTGTATAGCCTCCAAACAGGTCTTGGCAACTGAATTGCCGTCTAAATGGTAATATTCGTAAATCTGCCGCACAGCACCCTGCGGAGCAAAGCTGCTGTCGGTATTGAACAGACGAATCCACTTCGTCTGTATCTGTCTCAATGTCAGCTGCTCTGTCAAAGCCTGACCGATTCCTCCTGCGTGCACCACGTCTTCTATCACCGCAATGCGCCCGCAGGTCTGTATATCCCGCAGCAACTCTTCAGAAAAATCCGCTGTCAAGATATTGATTTTATACACTGCCGCGTGAATGCCATGTTCTTGCAGCTTGTCTGCCGCCTGCAGTGCTTCATTTATCATGATACCGTATGATACCAGCACCATATCTGCACCCTCGCGCAGACAGACTGCACTCTGACTCTGCCAATGGTCTTCTTGATATGCGCCCTCTCCTCCGCGCGGATAGCGCAGGGCAATCGGTCCTTCCGTGTGCGCAATAGCTGCTCGCAGCATGCCGCGCAGTTCCGCATAGCTTGACGGTGCAAGCAGCGTCATATTCGGAATCTGACGCAGAAATCCCACATCAAATACGCCGTTATGTGTCGCGCCGTCTTCTCCGACGATGCCTGCGCGGTCAATGCCCAGAATAATCGGCACGCGATCAATCGCCACATCATGAATGAGCTGGTCATACGCGCGCTGCAAAAAAGTAGAATACAGCGCACAAATCGGTCGAAGCCCCTGTTTTGCCATGCCTGCTGTCATGGCGACCGCGTGTTCTTCTGCAATGCCAACATCAAAAAATCGCTGCGGATACAGCTGAGAAAAGCTGCCCAAGCCCGTGCCGGACGGCATAGCTGCGGTAATGGCACAGATCTTTGTGTCCGTCTTTGCCAAACGCACCAATTCTTTGCCAAATTCTGTCGAAAAATTGGTCGCAGATTTTTTGAGCGGCTGACCGGTTCCGATATTAAACTTAGAAACACCGTGATATTTATTCGGGTGCTGCTCCGCGTAACTGTAACCCTTGCCCTTCTGTGTTTTGACATGAATCAGCACCGGCTTTTTCATATCCTTTGCGATTTGCAGCAAGTCACAGACTGCGAGGACATTGTGACCGTCTACCGGTCCCAAATAGGTAAAGCCCATCTGCTCAAACATAGAGCATTGTAAAACCATAGACTTCACCGCTCGCTTGGAACGAGAAATCCAATTTGCCGCCCGTTCTCCTACGCGGGAACGATCCAATACCTGCTTGACATCCTGCTTCATACGGATGTACTCCGGCTGTACGCGCAGATGCTGTAAATGGCGGCTCATCGCACCGACATTTTTATCAATCGACATGTTGTTGTCGTTGAGCACAACGATTAACGGTTCCTTGCTTGCTCCGGCAGAATTGAGTGCTTCATACGCCATACCGCCGGTCAACGCGCCGTCACCGATGACTGCGACAACCGAATAGTCTTTACCCAACAGCGTGCGGGCGTGTGCCATACCCTGCGCAACAGAAATGGAGCAGGATGCATGGCCGGTAATACAAGCATCATGTACCGATTCAGACGGCTTCAAAAATCCGGAAATGCCGCCAAGTTGGCGCAGCTCACCGAATTGATCCTTTCGTCCCGTCAGGATTTTATGTGTATAGCACTGATGACCCACGTCAAAAATCAGGCGATCTCGTGACGTGTCAAAACAGCGATGCAGGGCTACCGTCAATTCCACTGCGCCGAGGTTAGACGCCAGATGTCCGCCGGTCTGAGAAACATGATCCAGCAAAAACTGCCGAATTTCTCCGCAAAGTTCATCCAATTGTTCTTTTGTCAGCGATCCCAGCATCGAGGGTAAATCGTCTCGATCCAAAAGACCATATCGCATCGTCTCTTTCTGCTTTTCCATCTCTTAACCCCAAATTCCAACAAGATGCCGCTGAAATCAGCGGCATCTGTTTATTTTTTCCACGGCAAAATTGATAAAACGCGACCGGTAAGAAAGACAATATCTTCACTGTGAGAAATCGCAAATGTCTTGCCAATCGCCTTGCCGCCAATCGTCAGAGAAGACACACAGCCTGTGATAATCAGCGATAGAATCACAGAACGCATATCTGTTCCATCCTGCGTCAGCCGTGTAATAATGACAGCACTTGTCGCACCGGAAATAATGCCGGAAATATCTCCGACAACATCATTACAGAAGCTGCCGACCTTTTCCGCATTTCTCGCAATCCAAATTGCTTGCTTCGCGCCCTTGACGCGCCGCGCCGCCATAGAATGGAATCGCTTTTCCGTTGCAACCGTTGATGCAACACCAATAATATCAAAAAGGATGCCGAGTGCAATAAACGCGAACAGAATGACAAACGCAATGATGTTCCCTACGCTCTCCAGTGCCCGCTTCGATGTGTACGACATCAATACAGACAAAATAAAGCTGGTAATGCTAATCGTTGCGATCCATCGCACGTTGACGGGATTGCCGCTCTGTTTCTGCTTTGTTTTCTTTTTCGGTTTACCTGTGTCACTGTCCAAGTGATCTGCCCTCCATATTCACGATGTTTGTATTTATTCTCTTCTAAATATTTTAAGATGAATTGTATAGTATGTCAAGCGATTTGGATTTCTTTCTGAATCTATGCCAAAAAGGCGCGAAAAAAGCGCCGCATTACCAGTAATGTTTCACTTCTGGCAACAAGGCGCTTTTGTATGTTTATACAACAAGGGTGGCAGCAGGCAGAGTAAATCTTACGGCTTGAGGTTCGGTTGGATTTCCCCAGAGACGACCAACCGTTGCCAGTTGGCGGTTTCCCATTATGGTCTCTGCCGGGTCGTTACCGATTCCGGGACCGAATTGCCACTTAGTCCGTACTGCAATCCTCTGCCTGCCCAATTACGACAGTCTAGGCGATTTCCGCGACAGTCACTCCGATTCTTAGCCTCTTTTGCAAGGTAGGTTTCACGGGTCAATACAGGAGACGATCATGGCCATGACCACGCATCTGCGGACACCCGATCCCCCAGACTCACGCAAGGCAGGCTACACTGCACACAGCGTCTTTGCAGTCAAAGCTGCATTCGCACCGCATTGCAGGTTTATTCCGATTCCGTAAAGAATCCATCAACCCGAAGGTGTATAGGTTCTCTACAGCAAACGGTCTCCACGGAAATAGGAACTATATTCCCATGCCATTGGGAAGCATCCTAAAACCTTAACCCCCAGCATCCACCCCAAACTGGGCGTAAGAAGCAAACACCAGGGACTTCATCGATGTGCCTTTCTACGGATTTTTAGGCCCGTCTTATGAGTCGAAGCGGCTGACTAGAATACTGCGCCACCGCGTATTACTTTACCATACCTTGTTTTCTTTTTGCAAGGGATATGGCAATTTATTAACAAGAATTTCACTTTTTCGTGTATTTAATGATTTCTGTCTGCCAAAGAGTACGCTAACTCAGGCAAAATACCGGCATCGGCGAACGGCACCAGCGCGTCCACTGCCTGCTGCGACAGCTCATGCACGAGCGCATGGCAGCGTTCCAAGCCCAACAGAGATGGATACGTGCTTTTGCCGTTTTCTGCATCCGAGCCGATCGGCTTGCCAAAGGTCTCTGCATCGCCTTCAATGTCTAAAATATCATCCTGAATCTGAAATGCCAAACCGATGCACGCCGCGTACTCGCAGGCAGCCTGTGTTTGCTGCTCCGTTGCTCCGCCAATTAGGCAGCCGAGCTGTGCCGCCGCGCTGATGAGCGCGCCCGTCTTCAGCTCCTGCAAGGTCTTGAGCTGTTCTAGGGAAATCTGTGTTTCCTCTGCCTGCATATCCAAAATCTGACCGCCGATCATGCCGTCCATGCCAGAAGCACGCGACAGAATGCGAATCGCCTTGACCTGCGTCTCCGCAGATACCCATTTGGTATTCGCTGGATCAGACGCTGTTTCAAACGCTAAATTGAGCAGTCCATCGCCTGCAAGAACCGCTGTCGCTTCGCCATAAACCTTGTGATTGGTCGGCTTGCCGCGGCGAAAATCATCGTTATCCATACACGGCAAATCGTCATGAATCAGAGAATACGTGTGAATCATTTCCAGTGCGCAGGCAAACGGAAGTGCCGCTTCCAAATCGCCGCCGCAGACGCGGCAGAATTCCAACACCAGTCCTGGACGCAGGCGCTTACCGCCTGCCATAGCAGAATAGCGGCACGCTTCAAAAATAACCGCCTGTCCCTTATCCTCGCTCGGCTGGATATACGTCATCAAACGATCTTCTACTCGCTTGCTGTAGGCAGCAAGCCGCTCCTGTAACGTCATCTGTCATTCCCCTTCCTGCGTGTCAAACGGAACTTCCGTTTCTGTTCCGTCCTGTACCGTCACCATCGTTACCTTCTGCTCCGCTGTGTCTAACAGCTTCGATAAATACGCAGACAGCTTGGTACCTTCTTCGAACAGCGCCATACTCTCATCAAGCGGAGCTTTTCCGTCTTCCAGAAGAGATACAACCTCCTCTAAGCGCTGCATAGCTTGTTCAAATGTCAAATGTTCCATGGTCGTATCCTCATAGCTTGCGTTTTACCTGCTTGACCGTGCACACCGCGCCGCCTTTGGCAAAACGCACCAAAATTTCATCTTCTTTGCGCAGCTTGGCACTGCTGGAGACCACAGCGTTATCCTTGGTTACAACAGCGTAGCCGCGTGACAAGACTTTCAGCGGACTATAAGCATCCAGATATGCCGCCTGTTCCACAAATCGCTGCCGATCAGCGGCGAGAATACGCTGCATAGCAGCAGCCATCTGACTGGATACATGCTCCAGCCGATACCGCTTGTCCTGAATATATCCTTTTGGCGTGCACAGCTTTCGGCGTTTGTCCAATGCCTCCAGTCTGAGCCGACACGCGTGCAGGGTTTCCTGTATATCTCCGCGCAACGCATTGTCTGCACTGTACAAAAAGTTTCGGATCGTTAAGCTGTCCGCCGCAACGATTTCCGCCGCATTCGACGGCGTAGATGCTCTGGCATCCGCAACAAAATCCGAAATCGTGATGTCCGGCTCATGTCCGACGGCCGAAATGACTGGAATTTTCGATGCATAAATTGCTCTTGCAACGATTTCTTCATTGAATGCCCACAAATCTTCCAGCGAACCGCCGCCGCGCCCAACAATCATGACATCTACATCATCTCTTCGATTGACCGCTTCGATCGCAGAGGCAATCTGTCCGGCAGCTTCTTTTCCCTGTACAAGCACGGGGTAAATCACAACCTGCGCAATCGGATACCGCCGCTTTAAAATACGCAAAATATCGCGCACAGCGGCTCCCGTCGGCGATGTCACCACGGCAATCCGTTCCGGCAGGCGTGGAATGGGCTGTTTATGCGCTTCATCAAACAACCCTTCCTGATACAACTTCTGTTTGAGCTGTTCAAAAGCAATCGTCAATGCGCCGATACCGTCCGGCATCATGTCCGCCACATACATCTGGTACTGTCCACGCTGCGGATACACACCAATGCGTCCTCTTGCGATGACCTTCATGCCATTTTCCGGCTGAAAGCGCAGGCGCGCAGCATCCGAGCGAAACATCACTGCCGAAAGCACACCGTCTACATCTTTGAGAGTGAAATAATGATGCCCGGACGGATATTTTTTATAATTGGAAAGTTCGCCTTGGATATACAGGTTGCTAAATGCTTCCTGCTCTTCTAAGAGCAGCTTAATCGCATGATTGACCTGTGTTACCGTGTAGACATTTGCATTTTGCCGTCTCATCATATTTCTCCGCTCAATATCGCCGCCAAAACCGCTACGCCCACAGCGTTGTCTCCGGACAATACCGGCTCTGCAAATTTTGCCTCAAATTTCCGGCGCATCCGCTTTTGCAGCAGCCGATTCGACATGACGCCGCCTGCACACAAAACCGGCAAACCGGTCTCCTGCACGGCTTGTTCTGTCGCTTTGATGACGGCATGGGACACGACGTCAATCGCATATCGCGCGACAGTCGGCGCATCTGCGCCTTTTTGATGCAATTGTTCAATTTTATTCTGCGCACCGGACAGCGAAAACCGAAAATCTACTACTTTTGGTCGGAACGGCTTTTCCGGCTCTTCGCATTGATTTGCCAACTCTTCCAGCTGTGCACCGGATGGGAATGGCAAATCCAACAGCCGCCCGGCACGGTCGATGAGCTGA
Organism: Eggerthellaceae bacterium; assembly: GCA_963588905.1. GTDB lineage: Bacteria > Bacillota > Clostridia > Oscillospirales > Butyricicoccaceae > Butyricicoccus_A. Next base: position 28,874 of record CAVAJF010000009.1, read on the forward strand.
CCTGCCGCCAAATCCTCTGTACCGCCGATAATCTCCGCGTTAAACAGCTTGCCTTCCGGTTTTACACGCAGCAGCTCGGTTGTACCGCCGGACAAATGCCACGCCAAAAACGGCTGATGCAGCAATTCCAGCACACCGGCCGAGAGGGCAGCTGCCGCCAAATGTCCCTGCTGATGAGAAACCTCGTAAAACGGTACGTCTAGCGCATGTGCCATGCTGCGCGCCTGACCGGCTCCCGCCAGAAAACACGGCATATAAGATCCCTCTACTGCTCTGGGGCGTGTGCTCGCAGCAATCGCTCGAATACCTTGACCAAAGCCTGCTTCCAGCGCATCTATGCGCTCCGGCAAATGCAGCACATGCTGAAACAGCGCATCGCTCTGTCTCAGACCAATGCGCCCTTCCGGCACTTCCAGCAATCTGCCGGAATTGTTCCATTCTTTTGTCTCGCTGTCAAACAGCGCCGCCGATGTGCGATAGTTGGATGTATCAATTCCGAAAAAGCAAGACATTATTCCGCCTTTTCACGTGCCACTGCGCCGAGAACGCCGTTGACAAAAGCAGATGCTTCCTTGGATTCATATTTCTTTGCGAGTGCAACAGCCTCGTCAATTGCAGTGCCTACCGGAACGTCTTCTGCATACTGCATTTCGTACAGCGCCAGACGCAGCAGAGACATCGTCATGTGTGTCAAACGATTGGTCTTCCAGTTGGTAGAATGTGCTTCTACTACCGCGTCCAGCTCTGCCTTGTGTGCGCAGACGCCGAGAACGGTATTGCGAATATATGTCTTCTGCTCCTCCGGCAGCTCGCCCGCATACAGTGCGACGTCACCCGCCAGCGATTCCATAACCTCTTGTTCCAGACGGTCAGAAACGAGTTCCGCGTCGTCAAACTGCTTAAAGCTCAATTCAAAAATCAGATGCAGTGCAATTTCTCTTGCTTCTTTTCTTCCCACAGGGATACCTCCGTATTTTAGATAAAACTAGCCATTTTATGATTTAAAATATATTATACAACAAGTCTGCAAAAAAATAAACCCTCGACCGGCATTGGTCAGGGTTTATTTTACTGTGCTTTGGTCACTGAACCTCAGTCGATACGGCTGTCGGCGTCTCAAAAGACACACCGCCCACGTTGATGTTGACTGCCGAAGTACGCATACCGGTCATGGACAGAATCGAAGAGCGAACTGCCTCCTGTACCTTCTTGCTCACTTCGCAAATGTCGTAGCCGTACTGTGCGAGCATACTCACCTCGACCTCGACCAGATCGCCATGGAACACGACCTTTACGCCCTTTGCCAGGCTTTTCTTACCCAAAAACTCTGCAACATTAGTGCCAATGCCGGAATAGAGGTTGCCTACGCCCTCTGTCTCGGATGCCGCAATTGCTGCAATTGACGCGATAACGTCCTCAGAAATGCGAACGCTGTCCTGTTCGCTGCCGGAAGTCCAGTATTCCTTACCGTCTGCCATAGGTATCACACTCCTTACGATGTGATTATACCATATGGTTGGGCATTTGAAAACAAAAAATTGAAAAAAGCCGGATTATTTCGCTTCGCTGACGCGGAGCATAGATGCCTGCGCGCCAGTTTCAGACAGCACCATATCCGAAATTGCCGCTGTGGAAGACGCATTTAAGCCGCCCTTTGGCGAGGAAACAATTACGCTGATCGTCTCATCCGAAATATAGACGACCGCATCTGCATAGCCCTTGGATTTCAGCTGGCTTTCTAACCGTTCTTCTTTTACGGTATTCCCTGCAATCTGTGTAATCTTCTCGCTCGCTTGCTTTTTGGCGTCTTCCGATGCACTGTCACTGGAAACGGTTTCTCGCAGCATCGTGAGTGCTTCATCACGTGCAGTTTCTCGAGACAACCGCGCCTGTGCAAAATAATCCGTCTGCTTTGTATCTGCTGATTCAGCAGTCTTTTCCTTGTTTTTCTTTTCTTCCGAATCAGCCGTTTCCGTATGATCTACCGCCGTTACCGCACCGTAAATACTGCCGGTTGCCTCTGCTGCCGCCTGGTCGGCAATGGTCAATGTATCCGGCGACTGAAAATAGCTCCAATTTAAATAGACTGCAACACACAGCATGAGACCAATCACGCCGTATACAGCACCGCGTCTCTTTAAGGATACCATGTTCTTCCCTCCTATTGACTCAGTTTTGATACAGATATGCAATCGCTGGAAATCCCACACAGAGCAGAAACCGCATGAACAATTTGCAAACGAACGGCGTCATCGTCCGCCCCTTCACATAAAATTATCGCGCCGCGAAATGTCGGATACTTGCTCTTAATTAAAATCGGTGCTTCTCCATAGCTCCCATCCGACAAAATAGACGTTGTGCTCTCATACGATTCGTTGCTGTTGTTGTCGGTCGTCTGACTTGATTTGCTGACATCCGCCGCATAGACGGATTCTTCTCCGGTTTCCAGTGACAGCAGGACGGTAACACGTCCTGCTCCGTCAATCTGCGACAGGCTATCCGCTACAGACTGTTGAAACGCCTGTAAATCAAATTCACTGTCTGTACGTTCCGTTCCTTGCTCTTGTGCATTCGATGCAGGCTGCATACCGGAAGTCAATAGCAATAAGACACCGACCAGAATCACGAGCAAAAAGTATTTATACCGTCCTAACATGCGTGAAGCCCACATCTGCCACGCTTGCGCTTCCTGTTTCATTGTATGAAGATGCAATCAGCCGATATACCAAGCTGTTGGGCAAGTGTCTGCCGAAGCTGCGACAAATCTGCATTTCCTTTTTGTTTTAAGGAAATCTGCGTAATTACAACTTGGTTGTTCGTCTGAATCTGTGCGGATACCTGTGCCTGACACGAAATGCCGCTTTGCTGCGCGAGCTGCTCCACATAGTCGGCGGTCTCCGCTTCAATTTCTCGAATCATCTCTTGCTGAAAAAGCTGTGCACTGTCTTCTGTCTGTGCGGTCTCTATTTTAGGAAACAAATCTCGAAATCGCTGCGGTGCGTATTTCTGCATAGGAATAACGAGCGATACAATCAAAATTAAACCGGTTCCCATCCGAAGCACCTCCTTCATCGCACCTTCCGGCACAATCGCCAATACGACTGCGCCAAACAAAGAAGCAGCTGTAACACTCAAAATAATCTGGCGCAGCAGGTCAATCACGTCGTCATCACCACCGAATACACCAGCTCAAAAAACAAAATGGCAGAACAGCTTCCCAACATGCCCAAAATCATGCCCATGCTGTCCGCGATGCCATCGGCAAGTCCGCTGAGCGATTTGGGACAAATCGGCGACAGAACAGCCGCACCAATTTTAAACACCAAGTAATTCACGCCAATCCGTAAAAACGGCACGAGACAAATCGCACAGATGCACAGCATTCCAAAGACGCCCAAAGAATTTTTAAGAATCACAGCTCCCGCCAGAACAGAATCTGCCGCACCAGATAAGATACTGCCCACGAGCGGCACAGAAGAATTCAGCGCAAATTTTGCCGCTTTTACCGTTCCTGCATCCATTCCATGACTGACCGATCCGGAAATCGTGATGTAAAAGAAAAATAACGTCAGCAGCAGCTTGAGGGAACTGACAATCAGCCATTTGATACACGCTGCCAATCGCGTCAGCATATCATTTCCTACTGCTGTATTGACGGTAAGAATCGCAACATACGCAGATACCGCAGGAATATACACGCCGGTAATCAAAGAAATACAGAAATCCAGCGCGAACATCGTGCCGCTGTATATCAAGGCGGCAGAAGCAGGTGCTCCGGTCAGACTGATTGCTGTTGTCATGACCGGCAGCATGGATTTTGAGAAGATCTGTATCTGTTCCGTCGTCTCCCGGCACAAGCTAGTCAGTCCGGCAAGCGTTTGATAAACGGCAGCTGTCATCCCCAGCGCTCCCGCCAGCTGTAAAATCAGTGGAGAAATCCGCGATGTTTTGGAAAAGCTCTCCGCGCAGCTGCACAAAATCATAACGACAGCGGCACCTGTCAGCGCGGCAACTGCTTCGGCAATGGCTCCCCGCTGCTGCGTTTGCGTCCGGCGCAGGATCTGAGAGATGGTCTGTGTCAAATCCTTGCCGTCAGACAGTCCGTCCAACAAGGTTTGGCTCTCACCATTTAAGGAACGCCGCATGGATGCCTGTCCCTGTATCTGCTGGTCGGAAAACATATCCGCCGCATATGCCGGTCTCTGCGCGACGCACAGACACAGACAGACAAGTACAGCAATTCCCAAGCGTTTCATATCTCTGCTCCTTTTTCTTACAGCAGCATGGATTCCAGCAAGGCAAAGACTTCCCGCATGAGCGGAATGCACACTGCGATAGCGGCTATGACACCTGCCAGCTCTAATTTACTGCCCAGCGCACTTTCTCCCGCATCTTTGCACACCTGCGCCGTGATATGCACGATAACCGCAATGCCGACCGCCTTGATAACCGGCACGTACAGATTTTTTGTCATTCCCGCTGCGACCAAAAAGCCGGACAGCACCGCAAAAATTTGTTCTATCGGCTCTAATACCGCATACAGCAAAAGTAACCCGCACGCGAGGGCAGTCAAAATGCCAAATACCGGCGAAATCGGCCGCAAAAACGCAGCAAACAGAGCACCGCAGACCGCCAATGCTGCCAATTTAAAAATCAAATACATGTTGAATCAACGTAAACAGTTCACTGATTTTCTGTACGATAAGCATCATCACGACAATGAGTCCCGCCAGTGTGGTCATCATCGCCTGCTCTTCTCGTCCGGAACGAACAAGCAGCTGATTGAGCACGGCGACTAAAATACCCACTGCGGCAATTTTAAAAATTAAATCCACTTCCATATGCATGTATCAAATTAAAATCAGCACCAGCAGAATGCCCGCCGCTACGCAGCAGGTGCGGTACACATTTCCTTTGCTTTTCATCTCGGTCGAAGCGATGTCCAGCTGTCTGGTCAATCGTGTTTTGGCGTAAGAAATACTGTTGAGCTGTGCCTGCACGTCATATTTCCCGATAAATTCCGACAAATCGCACAAGATGAGGATGTCCTCTTCTTTCAGTCCGACAGAGGTTCCGTATTCCCGCATGGCTTTCATCCATTTGAATGTCATAGACAGCCCATCGTCGTGCTGCATCATTTGCTGCATGGGCTGAAACAACTCGGAAATGCTGCTGCGGGAGTCTGCCGCCAGCTTTGCCACAATATCCGGTATGCTTGTCAAGTGAAACGAAAGCTCCGCGGAAATCAGATCCAAGGCAGACAGCATATCCCCCAACGCGATCACCCGCCTGCGAAAGTGCTGTCTTTGTGTCATGCCAATGCCGGTAAACGAACCAATCACCAACAATACACCCATGATTTTTAACATTCCTGTTCGTCCTTTCTATTCGCTAAACAATTCGCGTCACTTGATGTCGCTGTTCAATACAAAATACACGGGTAAAAATCTTTCGTTCCTGCAATCGCTGGTACAATGGGCGAAGCTGGAAATCCTCCAAGTCCCATGCATGTGCCGAAGCGAGCACCGCCGTGCCACAGTGCGCCGCACATTCTGCGGCAAAAATATCTGCTTCTGATGTAATCTCATCCAAAACAAGCACCTGTGGCGACATCGTCTTGACCAGCATCATGGCCGCCTGCGCTTTTGGGCATCCGTCTATCACATCGGTATGCCTGCCGACATCAAATTGAGGAACACCGTGATGCAGTGCTGCCAGCTCTGAACGCTCATCCGCAATGGCGGTGCGAACGTGCGCATCGGACAGCTGACGGGCAATATCGCGCAGCAGCGTTGTCTTTCCCCAACCGGGCGGAGACAAGAACAAAGCATTGTGCAGATGTGTGCCATCGGACAGCTGCTGCAGCAATTCCGGCGAAGCAACTCCTTTGATCTGGCGGGCGATGCGAATGTTGAGCGAGGAAATGCTGCGAAAGGAAAGCACATTTCCGTCCTGCACGGCGGTCTGTCCGCACACGCCGATGCGATGTCCGCCGCGAATGGTCAAAAATCCCTGCCGCAAGCTGTCCGTACAGGTATGAATCGAATACTCTGCCGCCCGTTCCAAGGTATTTTGAATCTCCATCTCACGAAAAACGGCATCTCCCGCGCGTTGTTCCTTTCCGTCCACGACAAGATACATCGGCTGTTCCACGCGCAGACGCAGTTCTTCACAGTGCAGCTGTGTCTCCATTGGCAGCCGCTGCAAGGCCTGCCTTCGTTCCGGGAGCAGACAGGCGCAGGCTTGTTTGAGCCGCTGTTCCATATTCGCCCTCCTCTCTGATAGGATGTTGATTCAGCTTATGTGCACCGCCTCTGCTGTAGAACGAAAACCGAGAGGATTTTCCAGAAATTTGCACGCAAGTTACCTGATTGCAACTTTTGCATCCTCTCGGAATTCTTTGCATAATTATTGATTTTCGTAAAAAAAGATTCCAAAGGTATTGTGAAAATTCCTCAAATATTGTATTATAAGATTAGTTGGTTTATCTAAAAAGATATTGTTGATTGATTGGTTTGTGTAATTACAATGTTTTATTGATATTAGGAGGATATTTTCATGTATCAAATTCTTGAAAAGCGTCGTTTGAGTTCAAACGTAGTCCTGCTGGTCATCGATGCACCGTATGTTGCAAAGAAGGCTGAGCCGGGTCAGTTTATCATTCTCCGCGTTGATGCGGATGGCGAGCGTATCCCGCTGACCATCTCTGCCTACGACCGCGAGAAGGGTACCATTACGATTGTTGTCCAGGAAGTTGGCGCAACAACCATGAAGCTGGGCCAGCTCAATGAGGGCGACTGCCTGCATGACTTTGTTGGCCCGCTGGGCAAGGCTTCCGAATTCGACGGCATCAAGAAGGCTGCTGTTGTCGGCGGCGGTCTGGGCTGTGCTATCGCACTGCCGCAGGCACAGAAGCTGCACGACATGGGTGTTGACGTAGATCTGATCGCAGGCTTCCGCAACACTGACGCTATCATTCTCGAGGATGAGATGAAGGGCGCATGTTCCAGACTGACGCTGGTAACCGATGACGGTTCCAACGGTCACAAGGGCTTTGTTACCGACGCTCTGAAGGAGCTGATTGAGGCTGGCAACAAGTACGACGTCGTCATTGCTATCGGCCCGATGATTATGATGAAGTTTGTCTGCAAGACGACCGAGCCGTATGGCATCAAGACCATCGTTTCCATGAACACGATCATGGTTGACGGCACCGGCATGTGCGGCGGCTGCCGTCTGACTGTTGGCGGCGAGACCAAGTTCGCTTGTGTAGACGGCCCGGACTTCGACGGTCATCAGGTTGACTTCGATGAGGCTATGCGCCGTTCCGCTATCTACAAGCCGCAGGAGCAGGCTGCTAGAGAGCACCAGTGCAATCTCATGAAAATGGAGGTAAAGTAAAGATGGCAAAGCCGAATATGTCCCCAGTTAAGAATCCGATCCCGGAGCAGGATCCGAACGTAAGAAACAAGAACTTCCTGGAAGTTTCTCTTGGTTATGATGAAGCTACCGCAGTGGACGAAGCAACCCGCTGCTTGAATTGTAAGAACAAGCCGTGTGTTGGCGGCTGCCCGGTAAACGTACAGATCCCGGACTTTATCTCCCTGATTAAGGAAGGCAAGTTCCTCGAAGCAAACGCAAAGATCAAGGAAACCAGCTCCCTTCCGGCTGTCTGTGGTCGTGTATGCCCGCAGGAGAGCCAGTGCGAGAGCAAGTGCGTGCGCGGCATCAAGGGCGAGCCGGTTGGCATTGGCCGTCTGGAGCGTTTTGCTGCTGACTATGCAATGGCACATCCGTCTAACGATCCGATTGAAGTACCGGAATCCAACGGTCACAAGGTTGCTGTTGTCGGTGCAGGCCCTGCTGGTCTGACCTGCGCAGGCGATCTGGTAGCAAAGGGCTACGATGTCACCGTATTTGAAGTACTGCACACCGCTGGCGGCGTGCTGATGTACGGCATTCCGGAGTTCCGTCTGCCGAAGGCAATCGTACAGAAGGAAATCGACACCCTGAAGGCAAAGGGCGTAAAGTTCATGCTGAACTTCGTTGTTGGCCGTACCGAGACCATCGACGACCTGTTTGCTGCTGGCTACGAGGCTATCTTCGTAGGTTCCGGCGCTGGTCTGCCGAACTTCATGCGCATTCCGGGCGAGGGCTTCAACGGTGTTTACTCCGCAAACGAGTACCTGACCCGTGTTAACCTGATGAAGGCATACAAGGAAGATTCCGACACCCCGATTTACCACGCAAAGCGCGTCGCTGTATTTGGCGGCGGCAACGTAGCAATGGATGCTGCTCGCTGTGCAAAGCGCATGGGTGCTGAGGAAGTATACATCGTATACCGCCGTTCCGAGGCTGAGCTTCCGGCACGTAAGGAAGAAGTTCACCACGCAAAGGAAGAGGGCATCATCTTCAAGCTGCTGGCTAACCCGATTGAAATCTACGGTGATGACGACTTCCACGTAAAGAGCGTACATATCCAGAACATGGAGCTGGGCGAGCCGGATGCTTCCGGTCGTCGTCGTCCGATCCCGATTGAGGGCAGCACAGACGTTCTCGATGTTGATGCTGTTATCGTTGCAATCGGTACTTCCCCGAACCCGCTGATCCGCACCACGACTCCGGGTCTGGAAGCAAACCGCAAGGGCTGCATCGTAGCTGACGAAGTTGGCGCAACCTCCAAGGAAGGCGTATTCGCAGGCGGCGACGCTGTTACCGGCGCTGCTACCGTTATCCTGGCAATGGGCGCTGGCAAGAAGGCTGCCGCTGCTATGGACGAGTACATTCAGAACAAGAACAAGTAATCTGATCTGAAGATAAAGTAATCCCCCGCCGAAAACCGGCGGGGGATTTTTTCGTCTTATGTAGGAATGCGGAGCAGATAGCGCACGCCCTCCGGTTGTATTCTGCGCTCGGCAATGCAGATGGTGCCATTTTCTGCTTTTACCAAGTAGTCTCCCTGCGTCAAGCGAAGAGACCCTTCCCATATGTAAATGTCTAAGGTTTCTTCACGCACATCTATGTCATGTACTCTGTCGCTCAGGAAGTCATCGATCTTATCTGTATTGTTTCCGTCCCAGCAAATCGCATTCGCCAGCCGCAGCTCCGGATGACTGAGCGCAGCGACCGCCTGTTCCCTGTCTGCCGCCGGATGTTTTGCCTCCATTGCACCGACAATATACCCTGAAATAAAAGACTTTTCTTCTTCCGGCAACATTGTGAATACCTGTATAATATCTCGATACATAGCCTGCCGTTCTTCCTGCGTCATAATAATCCTCCTTTTTCATATCCGGATTATTGTTTACTATGTCTCAATTATACGAGATATATTCTCTTTAGTCAAGATTTTCTCCTGTTTTTATTTACTTTGTCTCGAACTTATGATATATTTTATACATACGGAGGTGTTTGCATGTCAGAGTATATAGAAACAATTGGAGATAGAATCCGAAAGATTCGAGAAGAAAAGTCGCTGACGCAGGCAGCTTTCGGCAAAAAATTATTTCTTGAACGTTCAGCAATCTCACTGATTGAACGCAATTTAAGAACCCCAACCGAGCGTGTTTTACAAGATGTTTGCCGTGAATTTCACGTCAACAAACAATGGTTAACCACCGGAGAAGGCTCGATGTTCCTCTCTCCGAGCGATGAGGATCTCAATGAGCAAATCGAGCGCATCATGGCAGGCGAAAACGAGTTCCACAAAAACATGTTCCGCATGTTGGCGAACTTCGATGACGAAGATCTGATTGCCCTAGAACGTCTGGTTAAGAAACTGGCACAGACGAAAGAATAGTCAAATAGCACAGAACCCCCGACACAGTTTTCCGTGTCGGGGGTTCGTTTGCGTTTATACAAATTACTTATGCTCTTCGATGTACTTCATCAGGTCGCCGATGGTTACCATCTTTGTAGCTTCTTCGTCCGGAATCGTTACACCGCACTCTTCCTCCAGATCCATCATCAGCTCAACGATGTCGAGGGAGTCAGCCTGCAGATCTTCCTTGATCTTGGTGTCCATGGTCAGGGTGCTTGCATCTACGTCGAACTTGTCAGCCAGCATTTCGCAAATCTTCTCAAACATAATGTGTTCTCCTTTTTCAGTTATCAGTTATGTATTTTCATAAAAAACGCCGATTTTCCGGAATTTTTCATATCGCTGTGTTTGTAATTCCTGTTCAGACATCGCGGACAATCGCTTGAGCGATGTCACCAGCGTTGCCTTGATATTTTTGAAGTACGCCGCCTGCGTCATTCCCTCCTTAATAATACCCTCAATCATGCCAAATTGCAAGAGATCATCCGCAGTAATATGCAGCGCTTGTGCCGCATCCAGTTCGCGGGATGCATCCTTCCAGAGAATGCTCGCGCAGCCGCGCGGAGAAATGACGGAATAAATGGCATTCTGCATCATATATACCTCGTTAGCAACTGCGATGCCCAATGCGCCGCCACTGCCGCCCTCTCCGGTCACAACCGAGATTACCGGCACTTTCAGTCCCATAAACTCATAGAGGTTGCGTGCGATGGCTTCGCCCTGTCCGCGCTCTTCTGCGCCAACGCCGCAAAATGCACCTGCGGTATCCACAAAGCAGATAATCGGGCGATGGAACTTTTCCGCCTGCTTTGCCAAGCGCAGTGCCTTGCGATAGCCTTCCGGATGCGCCATACCAAAATTGGCTTCAATATTCTGTTCGGTCGTGTGTCCCTTGCGCTGTCCAATGACCGTGACCGGCGTGCCGTTCAGCCGCGCAATGCCGGCACACATGGCATGATCTTCGCCATACAGGCGATCACCATGCAGCTCCATGAAGTCGGTGAAGATTTCTTTTACAATATCGTCAATGTTGGGTCGTTCAATGTCGTGAATGACTGCCAGCTGACGAGCCATTGTTTTTTGATTCATTCTTCAAACCTCCTTTGCTTACCGGATAGCCGTGCAGAGACAATAACGATGTCAGTGTCTGCTTGAGTTCCTTTCGCGGGACAATGGCATCACAGAAGCCGTGTTCCAGCGTGAATTCTGCGGACTGGAAGGTAGACGGCAGCTTCTCGCCAATGGTTCCCTCAATGACACGCCGTCCGGCAAATCCAACCGTTGCCTTTGGCTCTGCCAAGATAATATCGCCCAGCATGGCAAAGCTCGCTGTGACACCACCGGTTGTCGGGTCTGTGAGCACCGTGATATACAGCTGACCGGCTTCCGCTAGCTTTGCCGCCGCACCGCTCACCTTTGCCATCTGGAGCAGAGAAAACATGCCTTCCTGCATTCGCGCGCCGCCGGAACAGGTGAATACAATCACCGGCAGCTTGTGCTCTGCGCCGTATTCAAACAATCGCGTCAGTTTCTCGCCGACAACGCTGCCCATAGATGCCATCATAAAATGGCTGTCCATCACGCCGATACAGGTCTTAATGCCTCCAATCAGACATGTGCCGGTAACAACGGCATCTTCCATGCCGGTCTTTTCCTTGAGCGTGGCGATTTTTTCCGCATATCCCTCGAATTTCAGTGGGTCAAGCGTTTGCAGCTGACCAAACAGCTCTGAAAATGTGTTCTTATCTGCAATCTGGCGAATCCGTGTCGATGCCAACAAACGGGCATGTGCCCCGCAGTGCGGGCAGACATACAGATTCTTGCCATACTTTACGGAATCCAACGGCGCGCCGCACACCTTGCAGAAATGACTCGTCTCTTTTTTCGGTTTGATATGTTTGATTCGCTCAGAACTTTCTCTCGTCTTATGAAACAAATCAATCAGCATATGATTCCCTCCCCGTCTGCATTACGCTTCATTGGATACATCAAATACGCCGTCTTCCATCGAATTGGTGTTGAAATCAGCGCGTTCAAATGCATCGGACAGCAGAACAGACAGCTGTCTGTCTGTATTCGTCACGATGCCTTCAAACAGCATTTCAGACAGCGCACGCTTCATCCGAGCAGATGCCTGCTTGCGGTCTCTGCCAAACGTCATGAGCTTACAAATCATGCTGTCATAGAACGGCGGAATATGATAGCCTTGATAAATTGCGGTATCCACACGCACACCAATGCCGCCAGCCAAATGCATGGATGCAATCGTGCCCGGACGCGGCCGGAATTCTGCATCCTCCGCATTGATGCGGCATTCAATTGCGTGTCCCAGCAGCGGGACGTCCCGCTGTTCAAAATCCAGAGATTCGCCCGCTGCAATGCGCAGCTGCCATGCAACCAAATCCAAACCGGTAATTTCTTCCGAAATGCCGTGCTCGACTTGAATGCGTGTATTCATCTCACAGAAATAAAAATTCTGCTGGTCATCTACCAAGAACTCTACCGTGCCCGCGCTGGTATACCCTGCTCGCTTGGCAAGAGCAACGGCGCACTGGCACATCTTTTGCCGCTGTCCGTCAGACAGAAAGGCAGACGGCGCTTCTTCGATGAGCTTCTGATGTCGGCGCTGAATCGAGCACTCTCTGTCATACAGATGCACCGTGTTTCCGGCTTGATCCGCCAAAATTTGCACTTCAATATGGCGCGGCTGTGCAATATACTTTTCGATGTATAATCTGCCATCGCCAAAATTGGCAATGGCTTCACCGGATGCCGACTGATAGGCTTCCTCCAGCTGCTCCGGACGTTCTGCGACACGAATGCCCTTGCCGCCGCCGCCAGCGGATGCCTTGAGCATAACCGGATAGCCGATTTTCTGTGCCCACTCGCTCGCTTCTTCCAACGAGCAAACAACGCCATCAGAGCCTTCTGCCAGTGGCACGCCAGCTTCTTTTGCCAGTGCACGCGCCTGTACTTTATCGCCGAGCAGCCGCATGGACTGCTCAGACGGGCCGATAAATGCCAAGCCATTCTGTGCACAGGCGTGAGCAAATTCCGGATTTTCCGACAAAAAGCCGTATCCCGGATGAATGGCCTGCGCGCCACAGCCCAAGGCTGCTTCTATGATATTATTGATATTGAGATAGCTTTCCTGCGGCTGTGCAGGGCCAATGCAATAGGCTTCATCGGCAATCTGCGCATGAAGCGATTCTTTGTCCGCCTCTGAATAGACCGCAACACTGATAATGCCGAGATCGCGGCAGGCACGAATGACGCGCACAGCAATTTCGCCGCGATTGGCAACCAATACCTTTGTAAACATACTCAGTCTCCGATGGCACAGGTAAAGATACCCTGTGCCGCTTTTTCTTCTCCGACCATCGCAACGCCTTCTGCCACGATGATCTTGCCGCGCTCTTTGACTACCTTGACATGCAGCGTCAGCGTGTCACCCGGCAATACCTTGCGGCGGAACTTAATCTTATCCCAAGAGGCAAAGTAGCCGGTCTTTCCGCGAAATTCTTCACGGGAAAGAATTGCCGTCGCACCGGTCTGCGCCAGCGCTTCAATAATAAATACGCCCGGCATCACCGGATTGCCCGGAAAATGTCCCTTGAAAAACAGTTCGTCACCGGTCACATGCTTGATGCCGGTTACCGTTCCCGCTTCAACGTCCATTTCCTCAATGGAATCGACCATCAACATAGGATCTCTGTGCGGGATAATTTCCTTGATCTGTTCAATATTCAGCTTCATGAAATGTTCCTCACTCAATGACAATCAGCGGCTGATGATATTCTACCAAGTCGCCATTCTCTACCAAAATTTTCTGCACCTTGCCATCGCACGGGCTTTCAATCGTATTCATGGTTTTCATTGCCTCAATGATACACAAGGTCTGTCCTTTGGTCACGGTATCACCGACAGAGACAATCGGCGGTTCTTCCGGCGCATTTGCCGCATAAAAAGTGCCGACCAACGGAGCGGAAACAACCGTGCCAGTATATGTTTCTTCCGGCTGTGCGGTATCTTCCTGTGCCGGAGCCGGTGCTGCTGGTGCCGAAGGCATCGGCGCTGTACCGGCAACTTCTGCCGGTGCGTTTTCTACGGTAATCGAGAAGTTCCCCTCGGTTACTGTGACCTTTGACAAGCCCTGCTCCGCCGCATGACGCATCAATTCGAATGTGAATTCCTGTAAAGCTTTATCCATTTACAGCCTCTCAATCCGTGTATTTTTTAATCAAAATTGTCGCATTATGTCCGCCAAATCCCAAAGAATTTGAAATTGCTGCGCGAACCTCTTTTTCTACCATCTGATTCGGTACATAATTCAGATCGCACGCTTCATCCGGCTGCTCATAATGAATTGTCGGCGGAATCTTGTTATCCTGTACGGCCAATGCGCAGGCAATTGCCTCAATCGCACCGGCTGCGCCGAGCAAATGACCGGTCATAGACTTCGTAGAAGAAATCGCAACAGAGTTTGCCTGTTCACCGAACGCCAGTTTGATGGCATTGGTCTCGCACGCATCATTGACCGGCGTGGACGTACCGTGTGCATTGATGTAATCCACATCGGCCGGCGTCAAACCGCCGTCCTCAATGGCCATCTGCATCGCACGCTTCGGGCCTTCACCGGTCGGATCCGGGCTGGTGATATGATAGGCATCACTGGTCGTGCCGTAACCGGCAACCTCTGCCAAAATCTTTGCACCGCGCGCCTTGGCATGAGACAGACTCTCCAAAACCAGAACGCCTGCGCCCTCGCCCATAATAAAGCCGTTTCTGCGCGCATCAAACGGGCAGCAAGCCTGTTCCGGATCTTCTGTGCTGCTCAATGCGTGCATGTTAGAGAAACCGGCAACGGCAATCGGAGCGATTGCTGCCTCTGTGCCGCCGACAACTGCAACATCCAAATACCCATGACGAATGGCGCGCATTCCTTCACCGACCGCATGTGTACCGGAAGCACACGCGCTGACCGGAGAAAAGCTGGAACCCTTCAGACCAAAACGCATGGAAACATGCGCCGTCGCCATATTTCCGATAATCATCGGAATACAGAACGGAGAGACACGGTTCGGGCCGCGGTCTACCATTTTAATCTGTTCCTGTCCCAGCGTCATAATGCCGCCGATGCCGGAGGCCATTAGCGTGCCGGCACGAAACGGATCAAAGTTGCCTTCTGTCAGACCAGACTGCTTCATTGCTTCCTCTGCGGCTACCATAGCAAACTGGCAGTACAAATCCATATGGCGTGCTTCTCGCTTTTCGATGACAGCAGATGGATCAAAATCTTTGACTTCCGCTGCAACGCTTGCCTTGTAACCCGAAGCATCAAATCGTGTAATCGGCGCTACACCGTTTTTGCCCGTCTGCAAGCCTTCCCAGTATTCTTTTACTGTATTTCCAATCGGTGTCACAGCACCCATGCCGGTGATGACAACACGTTCCATATTGTTCCTCCTTGTTTTACCGCCAACACTCACAGTGCTGTACAGCCGTCTACGGACAAAACCTGTCCGGTGATATACGATGCCTTATCGGATGCCAAAAATGCAACTGCCTCTGCAATTTCTTCCGGCTTGCCGAATCGTCCCAGTGCAATGCGGGACTTGGCGTTTTCCTTGATCTCTTCAGACAGTGTATCTGTCATATCCGTCTGAATAAAGCCCGGTGCAACTGCATTGACGCGAATGCCGCGAGTGCCTAATTCCTTTGCCGCGGTTTTGGTCAGTCCAATCACACCAGCCTTCGCTGCCGTATAGTTTGCCTGACCAAAATTGCCATGCATACCGGAAATAGACGTGATGTTGACAATGCTTCCTGTCTTTTTGCGCATCATCTGTGCGCCGATGATGCTCGTCATGTAAAAGACGCTGTTCAGATTTGCCTGGATTACCTCATTCCACTTGTCTGCACCCAGGCGAATCATCAGACCATCACGCGTAATACCGGCATTGTTGACTAATACATCCGGCACACCGATTTCTGCCTTGATTTTTTTCGCCGCTTCCTGACAAGCATCAAAATCGGATACATCCCAAGCCATCGGGTATGCCTGCACGCCAAGTGCGCGGCATTCCTCTGCGACTGCTTCTGCCTTCGCTACATTGGATACACAGTTGATGACAACGTCATAGCCTTCTGCTGCCAACTTCTTGACAATAGCAGCACCAATTCCACGGGAGCCGCCGGTAACAATTGCAAGACTCATTGTTTTCCTCCGTTTATACCAAAGAAGAAGCGCTGCGCAGACGCTTCTCTGCCTCTTCTACCATGTTGTGAATAATATCGCGGCAAGTAGACGGTTCATTGACCAAGCCAGCAATCTGACCGGACATAAAGGTGCCCTCTTGGAAATTACCGTCTTGTACTGCCTTGCGCAGAGATCCTGCGGTCAAGGCCTCAATTTCTTCCAGCGTGCGTGTTTCAATATGGCCTTCCATCTTTAACAGCTGTCTGGACAGCGGCGTCTTGAGCGAGCGCACCGGATGACCGGACGCCTTGCCGGTGACGACCGTTGAAATATCTCCTGCCTTGAATATCAGATCTTTATATTTCTGAGAAATATGACACTCCTCTGCCGACAGAAAAACGGTACCGCACTGCACGCCTTCTGCGCCGAGCACACGAGCAGCCGCCAGTCCACGGCCGTCTGCAATGCCGCCCGCCGCGATAACCGGAATATTGACGGCGTCCACGACCTGCGGCAGCAAAGCCATCGTCGTCGTCTCGCCAATGTGACCGCCGGACTCCATACCTTCTGCGATGACGGCATCGACACCCAGACGCTCCATGCGCCGCGCCAATGCAACGGAAGCGACAACCGGAATTACCGCTGTGCCTGCTTCCTTCCACTGCTTGATGTATTTGGACGGAGAGCCTGCACCGGTTGTGACAACCGGAATCTTCTCGTCAATGACAAGCTGTGCCACATCGTCCGCGTTCGGGCTGAGCAGCATAATATTCAGCGCAAACGGATTATCCGTCATGCTCTTGGCTTTTTTGACTTCCTCTCGAATCACTTCAATCGGTGCTGCACCGCCTGCAATGATGCCGAGGCCGCCTGCATTGGAGACCGAGGCAGCCAGATAGCCGTCTGCAATCCATGCCATCGCACCCTGAAATACCGGGTACGCAATATGTAGTTGTTCCGTAATTCTTGTACGCATTCGCTTCTCCTTCCTACATCTGAATCAAAATGGCGCCATACGTCAAACCGCCGCCAAAACCGACAAAAATTGCTGTTTGTCCCGGCAGCAGAATGCCATCGCGCCGCATCTGATCCAGGCAGATCGGAATAGAGGCGCTCGATGTGTTGCCTACCTTATCTAAATTGCTGAAGATTTTCTCCATCGGCACACCGTATCGACGGGAAACCATCTCCAAAATCCGTGCATTTGCCTGATGCGGAACGACCCAATCCACCTGACTCATGTCAATGCCCGCTTTTTTCAGCACGCCATCAATCGCATGGGGCACTGCCTTTGCCGTAAAGCGAAAAACAGCGTGGCCGTCCATCTTCAAAAAGGCAATCTGCTGATTTCCTTGCTTGTGCAGCGTGTCACACGGGGTAAATGCCTGCGCAAGCAGAGCATCACCCTTTGCGCCCTCCGAGCGCATAAACGATGCGCGGATGCCGCTGTTTTCCGTGTCACTCCACGTATAGACTGCCGCACCGGCGCCGTCACCAAACAAGCAGCAAACCGTGCGGTCGGTATAATCCATGATTTGGCTCAAGACCTCTGCACAGACAATCAGCACATGTTTTGCCTTGCCGCTGCGCAAAAAGCTGTCCGCCACATCCGATGCATAAACAAAGCCGGAGCAGGCGGCGGTGAGATCAAATGCGAAAGCATGGTCTGCACCGAGCGCAGCCTGAAGCCGGCAGCTCAGCGATGGTGTAAAACTGTCAGGGGTTACCGTGCAGGCAATAATGAGATCAATATCTTCCGGCGAACATCCAGAATCCGCCAGCGCTCGCTGTGCCGCAGGCAGCGCAATATCAAATACCGATTGATTCACTGCGATGCGCCGCTCGTGAATGCCTGTATGCGAAACGATCCATTCGTCTGTCGTATCAACCATTTGCGTCAGCATATGATTTGTCAGACGAGTCTCCGGAAGGAAGCTGCCCGTTCCTGTTAAAATCGTGCCGATTACCGTCACTTCCCTTCTGCCTGCCAGCCGATATGCCGGCCGAAAAGCGTATAAAATATTTAGATTGACAAACTTAGTAGAGTTTATTATAATTGAGAACACCCGAGTTGTCAATCACTTTTGGCAAAAACATCGAATAAAGCACACTTATTGTACAGGAGGTTGAATAAAATGGAAGCAGTTGCATTGTTCCCCGGACAGGGCGCACAGTATCCGGGCATGGGACAGACCATTTACGAAAACAGCGAAGGCGCACGTCAGATCTTCGAGCAGGCGAGCGACATTTGCGGGCATTCTATTTCCGAACTGTGTTTCAACGGCACAAAGGAAGAGCTGTCTCGCACAGTAAACAGTCAGATTGCCATTTTTACTTGCTCTATGGCAGCTCTGCGCGCTTTGCAGGAACGCGGCATGACGGTACAGGCATGTGCCGGTTTTTCTCTCGGTGAATACACTGCGCTGACAGCCTCCGGCATTCTGTCTCTGGAGGATGGCCTGCGTCTGGTTCGCCGCCGCGGCGAGCTGATGCAGGAAGCCGCTGACCAGACCGATGGCTGTATGGCTGCCGTTTTGGGCTTACAAGACGATGTCGTTGAGAAAATTTGTTCTGAGACAGAAGGTCTGGTTCTGCCGGTAAACTATAACTGCGATGGCCAGTTGGTCATCGCCGGTGAACGCGCAGCTGTAGAAGCTGCTGCCGCATCGTGCAAGGAAGCCGGTGCCCGCCGTGCCGTGCCGCTCGCTGTATCCGGTGGATTCCATACGGCTCTTATGGCTCCGGCTGCTGCAAAACTGCGCGACTTTGCCCAGACCTTGACATTCCATGCACCGACTCGGCCGATGTACACCAACACAACCGGCGCGCTGCTCGACACGACGGATTATCCGGCACATCTGGAGCAGCATATGATTTCCCCTGTCCGCTGGAAGCACCTGATTCACACGATGATTGCAGACGGATACCACACGGCATTAGAGATCGGTGTAGGAAAAACACTGACTGGATTCTCGCGCAGAATTTCCAAAGAAATGTCATGCAAAACCGTAGAAACTATGGAATCTGTCATTTCTATCACAGAATAATAGAATCTATTTGACTATTTGACAAAAAGCGGATATACTTAAAAAAGGCGGGTTTTCTCTCCCGCCTTTTCTTTTTATGTATTGATTTTTTTGATTCCGACTAGGAGGAATATTTTGTCTAACGAACTGAAAGAGAGCATAGAAACAACCGAAGAAACCGGCGTCCGCTTTGAGGACATGGGTCTGTCTGAGCCTGTCCTGCGCGCCATCCACGACATGGAATTTTCTCAGCCGACGGAAATTCAGGCACGTGCCATTCCGGCCGTGATGTCCGGCAGAGATATTATTGGCCGTTCTCACACCGGCACCGGTAAAACCATGGCATTTGGCGTACCGGCTGTCGAATACTGTATTCGCAATCCCGAATGCCGCGACACCATGGTTCTCGTCCTGTGTCCGACCCGTGAGCTTGCCATGCAGGCTTGTGACGAAGTGCGCAAGCTGACTCGATACACCCACAGCATCCGCGCCGTTCCGGTATACGGCGGTCAGCCGATTCAAAATCAGATTCCGCAGCTGCGCCGCGGTGCCGAAATCGTCATCGGCACGCCGGGCCGTGTGATGGATCACATTCATCGCCACACGCTCAAGCTGGATCATTTGGCAGCTGTTGTATTGGACGAGGCAGATGAAATGCTCAACATGGGCTTCCGTGAGGACATTGAGAGCATTCTTGCTTATGTTCCGGGTGAGCATCAGACCCTGCTGTTCTCCGCGACCATGCCGCAGGCAATCTTGGATATTACCGACCAGTATCAGAACGATCCGCTGCTCATTGAGACCAAATCCGGCCCGGAGCGCACCATGGATACCATCGAACAGTATTACTACGAAGTGCCGCTCGGCAGCAAAATGGATGCACTGGGTCTGCTCCTGCACACCCATCAGCCAAAACTGGCGATCATCTTCTGCAACACGAAAAAAATGGTAGAGGAACTGAATCGCTATCTGGCAGAGCATGGATTCCATTGCTCCATGCTGCACGGTGATATGCAACAGGAGGCGCGTACCTCTGTCATGAACACCTTCCGTTCCGGCCGCACGCCGATCCTCATTGCAACCGATGTTGCCGCCCGCGGCATTGACGTCGATGATGTTGACGCTGTTTACAACTTTGACATCCCGCAGGATTACGAGTACTACATCCATCGCATCGGCAGAACCGGCCGTGCAGGACGCTCCGGCAAGGCATACACGCTCGCTGCCGGTCGCCGTCAGGTATTCCAGGTTCGCGATATTTCCCGCTTTATCGGCGCAAAGATCGAAAACAAGCCGTTGCCGTGCACGCAGGACATTATTGACCGCAAGCAGGAAGAATTGCTCGCAGAGGCTCGCCGTCAGATTGCAAAGACCAGCGAAGCCTCTACCTGCAATCCGATGATTAAAAAGCTCATCGAAGAGGGATGCAGCCCGGAATGGCTGGCTGAGTGTCTGATGGAAATGCTGCTGCGCCGCGAGATGATGGACATTCCAGTACTGACCATGCCGAAGCCGGTAAATGGCAAGCAGAGCGGCAGCCCGCTCCCGCCTCCGCCGGAAGGATATGTTCGTCTGCGCTTCAGTGTCGGCCGCTATCAGCGCGTGGCACCGAACCATATTGTTTCCGCTATCGCAACCGAAACGCGCATTCCTGGCAAGCAGATTCAGAAAATCTATTGCTATGGTGAATACAGCTTGGTGGAAGTGCCGAGCAAATACAAGAACGTCATCATTCAAAAGCTGTCCGGCAAGAAAATCGGCGGCCATGTGACGGATGTTCGCCTGTACGACAACAAAAATCCAAAGGCAGCGGCAAGAAATGCTGCTAAGCGCGGCAAGCCGTCGGAAAACCGAGACAACCGCAGCCAGCACCGCACGCACGTGCGCAACGGCAGAAAATCGTCTGGTGGCAACCGCCCGCCAGTATCCGAGCATCGCCGCCGCGTTGCCCGTGAGCACGCCCGCAGAAAAAACGGACGTCATGGTGAATAACACAAAATAAGACAAAGGAAGGCATATGGCAGGTTTTACCTGTCACATGCCTTCCTTTTTTACTGCAAATGCATAGATGTCTTGGATAGAATCGAACAAATCCTGCTCTTGTGCCTTAAATGGGCAGTCTCCCGCGCGGTTTAGCATATCTTGAAAAATTTGGTATTGCTCGATGATAGCAGAAGAATCGTCTCGATGTCCCGCTACGTTATTGTGGTGGAACTCTTTCATGCGGCGGGCAAAATCAGCGGCTACAACAATCGCTTTTTTTCGGCAGCGGTTTTGCTCCTCTTCCGTCTCCGCCTGTTGTAACTCGGACATCACCTGTTCAAAGCGTTGCTCCAGATCTTCATACGGCATAAAGATCAGGCTTTCTTTCCGCATATTTCGCGGCATTCCCATTTGGGTCGAAAGTTCTTCCACTTCACACAGGCAATCCCATGCATATTTTACGCCAGCTTCTCGTTTTTCTTCCGGCCAGCCAACAATCCGCAGCCACTCGTTAACAAGTGGTGGCTGCATATCAATTGCACGACTCTGAAGCTCCTTGAGAATTTTTTTGCGAAACATGCGGTGCCCTTCTGGTGGTATCTTGTCCCAGACTTGATGCGCCGTCTGAAATCGTTCACATGCTTCACGAAATGTATATGTCGGCTTCGGTGGAGTTTCCTGGTTGTATTTTTTCAATACATCCCAAGGAGCACTACATACTGCGCAAGCCGCCAATGTTAAATGCCCGTGGGAAAGAAGCCAAATTGCGTCCCAAAAGACAGAATCCCGAGGAAACGGAAATAGTAAGCAAATCAGCAGGAAAATTCCAAAACAAAATGATATATCGAAAATGGTTCTAAAGATATAGTATTGAAAACGATATTTCTTGATATACGGTCTCATATATCGCCCGATTGCCCATGTTTTCCAAGGTAAGAGAGCGTTTATATCACGTAATTTAGCTTCTCCCACATTTTCTTCTACTACTACTTCCATCAAAACGCGATATAAACTCGAAATAAAAAGCATTGCAATCGCAGTACCTACAATTTCTCCTCTACCCATCTATTATCTCCTAAACAATATGTTACACTTTTTGCTTCTGTTTTCATGATACGAAATCCACATGCTCTTGTCAAGATAAATCAACACCGTGTAAAATATCATCAGCGAAATTGTTGTAAAATCCTCTTATTTTCGTAATATAGCGCACAAAAAGCGTGCAGAAATCGTATCTGACAGTATTTCAGAGAAAATAAAGGCTTGTCCTTTTGTCTAATATCTACTATAATAAACAGTAGTCATTTCACAAACAAAGGGGGATTCTGCCATGTCAGAAATCAACAAAGAATCTTGTCCCATGACAGCGTATTATCCGGATCTGTACAACTGGAACGGCGTTATGATGGACGCAGCGAGCTATGCCAAGCATCAGCAGCACAGTCAACCTGCGCCGGAACAGGCCGCTTCTGCTGCCGAGGAACCGACAGATACTTTGGATGCCATTTTTGATGCACCGCAGGATCTCCGTCAAATCGCCGCCGATGCGATTCGAGAAGATGAAGAATCATCTGAAACCGGCTATGAGTGGAAAATCCAGACACAGCAGCTGTTGCTCGAAGCACCGAAACTACAATATACCGGCTCTGGTTCTTATCGTGGTTCCGGCTCGTTTGTTTCCTCGTCTTATCTCTCCTCCTATTTGTCATCTTATAGAACGTCGCAGCGTTCCAGCGGCTCATTTCGGCTGTCATCCGGCAGTCTGTCCGCTCTCTCCATGCTGGGCGGTTACGGATTGGATTTAATCTGATATGCAAGCCTTTGTTTCCAACTGGACACGCCCCTATACTGTGTGCTGCCCTGGCAGGCCCTACGAAATGGCGGATTATGATTTACTGACCACTGTGTTGTCCGCCCTGCTGTGGCGGCGGGAAAACGGATCAATTCGCATGATTACAGATGATACCGGCGCACAATACTACCGTTCACTTGGCTTGACAGAGCTTTGGGACGGTGGTATTTTTACCCATCTCAATACGATTCCGCAAACCATTGATCCCTGTACATTTTGGGCGGCAGGAAAACTATATGCGCTGGCATCTATCCCGGCTCCCTGTGTCATGCTGGATACCGACTTTATCGTCTGGCATTCGCTCGTCGCGCATTGGAATAAACCGCTCGCCGTAATTCATCGAGAGCAATTGCACCCGGATATTTATCCAGATCCCGCTGTGTTTGTTTTAGATGCTTCGTATCAATTTCCTACTGATTGGAATTGGAAGGCACAGGCGTGCAATACCGCGCTCACCTATTTCGGTGATGAGACACTGCGCAAGACCTATGTCCGGCAAGCCATAGATTTTATGCAGGCAACACGCGGACAAGATGGTTTAATTTACATGGTATTCGCGGAGCAGCGACTGCTCGCTATGTGCGCAGAATCTCTTTCAGTTCCCATCTATGCGTTTTCGACAGAACAAGACTTGTTTTCGGGAAAACAGCGCGATTTCACCCATGTGTGGGGCTTTAAGCAAGCTATGCAGGAACAGCCGATTCTGCGCGAAGCGTTTTGCAGCAAATGCGCCGCCCGCCTTCAGCAGGATTTTCCCGCTTATGCCAAGCGATGTGCAGGTATCCCTATATTACAGCAATATTTTTAACAGCAGCCCTTATTTGTGCAAAATGTACAAATAAGGGCGTTGTTTTTCTCACTGTATAAACCAACTGTATCAATTGACTTTATGCAAAAATCATTTATGATTAAAAGTAGAAATACAATTGATAAGGTGGTCATCCTATGATTTATACTGTTACGTTTAATCCGTCTTTAGATTATTCCATTCGTATTGATGATTTTGCATTCGGTGGACTCAATCGCATCGGCGAAGAAGCCATCCGCGTCGGCGGCAAGGGCATTAATGTTTCTATTGTGCTCAATAGCTTAGGTGTAGACAGTATTGCCCTTGGCTTTGTCGCAGGCTTCACAGGCAAACACATCGAAGAGGAAATGAAACGTCTTGGATGTACCACACAGTTTACAGAGTTGCCAGAAGGCTTTTCCCGCATCAATGTCAAGCTGGATAAATCTTCGGAACCACAAACCGAGATGAACGGACAGGGCCCCAGCGTTTCGCCGGAAGAATGCCGTCAGTTTATCGAACGTCTTCAGCGAACCATCAAAAATGAAGACTGCTTGATTCTTTCCGGCAGCATTCCGCGCAGTATGCCGCGTGATATGTACGAAAAAATCTTGGAAATTGTAGATACAGAGCATGTTTTGGTCATTGTAGATACCAACAGCGACTTACTGCGGCGCACACTTCCGTATCATCCATTCCTCATTAAGCCAAATCTGATTGAGTTGGGTGAAATCTTTGGACGCACCCTGACAGAATACGACGATATTGTCGGCTGTGCGATGCACTTACAAGAAGAGGGTGCCCGCAATGTGTTGGTTTCCATGGGTGCTGACGGTGCGATTCTCGTCACAGAAGACGGACAGGTATTCTCCTCTCCTGCACCGAAGACAGATGATCTCGCACTGGAACTGGTCGATGTCAACGGCGCAGGCGATGCAATGGTTGCAGGCTTCTTAGCCGGTTATCTGGAGCGTCACAGCATGGTAGACGGCTTCGCTAAGGGATTGGCAGCCGGCTCGGCAACGGTTTATACTGCAGGTCTCGCAGACAAGAATCAGATCAATCTGGTTGCTCAGCGCAAGTAAAATAGCAGAAGTATTGTTCGTTTTTATAATCAGTGTGCGTTTTTGCACACTGATTATTTTTATGTATAAAACTATTGTGTTTTTCAGAACAACGTGATATACTATTGAAAACTATTTAGATTGACACATTCTCATTGATATAAAAGGAGCACATAGTTTTGCATTTACCTCAAATTTCTATTGGTGGACTTTGTCCCAAACTGCCGGTCATTCAGGGCGGCATGGGTATTGGTATTTCCCTCTCCGGCTTGGCATCGGCTGTCGCCAACGCAGGCGGTATTGGTATTATCTCCGGCGTACAAATCGGTTTCCGCGAGCCGGATTTTGAAAAAGATCCCGTCTCTGCAAATATTCGTGCGATCGGCAAAGAGCTGCGCCGCGCAAGAGAGCTTGCACCGAACGGCATTATCGGTATGAACTTTATGTCCATTGATGCCCATTACACAGAATATGTCACAGAAGCTGTCAAGCAGGAAGCAGATGTGATTATCTCCGGCGCAGGTCTGCCGCTCACCTTGCCCGAATTGACAGCAGGAAGCCAGACACGCATTGTCCCAATCGTTTCTTCCGCTCGTGCCTGCCGGTTAATTTTGACCAAATGGCTGCGCAAGCACAACCGTTTCCCGGATGCTGTTGTGGTAGAAGGCCCTCTCGCCGGTGGTCATCTCGGCTTTAAGCTGGATGATCTGTACAACGGCACCAATCAAACACTGGAGCAGGCACTTGCAGATGTTGTCACTTATATCCGCAAATTTGAACAGGAACACCATGTTTCTATTCCGATTTTTGCCGCTGGCGGCATCATGGATTACACCGACGTCCAGCGCATGTTGGAAATTGGTGCTTCCGGTGTGCAGGTCGGTTCTTCCTTCGTCACAACCAAGGAATGTGATGCTTCCGACCGATTTAAGCAGGCATATTTGGACGCGCGCCCAGAGGACATTCGGATTATCAAAAGCCCGACCGGATTTGCTGCGCGCGCAATCAATACCAATTTTGTCCAGCAGGCATACGATCATGGCGGTATTCCCGTACAGCATTGCTTCCGCTGTATGCCTGAAATCTGCCATCCCGCCACGACACCGTATTGTCTATCTCAAGCGCTGTTTGATGCAGCACGCGGCGAAAATATGGGCGGATTGGTATTCTGCGGTGATCGCGTCGGTGAACTGCACGAAATTGTCACTGTACAGCAGGTCATGGATCGTTTGACAAAGCCTTCAACCATGTAATTTTTCTCGAAGAAATCAAAACCACCGGTTGAACCGGTGGTTTGACCAGGCCCTATAAGGGCCCTAT
>CAVAJF010000010.1:0-149462 GCA_963588905.1 Eggerthellaceae bacterium
TCATTCAACTGATGTTTTCGTGATGCCCTCTCGTTGAGTGCCTGAATAGAATACATCTTTTTCGACACAAAGTCAACTCTTTTTTCGCTTTTATTCGCGTTTTTTTGTGTAACTCACCCGTTTATTGCCGTTTAATATTCTATGTACGTGATATTCTTCAAGTCTTTCTGTAAATTCAATATGCGCTCCTTATCTTCTGTATGAGTAAAACAAACGCGAATCGTTAATTGAATTTCTTGTTCTGCCGTTCGTTTGCTCACCACTCCCTGCACCTCTGCTCCATTTTCGCGCAACCACTGCATAATTGACTTTGTTTCAACCGCATCCGATACTCCGATAACGATTGTCGTTGCCTGTCGTTCCTGCTTATACATATTCATACGAAACAGTTCTTGAATGAGTGTAATCAAAATGGTCAGTGTAATGCCAACCGTATACATGCCGCAGCCAATCGCCATGCCAACAGCAGCTACTGCCCAAATTCCCGCAGCTGTTGTCAAGCCATTGACGCTTTCCTTTCGCATAAAAATGGTTCCTGCGCCGAGGAAACTAACACCGGTGACAATACCGGCAGCTACACGCGAAACATCGACGCGAATATTGTCTCCATTAGCAAGCACATCAAAAAATCCATATTTAGAAATCAGCATCATTGCAGCAGATGCCACACAAACAATCATGTGCGTGCGCATACCCGCACTCTTCCTGTGCTCTGCGCGTATATGATGTTGTCGTTCAAATCCGACTGCAAATCCGCAAGCACAGCTGACCAGCAGTCGAATCACCCACAGCAACTCGGGGAGCATTCGTTCCATATTACAACCTCCCGTTTTCTTTTTATTATACGAGATTCACCATATAAATACAAGAAAAACCGCCTGTATCTTCTCATACAAGCGGTTCTTCTTCATCCTATTTATGATTCTTGCAGTCTT
This sequence comes from Eggerthellaceae bacterium, assembly GCA_963588905.1. GTDB lineage: Bacteria > Bacillota > Clostridia > Oscillospirales > Butyricicoccaceae > Butyricicoccus_A. The sequence continues at coordinate 936 of CAVAJF010000010.1, forward strand.
TCCATTTTCATCTGGCTCTTATCTTCGTCCAGCACCATCTCTGCAATATCCGAGCAGTATTCACCGATGCATTCCAAGTCATGCAGTACATCGGTATACGCTACAGTATTTTCCGGCGAACAAGAACCCAAGTTCAATCGTTCCATGTGTTTTTTGCTCAGTCGGCGTTCCAAATCCTCTACTGTCTCCTGCTGATGCACAATCAAACGTGCTGTCTTTGCATCTGCATCATGCAGGGTCTGTATCGTGAGTTTGAGCATGTTGCGAACATGATCGAAGCCTTCCTGCAATTCTTGAATCGCCTGTTCTGTGAACGTATATTCTTTTTCACTCTTGAGCTTCGCAAAATTTGTAATGCTCATATATTGATCGCCGACACGTTCAATATCGCTCACGGCACGAATCATGCCGGAAACACGAGCAGACTGATTCTGTGTCAGACTGCCGGTCTTACACAGGCTAGACAGATATCCTGTCACTCGATCCTGCAAAATATCTACAACATCCTCCAATTGATCGACCCGCTGCATCGCTTCCTTATCTTCATGCAAAAACGCCTGCTTCGCCTTCTCTGCCATGTCGGAAACATATTCTGTAATGCGAGTCATCTCCATGGTAGCCAAGCGAATTGCAGCTTCCGGCTGCTGAAGCACATTGTTGTCGAGATACCGCGGCTCATACAGCGGCTTTTCTGCCAAGTCCTTCTTACTCTCTGGCAAAATCGTCATCACAATCTTTACCATGAGCGGAATAAGCGGCAGCCAAATCAGTGTGTTGGTGATATTAAAACAAGTATGCGCATTCGCAATCTGGCGTGAAATCACTTCGATTTCCGGTCCCTTTGGCGAGATAAACTGAATAAACTTTGCGTACCACGGCACGAACCAAATAAAAATAAAGGTACCGGTTACATTAAAGACGCAGTGCGCCAGAGCGGTACGCTTTGCATTACGCGGCTGTCCAATAGACGCAAGCAACGCAGTAATCGTCGTACCAATATTATCACCAAGCAAAATCGGAATAGCACCGGTCAATCCCAAGATACTCGTCACGCCGTCTGCCATTGGCTGCGAGGCGAAATTCTGCAAAACAGCAATGGTTGCCGAGCTGGACTGCACAACCAGCGTCATCAGTGTGCCAACCAGCACACCCAATGCAGGAATATGCGCAACCTGTTCGATGAGCTGAACAAAAATCGGACTGCTTGCCAGCGGCTTCATCACAGAGCTCATGGTTGTGATGCCGACAAACAGCAAGCCAAAGGCAAAAATCGTCTGTCCGATATTTTTCAGTTGTTCCTTTTTCGGGAAGAAATACAGAACAAAACCGATAAATACGATTGGCCAAATAAAATCGTCAATACTAAACGCGATAATCTGCGCGGTCATTGTCGTGCCAATGTTCGCACCAAAAATAACCGAAATTGCTTGAGGCAGCGTCATGAGTCCTGCACTGACAAAACCAATTACCATGACCGTCGTCGCTGAGCTGCTCTGCAGCACAGCTGTGACGAGTGCGCCGGCCAACATACCAACGAGCGGATTCTTGGTCAGAACACTTAAAACTTTCTTCATTTTTTCGCCGGCTGCCTTTTGCAGACCCTCACTCATCAGGTTCATGCCGTAAATAAATACGGCAAGTCCACCGAGTAATCCGGCAATGGTCGATACCATTTCTTGATTCATAATGATTCTCCTTTAATGATCCTGCTTTTAGACTACCAGATACATGTAAAGTTTTGCCCATGCGCTATGTAAAGTTTTCGTATGGTTTTCAAAAAGCAGCGGCAGAACATTCACAAGAAGAATTGGTTTTTTCGAGAAAAATTCCGAGAAAATCACGAATCATAGATAAAATTTATGTAAAGTATATATTTTTCTCTTTACAATAATTCTCGTGTCACAATAGACGTTTGCACATGAATCACAGGCCGCCGGACGGCCTGTCCATATAATAAATGTTTTTGCAGCAGCAAAATCGCCTGCTGTACCTGTGCGGTAAAATCCTGTTCTACCACAAAATCTACCGCACCGGTTTTCAAAGCATGTTTTGCCACCGGTGTCAGGTCGTTGACAACCACTGTCATGCGGCGGCGCGTTTTCGCCAGCGCATCCACACATGCTTTGACATTTTCGGTACCCATATAGATGCCGTGTAAGTTAGGCAGTGTCTCCAAAGCTCGACGCACCGCATCATAGGTCAAATCATACCGTTCATAGCACTCTTTCAAATCATAGCTGTCCGACGGAAAGCCCAAGGTTTTGAGATGCTCCAAGAATCCATCAATGCGTACGCGATGGGAGCGAAATTCCATATTGCCCGTAATAACAAGAATGCGGTCTTTTGGAGACAAGCTGCGCGCCATCAATCCCGCAGCGATCCTGCCGGATTTCATCAGATCCTGTCCCACATGACAAACACGCGTGCTGTCTGGCAAATCCGAATTATATGTTACGACCACTACGCCTGATTTTGTCAAGCGTTCAATCTCTGATGCGATTACAATATTATCCGGTGCATTGATAACCAAGCCGCGCGCACCGCTCTCCAGCAGTTCCTCACAGACACGAATATATTCCCCATCCGACCGGCTGTTCATGCGCCGCACATCCAGCTGGATTCTTCCGGTATTCAATTCCCGCTCCGCCAAATGAATGCCGCGCAGTGTACTGTTGGTAAAATACTCATCCTGCCAGTGTGCCACAATCACGCCGATATGAATCTTTTCTACGCCCTGAAATCGTGTATCCTTTCGATAGCCGGTCTCTTCTATGATGCGCAACACACGTGCGCGCACCTCAGCACTGACATCCGGCTGATTATTTAACACGCGGCTGACGGTTCCGCGAGATACTCCCGCCATTGCCGCAATACTTCGTACTGTCGGTTTCATCTTCTCACCTCTCCGCCAGTATATCATATCTTTTCTATTTTTGTCACGCGTCACGAAAAAATACGGCGTTTCCTCGTCCTTTTCTTGTGCACAATGCACCAAGCATTTTCAAACTTTCATGCAGGTATACAAACCTGTTTTATACATATTGACTTGTTTTTCAAAACATTTTATACTGTGTACAACGAAAAACGAACCGATGAGAAAAAACAAAAATGTATCATTTCTCACAAAGATATGAGGAGGAAATTGTATATGAAGACCATCAAAGTTGGCATCGCCGGACTCGGCCGTCTGGGCAAAGTACACGCAAACAACATCGCGTTTAAGATTCCGAACGCAACCCTGACCGCCGCTTGCTCTATCGTTCCGGCAGAGCTGGAATACGCAAAGAATGAGCTGGGTGTGACAGATCTGTATTCCGACTATCGGGAAATGCTGGAGAAGGCAGACATCGACGCGGTTGCCATCGTAACCACCTCCTCCGAGCATTGCTGGCAGATCGAAGCTGCTCTGGATGCCGGCAAGCACGTATTCACCGACAAGCCGCTCGGCGTCGACCTGGAGCAGTGCAAGCAGGCAGAAGCTGCTGTAGAGCGTCATCCGGATCAGGTATTTTTCCTCGGCTTTATGCGCCGCTATGATTCTTCCTATGCATACGCAAAGAAGAAGATTCAGGAAGGTGCTATCGGCAAGCCGTATATGGTTAAGGCAATCGGCATTGATCCGGAAGCACTTGTCGAAGGCTCTATCAAGTTCGCAGCTACTTCCGGCGGCATTTTCATCGACATGGCAATCCACGACATCGATCTGATGCGTTGGTTCCTCGAAGACGAACCGACCGAAGTATACGCTCTGGGCGCAACCTTCAAGCATCCGGAATTCCAGGCTGTCGGCGATGACGAGACCGCAGTCGCTACCTATAAGTTCAAAAATGGCGGCATCGGCGTTATCCATGTGGGCCGTACCGCACCGCATGGCTACCATGTCGAGACCGAAATCATCGGCACCGAGGGCAGCATTCGCATCAGCCCTGTACCGGAAAAGAATCTCGCTATGCTGTACAACTCCAATGGCGTTGTAACTGAGTGCGTAGAGGGCTTCCCGGAGCGCTTTGCTGCCGCTTATCTGGCAGAAATGCAGGAATTCATCGACTGCATCTGCGAAAACAGAAAGCCGGGCGTGACCGTATACGACGGCACCAAGTCCACAGCTATCGGCTTTGGTACCACCGAGGCATGGAAGTCCGGCAAGGTTGTCGAGCTGTAAGTTTCTATTTCATCCATCCAAGACTGCGTTTCAGACTTCGTTCACGAAACGCAGTCTTTTTTTCACTGTGCATTTCTGGTATAATAAAGATACGATTCAATTCAAAGGAGGCATCACGTATGAGCAATCTGACTCCGATTTGGTCTGACAGAAAACGAATTTTCTGCGGACTTCCTTGGACGTTTACCACATACACGCTGACATCTGATCGTTTGTTTATTGAAACCGGTATGCTGGGCAAGCACGAAGACGAGGTGCGTCTGTACCGCATCTTAGATATTTCGCTGTCGCGCAGCTTATCTCAGCGCATTTTCGGTATGGGCACCATTCACTGTTGTTCCGCCGACAAGACGATGGGAGATTTTGATATTATCAACATCAAAAATCCGCGGGAGGTCAAGGAACAGCTGTCTGAGCTGGTGGAACGAGAACGACAAGCAAAGCACGTCACCAATCGAGAATTTATGACACACGACACGGATTTTGACGATGAAACTATGTAAAATTTACCCAATTTATGGAGAGCCTAGCAAAGGCTCTCCGTTTTTTATGCCCATTTCTTATTCTGAAACAATATTTTATTCCTCTTTTGTGTCAAGATATGCTATACTGTTAAGGTAACATTTTTCTCACACACCATAAGGAGGAACTACATGGGCGGCTTTTTCGGAGTAGCTTCAAAGGAAGATTGCGTATTTGATTTGTTTTTCGGCACGGACTATCATTCTCATTTGGGAACACGTCGCGGCGGCATGGCAATTTACGGAGAAAACGGCTTTGACCGTTCGATTCATAACATTGAGAACGCGCCGTTCCGCACCAAATTTGACAAGGATATTCAGGAAATGAAGGGTGATCTCGGTATCGGCTGTATTTCAGATTTTGAGCCGCAGCCGCTGATTGTCCGCTCTCATCACGGCACCTTTGCCATTACTACCGTCAGCAAGATCAACAACATTGAAGAGATTGTTTCTTCTATCTTCAGCAACGGCAACTCGCATTTTCTCGAAATGAGCGGCGGCGATGTCAATCCGACAGAATTGGTTGCTGCACTCATCAACCAAAAAGAAAATCTCATCGAAGGCATTCATTATGCGCTGGAAACCATTGACGGCTCTCTGACCATGATGCTCTTGACTTCCAAGGGCATCTATGCCGCACGAGATAAGTACGGCAGAACACCGATTGTTCTCGGCAAAAAAGAAGATGCTTACTGCATCTCCTTCGAGGATTTTGCGTTCCAGAACCTCGGCTACAAGCCGTATAAGGAGCTGGGTCCGGGCGAAATTGATGTTATCACACCAGACGGCGTAAAAACCTTGCTCGCACCGGGAAAACAGATGAAAATCTGCACATTCCTGTGGGTGTATTACGGCTATCCATCCAGCTCCTATGAAGGAGTAAGCGTGGAGGAAATGCGCTATCGCTGCGGCGAAAAGATGGCGATGCGCGACAATGTCAAGCCGGATATTGTTGCCGGTGTACCGGATTCCGGTATTGCGCACGCCGTTGGCTATGCCAATGCATCCGGCATCCCATTCTCCCGCCCGTTTATCAAATACACCCCGACATGGCCGCGCTCCTTTATGCCGACCATTCAGAGCAAGCGCAATCTCATCGCAAAGATGAAGCTAATTGCTGTCCATGATCTCATCAAAGACAAGAGCTTGCTGCTCATCGACGACTCGATTGTTCGCGGTACCCAGCTGCGCGAAACAACCGAATTTTTGTATGAAAGCGGCGCAAAGGAAGTACATATCCGCCCGGCATGTCCGCCGCTGGTCTATGGATGCAAATACTTAAACTTCTCCCGTTCTTCTTCCGAAATGGATCTGATTACCCGTCGTGTTATCGCCCGTCTGGAAGGTTCCGAAACGGTTTCCGAAGAAGTACTCCAGCAGTACACCGACCCGGAATCTCCAAAGTACGACGAGATGATTGAAGAAATCCGCAAGGAATTGAATTTCACTTCCCTGCGTTACAACCGTCTGGATGATATGCTGGATGCCGTCGGTATTCCGAAGGAAAATCTGTGCACCTACTGCTGGAACGGTCAAGAATAACAGAAAAACCGCGCATCATCAAGCTCGATGGTGCGCGGTTTGGTTTTTAATCAGACTCTTACTTCTTGCTGTTCAGTGCTGCCTGTGCAGCTGCCAGACGTGCAATCGGCACGCGGAACGGCGAGCACGATACATACGTGAGACCTGCTTCGTGGCAGAATGCAATGGAAGACGGATCGCCGCCATGCTCACCACAGATTCCCATCTTGATATTCGGACGGGTCTTTTTGCCCTGCTCCGCAGCAATACGGATGAGCTGACCAACGCCGTTCTGATCCAAGCGTGCAAACGGATCAGACTCGTAAATCTTCGCCTGATAGTACGAGTACAGGAACTTGCCTGCATCATCACGCGAGAAGCCAAACGTCATCTGCGTCAAGTCATTGGTACCGAACGAGAAGAACTCTGCTTCCTCTGCGATCTCGCCAGCCATCAGGGCAGCACGCGGAATTTCAATCATCGTACCGATATGGTAAACGATGTCAGAATCCAGTTCCTTCTTTACCTTTTCTGCTTCCTCGACAACGACATCCTTGACGAATTTGAGTTCCTTCTTGTCGCCGACCAACGGAATCATGATTTCCGGCTCAATGGTATAGCCCTTCTCCTTGGAAACCTCAATGGCAGCTTCTAATACCGCACGTGTCTGCATCTTCGCAATTTCCGGATAGGTAACCGCAAGACGGCAGCCGCGATGACCCATCATTGGGTTAAACTCGTGCAGATCATCGCATTTCTGCTTGACTTCGGCCGGTGTCATGCCCATATCCTTCGCCAAGGCTTCAATATCTGCCAGATCAGTCGGAACGAACTCATGCAGCGGCGGATCCAGATAACGAACCGTCATCGGGCGACCTTCCAGCGCCTCGTACATTGCCTTAAAGTCGCTCTTCTGGAACGGCAGCAATTCAACCAGTGCTTCTTCTCTCTGTTCCGGTGTATCAGACAAAATCATCTTCCGAATTTTTGGAATACGATTCGGCTCAAAGAACATATGCTCGGTACGGCACAGACCAATGCCTTCTGCGCCCAAACGAACAGCATTCTTGGTATCCTTTGGCGTGTCTGCATTCGTGCGAACGCGCAGACGACGGAAGCTGTCTGCCCATGCCATAATTCTGCCAAAGTCACCGCTGACCGATGCTTCCTTCGTCTCAATCATGCCCTTATAAATAAAGCCCGTGCTGCCATCCAGAGAGATTTCGTCTCCCTCATGGAAGGTGTAACCGCCGAGAGAGAATACCTTTGCTTCTTCATCAATGGTAATTTCGCCGCAGCCGGATACACAGCAGGTGCCCATGCCGCGAGCCACTACTGCTGCATGAGAGGTCATGCCGCCGCGCACAGTCAGAATGCCTTCTGCCGCGTGCATACCCTCAATATCCTCCGGCGAAGTCTCCAAACGTACCAGAATGACCTTTTCACCGTTTTGCTCGTGTGCATTCTTCGCATCTTCTGCGGTAAAGTAAACCTTGCCAGCCGCCGCACCAGGCGATGCCGGCAATGCCTGACCAATCTTTTCGCCCTTTTTCAGATCTTCTACATCAAATGTCGGATGCAGCAGCTGATCCAAGCTCTTTGCATCAATGCGCAGAACCGCTTCTTCCGGTGTAATACGGCCTTCATCTACGAGATCGCAGGCAATTTTGATGGCAGCCTGTGCGGTCCGCTTGCCGTTTCTCGTCTGCAAGAAAAACAGCTTGCCTTCCTGAATGGTGAATTCCATATCCTGCATATCGCGGTAGTGGTCTTCCAGCCGGTTGGCAATATCCATAAACTGCTGATAGCACTCCGGCAAGTCCTCCGCGAGCTTGGTAATCGGCTGCGGCGTGCGGATGCCTGCCACAACGTCTTCACCCTGCGCGTTGATGAGATATTCGCCAAAAATGCCCTTTTCGCCGGTGGACGGATTGCGCGTGAAGGCTACGCCGGTCCCCGATGTATTGCCCATGTTGCCGAATACCATCGACTGTACATTGACTGCCGTGCCCCAATCTCCCGGAATATCATTCATGCGGCGGTATACAATGGCACGCGGATTATCCCACGAACGGAACACCGCCTTGACAGCTTCCATGAGCTGTACTTTTGGGTCCTGCGGGAATTCTGCGCCCATTTTTTCCGCATAAATTGCTTTATATCGTGCGATGACTTCCTTGAGATCGTCTGCAGTCAAATCCGTATCATATTTTGCGCCCTTTGCCTCTTTGATCTCCGTCAAAATGCCCTCAAAGAACGATTTGCTCATTTCCATAACGACATCCGAGAACATCTGAATAAAGCGGCGATATGAATCATACGCAAAACGCGGATTGCCGGTTTTCTTTGCAAAGCCTTCTACGGAAACATCATTTAAGCCCAAATTCAAAATGGTATCCATCATGCCCGGCATCGAAGCGCGCGCACCGGAACGCACGGAAACCAGCAGCGGATCCGATTCATCGCCAAACTTTTTCCCGCGCTGCTGCTCCAAAACAGCCAGCGCCGCAAAGATTTGATCCTGAATTTCCTGAGAAATCTGCTTTCCCTGTGTATAATAATCGGTACATGCTTCGGTTGTGACCGTGAATCCATTCGGAATTGGCAGTCCCAAATTGGTCATCTCGGCAAGATTCGCACCCTTGCCGCCAAGCAACGGACGCATATCGGCATTACCCTCATGAAACTCGTACACCCATTTTTTCATACTATTTTCCTCCCAGTTTTTGTTTCTCTGCCACGCCGTCTCTCTTCAGCAGGCAGATTCCCACCAACATCTGTCATCTTTCATAAATTAAATGCAGGTTTTCGCTGTGTTTGTTAACAGTATACACAAATAAGCTTACTTTGTCAAATTTTTCACTTAACATATTTTCACATTTTTTTGACAGAATCTCATGTGATCTCTCGAGATAAAAATCCGCCCGCAGGAATAGTATCCCACGGGCGGAACATGTTATAATGTTTTTATAAAATTTTCCTACAGGAGATGATGATATGACCGTACTTGTCAGCGCCTGCCTACTTGGCGAAAACTGCAAATACAATGGCGGAAACAATGCTTCCCCTGCGATTCTAGAATTTCTCAAAGACAAGGAAATTGTTCCTGTCTGTCCGGAAATCTTAGCGGGAATGCCTGCACCGCGCCCGCCAGTCGAAGTAAACGGCAGCCGTGTCCTGCGCAAAAACGGCGAAGATGTCACAGATGCCTATTGTTCCGGCGTTCGTAAAGCGATGCAGATTGCAGTACAGCAACCCATTGATCTTGTCATCTTGAAATCGCGCAGTCCTACCTGCGGTGTTGGACAGCGATACGACGGCACATTTACCGGAACGCTGGTCAATCAATCCGGCTTATTTGCCGAGGCGCTCCAACAAGCCGGTTATACCGTGAAAAGCTCGGATGATTTTTAGAATCCAAAGGTTTCAAATTCCTTCTGCGTGAAGCGATGATAAATCAGCTGTCCCATCTCATCATGGATGCAGTAGCGATAGGCATCCGGCTTTCCATCCGCAAAATAAATCAGATAGTCAAATTCGTCTGTGTCCTTGCTCGGTGTCTCAACGACAACCTGGTCGGAATACTTGCGGAATACCGCGATAATTTCCTCTATCGTATGTCCCGGCCTGCTCATGCAAGCGATGAACTCCTCCAAAAATCCACTGGTCTCTACGTTTTCGTGTACATATTCGACGCCCTTTTCCGGAACCGTGATGCAAAACAGTTCATCTTTTACAGAAACCGTCAGCGTGCCAAGCAATGCTTCCACAGTCTTGGCAAATTGTGCCAGCTGTGCTTCCAGTTCTGCAACCGAGAGCTGTGTATCAAGCAAATGGTTGATTGCTTCTGCCGGAAAATATAAATGAATCGGTGTTTTCGTATAGCCCAGCTTAATCTGGGATTCCTTCACCATACCAATCAGATTTTGAGTCAGTGCTTCGTAATGCAAGATACTTCCTCCTCTATGAGAATTTCATTGTATTTGCTTCTATTGTACCCTGTACCCTAAAAAATGTAAAGGACAGCCGGATTTTTTTCGTGCATCTTCCTGCAAAGCATGGTATAATGGGTTGTTCATCAATGATTCATATCTTGAAAGGAGTATTTCGTACATGCTTGAATCATTATTCAAATTGAAGGAGAACCACACGAGTGTCAAGACAGAAGTTGTTGCCGGTCTGACAACCTTTATGACCATGGCTTACATTCTCGCGGTCAATCCTTCCATCCTGTCGGCATCCGGCATGGATTCCAATGCTATTCTGATGGCAACTGCCATCGCATCCTTCATCGGCTGCTTCTGCATGGCATTGCTCGCAAATTATCCATTTGCACTGGCACCGGGTCTCGGACTCAATGCATACTTTGCATACACCGTCGTCGGACAGATGGGCTACACATGGCAGTTTGCTCTGCTCGCTGTTTTTGTCGAGGGTCTGATTTTTATCGTCCTTTCCTTGACCAATGTGCGTGAAGCCATTTTCAACGCCATTCCGCTTCAGCTCAAAAAGGGTGTATCGGTCGGCATTGGCCTGTTTGTCGCTTTTCTGGGACTTCAGAATGCCAAGTTGGTCGTAGACAGCACCACGCTGGTTACGATCGTTGATTTTACCAAAAACTTCCACACGGTCGGTATCGGCGCACTGCTCGCAGTGATTGGTCTGCTGCTCATTGCTATCCTGCATGTCAAGAATGTCAAGGGTTCCATCCTGATTGGCATTCTGGTCACTTGGGTACTGGGCATTGTGTGTCAGCTCACCGGTATTTATCAGGTGGATGCTGCCAACGGCTTCTATTCTCTGATTCCGTCTTGGTCGAGCTTTGACATTACTTCGATTCGTCTGACCTTCGGCCAGTGCTTTAATCTGGCTGGTACGGATTTTAATCTGATTGACTTTATCGTCATCATTTTCGCCTTCCTGTTTGTCGATCTGTTCGACACGCTGGGCACACTGATCGGTGTGGCAAATAAGGCAGATATGCTGGATGAAGAAGGCAAGCTGCCGCGCATCAAGCAGGCTCTGCTCGCCGATGCACTCGCAACCTCTGCTGGCGCCATTCTGGGCACTTCCACCACAACAACCTTCGTAGAAAGCTCCTCTGGCGTCGCTGAAGGCGGCAGAACTGGTCTGTCTTCTATTGTAACTGGTCTGCTGTTCTTGGTTTCCATTGTCTTTGCTCCGGTATTTACCACGATTCCGAGCTTCGCAACGGCTCCGGCTCTAATTTTCGTTGGATTCCTGATGATTTCTGCTGTTGTGCAGATCAACTTCAACGATCCGACCGAATCCATTCCGGCTTACCTGTGCTTGGCTTGTATGCCGCTGACCTACAGCATTTCGGAAGGCATCTCCATTGGTGTTATTTCTTATGTTGTCATCAACCTGTTCTCCGGCAATCGCAAGAAGATTACACCGCTGATGTATGTCTTGGCAATCCTGTTTGTCTTGAAGTACATCTTCCTGTAATTCACCGCACAATATGCAATCATCCCGCCGTCTCAATGACAGCGGGATGATTTTTTAATATTCTTTTTTCGCTCGAATCCGCATAGACACAGCGATAGAAACAGGAAACAGCAGCAAAATAATTAGCCATGCCACGCCAAAGGCAATCCGAACAATCGTGACAAATTCCGCCGGCACCTGACTAAATTCTGACAGTACCAAAGCACCGGAATATAAGACAACGAATAACAAAACATTGACTAGGCGTCCGCGTTCCACGCCAAAACGATACATCACAGGAATCTCAATTTCCATATACACCAATGCCGCAAAAATGGTCTGCAACAAAGAAATCAGCCATTGTGTCCAGCTCAGATCCATTCTTCCCGTTGCAAACGACAGTAAGCCAATCACAAGTCCTATCAGTGCACCGCATCCTGTTGTAATCAGCAAGCTAATATATCGAGAGACAACGATCTGACGATTAGATAACGGCATCGCAGCACAATAGCGATCCCAGTGATACCATGTCTCATAGGAGAAAAAGCTCACGCCCATCATGCAGCCAATCATGACTGCCATATAGCTGAAGATTCTGCCTCCACCCACAGTCAAGCCGACAACTACCAAACCGACAAAGTACAGGAGATAAAAACTTCTCTTTGAGTTGCCCATCAACTGTGCCAAATCATATCGAACTAAGCCTTTCATACGTCTGCACCGCCTTCCAGCAATACCAAAATTTGTTCAATATCTGTGCTGTCACAGACAAACTGCGGATACTTTTCTCTCATGCGCTCACGCCCTCTGCACAGCGCCTCAAAGGAATAAGCGTGCTTCTTGATACCCAGAATATCCGTCTTTTCCATCTGTTCTAGCTGTTCCGGACTGCCTTTGAGAATGACGTACTCATCAAGCAAGGTATCCTTATCTGTATCAATTTGAATCCTGCCATGTGATACAATCAGAATGTTATCTGCTACGCGATCCAAATCACTGGTGATATGAGTGGACAACAGCACAGTATGCTCGCCGTCTTCGATAAATGTCTGCAAATCATTCAAAATCTGCTCGCGGGCAACAGGGTCCAATCCGCCTGTCGGCTCATCCAACAGCAGCAATCTCGGGCTGTGTGCCAGTGCCGCCGCAATGGACAGCTTCTGCTTCATGCCACGGGAAAACGTCTTGATGGTCTTATTTTCCGGCAGTTCATAGTGCTCGCACATTCCAAAAAACACATCTCGTGACCAGTTATGGTAAATATCTCCCAGCACTCGGTCAATCTGTCCAATCTTCAGCATTTCGCTAAAGCAGCATGTATCATACACCACGCCAATTTCCTGCTTGGTCTGCGCGTCTATTGGTTTTCCCAAAAAGGAAATGGTTCCGGCATCGATGTGTGCCGCGCCCAAAATGCTGCGAAGAATGGTCGTCTTGCCCGCGCCATTTCTGCCGACTAATCCGGTGATTGTTCCCTGCTCCAGAGAGAAGGTTACGTTGTCCAGCGCGAAATTTTCATATCGTTTGCACAGACCCTTTACTTCCAATGCTTTCATCTCTCGTCACCTCCAAATAAGAGATGCAGTGCTTCAGACACTTCCTGTTCGGAAATGTCTGCACTCTTTGCAATCTCTACGGCTTCCAATAATTTTTGTTCTATGCGTCTGCGATGCTCTTCCCGCACTTGTTCGGCATCTTGATGCGAGACATAGGTGCCGCGCCCCTGCATGGTCTCGACAAATCCCTCACGCTCCAGCTCTTCATAGGCTCGTTTTGTGGTAATCACACTGACACGCAGATCTTTTGCCAGTGTCCGAATCGAGGGAAGCTGTTCTCCGGCAGGAATCACGCCAGATAAAATCTGGGCTTTCATCTGTTCAGTAATCTGCTCATAAATCGGTTTTCCCCCTGTATTTTGCAGAATAATCTGCACGGCTATCACCTCCGTATATACTGTTCATATTCTTTATATACAGTATACACACTAGATGTACACTTGTCAAGTCATAAAAGAAAAAAGAGACAGATTTCTCTGTCTCCTATCGTTTCAAATTTCCCGCCGTTTGTTCTTCATCCAGATACGGTGCAAGCCGTACAACACCATATTATCTGCCCGATGAACCGACTGCGTTACATACGGCGCAACGAGCTCTGCATCGGTTCCCGTCAAATAAACCGTCAAGTTATCTCCGAGCTGTTGCTTGCATCGTCCAATCATGCCATCAATCATACATGCTGTGCCATTGAGCACGCCGGATGCCATAGCGTCCATGGTATTTTTCCCCAGTAATCCGGTATGCGGACGTGCCAGCCCGATAGAAGGCAGCTGTGCTGCCTTGGTATGTAAGGACTCCAAGCCAATGCGCATTCCCGGTGCGATAATCGAGCCGACCAACGCGCCAGTCTCGTCTAATGCTGTAAATGTCACCGCTGTATTCATATCAATGACCAGTGCCGGCAATCGCTTCTTCGCCGCCGCTTCCACAGCCACGCATACCAAATCGCTGCCGACCACCCGCGGATTATCCATGCGAATGCTCAGTCCTGTCTTCACGCCAGAGGATACATTGACGACTTCGCAATGGCACAAAATCTCTGCCGCTTCACGCAGCACACCGCTCAGTGCAGGCACAACAGAGCAAATAATCGCGCCATAGATATGGGACGGCTCACAGCCGTGCAGGCGCAATACACTGTCTATTTGGCAAGCATATTGATCCGCTGTCTGTCGAGTCTCTGAGGCAATATGAGAAACGACACACAATTTTCCCTGTCTGTCAAAGCATCCCAGTGTAATTGCTGAATTCTGTATATTGATTGCAAGCAGCATAAGTGCCTGTCCCCTTTCTCGTGTATATGTCTGCTATTATATGCCGATTTTGCGCTGCTTGCAAGCAGACTTTTTGCATTTCTTCGCAGAATCTATCGGCAAACGATCTGCCAGCCAAACCAGCGGAATGCTCAGGACAAACCAAACGAGACTATATTTGATGCAGATTTGCCCCGCCAAATTGCCCAGCTCGCTGGAATAATCCCAAACATGCAGCTGCATTCCCAGATTAAAAATACAGCCGAAAATAAACTCGACAAACAGAACGGCTACCGCACTTGCCACCGCGCGAATCGGCAGTTTATATCGGTATAGTTTATCCGAAATCAAACCCATCAACCCAAAGCAAATGCCGCCCGCCAGCGCCATCGACCAGTGCGACCAGCCGCGAAACAAAATCTCTAAAAACGGATACCCCCAAAAGCCATATGCCATCAAAATCATTGTTTTTTCTATCTGATTCAAACCACATCACCTATTTGATAGCTTTCCCGATCTCAAAGAGAATATTCTGTGTGCAATTGGCATATCCTGTTCGGGGAGGTGTTTTTATGAAAACATTTTGGCAAGGCGATCTGATTGTTCATCCATGGCATCGCTCTCGCAGAAAGCATACTGCCGATAAGCTATATCGCGGCTCCCTCAATGAACAAAGATATACGTCTTCTGTGTACTTTACGAAATGATATTCGTGCGGTATAATAAAGGCAAATAAATCTAGGAATTATTCTGAATTTGAGGTGATTCTATGAGCATGAATACAGCTCCCAACGCCGAGCGCGTACATATCGGTATTTTTGGCAAACGCAACGCCGGAAAGTCCAGTCTCATCAATGCCATGACCGGACAAGATCTCGCCATTGTCTCTGATATTGCCGGAACGACAACAGATCCTGTCTCTAAAGCCATGGAGCTGCTGCCGCTCGGCCCTGTCGTCATGATCGACACGCCGGGTCTGGATGATGTCGGTGAGCTGGGTACACAGCGCATTCGGAAAGCCATGCAGGTCATGAACAAGTGTGATCTGGCAGTTGTCGTTGTCGATGCGTCAGAAGGTATCACAGATACCCATCAAGATTTGCTCTCCCGCTTGGAAGCCAAAAACATTCCGCATATCATCGCGATGAACAAATGCGATTTGCTGGACGCAGTTCCGGCAGATACGCAGGCACAGCGCTATGTCAGCGCGGCAACCGGTACAGGGATTTATGCTCTCAAGGAAGCGATTGCCCATCTTGTTCCGACCGGAGACAACGGGCGGCGCATTATTGCCGATCTCTTACAGCCCAATGATTTCGTCGTACTCGTCGTTCCGATTGACTCCGCTGCACCAAAAGGGCGTCTGATTTTGCCGCAGCAGCAGACCATTCGTGACATTTTGGAAGCCGGTGCCAATGCCATTGTCTGTCGGGATTCCGAACTGAAAGCAACGTTAGAAAAGCTCGGACAGCCGCCGCGCATGGTGGTCACGGACAGTCAAGCATTCAAGCGTGTCTCTGCGGACACGCCGAAAGACGTACCACTCACTTCTTTCTCCATTTTATTTGCACGCTATAAGGGACGCTTAGACAGTGCCGTGCACGGTGTCACGGCACTGGACCGGCTAAAAGACGGAGATACCGTTTTAATCGCAGAGGGATGTACCCATCACCGGCAATGCGATGATATTGGCACGGTCAAGCTGCCAAAGTGGATCGAAACATATACCGGAAAATCCCTGCATTTTTCCTTCACCAGCGGCGGTTCTTTTCCGGACGATTTATCCCCGTATCAGCTGATTGTGCACTGCGGCGGCTGTATGCTCAATGAACGCGAGATGAAATACCGCATCGCACACGCACAAGACGAGGGAATCCCGATGACCAACTACGGTATTTTGATTTCCTATGTCAACGGCATTCTCCCCCGCGCCGTTCAGCCGCTGGGACTCACCCTTTGATCAATACTGACACAAAAAAGGCATCCCAATCGGGATGCCTTTGATTTTGCTATGATTTATTCCTTGCCGTACTTAGACGCCTGCGAAGCAATCAGCTCTGCATCTTCAAAGTAGTTGATTTTCATTGCTGCGCGAACATCATGCAGGGTTTCTGCGGCTTCTGCGCGCGCAATCTCACTGCCCTTCTTGAGGATCTCATATACTGCCGGAATATCCTTCTCATATTCCTTGCGGCGAGCACGAATCGGCTCCAGCTCTGCCTGCAATACGTTGTTCAGGAATTTCTTTACCTTCACATCGCCCAGACCGCCGCGCTGATAATGCTCCTTGACCTCATCCAGATTTGCATAATCCGGCCAGAATTCTGCAAAATACTCCGGACGGCAGAAGGCATCCAGATAAGTAAATACCGTGTTGCCTTCAATCTTACCCGGATCCTGTACGCGAATATGCTCCGAATCGGTGTACATGCTCATGACCTTCTTGCGAACATCTTCCGGATCATCGGACAGATAAATGCAGTTGCCCAAAGACTTCGACATCTTTGCTTTGCCGTCAGTGCCCGGCAGACGCAGACAAGCCTGATTGTCCGGCAGCAAAATATTCGGCATCACCAGTGTCTCGCCGTATACGCTGTTGAACTTATGCACAATTTCACGGGTCTGCTCTACCATCGGCATCTGATCCTCGCCAGCCGGAACTGTTGTTGCACGGAATGCCGTGATGTCGGATGCCTGGCTGATCGGATAGGTAAAGAATCCAACCGGAATGCTTGCTTCAAAATTACGCATCTGAATTTCAGATTTTACTGTAGGATTGCGCTGCAAGCGAGATACAGTCACTAGATTCATGTAATACATGGTCAGCTCGGTCAGTTCCGGTACCTGAGACTGAATGAACAGCGTCGACTTTGCCGGATCCAGACCACAAGACAGATAATCCAGTGCAACTTCCAGAATATTCTGACGAATTTTTTCCGGATTGTCTGCATTGTCAGTCAATGCCTGTGTATCTGCGACCATAATAAAGATCTTATCATATTCACCGGAATTTTGCAGCTCTACGCGGCGCTTCAGGGAGCCAACATAATGTCCCAGATGCAGTTTGCCGGTCGGACGGTCACCGGTTAAAATAACTTTGCCCACGATATTTCCTCCTAAAAAACAGCGCTTTCCCCACTGTTTGTTTTTTTGCTTCTTTTATAATGTAATACAAAATGCACAAAAAAGCAAGTTCTAACTACAATCTTAGGCATATTTTACCGGACAACTTCGTTTATGCGCTGACCAACTGTTCCAAAGCGGCTGCGGCGGCAGCCATCTGCTCCGGCTCTTTTTTCCGCAACGCATGTTTCGCTTCTTTTACCGCTGCATCCAGCTGTTTTTTCTGTGCACGATCCATGTTTTTGCGCTTTTCTGCCGCCTGATAGGTCAATTGCTCCAATTTTGCTTTGTATTCCATGCCCGCACGAACTTTATTGTCCTCTGCGGCGTACTGTTCTGCATCATGAATGGCTTGCTGAATCTCGTCTTGGCTCATATTATTCGAGCCAGTCACCGTGATTTCCTGCATTTTTCCCGTTGTCAAATCACGAGCGGATACATTGACAATGCCGTTTGTGTCGATTTCAAACGTCACTTCGATTTGCGGCATACCGGTTGCCGAACGCTTGATGCCGCCGAGCATAAAGGAACCCAGACTCTTATTCTGTTTTGCCATCGGGCGCTCACCCTGTAAAACATTGACCTTTACCCGCTTCTGAAATGCTCCGGCAGTGGTGAAAATTTGGCTCTTTTTAATCGGAATCGTGGTGTTCTTGTCAATCAGCTTGGTAAACACACCGCCAACCGTCTCAATACCCAGAGACAACGGTGTGACATCGAGCAAGAGTAGTCCCTTGACCTCACCGGACAGCACGCCGCCCTGCAGACAAGCACCCAGCGCGACACACTCATCTGGATTGATGCCCTTAAACGGCTGTCGTCCCGTCAATTTCTGTACCGCTTCATTGACTGCTGGAATGCGGCTGGAGCCGCCGACCATCAATACCTTGCTGATGTCCGGCAAGTTGAGCCCGGAATCCGCCACGGCCTGATAGACAGGGTCCAACGTTGCCTGTACCAAATGATTCGTCAATTCATTGAATTTTGCCCGTGTCAGGGTCATCTGTAAATGCTTCGGTTCACCGCGCTTGACCGCGATGTACGGCAGGGTAATTTCCGTTGTCAGAGCAGAAGACAGCTCTTTTTTTGCCTTTTCTGCTGCCTCCCGCACGCGCTGCATGGCAGCCGCATCACGGCTCAAATCCATTCCTTCGGCTTTTTTGAATTCCTGCAAGATATAATCGCAAACACATTTATCAAAATCGTCTCCGCCAAGCCGATTGTTTCCCGCTGTTGCCAGCACTTCAATCACGCCGTCATTGATGTCCAAGACAGATACATCAAACGTTCCGCCGCCTAAATCGTAAACGAGAATTTTCTGCGCCTGCTCCTTGTCAATGCCATACGCGAGTGCTGCGGATGTCGGCTCGTTGATGATGCGCTGTACATGCAGCCCTGCGATGGTTCCGGCATCCTTGGTCGCCTGTCGCTGTGCATCGGTAAAATACGCCGGAACCGTAATGACTGCTTCTGTCACCGGCTCGCCGAGATACGTCTCTGCATCGCTTTTGAGCTGCCGCAGAATCATAGCAGAAATCTCTTGCGGAGAATACTGCTTGCCGTCAATAGTAATGCGGCGATCCGTGCCCATGTCGCGTTTAATCGAAGAAATGGTGCGCTCCGGATTGACTGCTGCCTGCCGCTTCGCCGTCTCACCGACAAGCCGTTCGCCCTCTTTGGTAAAGGCAACGACAGAAGGCGTTGTTCTTCCACCCTGTGCATTCGGGATGATGACACGCTCTCCTCCTTCGTATACGGCAACACAAGAATTTGTGGTGCCCAAATCAATTCCGATAATCTTCGACATGGTATTTCTCTCCTCTATTACTTACTGCCACTGATATGTCCGGTTCTGCTGCGCCGTACCGTCTCCATCCTGTGCATTTGGATTGGTATCCGGTGTATACGGCTGGGTCTGTGAATACGGATAGGTCTGATAATATCTGTATGTCGGCTGTCGGTAAACCGAGCCAAACAAAAATCTTCCGATGAGATTCAAAACAAAAAAGAAAATCAAGAGATACAGCAACCCGCTGTGCCGCCTGCGCGGCTGATATTGCTGTCTCTGATAGCGTTGATACTGCTGATAGGTATTCTGATTTTGCTGCCAGTCTTGACCAAACATCCAAGCGAACGGGTCAAAGTTTTCTTGAAAATTTGCCCCCTGACTGCCCGTGTATCCGGTATAGCCTGTATGCTGGCTGTACTGCTGATACCCAGCATTGGTTTGTTGTTGCTGCGGATGCCGAATCTGTTCATACGCCTGATTGATTTCATTCATCTTCTTGGCAGCTGCCTCATCCCCCGGATGTAAATCCGGATGATATTTTCGCGCCAGCTTTCGATATGCCGCTTTAATTTCCTCCTCTGATGCGTTTCTGGACACACCGAGTACGGAATATGGATCTTGCATGTATGTATTCCTCAGCTTCTTCTGGTAAATTGTCTGCCGCAACGATTACAGGTAATGGTAATCTTGCCCTTTCCCTTCGGCACACGGAGTGTCGCTTTGCACTGCGGGCAGCCGAAAAACTTGTGTGTTTTTCTCTGCTGAAAATTCAGCTTTCTGCGCTGAAAAAATCCGACAAACGCCATGTTTTCCATCTGTCGCTTGGGAAGATTGCGCGACATAATGCGGAAATATCCGTAAACAAAAACAAAGACAGCCAGATAATACACAATCATGTGCGCTATTTGATTAGGAATCCATCGACTCGCAAACATAGCAATAATAGATGCCCACACCAGTGTATTGGACAGAGCATCAAATCCGTTTCTGCCCGCCATAAATGCCATGAGTCTGTACTTCATAAAATCTCACCTCAAAAACGTGTTTCTATCTTGTTTTTATTGTATCATACTGTATCCGTGCAAAAAGCAACAAATACGCATGTTTTTGTAAATAATTTATGAAGCC
Organism: Eggerthellaceae bacterium; assembly: GCA_963588905.1. Taxonomy (GTDB): domain Bacteria; phylum Bacillota; class Clostridia; order Oscillospirales; family Butyricicoccaceae; genus Butyricicoccus_A. The sequence continues at coordinate 21,437 of CAVAJF010000010.1, forward strand.
GGCTGCAAATTTGCAACCGGCTTCTCAAATGAGACAATATTAGCTTACTGCTTCCTCAAACTGCGACTGATACAGATTTGCATAGAATCCATTTTGATCGAGCAGCTGCTGATGGGTGCCCTGTTCGATGATGTCGCCATCCTTCATGACGAGAATCAAATCGGCATCCCGAATGGTAGACAGACGATGGGCAATGACAAACGACGTGCGTCCCTGCATCAAATGCGCCATCGCATCCTGAATCAACTGTTCTGTGCGCGTATCGACGGAGGAGGTCGCTTCGTCAAGAATCAGAATCGGGTTGTCTGCCAGAATCGCACGAGCAATCGTGAGCAGCTGTTTCTGACCCTGCGAGACATTCGATGCTTCTTCATTCAGCTCCATCTGATAGCCGCCAGGCAGGGTGCGAATAAAGCGATCGGCACGCGCCGCCTTTGCCGCCGCAATGACTTCTTCATCGGTTGCGTCCAGTCTACCGTAACGAATATTTTCCATAATCGTTCCCTTAAACAGCCAAGTATCCTGCAAGACCATGCCAAAGCCTTCGCGCAAATCCGAACGATTGAAATCACGAATATCATGCCCGTTCAGGCGAATGCTGCCGGAATTGACATCATAAAAGCGCATGAGCAGCTTGACCATTGTCGTCTTGCCTGCGCCAGTCGGGCCGACAATCGCAACCATTTGTCCCGGCTTGACGTCACAATTGAAATCATGAATGACCAGATGATCCGGCTTATAGCCGAACTGAACATGGTCAAACGAAACCTGGCCATTGATGCAATCCGGAGAAACCGCATTCTTGACGGTCTGATCTTCTTCCTCCTCATCGAGAAATTCAAAGATACGCTCTGCCGATGCTGCCATGGACTGCAGCATGTTGGATACCTGTGCCAGCTGTGTAATCGGCTGTGTAAAACGCTTGACGTACTGAACAAACGATACAATGCCGCCGATTTCAATGGTGCCATTGGCTGCCAGCATCGCGCCGACAACGGCAACCGCCACATAGCCCAGATTGCTGACAAAGTTCATTACCGGCATCATAAGACCGGACAAAAACTGGCTCTTCCAAGCGGACTCGTACAAAATATCGTTGGTCTTTCTAAAGTTCTCTAGCTCTTTTTCCTCTCGGTTAAAGGCCTTGACAACCTGATGACCGGAAAATGTCTCCTCAATCTGACCGTCGATTTCGCCCAAATATTTCTGCTGTGCCTTAAAATACTTCTGCGATTTCTTAACGACCAGCATGACCAGCAGCATGGAAACCGGCAGGATAATCAACGAAATCAATGTCATGAGCGGCGAAATGGTCAGCATCATGGCAATGACACCGATGACGGTACACAGCGACGTAATTAACTGTGTTACCGACTGATTGAGTGACTGTCCCATGGTATCGACATCGTTGGTAATGCGCGACAGCACGTCACCGACCAAGTGAGACTCAAAGTAGCCCAGCGGCATCCGATTGATTTTTTCGCTGATGTCGCGGCGCATCTTCCGGCACATTTTCTGCGAGATACCGGTCATCAGCCAGCCCTGAATAAAACTGAACAGAGCGCTAACGATATACATAATAATCAAACCGAGCAAAATTTTGCCGATTTTATCAAAATCAATGCTGCCTGTGCCGGAAATCTTTGCAATCAATCCATTGAACAGCTCTGTCGTTGCATTGCCGAGAATTTTCGGTCCTACCACAGTAAAAATGGTTGAACCAACCGCAAAAATCATGACAAACAACAGGGCAATTTTATAAATGCCCATGTATTTTAACAGGCTAAATAAGGTTCCCTTAAAGTTTTTTGCCTTTTCTGTCGGCGCACCGGGTCCGCGCCGCATCATTCCTCTTCTTGGTGCCATTATGCGCGACCTCCCTTCTCTACGCCCGCCAGTTCTGCTTCAGACAGCTGGCTCTTTGCAATTTCCTGATAGGTCTCACACGAAGTCAACAGTTCTTCATGCGTACCGGAACCAACAATCTTACCTTCATCCAATACCAGAATATTATCCGCGTGTAAGATGGTAGAAATACGCTGGGCGACAATGATAACCGTCGCATCAGCTGTCTGTTTTGCAAGCTCCTTGCGCAGAGTCAAATCGGTTTTATAGTCCAGCGCAGAGAACGAATCATCAAACAGGAAAATCTTTGGATGCTTGGCAATTGCACGCGCAATGGACAAGCGCTGCTTCTGTCCGCCGGACACATTGGTGCCACCCTGCGCAATCAGCGAATCATATCGATCCACCTTGGAATCAATAAATTCTGTCGCCTGTGCAATTTCTGCCGCCTGATGCATGGCTTCATCGGTAATATCCTCGCCGCCATATTTCAGGTTGCTCTCAATCGTGCCGGAAAACAAGGTGCCCTTCTGCGGCACATAACCCATCAGACTGCGCAGCTTGTGCTGTGTCATCTCACGCACATCCACACCGTCAATCTTGATAGAACCCTCTGTCACGTCAAAGAAACGCGGAATCAAACGAACAATCGTCGATTTGCCGCAGCCCGTGGAACCGATAATCGCCGTCGTCTTGCCCGGCTCTGCCGTAAAGGAAATGTGCGACAGCGCCGGTTCATCGGCATCCGGATAGGTAAACGAAACATCCTGAAACGTCACATAGCCCTTTGGCTGCTCCAGCGCAGCGTCCTTCGGACGCTCCGGATCGCTCAAAGAAATCGGCATATTCAGCACTTCCATAATACGATCCGCAGCAACACCGGCACGCGGCAGCATAATCGAAACCATCGTCAGCATCAGGAAGCCCATAACAATGACCATGGAGTAGGTAATAAATGCGGTCAAGTCACCGACCTGCATTGTACCTGCATCTACACCATGTCCGCCAACCCAAACAATGAGAACCGAAATACCATTCATGACAAACATCATCACCGGCATCATAAAGGTCATTGTGCGATTGGTAAACAGCTGGGTTTTAAACAGATTCTGGTTTGCTTCATCAAAGCGCTGTTCCTCATGCTTTTCTCGGCTGAACGCGCGAATCGGCATGATACCGGTCAGCATTTCACGGGAGACCAAATTCAAGCGGTCAACCAGCTTCTGCATGATCTTAAACTTCGGCATGGCAATACCGGTCAATGTGCCGACACAGGCCATCATGACGACAACGGCGAGCACAATCGTCCAGCCCATGCTGGAGCCGGTTTTAATGACCATGATGATGCCGCCAATCGCCACGATCGGCGCATACAGTACCATGCGCAGCAACATGACAGCGACCATCTGAATCTGTTGAATATCGTTCGTCGAACGTGTAATCAGCGATGCGGTAGAAAACTTTTCCATCTCTGCATCGGTAAAATGCATGACCTTTTCATAAATTGATGCACGCAGGTCACGACCCACCTTGGACGACGTAATAGACGCAATCAAACCGACCAAAATCGCCGCGATTGCCATGACAACTGCCATGAGCAGCATCTTCCCGCCGACGGTAAACAAATAGGTATTGCGCACATGGTTCAAGTCGATACCCTGTGCCTGATACTCCGCAGATACATAGTTGACAGCAATCTCCGTCAGATAGGTGTCTGTCAAATCCCCCATCTTGGAAAACGCTTCATCCATCTGCGAAATCAGCTGATCCTTTGTCATCATACCTGTGGATACCGCCATCTTGATTTGATCCAGCGATACCTGTGCCTTGCTGTTGTTTTGCAGCTGATAAACCATGGCTTCCGGCTTGAGCAGCGCATTGTTTACCTTATCGTGATCTGCATCCGCCTGCACAGAGCGAATACCGGACGCATTGGGCTTGCTATACGCTTGCTCCACGGTTTTAACATCTGCATCCGACATAAACAGCTCAAGGGTTTCTAAGCTATCCGCCTGCACGGTGTCCATGACACCATCTGCGATGCCTCCCTGCTGCAATCCGACATTCAAGATGTCACTGGTGTACGTCGGCAGTGCCAAATCGCAGTACGCCTGTACGACTAGGCAGCAGATCGCCGCAAAAATTGCCAGCTTATGCTTGCCTAAAAATCGAAAAATATTTTTCATAAAATTGCTTCTCCTGCTATGTTATTCCTCCTGGGACAGTTCCGCAATCACGGTTTCCATATTATCCATGATTTCATCCCAAAAATACAACATTTGGTCTATATGTTCTTTGGGTGTTCGAGCCAGAACACGTTCCCAGAAGTCCTGTACCTCTTCCCAATTGCGCCTGCATTGTTCCCTGCCCATCTCCGTTACAGATACCAGCATATTTCTCCGGCAGTTTGGGTCAATTTTTCGAACAATCAAGCCATCCGTTTCCATTTTCTTCATCAATCGGGAAATGGCCGATGTCTGCATATGACAGATACGCGGCAGCTGAGAAACCGGAATATCCGGATTTTTCTCGCTCAAATGGCACATCGCGTGCAGCAGCTCGGTTTCTGCCTTGGTCATGCCATGACACAGCTTCCACATCTGAATCTGCCGCATCCGTTTCATTCGACTCCAGACGGCAGCACAATCTTCTCTTGACTCCATACAATCCTCCTTTCATACAACATTTAACATTGTTAATTATTAACTTTGATACCAATCATAGCAAGGTTTTGTGATAGAAAAAAGAATAAGATGTGAACAAATTGTAAATACAAATTTATACAGGTAAATGCAGCGCAAATCCGAACACAATGCCGCCGACGGCGGACATACAGATAATCAAAATCGGATGCACGCCTTTTTTCATCAATGCAAGCATCGCGCCCAGAATACACAACGCACAAAACAGCTGCACGACATCGCCGGATGCAATGGCCAGACCATGCGGAAATAAAACCTGTCTGCCAATCGAATACAGCGATGCGGCAATCATACCGACAACGGCCGGTTTAAGCCCTGCCATTGCTCCACGCACGAGACGATTGCTCTGAAATGCCTGAAAGCAGCGGGCAACCAGCAAAATAATGACAAATGCTGGCAAAATAACGCCCAACGTCGCGCACAGAGCACCGGCTATTCCTCCGGTCATCTGCCCGATATAGGTAGAGATATTGACAGCAAACGGTCCCGGTGAGCTTTCACTGACCGCGATAAAATTGACGAGATCTTCTGTTGAAATCCAGTTGTGCGCCAAAACTTTCTGCTGAATGAGCGGCAGCATCGCATAACCGCCGCCGAAGGTGAACGCACCGATCTCCAAGAACGTCGAAAACAATTGCCACAAAATCATTTCTGTACGCCCTCCTTTGCCATGGTGAGCACAATGCCTGCCACAGCGCAGCCAATCAGCACAACAATGGTATTCATTTGAAGCATTGCCACACAAGCAAATGCCGCAAGCATGATATAGACAGCAAACACCGTTTTTTTGCACGAATGGTACATGGTCAATAAAGCACACAGCAGCAATGCCAACACGCCGACACGAATGCCCCCAAACGCATACTGTACCGCTTTTAATTGTTCCAGCTTCGGCAAAATCGTTGCCAAGCAGGCAATGATACAAAATGCCGGCAGCACAACACCACATGTTGCCGCAGCAGCTCCCGCCACGCCTGCGACATGATATCCGACAAATGTCGCCGCATTGACTGCGATGGGGCCCGGCGTCGATTCGGAAATCGCTACAATATCTAAAATATCTTTTTCACTGATCCATTTTTTATTGTCTGCCATTTCCCGTTGAATGAGCGGAATCATCGCATAGCCACCTCCAAAGGTAAATGCGCCAATTTTGAGAAATACCAAAAACAATTCCCAAACACGGCTTTTTTCTTTTCTCATAGCAAACTCCTTTCCCTTTAACCGCCTCTTTGATTATATAAGAAAACGTTTTCACGGTCTATTTGCAATTTGCATAGAGTCTCACATTGCTTTTCTGTTTCTGTGTGTTATACTTAAAAAGTATGATTTCGATGAAAGGATAGACAAGCCATGACACGAGAACGCGATCTCACCACAGGAACAATCACAACCAGCTTATGGCTGTTTGCTCTGCCGCTCATGCTCGGCAATGTCATGCAGCAGCTGTACAATCTCGTAGATACTTGGGTTGTCGGCAGATATATCGGTGATACGGCACTCGCTGCGGTTGGCTCATCCTATACCATTCTGACCTTTTTAACCTCTGTCGTTATCGGTCTGTGTCTGGGCAGCAGTGCTTTTTTATCCATGGCATATGGCAGGCGCGATACCGCTGCCATGCGAAACGGTATCTTTCTCTCCTTCAGCACGACCGGTGTGCTGTCTTTCTGTCTGATGCTCGTGTTCTATCTCTTTCTTGATCCCATCATTCGATTGCTGCAAGTCCCACAAGAAACAGTTGCAGACATGCATACCTATCTGTTTTATGTATTTTTCGGCTTTTTCGCCACATTTTTATACAATTATTTTTCCAATGTTCTGCGCGGCATCGGAAATTCAGCCATTCCGCTGTTGTTTCTCGCTGTCTCTGTCGGATTAAATATCGGCTTGGATCTGTACTGTGTCATTGTTTTACACTTGGGCATTATGGGTGCTGCACTTGCCACTGCCGCTGCACAATGTGTCTCCGGCATCGGCATCACCGTATATTTTTTAAAAAAGTTTCCGCAATACCGTGTGTCGCGCAGGGATATGTGTTGGAACAAAGAAAATCTCCACAGCATTCTCTCGCTGTCCGGCTGCACCTGCTTACAGCAGTCTGTCATGAATTTCGGTATTCTCATGGTGCAAGGCATCGTGAACAGCTTCGGCACTGCTGTCATGGCCGCTTTTGCTGTCGCGGTAAAGATTGACACCATTGCATACATGCCCGTGCAGGATTTTGGCAACGCCTTTTCTGTATTCGTCGCGCAAAATTACGGTGCACAAAAGTCAGATCGCATTCGCTCTGGCGTGCGCTGTGCACTCGTCAGTGTTGCCGTGTTCTGTGTGATTATCAGCGGTTTGGTCTGGTTCTGTGCGCAGCCACTGATGCAGCTGTTTGTAGACGCTTCCAGCGTCGAAGTGGTTCGCATCGGTGTGCAATATTTACACATCGAAGGCGTTTGTTATGTCGGCATTGGCATACTCTTTCTACTTTATGGCTATTATCGCGCGGTTAACCGTCCGCAGATGTCCGTCGTACTGACGATTTGTTCGCTGGGTACTCGTGTGGTACTCGCGTATTGTCTGTCCAGTATTGCCGTGATTGGTGTCATTGGCATCTGGGTCTCCATCCCTATTGGCTGGTTCTTTGCGGATACCGTAGGCATTCTCTTTTATCTGTATCTCGCGCGACAATCCGCTGCATACACAAATACCCCGCTCTGACGAGCGGGGTATCCTGTTTCTTATTTGTTTCTGAGACTGCGGCGCAAAAATTTGCTGACGGTATCATTGAATACATCTGCATTGTCTGTATTGGCATTATGAGAAGCATCCGGAATAACTGTCATCGGATAGCCCTGTCGTTCTGACCAAATGCGACAATACTCCGCAATCTTTCCCGTATAATCCATCGCGCCAATGGCAAGCATGACCGGACAGCGGAATTGTACGATTGCCTTATGCGTAAACCGATCACCATATGCCGCCGCAAATGCCTGTACAATTTCTTTCTTATGCATTTGCTCAAACATATGCAGGGCATTTTGATACCCATACAGTGTTTGCGTGCGCTTGCGGGCAAGCCCTGTCTGGAGCATCCGTTCCGGAAGCCGTCTGATGGCTACAGGAACCTTTCGCAGTTCCTTCTGATCGGCCTCGGGATACAGTGCCACGCCGAACGGCATCGCACTGACGCCGACAAACGCCTGCACCATCTCAGGCCAACGGGAAGCAAACTCCTGACAGACATAACCGCCGATGCCATGGCCAACGAGAATCACTTGTTTGATCTGTTCTCTGTCTGTGATTTTTTTCAATTCGTCCGCCGCATGGGCATACGTAAAATCATGGTATGGGCGAGAGCGTCCATGCATCGGCAAGTCCCATAGCAAGACATGATAATTTAATCGAAAAAATGGAAGCTGCTTGTCAAACAATCGATGATTGGCGCACAGTCCATGCGTGAAAACAATCCATGGTGCCTGTGCGTCTGCATTTTTTTCGATCCAATAATAGGTCGCACCTCTCGGAGAAGATACCAGTCTTCCAACCATGTGATCGCCTCCTGCCGCTTTATTATTTCTGTGCCGGTGCCTTGTGTGCACGGAACAGCTCAATCATATAATGCGTCAGATCCAGCGGATTTTCTTCATATGCCGGCGGAATTTCTTCCGGCGCATACCAGCCGGCTTCCTTCAGCTCATCCTCCTGCAGCTTGACCTTGTCGCTGCCATCCAGTTCTGCCCAGAAGCCAATCATCTGTGCACCGGAGAAGCCCCACGGCTGATTGCCATAATACTGAATGTTTTTCACATCCAAGCCGGTCTCTTCCTTGACCTCACGCTTCACGGTTGTCTCAAAGGTCTCACCAACGCTCATGTAGCCGGATACCAGCGCATAAACCGGATTCTTATAGACCGAGGAACGCGTCAGCAGGAGCTTTCCGTTGTTTACGATGCCGACAATAATCGCCGGGCTGATTGCCGGATAGGTCACCGCATGACACTCATCATTGGTGCAGCGCATAGCCAGTTCCTTGCCGTCCGGCATCATCGGTGCACCGCAGCAGCCACAAAAGCGGCGGCTCTGGAACCACTGGAACAGATGCAGTGCCGTCACCGAACCGAGGCGCAGCCACTCCGGCTCTACAGCACGCAGATAGCGCGATACTTCTCGCTTGAGCTGCTGCTTGATTTCGTCCTCTGGATCGAGTACGGTAAAGAATTGTGTGCCTGCCTGCTCAAAAATATGTACCAGCTCTGCATCATCGCCGCCCAAACGCTTCCAGTCTGCGTAAGTCGGCAGTGCGCCGGTCTCTGGCACAACAAATACATCGGTTTTTTCAAAAATCAGGACATAATCTGTGTCCTGCGGCTTTGGCTTGGCAAACTCGGTATCAATGGTATTGCGTCCAATATCCTGAATCATCGTTTTTTCCTCCACCATCACAAGCTGTGATGTTTTCTTTTTTCATTTTCGGGAATAAGCAGTTCCCTCTCCCCATTATACGACCCTCTGAACAAATTGCAAGTATTTCCTCATCTGCTGTTGAAGCGAAATCAAAAAAAACGTATAATAACATAGAAAGAAACCGGAGGGATTATTTATGAAGCAATCTCTGCCAGACTTTTCCTCTCTGCGAGAGGAAATCGTCAACACCGCGCAGAAAGCCTACCGAGAAGGCATGATGGCTGCCACCAGTGGAAACCTGAGCTGCTACGATGCGGCATCCGGCTGCATCGCCATCACACCGAGTGGTATGGATTATACAATTATGAAGCCGGAGGACATTGTCATCATTGATTTAGACGGCAACGTGTTATCCGGACACAAACCGTCTTCCGAATGGAAAATGCACGCGGAAATTTATCGGCATCTGCCGCAGTACCGCGCCATCGTTCATACGCATTCTCCCAACGCCACAGCCTATGCGGTACTCCGCAAAGAAATTCCCTGTGTGCTCGTGGAAATGCTGCTGTTTCTCGGCGGAAGCATTGAAGTGGCCGATTACGCCGCACAGGGCAGCGCCGCTGTCGGCACCAATTGTCTGCCAATTCTCAGCCGAAAGCCTGCCGCTCTTCTCGCCAATCACGGCGTGGTAACTGCCGCAGATTCCTTAGCGCAGGCATATACAAACGCTGTATACGTGGAAGATTCTGCAAAAATCGTTCGGCTGGCCATGAGCACCGGCTGTCCGATTCCTGCCAGTATTGATACAGAAGGGAGCAAACCCATTCATGAGTGAGTATTTATCCGACCATGTCCACCTGAGTGACGACGGCACAGCCGTTGTGATTCTCGACCAGACGCAGCTGCCGAACCGCACGGAATATCTTACCTTGCGCACGGCACAAGAAATGTATGACGCCATCAAGAGCCTGCAAGTACGCGGTGCGCCGTGTATTGGCATTTGTGCGGCTTATGATCTCTATGTTCTCGCGCAGCAAATCGACGCACAGCAATCCGCAGCAGATTTTCTGTCTCATCTGCATGAACAGGCAGAATACCTCGCTTCTTCCCGCCCGACCGCAGTCAATCTGCGCTGGGCATTGGATCGGATGCTGCAAACCGCCGAGCGATGCGCAGATCGCGCAGATCGCTTATCTGTCCTGCACGACGAATGCATTGCCATTCATAAAGAAGACATTGCGATGTGCCGCTCGATTGCGGAATATGGACTGTCTCTCGTCAAAGATGGCGACGGCATTCTGACGCACTGCAATGCCGGCCCGCTGGCAACCTCTCGCTATGGCACGGCACTCGGCCCACTGTTTTTAGGTAAAGAGCGCGGCTACAATTTCCACGTCTTTTCCGATGAGACGCGCCCGTTGTTGCAGGGCGCACGACTCACCTCTTACGAGCTGAGCCGCGGCGGAATTGATGTGACACTGATCTGCGACAACATGGCAAGCCTAGTCATGAAAAACGGCTGGGTACAGGCCTGCTTTGTCGGCTGCGACCGCGTGGCCGCAAATGGCGATGCCGCAAATAAAATCGGCACATCCGGCGTTGCCATTCTGGCAAAGCATTACGGCATTCCGTTTTACGTTCTCGGTCCGACCTCGACGATTGATTTGAACTGTGCAACTGGTGAGGATATTCCGATTGAACAGCGCGATCCGGAGGAAATCAAAGAGAAATTCTACGCGGAGCCGATGGCATTGCCGGAAGTCAAATGCTATAACCCGGCATTTGATGTCACCGATCACGAGCTCATTTCCGGTATTGTCACAGAATACGGTATCTGCCGCCCGCCGTATACCGAGAGCCTACGCGCCGTATTTGACAAAAAGCACGCCGGATTGCCTTTCGGCGCACCAGAGGAGGAACACGCATGAACACGCGACTGTACAACGCCCGTATTTTAACGATGGCGGATGGTTTCGAGCCGATTTGGGGCGAAATCTGGATTCAGGATGACAAAATTACATATGTCGGCAAAGAAAAGCCCTCGGATCTGCATTGGGATGTCGAGCGCAATATCTGCGGCAATCTCATTCTGCCGGGCTTTAAAAATGCACACACGCACTCCGCAATGACGTTCTTGCGTTCCTACGCAGATGATTTGCCACTGCAAGATTGGCTCAACAAGCAGGTATTTCCGATGGAAGCCAAGCTGACAGAAGACGATATTTATCATCTGTCCAAGCTCGCTTACCTGGAGTACCTGACCAGCGGCATTACTGCCAATTTCGACATGTACCTGACGCCGGATTCCATCGTGCAGGCTTCGATTGACACAGGATTCCGCACAGTTTTGACCGGTGCGGTCAACGATTTTAGTCAGTCCGCGGCACTAGTCGGTGAATGGTATCAAAAGTACAATGGCTATCACCCGCTTATCTCGTTTGAATTGGGATTCCATGCGGAATACACCACATCCCGCGGCATTTTGAATGATCTCGCCGCGCTGGCACACATGTATCAAGCACCGGTATACACGCACAATTCCGAAACCGCCGGAGAAGTTGCTTCCTGTATGGAAAAGCACGGCATGACGCCGACGCAGTATTTGGATTCTCTGCATCTCTTTGACTTTGGCGGCGGCGGGTATCACTGTGTGCACTTCACGCCGGAAGATATTGCCATCTTCAAAAAGCACAACATGTCTGTTGTCACCAATCCAGCGTCCAACTTGAAGCTGGCGAGCGGCATTGCACCGATTCAGGATATTTTGCAGGCCGGTGTCAATCTGGCAATCGGCACAGACGGCCCAGCAAGCAACAACTGTCTGGATATGTTCCGTGAGATGTTCTTGACCACCGCTCTTGCCAAGGTTCACGAAAATGACGCATCTGCTGTCGATGCCAACGCCGTCCTGTATGCGGCAACGGTCGGCGGCGCAAAGGCCATGCGCCTACCGCATTGCGAGACGCTGACGGCTGGCTCTCAGGCGGATTTGATTGTCATTGATCTAAATCAGCCGAATATGCAGCCGATCAACAACATCAGCAAGAACCTCGTATACAGCGGCAGCAAGCAGAATGTGCTGCTGACGATGATTGCCGGTAAGATTCTGTATGAAAACGGTGCATTCGATGTAGGCACCGATGTGCAGGAAATTTATCACACCTGCACAGAAATCACAGAAAAGCTAAAGAACATGTAAATCACGCAAAAAACGCTGTTGTCAGAATTTGAAGTGACAACAGCGTTTTTCTATTTCACGGGTTCATTTAACCGTCGTTTTCGTTCCTGCCAATCCGGCAGATAGCGTTCCACACACGCCCAAAATCGTGCGTTGTGGCTCGCTTCCAGCAAGTGACACAGTTCATGCACTACGACATACTCCACGCAGGGCAAGGGCTTTTCTGCCAATGCCAAACTCAGCCAAATCCGGTGCGCAGTATAATTGCACGTCCCCCATTTGGTTCGCATCCGCTTGATATGCCATTCCTGTACTTCCACGCCGATAATCTCCGCCCATTTGGTCAGCAAATATTCTGCTTGCTCGTGCAATTGTGCTCGCTGCCAGCCTTCAATCCAAGACTTGCGCTGTTCCGGCGTGCTGTCTTTTGGGGCAGACAAAAGAAGTATATCCCCTGTGCGCAGTACACTGCCGCGCTTGCCTGTCTCCTGCACGATCAGCTCCAACAGCGTGCCAAAGCTGTACACGTGTTCCCCGCTCGTATATTGATGCTGTGGATGCGCCATGCGGATTTTCGCTTGCTGAGCACGAATCCAATGTTCATGTTCCAACACAAAATGGTCAATCACGCGATATGGCGTTCGCATCGGTACAGACAGCCGAACAATCCCCTCCGGCGGACGGACAGACAAATTCATGGATCGAATGCGTTTGCGCACAATTTGTACCGGGATTCCCCCTATGATTCGTTCCTTCATCGCTTCAAAGTCCTCAAAAGCTGCTTCTGTTGTGTGGAAATTCGCCTGCTCTCTATCGCTTTCTGAATGGTCTTGTTGTGTATCCATGTCCCCAATTGATCGTTTTGTAAATACAATATGGTGCTGTCCCATTGCTTGGCAAGCGCGGTCGCAAAATACCATGCCTGCATCATCTGCACATAGTATTCTTCCGACTGCACCTGCGCTACCCAAGACAAATATTCCTCTTGAAACGCATCATCCAAATAAAAGGACATCAGCATATTGATGCCAAATCGAACCGTATATGTCCGTTCGGATTGCATCCAGCCGCGAATTTCCTGTAAAAATTCCGGCAAATGTTTTTTAACACACTTCGGACGCAGTCCATCACAGGTTGCCCAGTTATCAACATACGGCAAAAAAGCGTTTAACTCTGCCAAAAATGTCGGATAATCCTTGATGCGTTCGAGCAAAAAGTCATGCAAATTATTTTCTTCGTAATACCTATGCGGAAGCGTATGTAAAAATTCCTGTGTTTCCGGCTCTTGTTCAATCTGTTTGGTCAACTTCCGCAGTTCCGGCGTGCGCACACCGATAATTGTCTGCGGATCAATGGTCGGAATCAGTTTACTGTGAAATGCTTTATATTTTTCATCGCGCAAAGCAAATAACTGTTGTTGAATCTTTGTCATACGTTCTCCTTATGCGGTTTTCCGCCGGTTCCATACAGCCGTTTGAGCGTCATCGCCATAGCAATGGCAGACAGCGGAATCGCCACGATACAGCCAAGCGCCGCGATACCCGAATACAGCAGCACTTGAAACAGTGCCTTCGAGTTGAGAATATAGCTAAAGGAATAGCCCCAGTAGCAAATAATGTTAAATAACAGCAGCGATTCACCGACACAGGCAAAAAACAGTGTGTTCATTGTCGTTGCCAGAATCTCTCGTCCGATTTTCAGCCCAGAGCCAAACAGCTGAGACGGCAGCAGTGTCGGATTATTTTCGTGTATTTCATAGACAGCGGAAGTCACAGCGACCGCTGCATCTTTGATTGCACCGAGCAGACTGAGCAAAATAACCGTAATTTCTACTCGCATCATGGACAAACCGACATTGCCGTCCAAAAACAGCCCATCATCCAAGTTAATATTGACCTCGCTGTATCCACCGGCGTGGCCTTTATAACACAGTGCCATGCCGATGAGAAACATGACAATCTCTACTGCCACAATAACAACAAAGGCAACTTTTGTCTTGAGATTATATCCATTCTGATAAAAGAGAATGAGTACCGTCAGCAAAATGCCCGCCACTGCGCCAACGGGGAGCGGATTGAGTCCCAATGTAATGGCATACAGCACGGCAGCCAAAATACCAATATTCATCAAGATGGTCAAAAATGCCTGCAAACCGCGGTCTCTGCCGACCAACAGCATCAACGCGAGCAGAATAATCGCTAGAATCTTAACCATGAGCTGCCTCCTGTCTTTTTACCCACACGTGCAAAACGAGCTGTGTAATCGGCACGGCGAGCACCAAGCCGATAGAGCCGACCAAAAAACGCACCATTTCAAACGACAGCACGTATTCCCATACAAACGACATCGTCATCGCATTGCGCAGCATGAGCAGCATACTCGGCAAGCCGCCGCAGATATACGTGAAAAACAGGACATTTACCATCGTGCCCATAATATCGTCGGATACCGCGCGCACGGATTTTTTCAGCTGTGTATATGGGATGTGCGGGTCTTGTTCCAGCAGCTCATCCGCTGTGGAAATCAGGGAAATCGCCACGTCCATGACCGCTCCCAAACCGCCGACCATCGTCTCGCAGAAAAACAGGGAGCTGAGATCATCCGGCACGACAGCATACTCCAGCATCTGATATTGCAGAGCCGGAGAGACCGCGCGAACGACTAAGTAAATCCCCGCTGTGACTGCGATGGAAAGCAGCGTAACAACAATTGCCAGCAGAGAGCGACGGTTGACGCCATTGCCAATCAGCAGAGATAACATCGTAAAGAGCAAAATCATGCAGCCCGTCAATGCCATAATATTCCATCCTGACAGATAGCAGCGCAGTGCAACGAGCAGCAAACAGATATTGATGCACACGGACACAAACGAAAAAAATCCTGCCCGATCCGCTACGGCAATCAAACCGATCAACAGCACGGCAACAAACAGATATACCAAGGTATCGCGCCTTTGTTCCAAGATTTTTCCTGTTGTACCGTCATGCGACAAATCGACAAGCAGCTGATCGCCTGTCGCATAGGTTTCATCTCGCACATTCGAATCGGTATACTGATTGGAAAAAGTTGCTGTTTTTCCTTTATATTCTCCATTTAAAATGGTTGCGGTGATGGTCTGTACATAATAATTTTCTTTATCTGCAAGCACACCGCTCTGTGTTTCTGTGTGTTCGGTGCTGATGTCGGTAATTTTCACCACGGTCATATCATGATACAGTGCCGCATCGTGATCGACCAGCACATAGCCGAGAATCGCAGCGACAACCAGCACTACCAGCAGCAGTTGTTTCTTTTTCTTCTGTGAAAAAATAGGCCATTCCTCCTCTGGATTCTATGATAAGATGAGAAATTTTTCTTGTCAAGCTGTATCATCCCGCCAGCTTTTCCGCATACTAACAGCAGAGGTGATACCATGTCTAAAAACAGTGCTTATTTTTCCGTCACACCGTTTGGCACCTGTCGAGATGCCAAAGCCCTGCGTCAGGGATTCAATCGTTCCTGTGACGGCATATTGTCTGTCTCAACAGACAATAACGGCAATTTGGTCTCAGTCGAATTTGACGACAAATCCGTGACACCGCAAATGCTGCGGGATTGTCTGACCAATATGGGCTATACCGTCAATCATGCTCGCATGGAATATTATAGCTGACAGTGCAAAGCTCCTCTGCATCCAATGGGAAACAGAGGAGCTTTGTTCTCTTCTTATAAGCTCTTAATAATCGTGCCGCCGCCGACAACGACATCACCATCATACCAAACCGTTGCCTGACCCGGTGAAATCGCACGCTGCGGCTCATCAAATTCAATCACCGTTCCGTGCTCATCCGGGAACAGGGTCGCCGGCTGTGCCTTTTGACCATAGCGAATCTTCGCCTGTACGCGCATCGGCGCAGTCAGCTGATCCACCGCAATCCAATTGCACTCGCCTGCCAACAGCCGCTTGGCAAACAATTGTTCCGACGTACCAATCGTCACTGTATTGTGCACAGCATCCTTACAGCAGACATAATGCGGCTCTGGGAAGGCAAAACCCAAGCCCTTGCGCTGTCCGACGGTATAGTGCACGAGTCCGCGATGCTGACCGATCACATGTCCTTCGGTATCGAGAAAATCACCCGGCTTCGGTGCTTCACCTGTTGTGCGCTCGATAAATCCCGCATAATCTCCATCCGGCACGAAACAAATGTCCTGACTGTCCGGCTTTCTGGCATTCGTCAGCATCGCTTTCTCTGCCAAACGCCGTGTTTCCGGTTTGGTCAAGCCGCCAAGCGGAAATTTCACGCGAGCCAGCTGTTCCTGTGTCATCGAATACAGGAAATAGGTCTGGTCCTTGTGGTCATCCGCGGCTGTCTTGAGCAGAATGCGCTGGGCAGCGTTATCATACTCAATGCGAGCATAATGTCCGGTTGCAATACGCCAGCAGCCAACATCTCCCGCCCGGCGCAGCAGCGCATCAAACTTGACATACTTATTGCAGTCGATGCAGGGATTCGGCGTCAAGCCGCACTGATAGCCGGAAATAAACCGGTCAATGACCTCTTTATGAAAAATATTGCCCATATTAAACACGTAATGGTCAATCCCCAGGCGCGCGCATACACTGCGTGCGTCTGCAATATCGTCTGCCGAGCAGCATGAACGGGTCTTTTTGCCAATATCGCCCTGATCGTACAGTGCCATCGTCACGCCTGCCACGTCATATCCCTGTTCCAGCAGTAGCACTGCACTGGCGGAGCTGTCTACACCGCCGCTCATCGCTGCGAGAATTTTTTCCTTCATCGAGTTATCCTCTCCTCAAAAAGAACGGCTCTACTTCCGTAAGAAAGCAGAGCCGATGGTTATTTCTAAAACAATTAGCCGCCCAGACGAATCATTTCGTCAATGCAGTGCTTTGCTGCCAGACGGGTCTCTTCGTCCATGGTGATCTCTTCGCCTGCGGTGCCCTGCAGTACATTGAGGACATCCACCAGCGTGGTAGACTTCATGTTCGGGCAAATCAGCTGCTTGCTCAGCGGATAGAACTTCTTATCCGGGCAGTCATACTGCAGGTGCTCAGCAATGCTGATTTCTGTGCCGATAATGAACTCCTTGGCATCGGAATTCTTTGCATAATTCATGATGCCAGTGGTGGAGCCAACATAGTCAGCCTGAGAAGCAACAGCCGGTACACACTCCGGATGAACCAGCAGCAGCGCATCCGGATGTGCTGCACGAGCCTGCTCAACGGCTCTCTTCGGAACAGCAGCGTGAATCGGGCAGCCGCCCTGCAGCAGCTTAATTTCCTTATCCGGGCACTGATCTGCTACGAACTGACCCAGGTTGCAATCCGGAATAAACAGAATCTTATCGGTATCCAGATTGTTTACGATCTTTACTGCGGAAGAAGAGGTGCAGCATACATCACAAATCGTCTTCAGCTCTGCGGTGGTGTTGATATATGCAACGACGGTATAATCCGGGTTTGCCTTCTTCCAAGCACCGATCAGATCCTTGTCCATCTGCTCAGCCATCGGACATCCAGCTACTGGATTTGCCAGATAAACCTTCTTCTCCGGGGAGAGAATCTTGCAGGTCTCTGCCATAAAGCGAACACCGCACATGATAACCGTCTTCTGCGGTGCGCTCATTGCCTGTACGCTCAGACCATAGGAATCGCCAACAAAGTCAGCAACCTCCGAAATTTCTCTTGCCACATAGCTGTGTGCCAAAATACATACATCCTGCTCTTTTTTCAGGCGCAGGATTTCATCCTGAATCTCACGAATCATACGTCATTTCTCCTGATTAGGTATTGGTGTAGTGTGAATAGAAAATGCAGCGCATTTCCCAGTGTTTTTATATGTTTATCGTTTCTGAGAATATCATGTTTTACACAATCTGTCAAGCGTCAGGCACAAATTGCCTGAAAATCAGCAAACATCATAGTTTTTCCCAGCTATTTTTTCGAGTTGTTTTACGCTTTGATTGCCCAGCGCATTTTTGTGGAATGCGCACGCGGATTTTGGTAGCACTCCTCTGCTGACGGGCGAATCACATCGCGTGCTGCCTCGCGGTACACGCCGTCGCGCACGCCTTGCTTGAATGCTTTTTTCACCAGTCTGTCCTCACCGGAATGGAAGGTCAAAATCGCCACACGGCCGCCCGGCTTGAGCACCGTCGGCAGCTTTTCCAAGAAAGCATACAGCACCTCAAACTCGCTGTTTACATCAATGCGAAGCGCCTGAAAACAACGCTGGCAGGATTTTTTCACCATATCCTTTTGTTCGCTCTTCGGCAGGAACGACAAGGCGCGGGCAATCGCATCATACAGCTGGCGTGTCGTGTCAATGCTCTCTCCACGGGCAAACGTCCGCATAATTTCCGATGCGATGCACTGCGCATACGGTTCATCGGAATTTTCTACCAGCAAGCCGACCAACTCATCTTCTTCCAGCTCACGCAGACGCTGTGCCGCAGATGTGCCGGAAGTCGGGTCTAGGCGCAGATCAAGCGGGCCATCCTGCTTAAAGGTAAATCCGCGCGCCGGATTGTCAATCTGCATCGAGGATACGCCGAGATCTGCCAAAACAAAGTCAAACTTTTCTTCGGCAACCTTATCAATCTCTGAAAAATTCATGCGGCGAATTGTCAAAATATCCTCGCCAAATCCAAGAGCCGCCAAGCGAGCTTTTGTTTTCTCGGATTCAATCGGGTCAACATCTGTCGCGTACATATGGCCTTGTCCTTGCAGGCATTCCAGCATTCTGCGGGTGTGTCCGCCATACCCCAATGTGGCGTCATAGCCAACCTGTCCCGGCTGAATCTGCAAAAAGTCTAAAATTTCCTGCACCATAATGGAAATATGCATACCGGCGGGCGTTTTGCCCTGTCCGATAATTTTTTTGACGTCATCCTGATACTTCTCCGGATTTAGTTCTTTATATTTTTCACTGAATTTTCGCGGATGCGTGCCTTTATATCGTTTGCGGCGTTTATGCTGCTGTTGTTCTTCCATAATAACTCGTTCTTTCTTCCTTGATGCTTTTTATTTATCGTATCATGCACAGCATCGTTTGTCAAAGGATAGCACGGGAAAAATCCTGCAATTTATCGTCTCCATTCCGATAAAATGAGACCCGTCAAAATCAGCACAATTCCTATGCCCGCCAGCGGCGTGATGGTCTCGTGCAAAATCAATACCGATGTAACCGCTGTGACAACCGGCGTCATATAAATATACACGCTTGTCTTGACAGCTCCGAGCAGCTTAACCGCAAAATTCCAAGTCACAAAGCATAATGCCGAGGCGCCAAGACCTAAAAACAGAATATTGGCCAGATATATCGGATGTGTCAGCTGCATCAAATCCCACTTGCAGTCAAAGAAAAACAGTGTCGGCAGCATAAACAGCGTACCGTACAAAAAAATCCGACGCGTAATCAGCACCGTCGGATAACCAAACGTGCCAATTTTTCGGGTCAGATTAGAATAACAAGCCCAAACCAGCGAAGCAAGGAGTGCCAATACATCTCCAATCGGGTTGAGATGCAGTGCCGCACCATTGAAGCTAATCATTCCGATGCCGAGCATGGCAATAAGAAAACCGACGAAAAAATTCGCGTGCAGCACATCTTTCTCCCGAAAACAAAAATGCGCGAGCATTGCCGTAAAAAATGGCGCCGTTGCAACAATGACGCCGACATTGGACGCCAAGGTATACGTCAACGCAATATTTTCCAACAAATAATATAGACAAATACCGCACAAGCCGGCCGCAGCAAGCATTCCCTCCTGTTTTTTCGTTGTGCCCTTCAGCCGATGGGGACACGCCAAAAACAGCGCGCACAAGCCGAGTACAAATCGAATAAATAGAATTTCAACCGGCGTAAAAACGTGCAGTAGAATTTTTGTCGAGATAAATGTCGTTCCCCATACAAAAACGGTCAGCGCTGCTAAGATATGTCCGATGGTCTGTCTATTATGCATGTCTCCTCCTTCGTACACATAGAAAACACTCGCCTGTTTTTACCAACAAGCGAGTGTTTTGACTTCTTGTTTATCGGGTCAGCTTCTTCGCCCAGTGTCCATAGTTTACCTTGATAAACGCAGGAACCGCCTTAAACAACTGATCCAAATTCAGGCACCAAACCACAACAACCGGCGATGCCTTGACGTAAAACGCCATGAAAAACGACAGCGGAATCACAATGCACCAAATGCTGACCAAATCCAAAATCATAGCATATTTTGTCGCGCCGCCGCCCTTGATAATGCCGGAATTGACTGGCATCTGATAGCACATACCGACCATGACAATGCACAGAATATGCAGGAAGGTGCGAGCCAGCTCGCGGCTCTCGTCCGAGAAGCTGTACAGTGCCAGTACCGGCTCTGTCAGTCCGTACAGAACCAAACCGCAGCAGATACCCATGACCAAGAACATGACCTGAAACGTCTTGGCATACTGTTTGACCACCTTCATATCGCCCGCGCCAATTGCCTTGCCGATAAAGACGTTGGCCGTCGATGCCGCGCCAACTGCGACTGTCTTGACGATTAAGTACAGGTTCGACGCCATGCTGTTTGCCGCAATCGCGCTGGAGGTCAGATGGCCGAGGATTGCCGTCTGCATGGCCGTATTAAATCCCCACATCGCAGAAGTAAATAAAATCGGCAGGCTGACACGATAATAATCCTTCATGATCGTGCGGTCTACGTGCAGGAAGTCTTTGAGCTTCAGATGCAGATTTTTTTCCTTTTTTGCGACATAGCACAGGATAATCACACACTCGACAATGCGCGCAACCAGTGTTCCGATTGCAGCGCCCTGTACACCGAGACGCGGCAGACCAAATCGGCCATAAATCAAGCACCAGTTAATACAGAAATTGATGCACAGGGTGCTCACCGACAGATAAAAGGCTATCTTGACCACTTCTGTACTTCTCAATACAGCAAGTAAAATTGTCGTGACACAGAAGAACGGATAGGTAAATCGCACAATATTGAGATACTTGACGCCTTCAGCGATAATCTCTGCATCGTTGGTAAACAGCCCGACCGCCTGTGCCGGAAACAGCGACACGATGACAAACAATGCAAGCATCAGTACGAGCGCTGTGCGCATGGCAATGCTCGAAACCTTGCGAATCGTTTCTGTATCTTTCCTGCCCCAATACTGCGAGGACAGAATGACCAGACCGTCGCCAATGCCGATCAGCAGATTCTGATAGATAAACTGAATCTGATTGACCGCTGTGACGCCGGACAAAGCACTCTCCGCATAGCTTCCAAGCATAAGATTATCCGTCAGATTGACACTCAGGGAAATGACATTCTGAAGGACAATTGGAAGGCACAGAACCCAAAACATGCGGTAAAATTTTTTGTCTTTTAGCAGCATACGTTCAAACTCCTTCTTTTCTTTCTCGCCTCTTACTTTACACGATTTATCGAAAAATGAAAAGAGCTAAAAAAGAATTGAGCAGGAATATGCAATAAGTCCATCGTTTTTATAAATTTGACCGCTATTTTACGGCAATAATGTGTACTCCAGCATAACACGGCGCACACGGCTGCCGTCCGTCGCGCCATCCGGCAGCAGCGCAATCGCCACCTGCGTCAGCTCTCCGTTTGGCTCATCAACTTTTTGCAGCATGGAGTAATCTCCCTCAAAGGAAACCACAACATAATCCACTGGATCTGCAAAGCCCATGCTCGTTCTCTCCTCTCCATATGAAAATTCCTCCTAATTTTATCATATTTTCTGCCAGTTGCCTATCCCTAATCTTGCTTATCTGTGCCAAATCTCTCATTTTTTTGACATTCTTAGAATTATGTTGAATTTTACTATTGATTTTTCTCGCAAAATCTGGTTATCTAGTAGGGTAATACTTAATCTTTCGCAGATTGTGAGGTAAATAACATGAGTGCAAAGGAAATGAAGCCGATCAAGGAAGGCAAAGTTCGTGAGATTTACGACAACGGTGACAGCCTGATTATGGTGGCAACCGACCGCATCAGCTGCTTTGATGTGATCCTCAAGAACACCATCAAAAAGAAGGGCACCGTTCTGACCCAGATGTCCAAGTTCTGGTTCGATCTGACCAAGGATATTATTCCAAACCACATGATCTCTGTGGATGTCAAGGACATGCCGGAGTATTTCCAGCAGCCGAAGTTCGATGGCAACAGCATGTTGTGCAAGAAGCTGAATATGCTTCCTATCGAGTGCATTGTCCGCGGCTATATCACCGGTTCCGGCTGGGCAAGCTACCAGAAGGACGGTACCGTATGTGGTATCAAGCTGCCGGAGGGTCTGAAGGAATCCGACAAGCTGCCGGAGCCGATCTACACCCCGTCCACCAAGGCTGAAATCGGCGACCATGACGAAAACATTTCCTATGAGCAGAGCATTGAGCATCTGGAGAAGTACTTCCCGGGCAAGGGTACAGAATACGCACAGAAGCTGCGCGATTATACCATCGCTCTGTACAAGAAGTGCGCAGACTACGCACTGAGCCGCGGCATCATCATCGCTGACACCAAGTTCGAGTTCGGTCTCGACGAAAACGGCAACGTCGTTTTGGGTGATGAGATGCTGACACCGGATTCCTCCCGCTTCTGGCCGGCAGACGGTTATGAGCCGGGTCACGGTCAGCCGTCCTTCGACAAGCAGTTCGCACGCGACTGGCTAAAGGCAAACGAGCACGATTGGGAGCTGCCGACAGACGTTACCGAAAAGACCATTGCCAAGTATCTGCAGGCATATGAGCTGCTGACCGGCAAGAAGCTGTAATCTCTGTTATTTACAAAACGGATAGAAAAGATAAGACGGTATGCATCGAAAGTTTTCCGGTGCATACCGTCTTTTTATGTATCCGATTGTTCTATCGCTTCACAAATTTGCTGTATTGCCGTCTGTGCTTCCGAAATATCGTAGAGCGGATAGTTGTGATTTAATCCCTTGCCGATGTGCAGCGTGGTATCTATGCCCGCTTCCTGCAAATTTTCTGAAAACTGTATCACATCCGGGTACAGCAGTTCTCTCGTTCCGACAAACATTATCACTCGATGCAAACAAGAAATGTCTCCAAACATCGGGCTGATGCGATAGTCCTTCGCGTTGGTGTACGGTCCAGCCCACGCCTTCCCCATTCGCTTCAATCCCTTTGGAGATAACGTCGGATCTCGTTTGGCATATCGCTTGATGTCCGAATTGGACAGTGTAGCATCCAGCCACGGACAGATTAGGATGAGCTGTTCCGGCTGCTCCCAGCCCCACACGCCGAGATATTCACAAAATCCAGCTGCCAAGCCGCCACCAGCTGAATCTCCCAAAATTGTCAGCGGCAGATCCGTGTAATCGCGAATATCCGGATACAAATGTTCTAATAACAAGTATGTATCACTGAATCGATGATTGGGTGCCAGCGGATAAATCGGCGCCAGCACAATGGATTGCGACTGTTGTGCCAGCTTATCGCAAAAGCGCAGCTGATTTTTTGAAATCTGACTCACATATGCCCCACCGTGCAGATATAAGACAACGTGATTTTTTTCTTCTTCCGGCACAAATGCCAACAGTTTGACGTTTTCATAGTGAAAAACAATCACCGTACTGCCAAACGCCACATCGTCCGGCAGTTCATACCATTTATCTTCTGATTTTGCTCGTCTCTCCATATATTTCTGCGCATTCTGTGCCGTCTCAAAGACCCTGGTAGACGTTTTAGACTGCAGCCGCAATTCCGTCAGCGATGCGCCAATGGATCGATGATAGACATTGACAGAGATAAACGCAAACCCTGCGGCAGATACCACAAGAGAGAGAAACACAACAAGCAAAAAAGTTTTGATTCGTTCCAATTGTTGCTCCTCATTGGTTTATTTTTCCTGTTTTATTGTACCTGATTGACAGGATAATAGCAAGTGCCGCTGCATCCGTCAGGAAACAGCTGTCGTTTGAGCTGTTTTTGAAACGATACTTCGTCTGCGCTGTCATCTAAAATATCCAGAGCGGTGCGGAACGCTCGAATATCTCGAACCGTGTCCTCTAAGAAATTGCCGCGGCTGACCAATTTTCCATAAGAAATTCCGGCTTCTCTCATGCGCCACAACGCACACAATCCACAACCGGATTGTCCCACACAGCTGTGTTCAGGTGCATCGGGTGTGTGTTCCTCACAAACCAAAGACGAATGCACACCTCCCAGCCGATATGGTATCAGGCACGCATGGGGAAGCTCGTCACAATGCAGAGAGCTGCAAAAGGCTCCGTGAAAATGACACATTTCATTGAGTACAAACGCTTCATACTCCAGTTCTGGCTGTGTATGCACACAGGTCCGCATATCTGCCAGTGTCGTCTTTCGGTGAAAAATCACTCGATCCGCGCCCAATTTTCTGCATTGCGCAATCGTCAGATGGTTGATTTCAGACAATTCACCGCTGATGTGCAACTGAATCTGTCGGTCTATCCCCTGCTCATGCAGATAGACGAGCAGTGCCATATCCGCAACAATAAACGAAGAAAATCCATCCGTTATACATTGCTCGATATAGTCCGCCAAAATCGGATACTGTTCCGGCGTATAATACAGCGAATTGAGCGTGATAGATACCGGAACGCCATATATCTCCTTCATGCTGTTTAAAATTTGCAATTCACTGCGCGAACCAATCTGTACGGGATAGTATAATACCTCTCGACGATTGAGCGGCAAGAAAATGCCGTATTTCTCCATCCAATCCGCCGGTACATATCCGCAAAACAGCTCATCTGCTCCCGCCTGTACGCAGGGAATATAGGCATCTGTCGACCCAATACCTGCTGTGATTTTCATATCTTCTCTCCTCAAAGTAGCTGAATGATGATGCGGCGCGGCTGCTGCCGGAGAAAGCCTTTCAGATAGGCTCCATCCGTGAATATCCGCAAATCTGTGCCGAACAGGCTGTTATACCGTCCAATCATATGCAAATGATCGGGATATAAAAACGCACGTTCCCGGCAATATTGCGGACAATCCGTATCTTGCGTCTGCCGCCCACGGCTGCCATTGTGACACGCAGCATATAACGTACAATATCCCGCCGTGTTCATCTGATAAAACGGCGCATATACATCAGCACCTTGTGTCAGTGCGGGGATATACCCGCAGGTTTCAAACGAAATTGTTTCGACATGATAGGTCTGTTTGAGCCAGTCCCGATAAAAATCCGCATGAACGGCAGTTTGCTGCAATTGACCTTGATGTGACGCCATGCCGTTTTTATATGCAAGCCGTGCATCTTTTCGACGTTTGTTGAGCAGCATTCCCAAGACAGGGACAAGTCCTGCCTGTTCGACGAGTTCCAACATACCCCAATCATTGCAGACAATTTCTATTTGTTGTTTGGGCAGGCTGTCTAACCAACGCCGCGCAGCTTCTACTTCGCATTCTCGCAGTGGTGCGGTGACCAAAACCGCTTGCAGCTGTTCTCTCTTTATTTTTTTGATGAGCAGCTGCAATTTCTGTTTTGTCGGAAACAATTTCGAGCAATACGCATTGCCAAGATACAAACAAGAAATCTGTCTTTTCGCCATAGGATGTCTGCCCAATCCATTTGACGTCCAATACCATGTCAAAAAATCAGCCACAGGCATGGCAAGATAGTTCTCCCACAGCTCTGGTCGATCCAACGCAATGGCAAGTTCCGGCATGTCATGCATGGCCGTCTGCCACTCCGCATCCGGCTGCCTGTTTGAAAACCAATCGCGTTTCTGTGCCTCCCAATGCGAGGCAAACACTGTGTCTTGATGCGCGGGATAGCCGGTTAATGTCTGCGCCAGTTGTCCGTCATCTTCAGCCAATTTTAACGAGATGTATTGGCTGTATTCCGCCATGAAATCCGCCATAACCTGTTTATAATCCGATTGATTGCACTCGACGCGATATAGCGTAAAAAATTCTGTTTCCTGCTCTATTTCACAAAGAACATCGTGCAAAACAATCACACGATAGGCACTGTCTTTCCGGCAATAGACATGCAGCTCTATCGCATCCCAATTCCCGTGCCATTGCCGCGGCAGACGAAAGGTAAACCCAATACGCGATACATCTAAAATACTAACCTCTTGTATCTTCTCTCCCGCTGACAGCAACTGTCCGCTCAAGATGGAAAACGGAATCATCCGGTGCGCTCCTTTCTATTTCCATTGGTTCTATTATACGGTTTCTGTATGGAAACAGCAACAAAAATCCCAAGAGCGTTACACTCTTGGGACTTGCTGCATTTGTTGTTTTTTTATTGTAAGCCAGTCTTTTCCAGCACTTCTGAAACACGGCTGACCGGAATAATTGTCAGCTGTCGCTTGACTTCTTCTGCGACATCCTCCAAATCTTCCTCATTGTCCTTCGGAATAAATACCGTGTGAATGCCTGCGCGAACGGCTGCCATCAGTTTCTCCGGCAGACCGCCAATCGGCATCACGCCGCCGCGCAGCGAAACCTCGCCGGTCATAGCAATCGTCGGATTAACCGCTTTTCCTGTCACGAGAGATGCCAGAGCAGTCGTCAGTGTGATGCCCGCAGACGGGCCATCCTTCGGCACAGCTCCCTCCGGTACATGGACATGCAGGTCGTTTTCTTTGAACAAATCCGCTTTATCTGGATACATGCTCTTCACCAGACTCATCGCTACCTGTACCGATTCCTTCATGACATCGCCAAGCTGTCCGGTGATGCGAACCTTACCTTCGCCCTTGGTGAACATCGTCTCCAAGAACAGAATATCACCGCCAGCCTGCGTCCAAGCCAGTCCTGTGACAACACCAGATACGCCGGCATCCATCGCCTTATCGTGCCGAATCGGCTTGCGGTCGAGCATTTCCTTGAGCTGCCGCGTGCCGACTGTGATGGAAGACTTTTCTCCCTTGACCAATTTCACGGCGGCACTGCGGCACAAGGTATCCATGCGCTTTTTGAGGCCGCGCACGCCAGCCTCCATGGTGTAATCCGAAATAATCTTGCGAATTGCCGCGTCTGATACCTTCAAATTGCCCGGCAAAATGCCCATGCTCTCCATCGCTCTCGGCAGCAAATGCTTCTTGGCAATCTGCAATTTTTCAGATGCCGTATAGCCTTGGAACTGAATGACCTCCATGCGGTTGAGCAGCGGTTCCGGAATCGTATCCAGCGAATTCGCCGTGCAGATAAACAGAACATCGGACAAATCATACGGGACATTCATGTAATGATCGGTAAACGTGCTGTTCTGCTCCGGATCGAGCACTTCCAGCAGTGCACTGGACGGATCGCCATTGTAATCCTTACCCAGCTTATCCACCTCATCCAGCACCATAACCGGATTGGATGCGCCACTGCGTTTGATGCCGTCCATAATTCTGCCCGGCATAGCGCCGACGTAAGTACGTCTGTGTCCGCGGATTTCCGCTTCATCGCGTACACCGCCAAGGCTGACGCGCACATACGGACGCTTGAGCGCCTTGGCAATGCTCTGACCAATACTGGTCTTGCCGGTGCCCGGTGCGCCGACAAACAGCAAAATCGAGCCGGACTGTTTTTTGTTCAGCGCCATAACCGCAATCTGCTGAATGATGCGCTGTTTTACCTTCTTTAAGCCATAGTGGTCATCATCAAGGATCTTTTCTGCCCGCTTGAGCTGAATGCGCTCAAACGGCGCCTTTTTCCACGACAACCCTGTCACAAAATCCAAGTAGTCATACAGTAACCCGTATTCGTGACCGTCCTTACCCTCCTGTTTCATGCGATTGAGAACTTTTTTGGCTTCCTTTTCCGCTGTCTCATTCATGCCGGATTGAGCAATGGCCTGTTCAAATTTCCGCACATCCGAGACGTTTTCCGGATGCATCTCATCCAGCTGTTTCTGCAAAAAGTCAATCTGCCGCTTGAGAGCTTCCTCGCGGTATACCATCTCATTGGATTTGGTGACCGCCTGCTGTGCCTCTCCGCTGACACGGTTGACTTCTATCATTTCATACAGTGCTTTTTCCATCAGCTCCACACGTTGAGACAGCACATCGGTTTCCAGAATCTTGTATTTTTCCTCGCTGGAAATATTGAGCTGACTGGACAATGCCGTGACCATCTCGGCGAGTGAATGCCAATTGAGGATATACTGCCGTGCAATCACGCCCCACTGGAACTGATTGCTGAATTTGAGCATGGCGCTGCGAACATTTTTGAAGCGTTCCTCGACCTGTTCCGGTGTCAAATCCTGAATCTCTGTGCATTCGACAAACTGAACCATGTTTGCTTCAATATCTGCCTGGCTCAGGCGCACGCGGGTCAGCGCGCGGATATTGACGGTTCCGTCATCGTCAATGGATTCCACCATACCGGTGACAGCAATCGGATAAATGTCCTCCGGCTTGATGTTCGGACGCTGCTTGTGCTCCTTGAGCATCAAGAAAATGACACTTGCTCCCTGCTCTGCTTGATTTCCCGCAAGCTCCTCGTAATATTCTTTTTTTAAGTACAGACTGGCTCCCGGCAGGAGTGCCAAATCGTATACAGGGATGACTAGCATAATAGATGCCTCGCTTTCGGTTTGCCTAATCTTAGCACTCATCTACATAGAGTGCTAATGACTGATAGAAAAAAATGCTTTCTGCTCAAACGCATCAAGCATGATCGGCAAACGATGATTTTGTATTTATTATAGTAGATTCTGCCAGCATGTCAAGAGATGACACAATTTATTTACATTTTGCATTTCTGTGCTACAATAGAGATACTTGTAATGCCAGATAGGAGTCTTATCTATGGAGAACAAACAAAAAATCAATTATCAAAAGCAGTTGGATCAAATCATCAGCAAACTGACTGACAGACCAAAATTGGCTTTGCACAGCTGCTGCGGTCCATGCAGCAGTTATGTCATGGAATATCTGTCAAAATATTTCGATATTACATTATTTTATTACAATCCGAATATTTATCCGGAACAGGAATACCAGCACAGACTGGCAGAACAATTGCGTCTGTGCGAAATTTTTGGCATTCCAACCGTCCCCTGTGATTACGACCCGGAACGATATGAAGCCTATATTCACGGCTTAGAGCAGGAGCCAGAAGGCGGTGCCCGCTGTACCAAGTGTTTTGAGCTGCGTCTGGATTATACGGCCGCAAAAGCGAAGGAACTGGGCTTTTCGCTCATGACCACTACCCTGACCATCAGCCCGCACAAAAATGCACCACTCATCAACACCATCGGCGAAGCGATTGCCAAGAAGCATGGTATTGCGTGGCTGCCCGGCGATTTTAAGAAAAAAGAGGGTTATAAACGCTCGATTGAACTGTGCAAAGAATATGATGTCTACCGCCAGAATTACTGCGGATGTAAGTATTCGATCTGGGAAGAATAATTATCCCCGCATCTCCCGCTCGATCCACGCCATGATGACATCAACGACATAATCCTGCTGTGCCGGTGTGAGTGCGATACCGGACGGGATATGATGCCATTTAGACAAACAGCCGCGACAGCAGGTCGCTGTCGCGTGCTGCGCGATAAATACCGGATGCCCGCGCATTGGCGTCTGCTTACCATCATTGGGAATGACAGCGGGAGCTAATCGCTCCCGCACAAAATCACTCGCATGACGGCGCACAGTATCCATGCCCTTTGTCCAGACATATTCTCGGTCTTTTGGCTTGAGGTAAAATCGGCTGCGAAACTGGGAACGCGACAGCCGAAAAAACAAGTCGCTCAAATCGCGCTGTGCCATTAGATCAGGATTCCTTCCAGATGATCCATCTCGTGCTGAACAATCTCGGATACCCAGCCGCTGAACTTCTGTACATGCTTATTCATGTGCTCATCCTGATATTCTACCGTAATTTCTTTATAACGTGTACACGGACGCTCTCCCGGCAAAGACAGGCAACCTTCTGTGGTCTCATACTTACCGGATTTTTTCAAAATTACCGGATTGAGCATGAGCAGATTGGTCATGCCCAGATTGACAATGATAATGCGCTTATTGGCGCCAATCATATTGGCTGCCATGCCGGCACAATCGGTCTGATGTGCCTGCATCGTGTCCTTCAGATCCTTCATGACAGCGGCATCTGCCTGTGTCGCCGGTTCTGCCTTCTGCTGTAAAAATAAAATGTCCTTGTTAATCGGTTTAATCATTGGTTTTCACTCCTGTTAACAGCGCTATGAGCGCTTGTTCAAAATCTCGATCCTCTTGTTTGGATCGTTTTTTATTTCCATGCAGCCTCCCGCCGGATCGGCGGATTTTTTTTGCCGTATGCCGCGCAAGCAGCAAGGCATCTATATTGTCCGTGGTATATTCCAAGCCATCCTGCCGCAGCACACGCGCTCCGCGTGCCAGACACATCGCTGCCAGGCCGTAATCCTGCGTCACCGCAACATCTCCCGGATGCAGGCGGTTGACCAGTGCAAAGTCCACGCTGTCCGCACCCTTGGATACCGTAATAGTCTGCACACCCGTGCGTTGAATTTGATGGGAGGTGTCGCACAAAATGACACAAGGCACGTGATACCTGCTTGCCAGCTGAACCGTCAGATCTACAACAGGACAGCCGTCCGCGTCAATAAAAATCGTCATGCAAGCGGCTCCAGCAAGCATACAGCGTGAGCAGAAATCCCTTCTCCGGAGCCGGTAAATCCCAGATGCTCTTCCGTCGTTGCCTTAATGCTGACATTGCTCACGTCGGTTTGCAGACAAGCGGCAATCTTTTCCCGCATCGTTTGAATGTGCGGAGCCATTTTCGGCGCCTGTGCAATAACGGTAGCATCCAAATTTCCCAGTTTCCAGCCGTGTTCTGTCAGAACCTCGTGCACCTTCCGAAGCAGAACCAAGCTGTCTGCATTTAAAAAGGCGTCATCCTGATCTGGAAACAGGTGGCCGATGTCACCAAGTGCAGCTGCCCCGAGCAGAGCGTCCATAATTGCATGTGTCAGCACATCCGCGTCACTGTGTCCGAGCAGCCCCTTTGTATAGGGAATATCGACGCCGCCGATGATGCATTTTCTGCCCTCTACCAGACGGTGTACATCATATCCATGACCGATTCTCATTTCTGTCGTCTTCCTTTCAAAATCGCCTCGCCCTGCAAGACATCCTCCGGGGTCGTGATTTTAATATTTTCATAACTGCCTTGGGTGATGGTAATCGGCTGTCCCAATGCCGTGACTGCACCGCAGTCATCGGTCAAATTGGCACCGGATTCCAGTGCCTTGGTTAACGCTGCGCGAATCAAATCAATGTCAAAGCACTGCGGTGTTTGTACAGCAATCACGCTCTCCCGCGCAACATTTTTCACCATTTTTCCGTTTTTGATGACCTGAATGCTGTCCTTGCAGGCAACACCCGGCGCAGCTGCCGAATCACGCATCGCCGTTTCCACAGCTTCTGTGATAATTTCTTCCGTGATGAGCGGACGCGCCGCATCGTGGATTGCCACATAGCCAATCTCTTTATCGCAGGCGAGAATGCCTTTGAGCACAGAATGCTCTCGTGTCGCGCCGCCCTCTACAATTTTATGCACTTTACTGATATTCCAGTCCGCGCACAGAGAAGCATATGTGACCTGATCCTGCTTGCGGCACACGAGCACAATGCCGTCAATCGCTTCACACGCCTCAAAAACCTGCAGCGTGCGGCATAAAATCGGCTGCCCGTGCAGTTCCATTACCAGTTTATTTCCTCCGCCCATTCTCTGCGAAGATCCAGCCGCAGGAATAATGGCATAAACTTGCTTGCCGCGTGCTTGCTGCTTGTCCTGTATCTTTTTCTTCCGTAAATTCAGCATGGGTTGATTCCTTTCCGTTGCTGGATTTTTTTATCTTTTCCACAGCTTGCTCCACTGCGGTTCCAGCTTTTTTTCTATCTCTTCTCTCGTTGCAGAGACAGCCAGCATCAGCTCTGAATACAAAATTTTCTCTGCGCATTCGAGTACGCGTTTTTCACTTCCCGCCAACGCTCGCCGTTTACCGCGCAAATGCAGGCAAACAACAACCTGTGCTACCTGTCGAATGTTTCCGGAACGAATGCGCGCCATGTTTTCGCGCTGTCTACAGCTCCAATTGGCAGATTGTCTCGGAAGCGGGCCAATATTTCCCGCTAAAATCTCTTGCGCCGTCTGTTTCGAGCAAATATGCCGTAGGCCAAGGTGTGCCGCACACGCGACCGGAATGAGCAAATCCGCATCATCTAATACCAGATGCATTGCATAGTACGCTTGTCGTCTGTCTCCGTTTTGTCGAATGGGAATGGATGTGATCGTCCCTGCACCATGCAGGGGATGAAGGACTTGATCTCCGACAGAGAACGTTTGTATCACCTCATTCATCCAGCTCTATTCTTTGTAAATAATAGCATATTTTTGTGTATCACGCAAGAAAGCAACATGGCTCCCCAACAGGCAAACCCCCACCGCCAATCCTGTCGGATTGCTGCCCGTCTGATACAGCAGGACGCCGCCAAAAACCGTCAGCGCAAATGCAGCCAGCACAGAAATCCATTGCAGCAGGCAGATACTTTGTTGTGCCGCGGCAGACGGAAGCAGCCGCAGCAAGCTGTGCACAGCAGCACCGCCATCCAGCGGCAAAATCGGCAGTAAATTGAATACTGACAGCACCAAATTGGCGCCTGCGCACATTGGCTGACGCACGGAAACAAACAGCATAGCGGCAAGCAGCCCCGCTGCCGGGCCTGCCAGCGCGACCATGCACTCACGCGCATCAGAGAGCCATTTGCTCTGTACCATAACCGCTCCCGCCGCATGAAGGCGTATGCACGCGATATGACCGCCCAAGCACACAATGGCCGCCGCGTGTCCCAATTCATGTATCACTGCCGCAAGTACAAACACCGGCAGTACATTCTGCGTGTCCAGCAAACAAAAGATCGCCCAAAATACATAAAACGAGGGCGATACAACCCATCGCCCCTTCATCTGTCAGAAGAAAACACAGCGGTCAACTCGCCCCAATCCTGTTCTATCATTTGACTGCCCAAAACAGAGACGACGCTTCCCGCTCTGCTCTCCGGCAGGAAGGATAGCGTACCAGCTGCACGCAGCCACTGTACCGTTGCAAAGATTCCCAGACAGATCCCCGCACACACCAGTGCACTCCGAATTGTCCCATCCATTCGGTATCCCTCCTTCCCTGTTATCCTATGCGGCAATGCACAAAAAAAGACCGTTCGGTTGCCCGAACGGTCTGATTTTCGCTTAAGTAGGGATTACTGTTCAATCTGTACGAGGCGAACCGCGCCGGTGATGCCGGCTTCGTTTCCCAGCGTTGCCTGTAAAATCGGCGTACCGCGCAGCGGCGGGAATACCTTTGCATCGTATGCACGGCGAATCGGCGCAAGCAGAACATCTCCTGCTGCCGCCATACCGCCGCCAAATAAAAATGCTTCCGGATTGACGATGCAGCCAATGCAGGCAAGCGCAGTGCCCAAGACTTCCGCCGCACGGTCAATGCACTGCTGTGCCAGCGCATCTCCTGCCGCACAGCAGTCGCAGACATCCTTTGCGGTTAATGTCTCAATATTTCGCATAGCAGACGGCTGTTCGGTCTCACAGAGCAGATGCTTCGCATAGCTCAGCACGCCGGTTGCCGAACCTGCCAGCTCAACACAGTCTGATTTTCCGCAATTGCAGTCGTGGTCAGCGTCATGTACGACCGGTAAATGGCCGACTTCTCCGCCGCCGCCCTGGAATCCAGAGACAATCTTGCCGTCCAGAATGATGCCGCCGCCGACACCGGTGCCCAGCGTCAACAGCGCGACGCTTTGGTAATCTTTACCTGCGCCCTTCCATTGTTCGCCCAATGCGGCAATATTCGCGTCATTTTCAACATATACCGGCAAACCGGTTCGTCTGCCCAGCTCTTCTGCGACATTGACAACATCCCAGCCGACATTCACACAGCCATTGACAATGCTTTTCTTGAGTACCGGTCCCGGTACACCGATGCCAATACCTGCGGTTCGAGCATTATCAATGTCAAATTCCTGCTGCGCTGCATACACGGCCGCCGCAATATCATCCAGTACATGAACACCGCCGTTTTCTTTTCTCGTTGGAATTTCCCATTTCTTGATCCAGTTGGATTTTTCGCTGTACAATCCCATTTTTACGGTTGTTCCGCCAACGTCTACGCCAAAGTAATACTCTTTCATTGCCGTTGTCTCCTTGTCTCTTTTGTTTCTGCCTGCAGCGCAATCGCGCGATAGACACGAAATGCACTGGGAAGTGCAATCTCCTGCTCTAACTGCTGCGGTGTCACCCAGGTAAACATACCGCCGTCTGTCGTCTGCGCCTGCACGCCAGTCATGTGCCATTCCAAGTGAGTGAATATATGTTTTGCTTGTTTCAATGGTCTTTGCCCAGTTAATGACACGCCAAACACCTGCTCGGCGTCTTCTTCAGCCAATACATTCGGGAACTCCCACAAGTTGGCCAACAGACCCTTTGCCGGCCGCTTGCGCAGGGCAATTCTGCCGTCCTTCCAAATCAAATACACCACACGCTGTTCAATCGGGCGCACTTTTTTTGGTTTCTTTTTCGGGAAATCCTGCTGCGCTCCCAATCTCTGTGCTTCGCACAAATCAGCAACGGGACAGTGCGCACAGTCCGGCACACCATGCGGTACACAAATCATCGCACCCAATTCCATGAGTGCCTGATTGCAGTCACCCGGGCAATCCGCTGGCATAACCGGCTGCAGCTCCTGTTCTGCCTGCTTTTTTACTTTCTGAGACGTAATATCCCAATCTCGCGCGAACAAACGCGACAACACGCGCAGCACATTGCCATCTACCGCCGGACAGCACTGCCCGCCCGCAATAGAGGCAACAGCTCCCGCCGTGTACGAACCGATGCCTGATAACGTCAACAGCGATTCTCTGTCGCACGGCATTGTGCCGCCAAATTCCGTACAGACGGTTCGTGCAGCCTTTTGCAAATTGCGGGCGCGGGAATAATACCCCAAGCCTTCCCACAATTTGAGCAGCTGATCCTCAGGAACTTCCGCCAGTGCCTGTACTGTCGGAAGCGCCTGTAAAAACCGCTCATAGTACGGAATGACCGCCTGCACCCGCGTCTGTTGCAGCATAATTTCCGAGATCCAAATCGCATATGGATCTGTTGTCCTTCGCCACGGCAAATCCCGATGATCCTGCTGATACCAGACACATAGGCGGCGCAGAGCCTCTTTTATTACTTTCTGCTGTTTCATCTTACTGTGCCACGAGAATCATCACAGAACGCGGCTGCACCCAGAGAATGCCGCTGCGCACGCACTGCATATCCTCCACATTTTCAATACAATCACTGTCCGGGCCATTAAACGTATTGACAGCAATATACCAGCACTTGCCCTCCGGCAGTTCCGGCAGACAGACTTGATGTCCTTCCCAATGGGAATTCATCACGATATGCACAATATCATCCTCTGTATCTTGAATATTGCGTCCCGCGAATGTCACGCCAATGACACGGGAATCATACTGGTAGTTTGCATCCCATGGTGTCATGGCGTGCAGACTGGTCTCCGGGAAGCGGCTCTTTGCCGGTCGGGTATGGCGGCGCAAAATCGGATGCTTTTTGCGAAAATGAATCATATACCGGAAGAAATGATACAAATCCTGATTCTTTTTCAAATCATCCCAATTGAGCCACGAAATTTCATTGTCCTGACAGTACGCATTGTTATTGCCAAACTGCGAGTTGCCAAACTCATCGCCCGCCAGGAACATCGGTGTGCCGCGCGAGCACATCAGCACAGTCACCGCATTCTTTTGCAAGCGGCGGCGCAGGTTGTTGACATCCTGATTCTCAGTCTCGCCTTCTTCTCCGCAGTTCCAACTGTTATTATTGTTGTCACCATCGGTATTTTCCCAACCGTTCGCTTCGTTGTGTTTGGCATTATACGAGAACAAATCGTTGAGCGTAAATCCATCATGACAAGTAATAAAGTTGACGGATGCGCATTCGCCGCGTTCATCCGGCTGGTACAGATCCGGTGAACCGAGCATACGATAGGTTAGCTGGGTTGCCATGCCGCCGTCACCCTTGAGGAAGCAGCGCACATCATCTCGATATTTACCGTTCCACTCTGCCCAGCGATTGCTGCGCGATGGGAATGAGCCTACCTGATACAATCCGCCTGCATCCCAAGCCTCTGCAATCAGTTTGACATTGCTGAGAATAGGGTCAACCGCCAGAGACTCCAGCAGCGGCGGATTGTGCATCGGCGTGCCGTCCTCATTTCGTCCGAGAATGGATGCCAAATCAAACCGGAAGCCATCAATCCGGTACTCAATGACCCAATAGCGCAAACAGGCAACGATCATCTGGTGTACAATCGGATGGTTGCAGTTCACGGTATTTCCGCAGCCACTGAAATTATAATAGGTTCCATCCGGCGCAAGCAGATAATAAATCGAATTGTCAACGCCTTTGAGCGAGAAAATCGGGCCGTCTTGATTTCCTTCTGCTGTGTGGTTAAACACGACATCCAAAATGATTTCCATGCCGTTTTTATGCAGCGCACGCACCAGCTTGCGCAGCTCATCGCCCTCATGTGTCAGCTCATGATCTGCCGAATAGGCAGTGTTCGGCGCAAAGAAGCATACCGGATTATATCCCCAATAATCGAGCAATAATTTCCCATCATGCACACGCATATCCCGCATTTCATCGAACTCAAAAATCGGCATGAGCTCTACCGCATTGATGCCGAGATCTTTTAAATACGGAATTTTTTCAATGATGCCGTCAAACGTGCCCGGATTTGCCACGCCAGACGATTCATGCTTGGTAAATCCGCGCACATGCATTTCATAAATAACCAAATCCTGCATAGGAATATGCGGGGACTGCACGTTTTCCCAATTGAAATACGACGAGACAATGCGGCCACGATAACTGCTGCCGGGAATCGCCTTGGTTCCCCATTTAGACTGACCTGCAACAGCACGGGCATACGGATCGAGGATAATATTATCTGGATTAAACAACATGCCGCGCGCCGGGTCATAGGGGCCGTCTATGCTGTAGGCGTATTCAAACTCTCCAATATCCAGACCAAAAACAATCATTGCGTATACATTTCCCACGCGATATTCCTCTGGGAATGGAAGCACGGCAAACGGTTTCTGCGCCCAACGACGGAACAGCAGCAAAGAAATGCTCGTTGCCCCCATAGAAGATATGGTAAAGTTCACACCGTTCGGCAATTCATATGCACCATTTTCCAAACAATATCCCTTGCAGGTCTGATAGCCTGCAATTTCACGCATCGGATGCTGAAAAAAGCGCACGTTTGGTGCACAGAAAGCTGCATGTTCTCCCGTCTCTCTACCATATCCCATCATTTTAGAATGACCCTGTTCGGTCATATAATCCACCTCAATTTCAAACAGCGCATCAAAACGTGTCAGTTTTTCATCTATGTTATTATTATTGCCTGTTTTGCTGAAAATGTCAATTATCTTTATACATAAATATACGCCCAAAGGCAAATCTATTCTGTATTTTGTCTGTTGCAATCTCCGACAATTATTGTTATACTATTTTGTAAACATCTTCTAAGGGAGCAATCAAATATGTCTCATTTTAACGATCATTTGGACAGTATCGTGCGTCAATTACAGGCAGGATATAATTCCAATGAACTATTTTTCAATAAAAACGGCTTAGAGCGCCCGAATCCCGGCGAAATCATTGATATTATCAATGATTTCCGTCAGCTGCTGTTTCCGGGATATTTTGGCGAAGACCAGCCGACCCGCACTTCTGCGCCGTATTTTGCCGGTCAAATGCTGCATCGCATCTATGAGCGTCTGTATCCGCAGATCCGCGCCGCACTGGCATATCAGGAAGGTGCCCGTTCCCGTTCTGTCGAGCTGCGCGCAGAAGAAGCTGCCGCAGAATTGATGGCAGAGCTGCCGCGTCTGCAAAAGCTGCTGCTCATTGACGTAGAGGCCGCTCTCAACGGCGATCCGGCAGCCGGAAGCAAGGAACAGATCATTCTGTCCTATCCGGGACTGCGCGCCATCTTCACATATCGTATTGCACACGAGCTGTATATCCGAAATGTTCCGTATATCCCGCGCATTATGACCGAGCACGCGCACAGCCGCACTGGTATTGACATTAACTCCGGTGCAACCATCGGTGAATATTTCTTTATCGACCACGGCACAGGCGTTGTTATCGGTGAGACAACAAATATCGGAAACAACGTCAAAATTTATCAGGGCGTTACACTGGGTGCACTGTCTACGCGCGCCGGTCTCAAGCTGGCGGGCAAAAAGCGTCATCCGACAATTGAGGATGATGTCACCATCTACTCTAACGCTTCCGTTCTGGGCGGCAATACCGTCATTGGCCGGGGCTCGACAATTGGCGGCTCGGCATTTATCACGTCCTCTATTCCGCCGTTCTCTCGTGTCAGCATGAAAACCCCGGAGCTGACAGTTGATGACTTTGGCGAAAAGGAATATGAAGCATCTTGTGAAAGCAAATAAAAAGAAAATATCTGCCAATAAAATATTACCTTCGATACCGCTCGTACTTGGTATACTTTCCTTATTTTCCTTTGCGCTTTACTTTTACAGCGCAAACCATGCGCCATACAGCTATGTCGGCGTGATATTTTTAGGACCGTTACTCTCGTTTATTGGAATCGTTATTTCCATTATCACACGAAAAATCCGAAAAACACATCCTGCATTATGGATACTAGGGGTCATGAGCTGCCTGTTCGGTTTTATCGTATGCCTGTTTGTTTTTATCGTGCTGATATTACTCATGGCAACTAAATGAAAAGGAAAAACCAGAACTGTAAGCTGATTCAGCCAACAGTTCTGGTTTTCTTTTTATCAGGTTAAAATTACTGTTTTATGAAGCCTCTGCATTCACAACGGTATATTTTTTACTTGACAACCTGTACCTTAATCATGTTCGTGGTACCGGAAACGCCAATCGGCACACCAGAAGTGATAACCGCAATATCGCCAGACTGCATGAGTCCCTGATTCTTTGCCGTTTCCAGCGCAGAGTCAAACAGATCAAAGACATCATCAGTCTCTTTCAGCAGTACCGGAGAAACGCCCCAAGCCAAGTTCAGCTGATACCAAACCGTCTTTGTCGGGGTGCAGCCGATAATGCCGCAGGACGGACGATAGCGAGCGACCATACGCGCAGAACGGCCAGACTTGGTAACCGTAACGATGTCACGTGCATTCAGGTCATATGCCGTCGTGCAGGTTGCGTGGCAAATGGCATCGGTGATGTCCGGATTTGCCTTTCTGGTGCGGACAAAGAAACGCTTGCGGTAGTCGATGTCCTCTTCAGTGCGCTCTGCAATACGAGCCATCATCGTCAGTGCCTCTACCGGATACAGACCGGCAGCGGTCTCGCCGGACAGCATGATAGCACCGGTGCCATCATAAATCGCATTGGCAACATCAGTCACTTCTGCACGGGTCGGACGCGGGTTCTTCATCATAGAATCCAGCATCTGTGTTGCCGTGATAACCTGCTTGCCAGCCAATGTTACCTTCTTAATCAGCATCTTCTGAATCGGCGGAACATCCTCAGCCGGAATCTCAACGCCCATGTCGCCGCGGGCAATCATAACACCGTCAGCCAGTGCAACAATGCCGTCAATGTTCTCAACGCCCTGCTGATTCTCAATCTTTGCAATGATGTTGATGTGTCCGCCGCCGTTTTCGTCGAGCAGCATACGCAGCTGCTGTACATCATCTGCGGTACGAACAAAGGAAGCTGCGATGAAGTCAACACCCTGCTCGATGCCAAACTTAATGTCAGACTTATCCTTATCGCTCAGATACGGGATAGACAGATGGACATCCGGTACATTGATGCCCTTGTGGTTGGAAACAGCGCCATCATTCAGAACGCGGCACAGAATATCCTGCTCCTGGGTCTGCTCAACGCGCAGCTCAATCAGACCGTCATCAATCAGAATGCTGGTGCCAGCCTGTACATCCTGATACAGATCCGGATAGGTAATGGAAATCTTATTCGGCGTGCCAAGACAGGCACGCGGGGTCAGACGAATCTGCTCACCTTTCTTGAGGAAAATCTTTCCGTCCTGCATATCACCGGTGCGGATTTCCGGACCCTTGGTGTCCAGCAGCAGAGCGATCGGAAGATTGTACTCCTCGCGGACAGCCTTTACGCGATCAATGCGCTGCTTGTGCTCTTCATGGCTGCCGTGGGAAAAATTGAAACGTGCGACATTCATGCCCGCACGCGCCATAGCGCGAAGCACTTCGATGTCATCAGTAGCTGGTCCCATTGTACAAATAATCTTCGTTTTTCTCATAAGTACTCCTCACATTCGAAAATATCACACGGGTCCTCACAGATGGCAGAGCAGATGATGAAGGAAAAAATTCACACAGATAATTTTTCAAAATGTTTCAAAAATGTTACAATTTCGATTTATTTTATCTGCTTTCCCATCCATAAAGACCCGAATTAACCTGTTTTGTAATTTTAACACGCCGCTATAGCATAGTCAATTGTTTTTCCCTACTATTCCCGCGCCATTTGCGCCTAAATATCATACATTTCTGACAAAATCTGTCGTTCTTCCCATGTTTCCCAAGGAAAACTTACAAAATATCTACTCATTTCGTTCCATGATGCTCCAAATTATGTCAGAATTCCTGCATTCTGTACAGCTTGTAAAATTCGACCGCGTTTGATAAAATAACAGAAGAAAGGCGGTGGACACATGGTAAACGATATTGCTACAGCAGGCGGAAAAGCCGCAGCAACCGGCTTTGCAAATAAAGCTGTGGATTTTATGATGCGAAAAATCCACGAGGCACATGAAAAAACCACCATAGAATCCGGTGCGGCTTTTGACGCGTATCTGAAGAATGCATATGATGCACTCAACTGGAAACGAACATTGGCTTCCGGTTATGAATCATTATGTATTATTGGCGAAAACAGTATGTATGTTGACATCGGCGCGTACTATACAACACCCGATGGTAAAGAACATAACGTAGATACATCCAATGTAAAGACCATACTTTCTGCCAATGACCGTGAAGATAAAACATTATCGACGGCACCGGCGGCGCAGGCAAATCCATGTTAATGCGGTATCTCTTTGTTGATACCGTTTCTCGAAATGCAGGCAATTATATTCCGGTTTATATGGAACTAGCCAAAATCAAAGCAAACTCCATGCATGAAATGAACATCCGTGCATTTGTGCGTCAATCTATGGAACATTATGGAAAAATCAGTTTATCCGATACTGTATTTGACTTCAGTTTGGAACAAGGCGGATATGTCTTTCTATTTGACGGCTTTGATGAAGTCAAAGAAGACGATGCAAATGCAGTCTTAGATGCGCTTCAAAAATTCAGCGCAAAATATTCCAACAATGCCTTTATCGTCTCTTCTCGTGAACGGTTACGGCTGCGTTCTCTGTCTTCCTTCCAGATCATTCACGCAAAAGAACTATCGGAAGAAAAAGCCATAGAAGTAGCCAAAAAACTTCCAGGGCATCCCGACACAATATCTAAATTTTGTAAAAATTTAAAAGATAGCTGGTTTCGGGAATATAATGAATTTGCAACAAGTCCTCTCTTGCTCACGATGATGTTTATCACTTTCGAGCAAAACGGGGATATTTCTAATTGTTTACCGGATTTTTATCAAGACTGTTTTGATGCCTTGTATAACAAGCATGATGCGGTACACAAAGTCGGATTTAAACGAACTTTTCACTGTGATATTTCTAAACGCAAATTTCAAGCCGTTTTTTCTTATTTCTGCTTTCATACATGGCGGCAGGAAATTTATGATTTTTCAGAGGATGAAATGCTCGAGTGGCTGGAAAAAAGTCTGAAAAAACAGAATCTTTCCGTGTCCGCCGAAGATTATCTAAAAGATCTGACAGAGTCTCTATGCATGATTACATACGAAGGGCATCGTTATCGATTCGCTCACCGCTCGTTTCAGACATATTTTGCAGTGAAGTACACGCGTGCTCTTTCAGACCAACAACAAAAAACGTTTTTGACAGATAAATTCCATTGGAATTCTGATATACATTGGAATGACGATTATGTAGATCTATTAGATCTATTAAATCAAGTAGATCATGAGAGATTTTTAAACAATCTTATCGAACCTACATTTCAAAACATTATATCAAAATATCATTCAGAGCAAATGTTTTTCCAACATATCATTCCCTACATCGATATTCAAATTTGCTCCACTCCAGCAAAACCAGTATGTGTTTTGACTACAGATTTTCCATCGCCAGATTATAAGCATCTCTTATCATATATTAATTGCAAAATAGCAATCAATTTTTCTTCCGCAAAAAAACTTGATCCTGCACTACTTCGTAAATATTCAGAAGTTGATGATAAAACTTTTAAAGATATTATTTCGTTAAGAGCTTTATTACATTCTGATAATATCAGTGAAAGTGATAAGAATATACTATCCAATTGTATTTTAGATGTATTTCAAGCTCACGAAATATACCAAGCAATAACAGACTGGCTCGCTGCGCGCGAAGCGGCGCGGCAGAAGCCCAGCTCTGACGACAAGTTCGCGGATTATTAACTTCATGCAAAAAAGTCTGCCGCCGCTGCGACAGACTTTTTCTCTTTCTGATATGTTTTGTTTTCAGATGGAATAAAAATCGCTCATTTCCTCGCTGCGCTCCACGAGATCTGCCAGTGTAATGTTATCCACCACTTGATTGATGGCGTCATTGAGCTGCTGCCACACTGTCAGGGTAACACAGGTCTCTGCTTTTGGACAGTTCTCCACGCCCTCTTCCACACAGGCTACCGGCGCAAGGGAGCCTTCTGTCAGGCGCAGAATATCACCAACTGTGTACTCCTTCGGCGCTCTTGCCAGTCGATAGCCGCCGGACGAGCCACGCACGCTCTTGACAAAACCGGCTTTTGTCAAAACACCAATGATTTGTTCCAGATACTTTCCGCTGATTTCCTGCCGCTTGGCAATCGTCT
Source organism: Eggerthellaceae bacterium (assembly GCA_963588905.1). Classification (GTDB taxonomy): domain Bacteria; phylum Bacillota; class Clostridia; order Oscillospirales; family Butyricicoccaceae; genus Butyricicoccus_A. Next base: position 64,602 of record CAVAJF010000010.1, read on the forward strand.
TGAGCGCAATGTTTTCTCCTGTATCATGAACCGCCAGATCGAGCATCAGGCGCAATGCATATCTACCCTTGGTCGAAATCCTCATAAAGGTTTACCTCCTATTTCCCCTATTATATACTAATTTACTAGGAATTGCAACACCTTATTTTGTATTTTTTCAAAACAACTCGCATTATCCCTTGTCAGTTTGCAAAAAAAATGATATGATACATGGTACGTTATTCTTTATTTCTTAACACGTACTTAACATTCGTTTACACCCAATGGAGGATTCGTTATGAAGAAACTGAGCGCATTCTTTTTGCTCTGTCTAATAACTCTCACATTAACTGCTTGCGGAAAACCCGCTGATGCTGCCCCTGATTCTATTTCTACAGATAAAACCGGTTCCGCAGAGGCACCGCAAATCGGTTCTGCTGGCAGTGCAGCAGGCTCTTCGGAAGAAAACGCCGATCCGAACACGCGCTCTTTCCGTGACTGCACGGTATCTGTCGTCGGCTATTCCCTCCGCAAGGATGAAAACAACGACACCGCCTTGTGTGTAGAATATGAATTTAAAAATAATTCCAGATCCGCCGCTTCGTTCAGCACAACAGTCATTCCCAATGCATATCAAGCGGAGGAAAATGAATCGTTGTCGGATGCAGATGTTTTGGAATACGCAACGCCAAAGCAGGCAGATGATCTGTATTCCGCTATGCTGACCCGTATTCAGCCGGGCGAGTCCATCACCTGCGCCGCCTATTATAAGCTGAATTCCGAAACCCTGCCGGTTACTTTGCAGGTGCGTGATCTGCGCGACAGCACAGCAAAGGCACTGACCCGCGAGCTGGACATCACCGGCTTGACTGTTGAATCGGATTCCGGCACACACACAACCGGCTCCGCCGCATCATAATTTTTCTATAGAAAGAACCTGCTCGTCAGGTTCTTTTTTATTTTGATTGACAAGACTTTGCCGTGTGCAGTACAATAATTTCACATGTCTATTCTATGATACCGATAGGAGCGTTTCATTATGAACGAAAAAGAAGTCGCAGAACTGCGCCGTCAGCTCAAGCGCGACAGAAATAATATTACAAAAGTGTATGGCTGCTATGTGAATGAAAATCGCAGCATTGTCTCGACATTTTCTCAGTCTCTTGCTCTCGCAACAGAGGAAGAAGCAGACGCCTATCTCAATCTGCTCAAAAAATCGCTGTCCGGTACGCTGGGCAAGAATTTAATTGACATTGCTTTTAGCAATCAGCAGGTTATCGGCAGCGAAGAGCACAGCCTGCTGATGAAACTGCGCGAGACCAAGCTCGAAGATGAAGAATTATTGCAAAAATTCTATGACAAAGTCATTTCCTGCGTCTCTCTGGAAGAAAATTATTTGATTCTTATCGCCTGCAATGCCTATGACGTACCATATAAAGCCAAGGATGATACCGAGCTTTCGGATGGTTCAGAAGAAATGTTCACGCATATTTTGTGCAGCATCGCACCGGTGAAAAAAAGCAAGCCTGGCTTGGGATACGATTACAACGAACAGCACTTCCATACCTTCGCCGGAGATTGGCTGGTTGCGCCGCCGCAGATCGGTTTCTTGTTCCCTGCCTTTGATGACCGCAGCACGAATATTTACAACGCTCTGTGCTACACCAAAAAGCCGGATGACACGGCACTCCCCTTCATCGAAACCATGTTCTGCACCGATGTTCCCAAACCGGCTTCCGAACAGAAAACCTGTTTTGAGTCTCTTCTTTCCAACTCTCTGGAGGAAGAATGCAGCATGGGAGTTGTGCAGGCGGTACATGAGCAGCTGACCAATCTCATCGACATGCACAAGGAAAACAAAATCACAGAGCCATTGCAGATTCATGCGGATACTGTCACCGCAGTTTTAGAGGACTGCGGCGTATCTGAACAGCGAACGGATGCATTTCGTGAGCAATTCGAGGCAGAATTTGGCGAAGGTGAAGCTGTCAGTCCGAAAAATATCATTGACGACAAGCATTTTGATGTGACACTGCCGGAAGTGACAATCCGCGTCAAGCCGCAGGCACGCGATCTCGTACAGACCAAGACCATTGACGGCATCAAGTACATTATGATCCGCGCAGAGGATAGCGTCGAGGTCAACGGCGTCAGCATCCACTTCGATGAAGAAGAGACAAAACATAGCAAACAATAACAGAAAAACATCCTGTTCTGGTCACAGAACAGGATGTTTTGTCTTATACTTTAAAAATCATACCGGCGAACTTCGCAATTTTTAATGCCAAATCCCGCGTATTCTTCATTGGTCATCTCATAAAAATATGACTGCACAACGCGAGCAATACCGTTATGTGCGACAAGTAAATAGACGGTCTCACTGTCTGCACACACATCATCCAACAAATTATAGATGCGCTGTGCCAGATGCAGCATGGATTCGCCGCCCTCATGCCGTTCCACAAATTGTTTTTTGGCTTCTCGAAACGCTGCGCCATCGCGCGGTGTAGATTCCCACTTGCCAAAGCATTGCTCGGTCAGACGTGGTTCTGCCTGCCGCGGTACGCCGGTCACTTCCGAAATATGACGCGCTGTTTCCGCCGCACGAATGAGCGGAGAATACAAAATCTTGTCAATATGAATGCCCTGTCGGACAATCTCTTCTCCGGTTTCTATTGCCTGCTGATGTCCTTTTTCGGTCAAGGCGATGTCTGTCGCACCGCAGATTTTGTTTTCTACATTCCAAATGGTCTCGCCATGCCGTACAAAATAAAGATGTCCCATGGTTGTTTCTCCCATTATTCTGTAATCATATCTGCTGCAAACAATGCCGCACCCAGTGCGCCGCACAGCTGTGCCTTTTCACTGATGACGAGCTTGGTATGGAGCTTTTCTTCCAGTGTTTGCACCAAGCCCTGATTTTTAGAAACGCCGCCGGTCATCATATACTTCTCTTCGCCGCCGACACGCTTCGCCAGTGCCGCAGTCTTAGCGGCAACTGCCTTATTTAAGCCATGTACAATGTCGTCCGGTGCTTTGTTTTGTGCGATGAGAGAAACGACTTCGGATTCTGCGAACACCGTACACATGCTGGAAATCGTGATGTCCTCTTTGTAATGCAATCCCGTTACACTCATCTGATCCAAGCTCATTTCCATGGTACGCGCCATCATTTCCAAGAATCTGCCGGTTCCGGCCGCACATTTATCGTTCATGACGAAATTGACAACCGAGCCGGTTTCGTCCAGACGAATGACCTTGCTGTCCTGTCCGCCGATGTCAATGACCGTGCGAACATCTGGGTCTAAATAATGTGCACCGCGCGCATGGCAGGTAATCTCTGTGATGCTCTTATCGCCGCTCTGAATGGCGGTGCGTCCATAGCCGGTAGTTACCAGCGCATCAATATCCTCGCGTGCCAGTTTTGCGCTGTCGAGTGCCTGTTCCAAGGCGCGTTCTGCGCCGATTGCCGCACCAGCCCCCGTCGGCAAAATAATACCGGTGACAATCTTTTTGTCTTTATCTAAAATAACGACATCCGTACTGGTCGAACCGCTGTCGATGCCTGCTACAAATCCTTTGCCCATCTTGCGTTCCTTTCCTTCCATCTGTTCCGGCGCAATGCTCTCCGCGAATGCTTCGAGACGCGTGAGCAGCTGTCCACTGCTTTGTACAGTATAGTCCGACTCAATTTTCAGCAGCGGAAGCGCTGCATGTTGCTTGATGTCCGCGTATTCAAAGCTATAAAAATCACAGAATTTCACGGTATGATAGATAATACCCTTGAGATTTTCGTCGTTGTACAGCTGTTTGCGTCCGGTATTATCCATCATGCGCATACATGGCATCTGGTGCAGCAGTTCTCCTGCATACCAATCCATGAGTTCATCAAACGAAAGCTGTTCCGGCGGTGCGACTTCACCGACAGAGCGGTTGTGGACACAGCTGTTATTGACAACCGGCAGCGGCATAACCTTCTGCACCATGTCAAACAGCTCCGCGCCCATGCGTGCACCCAAAACCGTCAGGTAAGCACCCTTCGGCTTGTCTTTTGGCACAAATGCCGCACGAAAAGCTGCTTCATCAAATGTCGTTCCCTTATATGCGCCGTATGCCGCAGCCAGTCCTTTGAGCTGTGCTGCCGTGCGCTCCCGGCTGCACGTGTCACCACAGTGCAGCATATCAATCATGTATAAAAAGTCCAATTTTCCCGATGCATCGAGAATATCATAGACACTGCGAATGGTATCACAGCAATTGACAAGCACCAATTCTTTAATCTGTCCCGCCATAACCGCTTCCAGCAACGCTTTGCCAAAGCCGCACAGATTCGGATGGGCAATCTGATCGGCACGTTCAAAGCCCTCCGGCATATGATTGACGTTCTCACACTGCCCACCAAACGCCTGCAACAGCTCAATCGGTGTATATTTACAGACATAATACGTCTTATTCATGCTCTGAACCTCCCAGCATTTCGAGGAATGCGCCCAAACGAGTTGCCGTTTGACCTTCACCGCCGTGACTGCGGTCGCAGCCATCTCCGTCTAAGATGAGAAGCGGAATGCCCGCCTCTTCAAACATGCGCTTAGCAATTTGTGCGCCGCCCAAAGTATGCTTGCAGCCCCAATGTGCAAACCAGACGGCACCGTCTGCTCCCGCCTGCTTGGCGTGATAGATTCCCGTCTCAATGCGCCGCTTGATACTGCCATTGAGCGCATGATATACCATGCGCTTTGCCATCGCTTCAAATGGCTGTTCCGGGTCAAACTCCAGATCCTGCGGATAGTTGTGCGCCAGCTCGCAGCCGACAATCTGTGCGTCCTCGCGGAATCGCAGCTGCTTTGCAACAGCTGCCGACCAATACGGAATCGTATGCATCCAGTAAATCCGCTTGCCCTTCGCCGCCGGTGCCTGTTCTACATCATGCAGCAGCATTTGTGTATATTTCAGTTCTTCCTCTGTGCCCAGCAAAATGTTTCCCGTCATACCTGCATACAGCGGAGAAACCAAATCACTCGGAATATACTTATCCGCACGCTTTGTTTGGAACAGGTCATAGTTTTCCATGGTCTGTTTGGTTCGTGCAACGCGCTGCTTGACGCGTTCTATGTCAATGGTCTTTCCTGTCTGCTGTTCCAAAAATTTTGCCAGCTCTCTGAGCTGATCGGCAACATACTTCACATTGGCCTCATTCTGCTGCATCGGCACATCAATCGCAAATGCCGGAACGTCAAACAACTCAGACAGCTTGCGGAAGGTCACCAGATTGGCATCACAAACCAAATTGGTATATACGATGCACTTTGGCTTTGGCAGCAACCCTTTTTCCGCAGCACCGAGAAATGTCTTATGATAGCTGCACAGTGTCTCAGACAGACCACTGTTCTCTGCCTGCTGAATACATCCGCGCTCAATATGTGTACCTGCCAAATAACAGGAAAATCCCTCTACATTATACGGATTTAAGCCGACTTCCTGCAACAGCTCACACGGTGTAAAAATACTGACAATTGCCGACTGCTCCGGCTTTTTGAGCGGACGAATCATCGTATTCATCATCAGCTCTGCGAGATACCGATCTGCCGGTATCAGCATTTTATCTGTTGTCATTTTTTGACGCAGCTTCTGTACGCTCCATCCGGTGCGCAGAAGCCAGCGTGCCCGTGACGGACTAGTCTGGCTAAATTTGTCTACATATCCGCCAAACACATCTACAATATTCATAACACCCTTCTTTCTCGATTTTCCATACTGTGCATATTACCCTGTTTTTGTTGGATTGTCAACATTCAAAAAGAACAGGTGCGTTTTTTCGCAAACACACCTGTTCTCGTATTCTTTTATTTATTATGTTTCGGCAAACGAACGAGATTTTTCAGTTTTCCCGCAAAGGAACGCTTATCCTGCTCTTCTGTTTCTACAGCAAGCTGTTCTGTTCCTTCCAATCCATGTTGTTTTTGCCGTTTGCGGCGCCGCGAGATACCAACGACAATACCGATTGCCAAATATGTCGTCACAACCGACGAACCGCCATAGCTGAACAGCGGCAGCGTCAAGCCCATAACCGGTCCAATACCCAAACACATGAAGATATTTTCAAATGTCTGGAACAGCAGCATACTGCCGATACCAACACAAATCAGAGAGGAAATCTGACTCGGCGCATGAAACGCGATGTAATAAATGCGAATAATCAGTGCCATAAGCAGTGCTACGATGACCAGACAGCCGAGCAATCCCCATTCTTCTCCGGCAACACCGAAAATAAAGTCAGTCTGCTTGGCCGGAAGCATGTTATTCTGCGTCTCATTTCCCTTCAGGAAGCCTGCACCGAGCAGCTTACCTGAACCAATCGCAATACGGCTCTGCTGCTGCTGCCAATAGGTATCCGGAGCAACACTCGGATTGAACAGCACCAAAATTCGATTGCGCTGAAATGTACCCAAGCTCTGCCATACAATCGGAACCGCGGCACAGGTTAAAATAATACCGCCCGCAAACCACTTGAGGCTGAGTCCTGCTGCAAACAGCATGACAACCGCAATAAATACATATGGCAGAGACATACCCACGTCTTTCGACGGCAAAATAATGGCCGCCATCATCAAAATAAGATGCAGACCGAACTGCACGAGGCTGCTCACTTTATTAAGCTTATAGCGCAGTAAATTGATGTGCTTGGCAAAGGTAAAGATAAACAGCAGTTTGCCAAGCTCTGCCGGCTGAATGCCAAGACTGCCAAAGCGCAGCCAACTCTTATTGCCGCCGTTTTCATAACCAAATACAATCAGAGACAGCTGGAATAAAATGTTGATGATATACACCAGCCGCCACATTGGCGTGTATTTTTCAATGTTGATGGATGACATGATGAGAAATCCGACCAAGCCAAGCAGAATAGCTAGGGATTGGACGACGATATATTTAGCACTTCCGCCGTCCATCGCGTAGGTAGCGGAAAAAATCAGCACCAATCCAAACGCCGAACAGATCAGTGCCAAAAACAGCAGGATATAATCCAGCGTGCTGAAATACCGTCCAATACTTTCTTTTATTTTTTGCATGAAACCGATGTCCTTTCCGGAAAGCAGGTTCCCTGCTTCCGCAAATGCCGCCCTGTTCGGCAGCATTCGTTCTCAAATTCATTCTTTATTATCATACCACCTTTCCGGCAAGCGGTAAATACTTTTTTGTCACAAAAATCACAAGCTGTTTTCCTTTTGTTGTTTTTCTCTCATTTTTTGATTCTTTTGATTTTGCTCTTAAATTTGTGTGCATTTTATGCTATACTATGTATGATTCCTACGGCTTTGACTTCAGGCCGTCCATCTGGTATGGCGGAACGGTTCCGTGGATGATACAAACTAAAGGAGTTTTTTGGATATGCTGAGTGATATTGAAATTGCGCAGAACTGTGACATGCTTCCTATTGGCAAGGTTGCTGAAAAAGCAGGTTTCTTAGAGGATGAGCTGGAATACTACGGCAAGTACAAGGCAAAAATCTCCGATGACGCATGGAAGCGTCTGAAGGACAAGCCGGACGGCAGACTGATTCTCGTCACTGCCATCAACCCGACACCGGCAGGTGAAGGCAAGACAACAACAACAGTCGGTCTCGGCGAAGCGCTCAACAAGATGGGCAAAAATGCCATCATCGCGCTGCGTGAGCCGTCGCTCGGCCCGGTATTTGGCATCAAGGGCGGTGCAGCAGGTGGCGGCTATGCACAGGTTGTCCCGATGGAAGACATTAACCTGCACTTTACCGGCGATATGCACGCCATCGGCGCGGCAAACAATCTGCTGTGCGCGATGATTGATAACCACATGCAGCAGGGCAACGCACTGGAAATCGACCCGCGCCGCATTATCTTCACCCGTGTTGTCGATATGAATGACCGCGCGCTGCGCAACATCATTGTCGGCATGGGCGGTTCTGTCAACGGCGTTCCGCGCGAGGATCATTACATGATTACCGTAGCCAGCGAAGTTATGGCGATTTTATGTCTGGCTACCAGTCTGTCCGACTTGAAAAAGCGCTGCGGTGATATTCTGGTTGCCTATCGCTATGATGGTTCTCCGGTTTTCGCCCGTGACCTCAAAGTAGACGGTGCGATGTGTGCTCTGCTCAAGGATGCCATCAAGCCAAATCTCGTACAGACCTTGGACGGCTCCCCTTGTCTGATGCACGGCGGCCCGTTCGCCAACATTGCACACGGCTGCAATTCGATTGTTGCCACTCGTTTGGCACTGAAGCTCGCTGATTATACCATCACAGAGGCCGGCTTCGGCGCAGATTTGGGCGCAGAGAAGTTCTTTGACATCAAGTGCCGCAAGGCTGGATTCAAGCCGGATTGTGCTGTTATTGTTGCAACCATTCGTGCGCTGAAATATAACGGCGGCGTACCGAAGGATGAACTCAATGCAGAGAATCTGAACGCGCTCAAGGCTGGCTGTGTCAACCTGCAAAAGCACATTGAAAACATCGGCAAGTTCCATGTTCCGGTTGTCGTTGCCATCAATCGCTTCCCGAGCGATACCGATGACGAAATCGAATTCCTGCGCCATGTCTGTGAGGATATGGGTGCTCGCTATGCCCTGTCTGAGGTATTCACCAAGGGCGCAGACGGCGGCATGGAATTGGCGCAGATGGTTATGGTAGAAGCAGACAGCGGCAAATCGCAGTTCCAGATGCTGTATCCGGATGACATGCCGCTCAAGGAAAAGATTGAAACCATTGCCAAGGAAATTTACGGCGCAGACGGTGTCACCTATTCCCCGTCCGCTGAAATGTCTCTCAAGGCAATCGAAAGCCTTGGTTACGGCAATCTGCCAATCTGCATGGCAAAAACGCAGTATTCTTTGACCGATGACCCGAAAAAGCTCGGCAGACCGACTGGATTTAACATCAATATCCGCACGGTTCGCGTCAGCGCCGGTGCAGGCTTCGTTGTCTGCGAGACCGGTAAGGTCATGACTATGCCGGGTCTGCCGCGCACCCCATCGGCATTTAACATTGATGTCGATGATGACGGCAAAATCACCGGTCTGTTCTAATCTACAGGAAGTTTATCATTCATGATTCAAATGCAAACACACAATGTCACAGAGACCGAGCAGGCAGGCGGACAGCTGGCAAACCAGCTGTCTCCTGGTGCTGTGGTCGCTTTTACCGGTGATTTGGGTGCGGGAAAAACAGCATTTTGCCGCGGATTTCTGCACGCTCTCGGATACACCGGCCGCGTCACCAGTCCGACCTTCGCCATCGTCAACGAGTACGAGACGGATCTGTGCCGCGTCTGCCACTTCGATATGTATCGTATCCTAGATGAAGACGCGCTGTACGACATCGGCTGGGACGATTACTTCGACGGAGACACCATCCTGCTCGTCGAATGGAGTGAAAATGTCTCCGGCGCACTGCCGGAAGACTGCATCACCGTGGATATTCGCCGCGGCGATGCCGAGGATGACCGCATCATTACCATCAAAGGAGGCGCACTGCATTGAACATTTTAACGTTGGAATCTTCCTCTCTGTCCGCCTCCGTGTGCATCACGGAAGATACCAAGCTTTTGGCGCAGTCCTTTCAAAACTGTGGATTGACCCACAGCGCGACTTTGCTGCCAATGATTGACCACATCATGACCTCTTCGCAGCTGACACTGGCTGATATTGATGTGATCGCCTGCGTGACAGGCCCGGGTTCCTTCACCGGTGTCCGCATCGGTGTCTCGACGGCAAAGGGCATTGCAGACGCCAAAAATATTCCGTGTGTCGGCGTATCCAGCTTAGCCGGTGCCGCATGGAATGTCGCACCGCTCACGGATCGCCTGATTTGTCCTGTCATGGACGCGCGGCGCGGACAATTATACAATGCGCTATTTGTCTATGAGAACGATACGCTGCGCCGTCTCACGCCAGACCGCGCTATCGCCATGGAAGACCTAAAAAAAGAGCTGATTTCTCTCGGAAAATCCGTTCTGCTGGTTGGAGATGGCACGCAAATATGTTATAATAATTTTAGCCTTTCTGATGCATTGGATGTCACAATGGCTCCATCCGGTTTGATGTACCCCTGTGCTTGGGGCGCTGCGATGGAAGCTTATCATTTGGCAAAAGAAGGCAAGATGGTCTCTGCCGCCGCATTACTGCCGAGCTATCTCCGCCAGCCGCAGGCTGTGAGAGAACGGCTCGCACGCGAAGCAGAACAGGCCGCACAATCATCTATGAAAAAGGAGTAATGAATCATGGCACAGGTTCACGTTATGGATCATCCGCTGATCGTACACAAGCTGTCCCTCATGCGCGATAAGTACACCGGTTCTAAGGAATTTCGCGAGGCAGTAGAGGAAATCTCTTCCCTGCTTTGCTACGAAGCTACCCGCGATCTGCCGCTCAAGGAGGTTGAAATCGAGACCCCGATTGCGCACGCGAAAGTCCGATACATCTCCGGCAAGAAGCTGGCAGTTGTCTGCATCCTGCGTGCAGGTCTCGGCATGGTAGACGGCATTCTGGATCTGATTCCGAGCGCAAAGATCGGTCATATCGGTCTGTATCGCGATCCGGATACCCTGCAGCCGGTAGAATACTACTGCAAGCTGCCGAATGACATCGAGAGCCGCGACGTTATCGTGGTTGATCCGATGCTGGCTACCGGCGGCACGGCAAACGCTGCTATTCAGTTCCTCAAGAACTATGGCGTAAAGAACATCAAGCTGCTGTCTATTCTGGCAGTTCCGGAGTCCATCTCTTCCATCCAGGAGCAGCATCCGGATGTTGAAATCTACTGCGCAGCAATTGATGAAAAGCTCAACGATAAGGGCTACATCGTTCCGGGCGTAGGCGATGCTGGCGACCGCCTGTTCGGCACCAAGTAATCTCGCACACAAGCAAAAGACCGACGCAATTGGCGTCGGTCTTTTTTGTTGCTCGCATTTAATCGGAATATTCACGCACCATTTTAAACAGTTGGGTTCGATTTCGGATGCTCAGCTTTTTATAAATATTCAAAATATGCTTTTTGAGGGTATTGTTGGTAATGGTCAGCTGATCGCAAATAATATCATTCGGCAATCCCTGCATCAGCAGTCCCAGAATCGTCGTCTCCCGCGCGGTCAGGCGGAATTTTTCTTCGCATTCATGAATGCTCAGCTTTTCATGCTGTCTGACGTGCTCTTGATAGCACCGTGCTGTGCGCAGTGCCAGATGTTCTTTGACCATATCCAGCAAAAAGACATCATCATAAACAAAATCCGGCTGACCGGCTTTGCGGTAAAAAGAAATTTTTCCCAGCACTTTTCCTTCAAACGCCGGCAAAATATGCACGCTGTGCTGAAAGCCTTCCTCCTTGGAAAAACGCCGAAAACACTCGGTCTTTTCCAGCTCATCCGCAGAAAAAATATCGCTCTCTCGATACACCATACTTTTTCCGCCCATCAGAAGTCCGCGGCTGAAATCTTTTTCCTGATATTCATCTAAGTATTCCTGTGCTGTTGCTTCCGAATAGCTGCAGCACACAGCATGTGTCAGCTTGGGCAGCTCTGTATCCGAGGAATAGTAAAAGACTGCTCCATCAAAATCCATGAGCAGCCGCATCTGTTCTAAGAAATTCCGGCACATCTCATGAAAGTCTGCGATTTGATGAATCTGATATGTAATATTGTTGAAAATAACCCAGTCATTGGCTTCCTGAATATGCAAATTTTTCCGCCTCCAAACAAAAAAAAGACGTCTTACGGAGTAATCCGTAAAACGCCTTTGTTCTACTAATATAGTATTATCTTACCATGTTGCGCACCAACTGTCAAGCACGATTGCCGAAAATTCTGTTATGAAGCTTCCGATGCTTCTGTATCTTCCGTCAACGTACCCGCGACAGCCTCATGCAGCCAAGCACTTCCCTTATCCGTAGCCAGCCAATTGGCAAACAATGTTTCCGGATCATTGGCGTCTGCATTGGATCGAACCGCCACATAAATATCCTGTGTCAGCGCATAGTCCGCATCACTTGGCAGTTTGCCATCTACCGTCACAACAGTTGTTTGTTCCGGCTGCCCATTCTGCATCAATGCACCATACGTCGTATAACACAAGGTTCCCTGCGTATGCGGGCACGCCGCAGTGAGCGTGTCTTCCCCTTGCTGCACCGTGACACCATCACAATCCTGTCCGAAAATAGACTGAAACAGCTTACGGCTGTCTGCATCCTTTGCAGCGGCATAGCCCTTCCACGTATCCGATTGCAGCGTAAATGCCTGTAAAACCTCATTCTTTGTCAAAGTAACCGGTGCATCGGTTCCGCCTGCCAAAATGACCAGCGCATCGGTTCCAATTTTATGCAGAGTAATTCCCTGTTCTTTGCATCTCTGCTCCTGCTCTGCCGATGGCGCATAGCCGATGGCAGCATCCAAGTCACCGGCAAGCAAGGCATCCCATGCGGCATCGCTGGTCTGCATGGTTAAAACCTGACGCGCTGACTCTTCATAGGTTTCTCCGCAGGCGGCAGCTCGTGCCAAACCGGCCGGTAATTTCAGCGCTGCACCGCATCCCAGCGTGAAATCATTGGGGATTTTATCCACAACCGTTTCTTCTGTTTGTGTCGATTCTGCACTGCCCGTCGGGTTATTTGCCGGAGCTGTACCGCATCCTGTCAGCACGGCACAGCACAACACTGTGGCGAGGAGTTGTTTTTTCATGCTATTTCCTCCTTCTTACACACCGGACAGCTGTGTCCGAACCACCCATTTGCCATGCGAGTCAATGATGCCTGTCCATTCATTCTGCACAGCAGCAAAATATCCGCCGCCAACACTTTCAATGCTGTTATATCCTGCACGCAAAACAGTTTTTGCCTTTGTGTTTCCGATACCCTGCAATCCAGTTGTCGGATTGGCAATGGTAAAATAACCGTCTGTCTGTGCGGATTCAGAATCCGAAGCGATATAATCATAGGCGCGCAGACCACTCAGGGTTTCTTCTTCCAAATCAAAAATTTGATAGCCCTCGCGCATCGCGCCAATCAGCTTATTGTTCTGTTCATAAAAAACAGCTTCGCCTTCCAGTTCCATACTCTTGAGATCATCAAAAATCACAGTATGTCCCTCTGCATTGGTATACGCAAAATAGTTATCCGGCAGCGGTACGAGTTCCTGTCCTTTGACATCGCTCGGCAAAACCATTTTTTTGTTTTTCCAGCCTGTGCTGATAACTACGCAGCTGTCTTTTTCTGTCCACAATTGATACAGCGCATCGGTTTCACTGCAATGCTTGCCGTTGATATATGTAAAATCGACGATGATTTTGCCTGTCGCATCGACAACGCCGAATTTTCCGTCGGTATTCTTTGCCAAAACATACCCGTTGCACACATCGTCCGCCCAGGCTATGCGATTGAACAGCGTAATTACACCATTTTTATTGACGGCGCCCCACTGGCTCTCTGAAATCTGTACAGTAGCACTTCCGCCAGAGAATGTGCCGACCTGTAAAGCATCAACCTGTGTCAGCAGTTTCAGCGTAGAGGCGTCATAAAAATACCATGTTTTTTTGCCATCCTGCTCCCGTTGGCTGACTAAAACGCCATCTGCACATGACTCTACCGTTCCCATGACACTGCCAAGACATTCTCCGCTGCCGGTATATACTGTCGTGACACTTTCTCCGGTCAGCTGCTGCAAAATACAGCCGTCTTTCACGGAAATCGTGCCGCCAATCGGGCCAATCACCCAGCTACCGTTATCTGCCGCACCGGTCATCTGTGTGCTGCCATCCGATGCTGTACCGGTCAGCAGCCATACATTCTTATTACCGCACAATGCTCTCTGCGCCTGTGTGTAAATCGCGTTCGTTACTTGTTCTCCCGCCGCATCTGCGATGGCATAACGATAAACCGGCGTGCCGTCTTCCTTCCATCCAACAACTTTCGCTGCATATGGAAAAATCTTTTCATAATCATCCGCCGGATGCAGGACATCAAGCGCACCGCCAGCTAAATCCGCTGAAATTTGTTCTGGAATGGTATAGGTAATGTCATCCAAAGCAGGCTGTAAAGTCATCTGCGGTTCTTCTGTTTCCTTCGATTGCGTTTCTTTCGTGGTGAGCGCAGGTGCGCACAGCGCGATTGCGCCGCACAGCACCGCAGATACCGCCGCCATGCCCGCGATGCGTTTTATCATCTTGTTTCCTCCTGCTATCATCATAAACTTATTCTATTCTATCATATGTACCTGCTCTGTCAAGACATGACGTGTTAACAATTTTCCTGTCGAATCAATCTTCAGAACTTCTTAAGAAATAGAAAAACACAGCCAGTTTTTTCCGGCTGTGTCATCTGCATCCGTTACTTCGCACGTTTCCTGCCAAACAAAGCTTTCCAAATGCGTTTGAACCAATTCATTTTTTCTTCGGTTTCCTGCTCTTGCTCTTTGGAGCGCAACTGCTGCATGGTTCTCTCTACATTTTCTTTTTCTTCCTGCAATTTCTGCGTCCGGCGCGACTGCGGCTTGATAGGATCTGCATACTTCGTAAAGTAATCATACAATCTCATCTGACAGTTGACGCTTGTCTCTCCCTCTGCCTGCTGAACACGCTGATACGTGCCGTCCGGCTGCATGAGCCACGACTGACAATTGTCTTTTTCCATCATCTCAAGAATATGTAATAACTGCTCACGAACCGCCTGTGACTTCGGCTCTGCAAAAATTTCCACGCGCCGTCTGGTATTGCGATTGAGTAAATCACCGGAACCCAAGAAAATGCGTTGCCGCTCGCCCTCACCAAACACAAAAATGCGTGAATGCTCCAAATATCGACCGAGAAGAGCGCGAATGGTGATATTTTCGGTATATCCTTTTATGCCAGGCCTCAAGCAGCAGATACCACGGACATACAAATGAATTTCTACGCCCGCCTGCGATGCCTCAACCATCTTCTCCATGATCCCCACATCATTGAAGGAGTTGATTTTGATTGCCACATATCCATGACCACCGTGTTTTTGTACTTCGATCTCTCGATCCAGCAGCTCCAGCACACGGGAACGGTAGCAATGCGGGGCAACCCACAACGCTTCGGTCTCTTCCGTGGTCTCACCAAGTGACAGATGGTTGAACACCTGCACGGCGTCACGTCCCACGGCATCATCATTTGTAATAAAACATAAATCCGTGTACTGTTCCGACGTCTTTTCGTTATAATTACCTGTGCCGATCTGGGTCGTATAGTTGACCTCTCCCGCGGCATTTTTGCGCGTAATCACGCACAGTTTGGCATGTACTTTATAATCACTCAGACCGTAAATCACGCGGCAGCCTGCTTCCTCCAAAATGGCGGAATAGTCAATATTGCTCTGCTCGTCAAACCGTGCACGCAATTCCAATGTGCACAGCACGTCCTTGCCTTTGTCCGCTGCATGACACAGAGCGGAAACTACTTTGCTGTGTCCCGCCAGACGATACAGAGAAATCTTAATGGATACCACTTCTGGATCATCTGCCGCTTCATACAGCATATTTAAGAACGGCTTATAGCTATGAAACGGATAGGCAAGCAGCACTTCCTGCTGTGCCAGCTGGCGCATCGGGATATTTTGATGATACATTGCCGGCACTTGCGGCTTGCGTGGCGGATAAAACAGAGAAGCATCTTGGATGCCCGCTTTTCCTGCCAAAGAGAAACCAAACGCAAAATCCAACGGAATTTTCTGAACAAATACGCCTGCCGGTTGTAATTCCAAATGGTCACACAAATATTTTTGAATGCGCGGAGCCTTTCCTGACAATTGCAGTCGAACAGCAAACAGACGCCGACGTTTTTTGAGCAATTCCTGCATCATGCCGCGAAAGTCCATGTCGTAATCGAGCAAGGCTTCATCAATGGCAATATCTGCATTTCGTGTCACGCGCACGGTCGTGTGCTCGACAATTTTCTGTTTGAGAAACAGCTGATACAAATTGTGCTCGACAATATCACAGGTAAAGAACACCTTTGCCCGTCCGTCAAAATTCACGACAAAATAGTCCGGAAGATGACCAATTGGCACAACGCCAAAGCGTTCACCGCCATTTTTGGTAACGTGGCAGGAAAATACATACTTTTCCTTATTGCGCAGAAACGGGAATGGGTGATGTCGATCCACAATCTGCGGCGAGAGCAGCGGCTTAATCTCCTCGGCAAAATATTTCCGCGAGATAATTTCATCAATCTGACTCAATTTTTTAAAATCGATGAAATCAACACCGTGCTGTTTGCATTCTGTCTGTAGCGATTGATATGCCTGCTCCGTCATCGGCTCAAAAGAATGAATCATTTTCAGCATGTGTTCTACCTGCTGTGCCGCATTCCAGCCGGTCTTATTGTCCAGCTTATCCGGTTCAACGATGCTCTGATCGGTCAAAGAACCGACGCGCACCATAAAAAATTCATCCAGATTAGAAAAATAGATTGCAGCAAATTTCAGGCGCTCAAACAACGGCACATCCTGCCGCAATGCCTCAGACAGACAGCGCTTGTTAAATTCCAGCCAACTCAGTTCTCGGTTTACCATCAGATGCATCGGCAACATGGCAACCGCCTCCTTCCGGTCTTGTCTTCCCTGTTATTATACCGCAGTACCAGACAAATTTCGACCCTTAATTTTCCGCATGATAGACAATACACGGTCTGCCGCCCGTATTATAATCCATGTCGCTGCTGATGACAGACTGTTCTACTAAATAGTTGACATAGCGGCGCACGGTTACAACCGACAATTCGACGTGTCCCGCAATGTCATCACACGTGTGGCCGCCCGGATTTTCCTGTAAATACGTCTGAATCCGTTCCAATGTCTTGGGCTGCAATCCTTTCGGCGGCGCACTCGGCGCTTGAGGCACTGGCGTAGAAATATGTAACAGAGCGCGATCCAATTTGTTTTGCGTAAACGCTCCCTGCGCGCTGTCGTGAATCGCATTTCTGCGATTGCAAAAGGTATCCAACGCAAGCTGGAAGCGCTCAAATCCAAATGGCTTGATGAGGTAGTCTGTGACGCCGAGGCGCATCAGCGCTTCAATCGTCTCTGCATCGTTTGCTGATGTCACCATGATGACATCGGAATCGACACCTTCCGCGCGCAGCATCCGCAGCAGTTCCAGACCGTTCATCTGCGGCATATAAACATCCAAGATAATCAAATCTACCGGATTGCTGCGCAGCCAGAATAACGCCGGATGTGCGGCGGAAAAGGTCTGCACCACACAAAACCGCTCATCTTTTTCAATATACCGGCGATTGAGCAGCGTAATTACCGGATCATCTTCTACAATAACGGTACGATACAATGTTTTTCTCTCCTATATATACTGGTATCTTTATTTATTATGCTTGCTCTGTCAATGTAATAATAAAGGAAGTGCCAACGCCCAATTCGGACTCGACACGGATGGTTCCGTGGTACGCTTCAATCATTTCCTGTACGAGTGCAAGTCCTGTGCCGCGTCCCTCTCCCTTGGTGGAGAATCCACGCTGGAACAAATGCTCTTTCACTTCGTCTGTCATACCTGGCCCCGTGTCATCCACACTGAGCAGCAGACCACGAGAGCCCTCTCGAATACTGACCGTCACCTCACTCGGCACATCCGCCGGTGCACCACGCATGGCATCAAACGCATTTTCGATGAGATTTCCCAAAACGGTAATCATCGCCGTAACCGGCATGAACTGCCCGTTGCCATGCAAGATGCTGGCAGGATCCAAGGAAAAACGAATGTCCAGCTCCGCCGCGCGATATGCCTTGCCGATGAGCAGGGCGGCAATCGTCGGATCGTGGATACGATCTTTGATATAGTCGATAGACTGTGCGCGTGTCTGTGTGATGCGCAGAACATATTCCTCTGCGCGATCATATTCTTTGAGCTGAAGCAATCCCAAAATCACGTGCAATTTATTGGTAAATTCATGGGTATAGGCGCGCAATGCCTCTAAGATATGCTGTACACCGGTCAAATCTTGTGCCAGCCGCGTCACCTCTGTGCGGTTTCGGAAAATAGCAACGGCTCCTTCAATCTGATTGTCTTTTCGCAGCGGAATGCGGTCGGAAATAACGGAAACATGTGTAATAGATTCCAAGCTGATATTATACTCTGTTTTTCCCGTTCGCATGACACGCGCAATGGTCGACCGCGGATAAATAACCTTTAGCGGCTGTCCAATCGCTTCATCGGCACTAATGCGCAGCATGTCTGATGCCGCGCGGTTTAAATACACAACCGTACTATTTTTGTCAATCGCCAGGATGCCTTCGTCCAGTCCGTCCAAAATGTCCATCTGCTGCAAAAACAGCCGACGAAAATCATTCGGCTCATAGCCGAGCAGATCATCCTTGATGCGGCGCGACAAGCGCAGGCTGAGCATACAGCCAAAAAACAGTGCCAATGCACCAACGAGCACATGAGACAGCAGCGTAAGCCAAATCATCTTGCGAATGGAACGCATATAGATACCCGCCATGGTAAATCCACTGATAGAACCGTCCTTGGAATAGATCGCCGCATAAGCGCAACGGTCTGTGCCGGACGGCGCATCGCTGTTGTGCAGCAGCGTCGAGTCGCTCTCCGACAGGCTGTCCATAATTTCTTCATTGAGCGGCGCAAGCTGGGACACATCGTGTGAGCCGGAAGCAAGATCATAAAATGCAATCGGCTCTCCTGTCGGGTCGTACACCGCCAGTACATCAATACTGGATACACTGTCCACCGTGCGTTTGATATACGTATTCGCTTGTTTTGTATCAATGTTATCCATAAGAATCGGTGCATTTGCCGCGACCTGTGCTGCACTTATCAGCGTCTGATCGCGAGAATTATTCTCTTGCCGCAGACTTAAAAACAAGTTCGCGCCAAGTGAAAGTAACAGTGCCACAACGATTCCTTGCACAAAAATCGTACGAACCTGATTATATATCGTTGAATTTGCAATTTTTTCCTTTTCCATATGCAAAACCTCTCCGCACAGATTTCTTTTCTATCATACCACATTCCCCTGCATCCGGCAAATCCCGGAAATTCTGGTAAAAAGTTATCAAATCTGCTTTTGATATTTTATGAGAAATGGGCAATATGTGCAGTTTTTATTTTTTTTAGTTTTTTAAGCTTGTTTTACCGGTTTGCGGTGACTAAAATAAGGGCATATTGAAACGCAAGAAAGTGGTGATGCATCATTGGAAGAAATCAAAGCGGAACTCAATGCGCAACTGCAAAATAAGATTGCATTTGACATTCCGCTGTTCGGCGGGATTCCGGTACCGCAGTCGACCGTCATTACGTGGGTCATCATCGCCATCCTGACGGCTCTCGCCATTTGGCTGACACACGGCTTAAACCGCAAGCCTGGTCGCCGCCAAGTTGTGGCTGAAATTTTTGTCGGCTTCATCAACGGATTCTGCAAGAACACACTCGGAGAGAAATACTGGCGCACCTTTGCTCCGTATCTCGGAACCATCGGCTTGTACCTCGGTCTTGCCAATATCTCTGGTCTGTTTGGCGTCACACCCCCGACAAAGGATTTGAACGTCACCGCCGGTTTGGCAATTATGAGTGCAATCCTCATCTATGGTGCACAGTTCCGGTACCACGGTCTCGGCGGCGGACTCAAGAAGTTCGGTCAGCCGGTCGCTATCGTCGCACCGCTCAACGTGATGGAAATCGGCATTCGCCCGTTGTCGCTGTGTATGCGACTGTTCGGCAATATTTTTGCAGGCTTTGTTATCATGGAACTGCTGAAAATGCTGATGCCTGTCATCTTACCGATTCCGTTCAGCCTGTATTTTGATGTGTTTGACGGAATGTTGCAGGCAATCGTATTTGTGTTCCTGACAACGCTATTCCTTTCGGAATCTTTGGACTAAGTAAACAATCTATCGTATTTGACATTTAGGAGGAAATTAAAATGAACGTAGCAATTGGCGCAGGTCTGGCAGTATTAACTGGTATTGGTGCTGGTATCGGCATCGGCATTGCAACCGGTAAGTCTTCGGAATCCATCGCTCGTCAGCCGGAAGCTGCTGGCAAGATCAGCCAGAACCTGATTCTTGGTTGTGCACTGGCAGAGGCAACCGCTATTTACGGCTTCCTGATTGGTATCCTGCTGATCTTCATGGGCTGATCGGAGGCGAAACCCGATGATCCTGAATTTAAACTGGCAAATCATCTGGGTGTTTGTCAACCTGCTCGTCCTGTTCCTGCTGATGAAAAAGTTCTTGTTCGGTCCCATCACCAAAATGCTGGACGAGCGAGCAAAGAACGTTGCTGACACACTGGATCAGGCGGATGCACGTCTGGCGGATGCAGAAAAGCAAAAGGCAGAATATACCCAGCAGCTGGCAGATGCCCGCGGAGAAGCAGCCCGCATTATTGAGGAAGCACGCAAGCGTGCGGATCTCGCTTACAGCCGCCGCATGAATGAGGCGGAAAAAGACATTCAGCGTCTGAACGAGCAGGCCGCTCGTCAGCGCGAAGCAGATCGTGAGGCAATGCTCAAGTCTGCCAAGCAGCAGATTGCCGCTCTGGTTCTGCTGACTACCGCTAAGGTATCGCAGCACGCCATGAACGCAGACGCAGATCGTGCTATGCTCGACTCATTTTTAGATGAGGCGGGTGACGAATCATGAGTACGACGGCACGTCGCTATGCAGCCGCTCTGCATCATTCCGGCTGCTCTGTAGACAGCTTGAAACAAACTGCACAGTACATCATGGACAGCGCTCCCCTTTGGGAAGCGCTGTGCAGTCCTGCTGTACAGGCAAAAGAAAAGAAAGCGGTGCTCAACCGCCTTCCGGACTTTACTGATGACGAACATCTAAAAAATTTTTATGGACTGTTGGCCGAAAAAGGCCGTTTCCCGCTTCTTCCGGAAATCGTAGACGAATATCGGAAGCTGGAAATGCGGCAGCACGGCGAGGGACTTTGTGTCCTGCGCTGTGTGCGCGATCCTGGCGATGAAGCGCTCAGCAAACTGGCAAAACTGCTTTGCAAAAAGCATGGCTATCAGTCTCTTACCTTTGAAATTGTACTAGACCCCGAAGTCCTTGGCGGCTTTGTATTTGAAATTGACGGGGTCACCTATGATAAGAGCGTCCGTGGGCAGATTCATGCCCTGGCGCAAAGTCTGCAAGAGGGGTGAACAGCTTGAATCATTCAGACGAAATTATATCTATTCTCCAAGAGGAGATTGAACAGTATGACAGCCGCACCCGCCGCGCAGAGACCGGCACAGTGCTTGAGATCGGCGATGGCATTGCGACTGTATATGGATTGGATCGCGCCGTTTACGGCGAATTGGTTGAATTTGAAACCGGTGTCCGCGGCATTGTGCTGAACTTGGAACGCGACAGTGTCGGCGTTGTTCTTCTGGGCAGTGAAAATGGCCTGCACGAAGGTTCTTCTGTCAAGCGCACGGGTCGCGCAGCCGATGTTCCGGTTGGCGATGCCATGATCGGCCGTACCGTAAATGCATTGGGCGACCCGATTGACGGTCTCGGCCCGATTGCCTGCACAGAAACTCGCCCGATTGAGCACGAGGCTTCCGGTGTCGTTTCTCGTGAGCCGGTCAATCAGCCGATGCAGACCGGTATTCTGGCCATTGACGCCATGGTTCCGATTGGACGCGGCCAGCGTGAGTTAATCATCGGTGACCGTCAGACCGGCAAGACATCCATTGCGATTGACACCATCCTGAACCAGAAGGGACAGGATATGATTTGTATCTATGTTGCCATCGGTCAGAAGGCATCGACGGTTGCCAAACTGCGCGGCACACTGGAAAAGGCCGGCGCTCTGGATTACAGTATTATCGTATCCGCTACCGCAGCAGATTCCGCTCCGCAGCAGTATATCGCTCCGTATGCCGGTGCTGCTATCGGCGAGTACTTTATGAGCAAGGGCAAGGACGTCCTCATCGTATATGATGATTTGTCCAAGCACGCCGTTGCCTATCGTACCCTTTCCCTTCTGCTCCGCCGTTCTCCAGGTCGTGAAGCATATCCGGGCGATGTATTCTATCTGCATTCCCGTCTGCTCGAGCGCGCTTGCCGCCTGACCAAAGAATATGGCGGCGGTTCGATGACCGCCATTCCGATCATTGAAACACTGGCTGGCGATGTATCCGCATACATTCCGACCAATGTTATTTCCATCACGGACGGTCAGATTTATCTGGAAAATGACCTGTTCTTCTCCGGTCAGCGTCCGGCTGTCAACGTTGGTCTGTCGGTATCCCGTGTCGGCGGTTCTGCACAGACCAAGGCAATTAAGAAGACCTCCGGTACCCTTCGTATTGATCTGGCACGCTTCCGCGAGTTGGAAGTATTCACCCAGTTTAGCTCGGATCTGGACGAAGAGACCCGTCAGGCACTGGATCACGGCAAGCGATTGATGGAAATCCTCAAGCAGCCGCTGTATCATCCGATGCCGGTTTGGAAGCAGGCAGTCATCCTGTATGTTGCAACCAATGGTTTGCTCTCTGATGTACCGCTTGATCGCGCAAACAAGTTTGTCAAGGATTTCGCAGATACGCTTCAGTCCGAAAACAGCGCACTTGTCGATGAAATTCAGTCCACCGGCACCCTTCCGGGAACCGCAGGTGAACAGATTCGCAAGGCTCTGGAGTCTTATAAAGAACAGGTGAGCGCATCATGGCAGGCATAAAGGAAATTCGTACCAGAATCGACAGCGTCCAGCAGACACTGAAGATTACCAATGCGATGTACCTCATCTCCTCCTCCAAACTGCGCAAGGCGCGGCAGCAGCTCAACAATGTTCAGCCGTACTTTACTAAAATCACCTCGACGATTGCAGATATTCTGCACCACACACCGGAAATGGAGCATATCTACTTTGATAAGCGCCCGGATGTCGCCGAACACAAAGTCGGCTATATCGTGATTACCGGTGATAAGGGTCTGGCAGGTGCATACAACCACAATGTCCTGCATCTGGCAGAGGAGCAAATCGCCAAAACGCCGAATTCGACCCTGTTCTTAATCGGTCAGGTCGGCCGTGTGTATTTTGCTGAGCGCGGCATGAAAATCGACGGTGAATTTATGTACACGGCGCAGGACCCAAATATTCCGCGTGCCCGTGATATTTCTGAGCTGTTTATCAAGCTGTTCCGCGAAAACAAGCTGGATGAGATTTATATCGTATATACTGAAATGATTACACCGATGCGGTTGGAGCCGAAAATTCAAAAGCTCCTGCCGCTGGACATTGACGCTTTCCCGTGGTCACCGCGTCCCGGCGAGGATGAACCGTACCACCAGACTGTTACCTATGTGCCAAGTGCGGATAAGGTATTGAGCCAGATCGTTCCGGGTTACGTCAAAGGCGTGCTGTTCGGTGCAATGGTTGAGTCGTTCTGCTCCGAGCAGAATGCCCGCATGACGGCAATGGACTCCTCCACCAACAATGCACGAGATATGTTAAAAGAACTCTCTCTGCGATACAATCGCGCCCGTCAGGCTGCGATTACGCAGGAAATCACAGAAATTGTCGGCGGCGCGCAAACGCAGCAAGCAGAGCGCCCGCCGCTCCGCCGGGAAAAGCCTGCGCGTGTTGTCCGTTTTCTTGCGGATGGCACCTGCGCACAGAAAGTGAGGAACGAATCATCATGGAACTGAAAGGTGCTGTAGCGCAGGTACTCGGACCAGTTGTTGACGTCGAATTTGACGGCGGCAAGCTGCCGGAAATCAATGAAGCGCTGACCGTCGAATTGGACGGTAAAAAGCAGGTCATGGAGGTTGCTCAGCACGTCGGCGGCGACACCGTTCGATGCATCATGCTGTCTCCTAGTGAGGGTCTGGGCCGCGGCGATACGGTTATCGCCTCCGGTCACACCATTGAAACGCCAGTCGGCGAAGGTACCCTAGGCCGTTTGTTTAATGTACTGGGCGAACCGATTGACGAAAAGGGCCCGGTAAAGACCGAGGAAAAGTGGTCGATCCACCGCGAGCCGCCGGCTTTTGCTAATCAGAATCCAACAACTGAAATTCTCGAGACCGGCATTAAGGTCATCGACTTGCTGGCTCCATACGCCCGCGGCGGTAAAATCGGTCTGTTTGGCGGCGCCGGTGTCGGCAAAACCGTCCTGATTCAGGAACTGATCCGAAACATTGCTGCCGAGCACGGCGGATACTCTATCTTTACTGGCGTCGGCGAACGTACCCGTGAGGGCAACGATCTGTGGCGTGAAATGGGTGAATCCGGCGTTTTGAATAACACGGCGCTGGTGTTCGGTCAGATGAATGAGCCGCCTGGAGCACGTATGCGTGTTGCTCTGACCGGCCTGACCATGGCAGAATATTTCCGTGACCGTCAGAAGCAGAATGTGCTGCTATTCGTCGATAACATTTTCCGTTATGTACAGGCAGGTTCAGAGGTTTCTGCTCTGATGGGTCGTATGCCTTCTGCCGTTGGCTATCAGCCGACACTGGCTGATGAAGTCGGTACTTTGCAGGAGCGTATCACTTCTACTCGTGACGGCGCAATCACTTCGGTACAGGCCGTTTACGTTCCTGCCGATGACTTGACTGACCCTGCTCCGGCTACGACATTCGCCCATTTGGATGCTACGACTGTATTGTCCCGTAAGATTGTAGAACAGGGCATTTATCCGGCTGTTGATCCGCTGGAGTCTACTTCTCGTATTCTGGAGCCGGACGTTGTCGGCGAGCGTCATTACAAGGTTGCCCGCGGCGCGCAGGAGCTGCTGCAACGCTATCGTGAACTGCAGGACATCATCGCCATCCTCGGCATGGAAGAGCTGAGCGCCGAAGACCGCAAGACGGTAGACCGCGCACGCCGTATGCAGCAATACTTCTCTCAGCCGTTCTTTGTAGCAGAAACCTTTACCGGTCTGGAAGGACGCTATGTACCGCTGGACGCAACGCTCAACGGCTTTGAGGCTCTGCTCGGCGGCGAGCTGGATGAATATCCGGAGTCTGCCTTCTCTATGGTTGGCACTGTGGATGAAGTCCGTGAAAAGGCACGTGCACAGGGGGCAGTTTAATGAATAAGACGCTCTATCTGGAAATCATCACCCCGGAAAAACAGTTTTTTGCCGGTAATGTAGAAGGCATTGTGATGCCGGCTCTGGACGGCCAGTACGGCGTACAGCCGGGACATGAACCGATTGTCACTGCGCTGGAACCGGGCAATGTTCGTTACTGCGCAGATGGCAAATGGCAGGAAGTCGTTGTCACGCAAGGATTTGCGGAGATCATGCCAGACTATGCCATTCTGCTGGTATCTACCGCAGAACGTCCGGATGAAATTGACCGCGCACGTGCAGAACGTGCAAAACAGCGTGCAGAAGAGCGTCTGCGCCAGCAGCAAAGCATTCAGGAGTACTATCACTCCAAGGCAGCTCTGGCGCGTGCGATGGCACGTTTGAAAGCATCCGGTAAATAAACTCTCTCATCTCTCTTCTCTTAAATACACAAAGACCGAAGCTGTCTATTGCAGATAGCCTCGGTCTTATTTTTTATCATACCAATTTATGCTTTACTTGCTCGCGACATCTCCTTCCAGTTTCGCATAAGAAAGACAATCGCCATGATACCGACAAAGAAGCTGGATACCGGACCGGCATACAAAATGCCATCAATACCGAAAATTTTTCCCAGAATCAGCATTGCTGGAATTTGAACAATAATCTGGCGGAACATCACCAGCGCGGCTGCGGAGCCTGCCTTGCCGACAGACTGCAAATACGAGCTGCCGACCATCTGGAAGCTATCCAAGGTGATGAGCAGCAGGAAAATCTTCAGGCATTTGACAGAAAATTCATTGTACAGCGCATCAGAAGAGCCAAAAATCTGAATGATACTCATCGGTGCCAGCTGGAACCAAATCGTGGCAACCAACATAATCGCAAAGGCAATGACAAGCAGCATTTTCAGTACGTTTTTTACGCGCAGATATGACTGACTGCCATAATTATAACTAATAATCGGCTGCGCACCGGAAGCTAAACCGGTAATGGCATTGAGCAGCAGGGTGAATACCTTCATCGTGACACCGAGTGCTGTCAGCGGAATCTCTGCGCCATATTTACTCATCGCTCCGTATTTGACCAGCAGATTATTCTGGAAAAACAGCACACAAACGATTGCAAGCTGTGTCACCAGACTAGATGTGCCCATCTTGCACAGACGCGGAATATAGGTACGGCAGCCGGAAAATGAACTCTTTTTGAGCTGTACCGACTGATTTTTGCAGATAAAATACCAAACACAAATCAGAGAGCTGACCAGCTGACCGGTAACCGTCGCAATTGCCGCGCCTCTGACACCCCAATGAAAGACAAAAATCGTCAGCGGATCACCAATCATATTGATGACAAATCCCGCCAGCATACTTATCATGGCAATACGCGGGCTGCCATCCGCGCGCACCATACTCATCGCGCCCCACGAGAACACATTGACACAAGTACCTGCAACAATAATTCGTCCGTAATCCATCGCATACGGCAAAATAGCTTCTGTCGCACCGAAAACATGACACAGCGGTTCCAAAAAAATCGACAAAACAACGCTCAGAGCAACACTGGCCGTGAGCAGCGCCAGCAGGCCGCCTGCCATGCCCTTTTCTGCCCTTTCCTGCTCGTGCACACCGAGTTTTAAGTTGACATAGCTCGCTGTTCCGTCACCAATCATCAAACCGATAGCAATCGCCAGCTGCGTCAGCGGAAAAATAACATTCGTTGCGCCATTGCCCAAATAACCAACGCCGTTGCCGATGAAAATCTGATCCACCATGTTGTACAAGGCATTGAGCACCCAGGAAATGATACTCGGCACAGAAAACGCCAGCAGCAATTTGCTGATTTTATCCGTGCCCAAATTTAACGTTTGATTCATGTAGATTCCTCCTAAAATATTGATATATTCTACTTAGTTTCCTAAGTATTGTTCGCAATAAAAACCTGTACTCGTATGAGATTACAGGTTTTTAATCATTTGTTTTGTGATTTTCAGCCATTCTTCCTGCTGTTCCGGCGAGATGCCATCAAGCAGGCGCGACTCCAGTGCATGTACACCGCGCAAAACATTTTCTTTATTCTGCAGTGCCTTTTCGCTCGGCACGATTTTTTTGAATCTGCCATCATACGGAACCGACTCGCGGGTAATCAGTCCATCCTGTTCCATTTTCTTAATCAGTGCACTCGCCGAAGACGGACGCAGGCCAAATTCTTCCTCTAAATCTTTCTGAAAGATTTCGCTGTCCGTGTGAGCCAAGATGAAATGTAATGCCTTTCCTTCTGAACCACTGTATTCTCCGCGAAATGACAACGCATCAATTTCTCGGCGCAGTCGATTGGCAAGAATTCCGATGTATCTTGAAATGTGTTCGTTTTTAATCATAGAACCCCTCTAACTAATTAGTTATCTAAGTATAGCACGCAATACATTCCTTGTCAACAAAATCAAAGCGCAAAACAGGCACCCTCCCAATAGGAAAGGTGCCTGCATGTAGCGGGGATTTGCTGTTTTTTATCCGATCTTGTCGCAGAACTTGACGAGAATGGTTGCCATTTCGGCTCTTGTGGACTGTCCCTTCGGAACAAACAAGTTGTCGCCTCTGCCCAGCATCAGACCGGTTGCGTGCATCTTCTGCACTGCCTTGACTGCATAAGCGGAAACCTGATCGCTGTCTGCAAAAGCAGGAACTTCGGTCTCCGGCAAAGTAATCTTTGCGTAATCCATGTAATGAGCCATCATAACAGCGGTCTGTTCTCTCGTAATGTTTTCATTCGGAGAGAAGGTGGTTGGGGATGTGCCACCTACGATGCCGTTCTTCTGTGCCCAGTTCACAGATGCGCAGAAGTAGTCGTCTTCCTTGACGTCCGTAAACTTGCTCTTACCTGCATATTCTGTAGCATCAATCTTTGCCAGATTGCTCAGAACCTGCACAAACATGCCGCGAGTCATAGCAAGATCCGGAGAGAAGGTCGTCGGAGTGGTTCCACCGAACAGCTCCAGCTTTTCTGCACGCTTGATGTACTCTTCTGCCCAATGATTCTCAATATCTGTAAACTTGGTCTCATCTTCCTGACCTTCGCCTACGGTACCGTAATCATCGTAATCCTTTGCGTAGTTCTTGTAAACCGTGCTGTCCTGATGGCCTGCTGCACCTTCAAAGGTACCCTTCTGCCAATCAACCAGCGTGTTCCAAGTCTTGGTCTCGCCTGCGGTCAGTGCATACGCATTGAGAACCGGTACACTGGATTCTGTTGCATTCAGATCCGATACAAAGTCAGTGATGATGCGGGCATACTTTGCCTTTGCCATGCCGGTCAGATCTGCAGTGTTGCTGCCATTTGCCAGCTGAATCTTCTTTTCTTCCTTGACGGTATTGCCATCATCGGAGGTCTGTACAGTTGCCGTAATGGAAGCCTTGCCTGCAAATGCTGCATCATATGCCAGCTTGGTCGGTGCATCAGTAATTTCTACCCATTCGGTTGTGTGCTTGCCGGCCGTGTCAATATTGCTGCTCTCAAAATCCAGCCAGATCTTCATGTTATCCGCGGATGCGCCGCCCTCTGTCGGGTCATTGCGTACAGCGGTAACTTCTTCTTCCGACAGCTTAGAGGTGTAGAATCGTACCTGAGAGACAGCACCCGGAAGCATGGTGTGATACATGCCGCGGTTGCGCTTGGTCTGCAGGGTGTTCTTGAAGCCCAGACCGATGTACATCGGCTCGCCATCCCAAGTTTTAATCGGTGCGGTAAATGCCGGCTTGTCTACGTGTGCAGAATGAATGTCATTCTCATAGGAATCGCCGCCAGTCTCAAAGTCAAATGCGCTGGTGTACTGTACCCAAGTGTCCTTCTTGATGCCGAAATTGTCGTCACTGCCGTCATTCCAGCTGAACTCGCCGTTGTCGTCCTGCAGGCATACGCCATAAGTCACCTTACCGGTCTCACGGACTGCCATGCGGAACATGTACGGTGTGCCCCAACCAAGGCCAATACCCTTGACCATCAGCGGGTTGTGATCCGGAATAGCGCCCTTGCCGTCCAAGTCAACATACTGCTCGGTCAGCTCAGAAACGCCGCCCTTTGTGGTACCTGCACTCGGCAGATTTGCCCATACCATACCGGTCATCGAATCCTTCGGGGTGTAGCCGCCATTGTCCGGAATTTCTAGATAATCGCGCTTGCCGTCCAGAATCAATGTCTGCTTGCCGTTGTCATCTGTGCCGTACTCCGGCTGACCATGGATATAGGCGTCGTTGCCGTTGCCAGACTTGTCCTTGACAATCGGCATACCCTGAATAGAACCTTCTACTGTGATCGTCTGCGGCTTTGCATTGCCAATGGTTACTTCATAATCGCCAGCCTTGTCAAAGGTGTACGAGAACTCTGCTACCTTCGACTCACCGGACTTCAGAGAATACTTCTTGCTGTCCTTAGTTTCTCCGTTTACCTTGAACTCTGCTGCGAATGTGCCAGCATCGTTACCGATGTTGTTGACATCTGCCTTGATGTGCAGCACATTGCTGGTCGGATCGCTGTTTTCCTTATCGCCCTGCTTGATGCGAACATTGGCGTAATCCGCAGTCGGCTCACGATAGGTAACATTGACGTCTACACTCTTGTCTGCGAGCTTCAAGGTATGCTTGCCCAAAGACTCCATACGAAGTGTGCCGCTCAGTGTTGCCGATTTGCCCGGATCCAGTGTCATGATACCGTCTTCAAACTCATACAGATACCGCATCTTGCCGTTGTCATTTACCGGAATGACTGCTGCTGCCAGACCCTTGCCTACATTGGTCACGGTTGCCTTGATAGTCACTTCGCCGTTGTACAGAACATCTGTCGGTTCAATCGAAATATCCGACCACTGGAGCTGCTGCTTTTCCTTTGCAACCAGCGTGGTATTGGCAAGCTTTGTCTCTGCGCCTTCACCCGTTGCACCGTAGTTTTCTACCTTCATAACATCAGAACCCTTATCAAGGGTGATATAGAAGAAATCGCCCTTCTTATTATAGGTTCTTGCGTCCTGATGGGTCAGATAAATGGTACCTGCACCAACTTCCGGATTGGAAGATACAGCACGTGCATAGCTGTGGGTATGACCGGAAATCATTAGATCAACCTTGCCCGGCTCGATCACGTCCGGAATATACCGCTTGGTGTATGCATCGGATACCGGATGGTGCATCATAATCAAGCGGAAGTCAGCCTTGGTTGCCGCATCGGTTTTCAGATCAGCCTTCAGCCAATTCATGGCATTCTCAATCGTCTTGAGAGTAGCTTCATCTGCCTGTGCGCCGGTTGCTTCCGAATTCATCTGAAACAGTCCCCACGGGTTACTGTTCATTGTGATGATGTGAATACCACCGTAGTTAAACGAGCTGTCGCCCTCTACGGTTCCGCCGTATTCCTTATCCTGAATCGAGTATACATACGTGTTAAAGTATACGCCGCCCTGATCGTGGTTGCCGCTGGAGTATACAATTGGATAGCTGTGGATGAAATCATTATCCGCCTTGCCCTGGAACCAGAAGCTAAACTGCTCTGCCTGTGCACCAGTACCCTCTACCAAATCACCACAGTGCAGCATAACATCCGGATCAAATTCCTTCACAGCTGCATCCAGCTCATTTCTGGTTGCAAAAATGTGCGAATCAGACAGGGTAATCATGCGAATCTGGCTCGGATCGCTGCTCAGTGTTCGGAAACTTGCGGAGCAGGTCTCGCCATTTTCCAGCTTGACCTCGTAGTAATACCGCGTGCCTGCCTCCAGATTATCCAGCTTGTAGTGGAACAAATTCATCTTTGTTCCCTGGAAATCCGGTGCATCCTCATTGACGTTTACGGAAATCGGATCGCACAAAGCATCCTTGTCCTTGCCATATGCGATTGTCGATGGCACGTTTTCCGTGCTTTCCCATACGACGACCATGCTGTTTTCTTTTGGAGCAAGCAGATACGGGCCATTTTTGAACTTGGCGCCGACATCATCTGCCTGAGAAACCGTCGGAAGAACACCTACGATCATAATGACCGCTAAGAACATCGCTTGCATCCGTTTGAATACCTTACTCATGTTCGTTTTCTCTCCTCTCTAAAAAATCCTCTCTTTACGAAGCGTGCAAAATCCTCCTTTCTGCTGCACAGCTGATTTTTCTGCCACAGATTCTCTCTCTTTGTGAACATTCTGTGATAGATTTGTTAAAACATCTTAACATTCTGCGAAATAAAATTCAATATTTTTTAGTAAATTAAAAATAAAACTCCATTTGTTACAAATTTTCACGGAATATTTTGTGCAAAATGACTAGCAATTATGAAATTTATTTCCAAAAAAAAGACACCGTTTTCTAGGAAACGGTGTCTTGCTATGTAGTTCTATCCGCTTAGAATTCTACTTCGTGATACAGATCGACAATCTCCGGCTCATCGAACATCTCACCCAGCTGCGGAATAATGCGCTGGAAATGCTCCGTTGCATTGTGCGTATCAATAGCAGCCTGATCCTTCCAGTACTCAATAAAGCAGTGGACACGCTCATCCGAGATGCTCTGATTCGAGGTGTACGAAATGTTGCCTTCCTCTGCCTGAGACTTTGCAACCAGCTCACGGGTCAGCTCACGATATTTTGCGATGCATTCCTTTTTAATTACCTGTCTTGCTGTGATCTTAATCATAGCTATATCCTCCTTGTTGTGTGATAAGAGCCTGTGCTCCTTCTCGCATTATACCGAAAATCAGGCAAAAAGAAAAGTGTTCTGAAAAAATTTTTCTTCTTTCTCCGGTTTCTGATATAATACAATCATGCTACAATTACGAGGTGATAAAAATGGGCTATATTCGCCGTCCTTCATACTATAAAGAGTTTCGTTGTATTGGTTCTGATTGCACAGAGAATTGCTGTATCGGCTGGGAAATTGATGTCGATGCCGATTCCCTCGCCTATTACCAGAGCATCTCCGGTGCCTTTGGTGAAAAGCTACGCGCGAGCATTTCCCGTCCTGATCCCGAAACAGGTACTGCACATTTTTTATTGGATACACAGGAACGCTGTCCCTTGCTAGACTCCTGCAATTTATGTGAGGTCTATCAGAATCTGGGAGAAGAACACATGGCACAAATTTGTACCGATCATCCGCGCTATTTTGAATGGTTTTCCGGTGGACGCGAGGACGGCATCGGCTTGTGCTGCGAGGCCGCGGCACGGCTCATTCTCCAGCGCACAGCGTATCCCCAGTGGGATATTCTGCAAGAATCCGATGTATCTGACAAAGGAACGGATACAGAAGACGAGTTAGAACAAACGCTATTTTCGATGCGAGAGAAACTATTTCACCTCATTAAGCCGGAAAAAATCTGTTCCTTTGATGAAAAAACAACCATGTTATACCGCGCTGCCCGCGCCATGCAAGATGAATACGATGCTATCTTATTTCCATTTCCCGAAGAGGAGCCAGAAGAAGATACGTTCTGCTGGTCACAGGCATTTTGGAATACAGCCTGTCTGACACAGATCTTTGACCAATTGCTGCAATTGGAAATCAACAAATCCGATTGGCGTGATATGCTGCTTGCCGCACAATCCCATATTTCAGAACTGCTGCAGGCCCGTGCAGATTTTTTGGAATATTATCAGGAAAAGATATATGAATACGACCAATTGCTTCTGTATTTTGTCTACCGACATTTTATGAAAGCGCTCGGAGATGACGCAGTGCGCGAAAAAGTACAATTTGCTCTTCTCAGCACGGCAATTATCCAAGCGTTGGATATTTCTCACTGGCTGACACATGGAACGTTGACACCATGGGATCAAATCTGCATCTGCAAGGCGTATTCCCGTGAAATCGAATACAACGAAGAAAACACCGAATGTCTTTCCAACTTTGCTTTTGATGCATAACAGAGAAACCTGCCCAGCAATAAGCTGAGGCAGGTTTCTTCCTGTTTAGAATACTAATGTAGCCAGTAAATATAATCCAATGATGTGTATCGGATAAAAGAGATAGAAAAAATTCTTCATATTTTTATTTCTGCGTACACCATACGCTGCACGATAAAAAACATCGCCCTCGGCAAGCTACGCAAAGCGTACTTCCGAGGGCGATTCTGTATTTCTCTGATTCAATTATTTTGTTTCTCTCAGCATGTCTACGATTTTGCCGCGGCAGACCAAGCCAATGCCATTCGCTATTTCGATATGTTTCTTCATGCGGCTCTCAAAATGATGAAACGGAAGGAAGATTCCTATCCGGTCACTGTTCGTTTCCTCTCCGGTCGTTTCCAGCTTTCCATAATACAGAAATGCACGCGGCAGCGTCTCTTCCAGCTGCATCATATAATTCCATACAGTCGCATAAATTTCTGCATCTGTCGTATGATTTTCTATGTCTTTTGGCAGCTGATACAGCAATAAAATACCCAAATGTTCGCCGATTTTATCGGTCTGCACCTGTAATGTATCATCATAATAATGCCGCTCGCGGAATCCATAGGCAAGGTACATCTGAAAATCTCGAATATCAGGTTTTTCTTGATATAAGTCGCAAAACGCCTTATATTTTTTCTCCGGCACAGAAATGGACAGATTGTCGCGCAATGCGCCGTTTTCATCGGTCAAAATCACCGGATTTTCCACTCCTTTATCGTTAAATCGAAGCGGAATTAAAAAGGAATTGCGCAGCAAATCAAACATGCTGTTGCCGCAAATTGCCATCAAAAAAGCAGACAGATCCTGATTTTGATAGGCATGAATCAATGCATTGGCAAAGATTTTATCCGATGCTTCCACACTGTCAGCATCCATTAAATCCGTCTCCGGACAGCTCTCATAAAACGTTTCCTTGAGTCGTCTGCAAGCATTTGGGTCATTCAAAATCCGATCAAATAATTGTTCTACTCGTTGTTCTCTTGGAAAAATGCTGCTCATAGCAAAAACCTCTTTTCTGCCCCTATTATACGCTCGCCGTATAAAGAAGTAAAGAGCGCAAGTATTGATTTTTTCTATAGTGAATCCGGGTTAGTTTTCTTGACTTTTTGCCATGTTAGACTACAATAACAGATAGAAAGGAGGCGTATTTTATGCCAGAACAAGAAGTTAAACGAAATCACATGGCGATTCCATGGCACGAATATATACAAAATCAAGACCAACCGCTTAGCGAGGCAACACTGAGTGAAAAAGCATCTGTTATCGGGCGGATTGGCTTGATGCTACTGTCATGCGGAACCGGTGCATGGCGTGTGCGCAGCTCAATGAACACGCTTTCTGAGAACTTAGGTGTGGTATGCTCCGCAGATATTGGTCTTCTGTCCATCGCATACACTTGTTTTGATGGCACGGAGAGCTTTTCGCAGTCGCTGTGTTTGACGAATACCGGCGTAAATACCTCAAAATTAAACCGATTGGAACATTTTGTCGCAAATTTTTCCGAAGAGAGCAAGCTGCTCACAGGAGAACAGCTGCACGGCAAGCTGGATGACATCGACCAAATTCACGGCTTATACTCTCCGCTTGCTTTGGGATTTGCCGCAGCACTCGCATGCGGTGCTTTTACTTTCCTGCTCGGCGGTGGACTCTGGGAAATGCTGTTCGCTTTTCTCGGCGCGGGTATCGGCAACACCATTCGGTGCAAACTGGCGAAGCATCATTTCACACTATTTTTATGCATTGTCACTTCTGTTGCCTCAGCGTGTTTGATTTACGCCGGCTGCCTGCGATTAGCAGAATTGCTTTTCTGTATTTCCTCTCAACACGAAGCCGGATATATCTGCTCTATGTTGTTTATCATTCCCGGCTTTCCGTTTATCACCAGCGGCATTGACCTCGCCAAGCTAGATATGCGCTCTGGTTTGGAGCGGCTCGCCTATGCCATTCTCGTTGTTATGGTTGCCACACTTGCCGCTTGGATGATGGCTTTATTGCTGCATTTGACACCGGTTGATTTTATGAATCTTCATCTTAACACCACGCAATATCTGCTGTTTCGTATCATCGCCAGCTTTTGTGGTGTATTCGGCTTCTCTGTCATGTTCAATAGTCCGCTCAAGCTCGCCGCCACCGCTGCCGCAATTGGTGCAGTGTCCAATACACTGCGTCTGGAAATGATAGATTTGAGCACATGTCCGCCTGCTATTGCCGCTTTTCTGGGCGCACTGACTGCAGGACTGCTGGCCTCGCTGCTCAAGGCATACGTCGGTTATCCACGCGTATCGATCACAGTTCCGTCCATTGTCATCATGGTACCCGGGCTATATCTGTACAAGGCAATCTACAACCTCGGCATTATGTCGCTGAGTGATGCCGCAGTTTGGATGACTTCTGCGCTGCTGATTATCGCTGCGCTGCCGCTCGGTTTAATTTTTGCTCGAATCATCACCGACAAGACCTTCCGATATTGTACATAAAATGGGTTACGATATACCCAGCAAGATTTCTGCCTGCTTCTTTTCCTCTTCTGACGGCGGCCGAACGCCTTCCAGTGTATACGGAATCCCAAGCTTTTCCCACTTGAACAATCCCAATGTATGATACGGCAGAACTTCTACCCGTTCCACGGTGTGCAAGCCAGCGATAAACGCGCCGGTCTTTTTCAGTCCCTCCGGGTCATCCGTAAGACCTGGCACAAGCACATGTCGAATCCACATCGGCTTTCCGTGGTCAGACAAATATTGTGCCATTTGTAAAATATTCTGATTGGTCTTGCCCGTCAGTGCACGGTGTTTGTCATCCTCGATTTCCTTGAGATCTAAAATCACAAGATCGGTAACTTCCAGCAGCGCATCAAATTTCTGTAAAAACGCTGGTTCCATAGAAAACGGCTGTCCCGCAGTGTCCAACGCTGTGTGGACGCCTTTTTTCTTGGCTTTTTGAAAAAATTCCGTCACAAAATCTATTTGCAGCAGCGGTTCTCCACCGCTGACGGTAATGCCGCCGTTGTTTTTCCAGTAATTATGATAGCGATACGCCCGCTGAAACAGCTTATCCGCCGTCCATGGTTCTCCCACACCGCACTGCCATGTTTCCGGATTATGGCAGTACCGGCATCGCAGCTGACATCCCTGTAAAAAAACGATGAATCGAACTCCTGGGCCATCGACCAGGCCAAACGTTTCCAATGAATGCACATATCCTGTCTGGCTCATTTTCTGTCTCCTTTCGGCAGAAAATGCTGATTCCCGCAGGGAGAGAATGCTCTCTCCCGCAGAAACCAGCATAAAACATCTATATTCTAGCTTTCAACTCATTACATAACCTTATGGCAGGTTCTTGCAATAACATCCAGCTGCTGCTCACGAGTC
The DNA here is from genome assembly GCA_963588905.1 of Eggerthellaceae bacterium. Classification (GTDB taxonomy): domain Bacteria; phylum Bacillota; class Clostridia; order Oscillospirales; family Butyricicoccaceae; genus Butyricicoccus_A. The sequence goes on from CAVAJF010000010.1 coordinate 100,893, forward strand.
AAGTCGATGAACTTAACCGCATAGCCGGATACGCGGATGGTAAAGTTTGCGTACTCCTCCTTCTCCGGATGCTCCATGGCGTCAATCAGCTTTTCTGTGCCGAATACATTGACGTTCAGATGGTGTGCGCCCTGATCGAAGTAGCCGTCCATAACCTGTACCAGATTGTTGATGCGCTCCTGTGCCTCATGGCCCAGTGCATCCGGGTTGATGGTCTGGGTATTGGAAATACCGTCCAGTGCCCAATGATACGGCAGCTTTGCCACAGAATTCAACGAAGCCAACAGGCCGTTCTGCTCTGCACCGTAGGACGGATTTGCACCCGGTGCAAACGGCGTCCAAGCCTTGCGGCCATCCGGCATTGCACCGGTGAACTTACCATAAACCAGATTGGATGTGATCGTCAGAATCGAGGTGGTTGCCTCCGAATTGCGATATGTATGACGGCGCTTTACCATCTCCAGGAAGGTCTTGAGCAGCCATACGCCAATATCGTCGGCGCGGTCATCATCGTTGCCATACTTCGGGAAGTCACCCTCGATTTCAAAGTCTGTAATCAGACCATGCTCATCGCGGATTGCCTTTACCTTAGCATACTTAATCGCACTCAGCGAGTCAATGACATGCGAGAAGCCTGCAATACCCGTCGCAAAGGTACGGCGAACATCAGTATCAATCAATGCCATTTCCGCTTCTTCATAATAATACTTGTCATGCATGTACTGAATCAGGTTCAGGATGTTGACATACAAGCCAGCCAGCCAATCCAGCATCGGAACGAACTTCTTCATGACATCGTCATAATCCAGATACTCGCTGGTTACCGGAGCATATGCCGGGCCTACCTGCTCAAAGAACTTTTCGTCCACGCCGCCATTGAGGGCATACAGCAGGCACTTACCCAGATTGGCACGAGCGCCAAAGAACTGCATTTCCTTACCGGTCTGCGTTGCAGATACACAGCAGCAGATAGAATAGTCATCGCCCCAAACCGGCTTCATGACATCATCGTTTTCATACTGTACCGAGCTGGTAGCAATAGAAATCTTCGATGCGTACTTCTTAAAGGTCTCCGGCAGAGCAGAGGAATACAGAACCGTGAGGTTCGGCTCCGGTGCCGGTCCCATATTTTCCAGTGTATGCAGGAAACGGAAGTCGTTCTTGGTTACCATAGAGCGGCCGTCCATACCAATACCGGCAACTTCCAGCGTAGCCCAAACCGGATCGCCAGAGAACAGCTGATTATAAGACGGAATACGAGCAAACTTGACCATACGGAACTTCATCGTCAGGTGGTCAATCAGCTCCTGTGCCTGTGTCTCAGTCAAAATGCCTGCATCCAGATCGCGCTGGATGTAAATATCCAAGAAGGTCGAGATACGACCCACGCTCATCGCAGCACCATTCTGGGTCTTAATCGCAGCAAGATAGCCAAAATACAGCCACTGGCACGCTTCCTTGGCATTCTTTGCCGGCTTAGAAATATCATAGCCGTAAATCTTTGCCATTTCCTTCATGCCCTTGAGCGCATTGATCTGGCGAGCAACCTCTTCGCGCAGACGGATGACATCATCTGTCATAACACCGTCGCCCACGTTGGACTTATCCAGTTCCTTCTGTTCAATCAGGAAATCAATGCCGTACAGTGCCACGCGGCGATAGTCGCCGACAATACGACCGCGGCCGTAGGTATCCGGCAGACCAGTCACAATATGGGTGTGACGCGCCTTTTTCATCTCCGGCGTATATGCTTCAAACACTGCCTGATTATGCGTGCGGCAATATTTGGTAAAGATTTCATGCAGCTTTTCGGACGGCTGATAGCCGTATGTTGTGCAAGCCTGCTCTGCCATCTTAATGCCGCCATACGGCATAAATGCGCGCTTGAGCGGCTTGTCAGTCTGCAAGCCGACGATCTGCTCCAAATCCTTCAAATTTTCATCAATATATCCAGGGCCGTATGCAGTCAGACTGGAAACAATCTCGGTTTCCATATCAAGCACGCCATCTTTCGCGCGTTCCTGCTTTTGCAGCTGCTGCAAAGCACCCCACAGCTTATCGGTCGCTTCCGTCGGTCCCGCCAAAAAAGCCTCATCGCCGTCATACGGCTGATAGTTTTTCTGAATGAAGTCTCTTACGTTGACTTCTTCCTTCCAAATGCGTCCTTCAAAGCCTTCCCACTGTTCAAAATCAACCATGGTCGTTTCTCCTTTTCAGTCCGATATACGTTTCGTAAGCTGGAAGAGCACCAATTTTCGGTATAAAAAATCCGCCCTCCCAAGCGTAAACAATGCCCAGACGGTCGGCAAAACAGCGATTCATACTCCCATGTGGTGATCCACTTCCGTCAGTCGTATGAACACTGTTATCATAACGGTGCCGGCGAAAAATGTCAAGACCTATTTCGAAACATTTTATAACAACACCGGAAATCTGAGCCATTTTTGTTAGTTATCGTTAATATTTTTAGGTAAGATATGCTTCGCTACTCATGCAGGCAGCGAAGCATTCTTTATCCTATATGCTATAAAAGTCTGCATGTGCTGACTTTTATCTCTTGACGTTAAAGGCACCCATTCCCGGATAGACAGCACTGGCACCGAGTTCTTCCTCAATGCGAAGCAGCTGATTATACTTTGCTACGCGCTCGGTGCGGCTCGGTGCACCGGTCTTGATCTGGCAGGTGTTCAGCGCAACAGCCAAATCGGCAATCGTCGTGTCCTCGGTCTCACCGGAACGGTGCGAGGAAATGGCGGTATAACCAGCCTTATGCGCCATCTTGATGGCTTCCAATGTCTCAGATACCGAACCAATCTGGTTGAGCTTAATCAGAATGGAATTGCCGCAGCCATTGTCAATGCCCTTCTTGAGTCGTTCGGTATTGGTGACAAACAGGTCATCGCCGACCAGCTGCACCTTGTCGCCAAGCTCCTTGGTCAGCAGCTTCCAGCCATCCCAATCTTCTTCGTCCAGTGCGTCCTCAATAGAAATAATCGGGTATTTTTCTACCAGCTGCTTCCAATGCTCAATCAGGCCTTCCGAAGTGAACTTGGTGCCAGCCTTCGGCAGAACATATTCGCCCTTCTTTTCTCCCTTCCACTCGGAAGAAGCGGCATCCATTGCCAGCATGAAGTCCTTGCCCGGCACATAGCCAGCCTTTTCAATTGCCTTGAGAATATACTGAATTGCCTCCTCATCGCTGGCAAGATCCGGTGCAAAACCGCCTTCATCGCCAACGGAAGTTGCCAGTCCCTCTGCCTTGAGCAGAGCAGCCAGCGCATGGAATACCTCTGCGCACATGCGCAGTGCTTCCTTGAAGCTCGGTGCGCCGACCGGCATAATCATGAATTCCTGTACATCCACGGTATTGGCTGCATGGGCACCGCCGTTGAGGATGTTCATCATCGGTACCGGCAGACGATTGCCAGAAATGCCGCCGAGAAAACGATACAGCGGAATATCCAGCGCAATGGATGCTGCTCGTGCTGCCGCAATGGATACCGCGAGAATCGCATTGGCGCCCAGCTTGGACTTATCCTTGGTGCCATCTGCCTGAATCATTGCCGCATCTACGGCATAAATATCCGAAGCGTCCATGCCAACCAGGACGTCCTGAATCGGCCCATTGATGTTTGCAACTGCCTTGGTTACACCCTTACCCAAATATCTGCTCTTATCTCCGTCGCGCAGCTCCAGTGCTTCAAATTCGCCTGTCGATGCGCCGCTCGGTGCGGCACCTCTGCCAATTACACCGCCCGCCAGAACGACTTCTGCCTCTACCGTCGGATTGCCGCGAGAATCCATAATTTCGCGTCCAATCACCTTTTCAATCGTCAAACAGCTCATCACTCGGTGTCTCCTTTCACCATCCGTCTTTGATATATGTGTGTCATTACTATCTTTTTGCTGGAACACAAGATGCCGGTATTTTCCGGCGTTTCTAATTAGCTTTCGCTAACCGTGTTCAGTATATCAGATATTTTAGTTTTGTCAAGATTGATTCGTTTTATTCTCGCAAAATTTTGCGCAGAAAAGCCAGCATGAATCACATGCTGGCTTTTCTGGTGTGTTTTATTGTCTTTTCTGCATCATACAAACTGATTGCGCTGGCAATCATACGCATAGTCCATGCCGGCCAGCTTGTGTTCAATCTCATGCTGGTCAATGTCAAGATCTTGACACATCTGCTCCAACGAACCGTATTGGTCGCGCAGCTTGGTGTTGACATAGCTCAATAAAATCACTGGATCCTGTGGAATCATTCGTTTTCCTCCTCTTTTTCCGGCTCCTCTCGGTTAATTGCCCGATACGCTTCCTCATAGAGAGCTTCCTGCGCATCCAATCTGGTCTCGCCGAGCTTTCGGTCAATATATTCTCGATCCTTGGTCTGGATTTTGCCCTTTGCATCGTCCGCCAGAACGGTATCAAAGATATGGCAAATCTGCTTTTTGATCTGTAAGTCATAAATCGGTGCGGCAACCTCTACACGCCGCAAGGTATTGCGCGTCATGAAGTCCGCAGACGAAATGTATACTTTTTCTTCCTCACCTACGCCGAAGCGGTAAATGCGTGAGTGCTCCAAAAACCGACCGACAACGCTGATAACCGTAATGTTCTCCGTCAACTCCGGCACACCCGGTACCAAGCAGCAAATGCCTCGAACGATTAACTCTATCTTGACACCCGCCTGTGAAGCATCAATCAGCTTTTCAATAATATCTTTATCGGTCAGAGAATTCAGCTTCACGCCGATATAAGACGGACGGCCATGCTTCGCCTTCTCAATTTCGTCCTCGATTAAATCGAGCACTTTATTTTGCAGGCAGTGCGGCGCAACCATCAAATGCTCTACATGCGATACCGTCTCTCCCATCAACAGCGAGCGGAACACCTTATCAACATCTGCGCCAATGTCACGATTAGCCGTCAGCAGTGACAGATCGGTATACAGCCGCGCAGTCTTTTCATTGTAGTTGCCTGTGCCAATCTGCGTGATATACTGGAAGCTGTTTTCGCGCTTCCGAACGATCTGGCACAGCTTGCAGTGCACTTTATATTTGCCGAGACCGTAAATAATATGGCAGCCTGCCTCTTCCAGTCTGCGGGACATCTCAATGTTATTTGCTTCATCAAATCGCGCGCGCAGCTCGACCATGACAATCACTTCTCGGCCATTTTCTGCCGCTTCAATCAGCGCATCAATGATTTTGCTCTGGTCTGCCACGCGGTACAGTGTCATCCGAATGCTGACCACAGAAGCATCCTCTGCCGCCTCATGCAGCATACGCAAAAACGGTTTCATACTCTCATACGGATACGAAAGCAGCACATCCTTCTTTGCGACTTGATCCAATACGCTCTCCTTCATATTGAGTGCCGGAGAGTCGCAGGGGCTTCGCTTTTCGTAAAACAGCTCGGAACGATCACGCAGATAATGCTGCAATTGAAAGACAAAGGACAAATCCAATGGTGTGTCCAACCGAATTACATGCTTCATGCTGACACCGAGATGCTTGGTAATTGCTTTGCAAGTCTTTTTGTCAATATCGCGGCTCAATTCTACGCGAACCGGGCTCAAACGGGTGCGCTGTTTGATGAGCTGTTCCATCACGCCGCGATAGTCCAAATCTTCATCATATACTTCTATGCCATCAATATCCGCATTGCGCGTGACGCGCAGAATGGATTTTTCCTTGACGAGATATGTCGGGTACAGCTTGGAAACAAAGTGCAGGATCAACTCCTCGCACAGCATAAAGGTACCTGGACGAGAAGGAATCTCAATCAAGCGCTTAAACGCATTATTAGTGCACGGCACAATGCCAATTTTGGATTTTCCGCCCTTTGTTCCGAGCGATACCAGCGCATACAGTTCCTTGTTATTGAGGAACGGAAATGGCTGCTGTTTGCTGAGAATCATCGGCATCAGGAACGGTGCAATGTTCTGGTCAAAATACGTTTCCAGCAAAGCGCCTTCCTTTTTAGACAACCGGTTGAAATTGATCAGATGAATGTTCTGCGGCTCCAGCTCACCCATCAGCTGTTCATAGATTTTTGCTTTCAGTGCTTCCAGTTCGCGCGTGCGCTCCAGAATTGCCTCCACCTGCTGCTTGCTGGTCATGTTGGTTTTGTTGTCACGAATTTTCTCGCCGGAACGCATCTGATCCATTAGCGTGCCGACACGCACCATAAAAAACTCATCCAGATTGGACTGATAGATCGACACGAACGACAGTCGCTCCGCCAGCGGAACATGTTCATTTTCTGCCTCACGCAAAACGCGGACATTGAACTGCAGCCACGACAATTCGCGGTTCGTATAGCAGCTCAGCCTATGTTTTTCTTCTTTTTTCCTCCGTTTGTTTTGCTTGTCCATAGCTTTTTCTCCTTATTTTACTCTATTCTATCTTCCTCTATCTCACGCTTCTACGATGTGCAATAAAATTTCTGTCACGGTATCCATTTGCTGCGCAATCGCATGTTCATACGGTCCATGCAGCGCATATGCGCCGGTTCCGAGATTCGGGCACGGTAATCCTCGGAACGACAGCTGCGCACCGTCCGTACCGCCGCGCACCGGATGAGACACGGGCGTTAAGCCAACCGCACGGATTGCATTCCGTGCTCTTTCGACAACATCCGGATGATCTTTTAAAATCTCTGCCATGTTGCGATACTGATCGCGCAAAGTCAGCGCCGCTGTGCCTTCTCTGTATTTTGTATTGATGCTGCGCTCTATATCACGCATCAGCTGCTTGCGCTGAGCAAATCTCTCCGCATCATGATCGCGGATGATATAGGACAGCTTTGCTTGAGAGACATCGCCGGACATATCACACAGATGGAAGAAGCCTTCGCGCCCCTCCGTCTTCGCCGGAATCTCATCGGGCGGCAGCAGACTGTTAATTTCCATAGCAACCAGAGCGGCATTGACCATTTTATTTTTTGCATCACCTGGATGCACGGAAACACCTGCAATGTTCCACTCCGCGGCAGCAGCATGGAATGTCTCCCATTCGACTTCATTGGGCGCACTGCCGTCCACCGTATAGGCATAGCTTGCGCCGAACTTTTCCAGATCGAGCAGCGCGGCACCGTGCCCAATCTCCTCATCCGGTGTAAAACAAATACAGATTTTTCCGTGTGGGCGATTCTCCTGTATCAGTCGTTCACACATTGTCAAGATTTCCGCCACGCCCGCCTTGTCATCGGCGCCGAGCACTGTCGTGCCGTCTGTCGTAATGACAGTCTCTCCTATCGCCTGCTTCAAATCCGGAAACTGTTGCGCGTCAAGCGTTCGTCCGCTGGTTCCCAGTGCAATTTCTCCACCATCATACTTGCTAATTACCTGCGGACGAATCTCCGTTCCGCCAAACTCATTGACAATATCCAAATGCGCAATGAAGCCAATCGGCGGACAGTGCTCTTTTCCTTCCGATGCCGGCAAAAAACCGTACACATATGCGTGTTCATCGACCGAGACATCCGTCAGACCAATCTCCCTCATATCGTTCGCCAAGACATTTGCCAGCGTGAATTGTTCCGGCGTTGATGGTGTCTGTGCGGCATTTTCTTCGTTGCTTCCTGTATATATTACAGCGTATTTTAACAGACGTTCACTTGCTCTCATATGCTTTTCCTTATTGTATCTTCCATATAGAAAAACCGCTGATTCTGGCAGTTTTTGGATGATAGGTTTTTATTATCTGTTTCTATTTTACCGCTTTTCTGGCAGAAAATCTACAGGGTATCGTGACAAAACACAAAAAGTAACAAAAATTTCATGTTTATTCAAACTCTTTTTAGAGATTCATGCTATAATAAAGGCAATAAAAAAACGCAATGATAGAAAAGGAGGTTCATTTATGAATCGCATCCTTATTATTGGCGGCGGCGCATCCGGCATAGCCGCCGCCATTTCTGCCGCCAAAACCAATCCTTCTGCTCAAATTACCATTTTGGACGGTCTGGATCGCATTGGCAAGAAAATTCTCGCCACAGGAAACGGCAGATGCAATTTGACAAATGCGCAGATTGCACCAGGGCATTATCACACGCAAAACACCAGCCGTCTGACGGAATTGCTCGCTGATATGCCCGCAGAGCGCACGCTGGCATTTTTCCATGACTTAGGTCTTTACTGCACAGAAGAAGACGGCGGACGCATCTACCCATACAGCCGACAGGCCTCCATGGTGCTGGATGTGCTGGAACTGGCTTTGCGGCGGCATCATATTCAGGTGCAGTACAACTGCAAGGTCAAATCTCTATCTGTTCAAAAGAAAGTTTTTACCGCACAGACAGAATCCGGACAAATCTTTCGCGCTGACGCTGTCGTTCTGGCGGCTGGCGGACGCGCTGCCCCCAAACAGGGCACCGATGGCACCAGCTATCCGCTTGCCCTGCAAATGGGTCATCGTTATGCACGGCTCTATCCCTGCTTGGTACCTCTTCGGTGCGGCCAGCAGCTTGCTATCCTCAAGCAGCTCAAGGGCATTCGCGTCATTTGTCGCGCGACCCTGCTGGACGGAAAACAAAAGCTGACGGAAGAATTGGGTGAAGTCCAATTGACGGATTACGGCTTGTCCGGCATTCCGGCACTGCAATTGTCCTGCTGGATGCAGAAACCGGTGCAAGAGCAGGCATATACCGTGCGTCTTGATCTGTTTCCGGATTGGCAACACAACGAGCTGCGCACCGCGCTGCAGCAGCGCATCAAGCAGTATCCGAACGACACCCTAGAGGACAATCTGCTCGGACTCATCCATAAAAAGCTCTTGTTTGCCGCGCTGGAAACGCTGTCTCTGACACCGGTTTCTCGTCCATCCTCGTCTCTGTCGCGGCAGGACATTGATAAATTGGTCTCTCTGCTCAAGGGCTGGGATTTCCCCATTACCGGCGTACAGTCTTGGGATCACGCACAGGTTACGGGCGGCGGTGTCTTTTTAAATGAAATCGACAATCGTTTCCGCTCTCTCAGACAGTCCGGTCTGTTTCTCGCCGGTGAGATCTTAGATGTCGTCGGCGACTGCGGCGGATATAATTTACATTGGGCATGGTGCTCCGGTATAACGGCCGGCGAAGCCGCCGCAGAATACATCATGCACGAATAAACACTAGGAGGTTATGCCATGAAAGAAGTGAAAAGTCCAAAAAAGCCTCTGATCTTTTATTATGGAATCATTTTATTGGTTGTGATTCTGTTTAATATGATCGCAGGCCCGATGCTCATGCAGCATCAAGTCAAAGACGTCGATTACGGCACATTTTTGACTATGATTGCCGACAAGGACATCGGCGAGGTAGAAATTGACAACAGCGAGATTATCTTTACAAACAAAGCCAAGGATACAACCTATAAGACCGGTAAGATGGATGATCCGCAGCTGGTGCAGCGGTTATATGATTCCGGTGCGAAATTTGAGCAGGAAATCCAGCAGACCACCTCTCCGATTCTCAGCTTTTTGCTGACCTTCGTCCTGCCGCTCGTGATCTTTATTGCCCTTGGTCAGTACATGGGAAAAAAGCTCATGGATCAGGCTGGCGGCAAGAACTCTATGATGTTTGGCATGGGCAAAAGCAACGCTAAAATTTATGTGCAATCGACAGAAGGCATTCATTTTGACGATGTTGCCGGAGAAGATGAGGCAAAGGAAAACTTGCAGGAAATTGTCGATTACCTGCACAATCCAAACAAATATACAGCCATCGGCGCTTCCATGCCAAAGGGCATTTTGCTCGTTGGCCCTCCGGGAACCGGTAAAACCATGTTGGCAAAGGCCGTTGCCGGAGAATCCGGTGTTCCGTTCTTCTCGATGTCCGGCTCGGAGTTTGTTGAAATGTTTGTCGGCATGGGCGCCTCTAAAGTCCGCGATCTGTTTAAGCAGGCGAAGGAAAAAGCCCCGTGTATCGTCTTTATCGACGAGATTGATGCCATCGGCAAAAAGCGTGACGGACAAATCGGCGGCAATGACGAGCGCGAGCAGACACTCAATCAGCTGCTGACGGAAATGGACGGCTTTGAGGGCAACAATGGTGTCATTATTCTAGCAGCTACCAACCGACCGGAATCCCTCGATCCTGCCTTGACACGCCCCGGTCGATTTGACCGCCGTGTGCCGGTGGAACTGCCGGATCTCGCCGGACGAGAAGCCATTCTCAAGGTACATGCCAAGAAAATCAAAACCGCAGACGATGTAAACTACCACACCATCGCCCGCATGGCAGCCGGCGCATCCGGCGCAGAGCTTGCCAACATCATCAACGAAGCCGCTTTGCGCGCCGTGCGCGATAACCGTTCTGTTGTCACAGAAGCAGATTTAGAAGAAAGTATTGAAGTGGTCATTGCCGGTTATCAGAAAAAGAACACGGTGCTCTCTGACCACGAAAAGCAGGTTGTTGCCTATCATGAAATCGGCCATGCATTGGTTGCCGCTTTGCAGACGCACTCCGCACCGGTGCAGAAAATCACGATTATCCCGCGTACCTCCGGTGCTCTCGGCTATACCATGCAGGTTGAGCAGGGAGATAAATACCTGATGTCCAAGGAAGAAATTGAAAATAAGATCGCCACGTTTACCGGCGGTCGTGCGGCAGAGGAAGTAGTTTTCCATGAAATCACGACCGGCGCTTCCAACGACATTGAGCAGGCAACCAAACTGGCTCGCGCCATGATTACCCGCTACGGCATGAGTGACAGCTTTGATATGGTTGCAATGGAAACCGTCAATAACCAGTATCTCGGCGGCGATACCTCTCTCGCCTGCTCTGCTGATACCCAGAACGAAATCGACAAGAAGGTTGTCGAGCTGGTCAAGGCACAGCACGAAAAAGCACGGAAAATCCTCTCGGAGAATCGCAAGAAGTTGGACGAGCTGTCTCGTTTCCTATACGAAAAAGAAACCATTACCGGTGAAGAATTCATGGAAATTCTCAACCGACCGGAACAGCCGGAAGCAATTCCCGAGAATACAGAAGGTTAATCGCACGAAAAAAATCCAGTCCCATTTGGGACTGGATTTTCCTGTTTCTGTAGCTATTTTACTTTTTATCCACGCCTTCGCTGACAACATGGGCAATGAGCTGGATAGCCTGTTCGACATCACGCAGATTTGCCATCTCCGCAGCAGAATGGATATAGCGTGTCGGGATGCTGACTGCACCGACCTTTACGCCGCCAGCCGTGCGCTGAATGGCACCGGTGTCGGTTCCGCCAAATTCCATAATCTCTCGCTGTACCGAAATATTCTGCGTCTCTGCAACACGATACAGGGCATCCTTAACCTGCTGGTCACAGATCACCGAATGATCCATAATCTTGACAGCCGGTCCCGCTCCCATCTTCACAGCCATCGGATACTTGCGTTCCGGCAAATCTCCGGTATCCGTCACATCAACGGCAATCGCATAATCCGGCTGAACGGCAAATGCTGCCGTCTGTGCGCCGCGCAGACCGACTTCTTCCTGTGCCGTAAATGCCACATAGACATCACTGTCGCACGGCAAATCCGCCAGCTGTGCCATCGCACCAATCAATGTCACACAGCCAATGCGGTTGTCCAAATACGGACCGCAAACGACATCTCCCTGCTTGTGCGGCTGTTCATCGTATACGGCGAAGTCTCCGACCTGAATCAGCTTTTCTGCTTCTTCTTTGCTTGCTGCGCCAATATCCAAAAACAGATTGTCAAAGCCCAGCTTGGAAAACTCTGTTTTTTCTTCAAACGAAATCACACCGCGCGTACCATTTTGGAAGCGAACCCGTCTGTCTACCAGATCTCCGAGCATAAATCCTCCGACCTGTGCAAAGCGGGCAAATCCGTTATCATCAATATGTGTCACCACAACGCCAATCGAGTCCATGTGCGCTGCGAGCAAAATTTTCTTGCCGTTGCCCTTGCGATGATATACCAGATTGTTCATCGTATCAATGTGATGATCCCAATCGCCAATGTCCTGCACATGATCCGCTGTCACCTCACGAATCGTCTGAATGATGTCCGATTCTCTGCCAGATGGGCCAAAAGCAGCAGACAAATTACAAAATGCTTCATAAATATCAAAACTCATGATTCTTCATCTCCCAAATACGTCAGAAAATGTCGGCTTAGTGCCAGCATACCCTGCATGTCCTCCAGAGCAGCAACACTGGATGGTGAATGGATATAGCGAACCGGTGCCGCCAGTCCGGCTGTCAGAATGCCTTCTCTGGTCAAGTGAATGCGTCCGGCATCTGTGCCGCCCGCTACGCGGTGCTTGGTCTGCCACGGAATATGATGTTCCTCTGCCAGCTTGCGCAGTGTCTCAAACAGCTTTTGGTTGTAAATCGTAGACCGATCCATAAACGGAATGACAACACCCTTTCGCAAACCGCACACTTGCTTGGCGCCGTCAACTTCCGCTAAATCTGCCGCCGTTGTGCCCTCAAGCACCAGACAAATATCCGGCTGCAGGGCAAATGCCGCACAGCGAGAGCCACGCAGGCCAACCTCTTCCTGCACGCCAAAAACAAACCACGTATCTACCGCCGGCTGTTCCTGCAAAAGGGTCAGCATCACGGCGCATCCCACGCGATCATCAATGGCTTTTGCTTTGAGCAGTCCATCGCCAAAACGAACGCAGGCGGAATCAAAGACACCATAGGTGCCGAGCGGCACTTTTTTCTGTGCTTCCTTTTTATCCGATGCACCAATGTCAATATATAAGCTACTAGTCTTCGGCATGGTTTTTCGTTCTTCCCGCGTGGTCAAATGAACCGCCTTGATGCCGACAACGCCGCGCACATCGCCAAATAAAATCCGTCTGCCAATCACAACGCGCGGATCAACACCGCCGACAAAGCCGAACTTGACACAGCCGTCATCGGTATATCCCTTGCAAATCACACCGACCTCATCCATGTGTGCGGAGAGCATCACGGTCTTGTCGATGTGTTTCTTGCCCTTGCGGAAAATCATCAGATTGCCAAGATTGTCCTCTCGAATCTCATCCGCGTATGGCTTTGCTTGCTCCAAAATAAAATCGTGCACAGCATCTTCACAGCCGGACGGACCGGGAAGCGCGCACAGCTTTTCTAACAACTCGATCATACGCGCGTTACCTCCCCGTCAAACTCCTTCAAGAATGCTGCCATCAAATCACTGACTGCCTGTACATCGCACAATTTAATGGTCTCAATTGGTGTGTGCATGTATTTGAGCGGAATGGATAACAAGCCCATAGCGATACCGCTGCGCACCACCTGCATGTCCCATGCATTGGTGCCCGTATTGCCTTCCATCACTTCGATCTGATAGGGAATTTCCTCCGCGCGCGCAGTCTTTATCATGCGATTGGTCAGACCGCGGTGCAGATTCGGGCCCATGCCAACAAGCACGCCGCCACCAAATGCAAACGCTTCGTCCGAACCGCTGTCCGGTGTCTTGGCATGGCTGACATCTACCGCAATGCCGTAATCCGGTGCCACGCGGAAGGACGCCGCCAGAGCGCCGAGGGAATCAGTCTCTTCATGTACCGAACCGCACACGACAAGATCTACCTGTAAATCCGCATCTTTTAACTGTTTCATTGCCTCAACAATCGAAATAAAGCCCGCACGGTCATCCAAGCACTTGCCGGTAATTTGGCCGTCCGTCAGTTCATACGGCGGCTGTGCAAATACAATCGGCGTGCCAATCGGAATGACGGACTTGGCATCCAGCAAACCGGTATCAATGAGCATTTCATGCATCGGCACGGCTTTATTCTGCTCTCCTGCCGCCAGCAAATGCGGCGGAGTACAGGAAATCACACCATATCTTGGTGTCTCCGTCAATATCGTTACTTCAGCGCCCAGCAACATACGCGGATCAATGCCGCCTACCTGCGTAAAGCGCAGGAATCCGCCATCGAGCACATCTGTGACCATAAAACCAATCTGATCGAGATGGGCATCGAGCAGGACAGTCTTTGCATTCGGCTTGCCGCAGCTCTTCCAGCCCAATACACTGCCGCAAGAATCAAATTCCACACGGTCGCAGTATGGTGCTAACAGCTCCGCTGCCTTTTGTGCAGCATGTCCTTCAAAGCCGGTCACACCGTCTGCGCTGCACAGCTGTATCAGCATATCCTTCACAACGTTTTCCTCCTCGTAATTTTTTTACCGTACTTATTATACGCCATCAAGACACCTTGCGTCAATCAAGAAGCCGATTGCAAAATCGCTTCAAATATGATACACTGGCAAGCATGATTAGAAACAGCATACAATATCAGATCCCGCCGGAATTTGACGGGCGCACGGCAGACCGATTTCTGCGCGCGCAGGGGTTTTCGCGGCATCTGCTCATCCAAACCAAATATCAGGAAAACGGACTGTTATTGGACGGGATTTCCATTCGCTCCAATCAAAAACTGCACACAGGTCAAACGCTGCGTGCAGTAATTCCACATCTTGCGCCAAACGAAAATCTACTTCCCGTTCGTTTGCCGCTTTCTATTGTCTATGAGGACAGTGACCTCATTGTTCTCAATAAACCTGCCGGTATGCCTGTGCATCCGTCGCAGGGGCACTACGATGATACGCTGTCCAATGCGCTTGCCTATTATTTTCAGCAGCGCGGAGAACCGTTTACCGCTCGTTCCGTCGGCAGACTGGATCGAGACACCTCCGGCGTCGTACTGTTCTCCCTCAACGAGCTATCCGCTTGTATTCTGGCGGAACAAATGCGTCATCGAGAGATTCATCGGGAATACCGCGCGATTTGTACCGGTGTTCTGCCGGAGTCCGGTTGTATCCGTGCGCCAATTGCCCGCGCGCATGACAGCACCATTGAACGCATTGTCGATGAAGCGCGCGGCGAGCCTGCTGTCACGTACTTCGAGCGATTGGCTGTACACAATGGATTTTCTCTTGCTGCCGTCCGACTGGAGACCGGAAGAACCCATCAAATTCGCGTCCATATGAAGCATATCGGCCATCCGCTGCCCGGTGATTTTTTATACAATCCCGATTATACCCACATCGCACGGCAGGCACTGCATTCTTATCAGCTGTCCTTTACCCATCCGATTACCAAACAACCCATGACATTTACCGCGCCGATACCGGAAGATATGCAGGCGCTGTTGTCCTAGAGATCTGCAATACCTGCAGATCTCTTTTTTTATACTGTCTGATAGATTGGCTGTGTGCTATGTACTGCACCGCACAACCACTCCTCAATGGCCTCTTTGACACCATTGTGCTCATTATCTGCAACAACCGCATGGCATACCTGTTTGACCTCTTCCGAAGCATTGTCGACAGCAAGTGCCAATCCAGCCGTCTGCAAAACTGCCAAATCATTGGGAGCATCTCCAACAGCAATGACCTGTTCCATCGGAATATGTAGTTCCTCACACAGCTTGCGCAGACCATTTCCCTTGTCTACACCAATCGGCGTCAACTCCAATGAAGTTCGTTCAGAAAATGCCGCAGTCAAATCCAGATTCTGCAGCTGTTCCAAGGTCTGCACGCGCGCTGTTGTATCCGGATGATACAAACAAATTTTTTCTACCAGATACTCGCCGTTCCGACAATAGTCAATGACGTTATCCACCAAACGCACATGATGACAAAAATGTTCCCGCAAATATTCATTGCGATAGTGTTCGAGAAGGGCAATGCTTTTCTTACTGATGACAGACTCTCCCTCCATCATCACTTGAATCATAATATCTCTCGGCTGTGCATAACGCAGTACCTCTCGTGTAATCGCCGGATCCAGCACCTGCCTGCTGATGACGCGCTGTTCCTGCCGATCATACAGCAGGCCGCCGCTCTCACACAGCACATATCGCATCGTCGGGAACAATGGAAAAAACTGTTCGACTTCTCCCAAGGCGCGACCGGTAGAAAAAATGACCTGTTTTCCCATTTTCAACGCATAATTGATTGCTTTGATATTCTCAGAAGAAATTTCTTTTTTCGCATTGAGCAAAGTCCCGTCTAAATCGGTTGCCAATAATTGATATTCCATCGTCCGCCTCCTATCTCTTTTTTCGATACTTTCATTTTACCATGATTCTTTTCCTGTTACAATCAAATTTCACCGCACATTTCTGCAAAATATAAAAAAAGCCGCGTGAACACATACAAATGTGCATTCACACGGCCAAAACAGTTTCATTCAAGTTTCACAAGATAAATAATATACTTGTATTGTGTTTCGTGTTGTTCCAGCAAAAATTGTTTTTGTTTACATCTTGCAAACTCAAAAAACTGTTGTTCTCGATGGTGCCCGCGCGCAGCGTAGCACCTTTAGGAAATAGATAAATAGAATAGAGTTGACAAATACAATCGTTTGGCTCTTACAGATTTGCTTCCATAAATGCCTTCAGTGCAGCAGCAGCTTCTTCTTCCTGTGCACCCTCTACGCTGATTGCGATGGTGTCGCCGCCCTTGATGCCAAGACCCATCAGTCCAAACATCTTGCGAGCGTCTGCGCTCTTACCATTCTTCTCAACGGTGGTAACGCAATCATACTTCTTTGCCTCTTTGACGAACATGCCTGCCGGACGTGCGTGGAAGCCCTCCGGATCTGTTACGGTGTACTCAAAACGCAGCATAATAAAAATCTCCTTTCAATACATGAATTGCATAATAAAAATAAAGCGTTTTTGCTTATTCAGCCTTTGTTCTCTTGAGTGCCGACAAAATGACGCCGCCGACAATGGAACCAATTACCAGAGCAATAACGTACATCAGCGGATGTCCCACAGTCGGGAATACGAAGATGCCGCCATGCGGTGCCTGCAGGGTACAGCCAAATGCCATAGACAAACCGCCTGCAATGGCAGAACCTACGATACAGGACGGAAGCACACGACCCGGATCTGCTGCCGCATACGGAATTGCGCCTTCAGAAATGAAGCACAAGCCCATGACGTAATTGACCAGACCATTGTTGCGCTCTTCTGTCGTCCACTTCTTCGGGAAGAAAGTGCAGGACAATGCGATAGCAATCGGAGGAACCATGCCGCCAATCATAACCGCTGCCATGACATCAAACTGTCCCATGGACAGTGCAGCCGTACCGAATACATACGCTGCCTTGTTGATCGGACCACCCATGTCCACACTCATCATGCCGCCAAGTACGCAACCAAGCAGGATTTTCGACGAGCCGCCCATCGAATTCAGAATCCAAGAAATACCGGTATTGATTGCACCCATCAACGGATTGATCGCGCACATCAGAAGACCAATTAAGAGAATGCCGCCGAGCGGATAAATTAGCATCGGACGGATACCGTCCATCGCTTTTGGCATCTTCTCTGTTATCTTTTCCAAGAATCGTACCAAATAACCGGCTGCAAAGCCCGCAAGCAATGCTGCCAAGAAACCACCGGATACGCCGGTTGTGTCTCCGTTCATCAAACCGGTAAAGGATGTGCCATTCATCGCGAGCACGCCGCCTGCAAAGCCAACCGCCAAGCCCGGACGATCTGCAATGGACATCGCAATAAATCCGGCGAGAATCGGAAGCATGAATCCGAAGGCTGCATTGCCAACTGTCTTAAAGAACGCAGCCAGCGGGGTGTTCATGCCGAAATTGGAAGGGTCAATCGAATAATCATCGAGCAGGAACGCCAGCGCAATCATAATGCCGCCGCCGACAACGAATGGCAACATATGCGATACGCCATTCATCAAGTGTTTATAAATCGCACTTCCTGCGGATTCATTTGGAGCAGCAGCCGGTGCGCCGCCCGTCGCGTGATAAATCGGCGCTTCGCCGTTCACAATCTTGTTAATCAGCTCTTCCGGCTTATGGATGCCGTCGGCAACACGGGTAATAACTACCGGTTTGCCATCAAAACGAGCCATTTCTACATTTTTATCTGCGGCAATAATAATGCCGTCGCATTTTGCGATTTCATCCGCGGTCAGCGCATTTTTTACGCCGCCGGAACCGTTGGTTTCTACCTTTGTCGGAATGCCCATTGCAGCACCTGCTTTTTGCAGATTCTCCGCTGCCATATAGGTGTGCGCAATGCCGGTCGGGCACGCGGTAACACACAAAATACGGTATCCCGTCTGCGGAACCTCTTCTTCGGTAAAGCTTTCATTTCCGAAGTTCTGTTCCTCTTCTTTTGCAATCAAGTCGAGAAATTCCTGTGGCGTTTTTGCTGCATTCAGCTTTGCTACGAAATCCTCATTTGCCAGCAAGCTCATCATGCGTGCCAGCATATCTACATGCAGATTGCCGTTCATCGGCGCTGCAATCATGAAAAAGAGCTTGCTCTTATCATCGTCATCTTCGTTGTACTGAATCGGTTCTGTCAACCGTACTACCGCCAAGCTCGGTGCAGTGACAACCTCCGTCTTTGCGTGCGGAACGGCAATTCCTTCGCCAACATACGTAGAAAATTCGGCCTCTCGTGCATAAATCGCCTTTTTATAGGCCTCTTTATCCGTGATATTGCCGTGAGTAAACTGAAGATTTACCAACTTATTGATGACAGCATCCTTGTCTTTCGCTTTGACATCCAATGCTGTGGCATCTCGGCTAAACAATTCAATCAGTTTCATATACTCGCCCTCTTTCTCTTGCTTATTTTTCTATCTTACAGCGTTTGAAGCAGCTGTTCGATGTCCTTTTTCTCAGCCAGACCAATAGAGAACGCCGTGGCACTGCCAGCAGCTGTGCCGAGCTTGAGTGCATAGCCGTAATCCTGCTTGGTGAGATAGCCAGCCAAGAAGCCCGCTACCATGGAGTCACCGGCACCTACGCTGTTCTGCACCTTGCCCTTCGGGCAACCAATGCGATGCACCTCTCCGGTTTCATCCAGCAGCAGCGCACCGTCTCCCGCCATGGAGACCAGAATATTTCTGCCGCCCATCTCCTGTAATTTTCTCGCGCAATCGGCAATTTCTTCATCTGTCTTGAGAACCGTATTGAAGATTTCACCCAATTCGTGATTGTTCGGCTTGATGAGGAACGGATGATACTTGAGTACATTGACGAGCAGGTCACGGGTAGCATCCACGACAATGCGGATGTCTTTGTCTGCCAGATACGCCATGATCTTCTCATAGGTATCGCTGGCAAGGCACGATGGAATGGAACCGGACAGAACCAGTGTATCGCCAGCCTGAATCTGATCCAGCTTATGATACAGCTGCTTCATATCCTCTGCGGTAATGTTCGGGCCAATGCCGTTGATTTCCGCTTCCTGCTCTGCTTTTACCTTGACATTGATGCGGGTCATGCCTTCAGAGACATGAATGAAATCTGTGCACAAGCCGCTTGCCTGCAAGCCCTTTTCCAGTCCTTCACCGGTAAATCCAGCGACAAAGCCCAAGGCTTTGGATTCAATGCCCAAGGTGCGCAGCACATTGGAAACATTGATGCCCTTGCCGCCGAACTGATATTCTTCCGAAGCGTTTCTATTGATGCCTTCCTGCTTGAGCGGACCATTTAAATGAACCACATAGTCAATCGCCGGATTAAAGGTCACAGTGTAAATCATTCTCTGTCAATCTCCTTCACCAAGGTCTTCTCCGCATAGCTGACATCCGGCAATCGGTTCGTAATGATACCCGCCTGTGCCAAATCGCAAATCCCTGCGGCACAAATTTTGTTAAACTTACTTTCGTCTGCAAGGAACCAGCTTTCAAACGACGACTGAATGGCCGCCGCTTTCAGCTCCGCTTCCTCGATGGTCGGCGTCATAAAGCCGCGTTCGATGGAAATGCCGTTGGCTCCCATAAATGCTTTGGTAAAATTATACCGACGCAGGCTGTTGAGAACTGCGGTGCCTACAATTGCTTCGGTACGGGGTTTGACGCGGCCTGCCGGAACGTAAACCATGCATCCCTTTCGCGCTAGAATGCGTGTGTGCAGCAAGCCATTGGTAACGTATACCGCTTTCTTTGCCTCGCCGCTGATGGCATTGACCAAATGGATGGTACTGGTTCCGGCATCAATATACACAAAATCATCTGCTCGAATCAGCGATGCGGCATATTGTCCCATACGCTTCTTTTCTTCTACAAACAGAACCTCTTTTGTGTCCATGTCCGGCTCATACGGATCGTACGATGGCTCCATGTGCATCGCCATAGCGCCGCCGTATACCTTTGTCAGCTTTCCCTGACGATCCAAAATAATCAGATCACGCCGAATCGTCGATTCACTGATGTGAAGCTGTTCGGAAAGCTCCTGCACGCTGGCGGACCTCTGTTTATGCAAAATATCCAAAATCATCTGGTGTCTAGTTTCAGCGATCATGTCAATTCCCTCTCTATGGCATCAATTATAACAATATTTACATTCAATTTCAATCATTATCAATCATTTTTGTGCAACTTTTTGACCAACTTTGAGAATTTGAACTTTTTCCCATCGTTATAGTCATATTTTTAACAATTTTAATAAAATCATTTCCAAAAAATTGCACAAAAGTCGATCCCTCTATGCACAAAAAAAGCGAGAGCACCGCGGTGCTCTCGCTTCAATATGTTCATTTACTTCAATCTTTCCACACGCAGGCGAACCGAATCGCGGTGTGCCGGAAGGCCTTCAATGTTGGCAAAGTTCATCGTCGGCTGTGCCAGATTCAAGCAGCCCTGCTGGCTGACAAACTGGTGGAACGGGGTCTTGATAAAGGTTCCAACCCAAACGCCGTTGGAATAGCGTGCCGTTCCCATCGTCGGCAAGGTGTGATTCGGACCGGAGACAAAGTCACCGAAGGCAACCGGGGCATAGTGTCCGACAAACAGAGAGCCGTAATGGCGCATCTGCTGTGCAACCTCCCGCTCGTTATCTGCCTCGATCTCCAAATGCTCCGGTGCAATCTCGTTCGCCAGATCAATGGCTTCCTGCATGGAATCTGCCAGGTAAATCGCACCATTGTCCTTCCAAGACTGACGGCATACGTCTTCTGTGTTGAGCGTAGTAATCAGACGATCCATTTCCTGCATGGTTGCATCAATGGTTGCCTGATCAGTGCATACGAGAATGGCCTTGGAATTCGGGTCATGCTCTGCCTGTGCCAGCAAATCAATCGCCAAAAATTCCGGATCCGCGGTGTGATCGGCGACAATCAACACTTCGCTCGGGCCTGCCAGGCTGTCAATGCCGACATCGCCCAGTACCTGACGCTTTGCCTCCGTCACAAACTTATTGCCCGGGCCAACAATCAGATCGACCTTCTTGATGCTCTCCGTGCCGTAAGCAAAGGCAGCAACCGCCTGTGCGCCACCCATGCAGTAGATTTCATCGGCACCGGCAATATCCATAGCGACCAAAACAGCCGGATGAATCGTGCCATAACCAGCATATGCCGGAGAACAAGCGCAGACTTCCTTGACACCGGCAGCCTTTGCCGTCACAATGCCCATCAGTGCCGAGCTCGGCAGCGGATGACGGCCAGCCGGTACATAGCAGCCGCAGCGATCTACCGGAATCATGCGATGACCGATCTCTACGCCCTCTACGCGGCTCGGAATGTTCAGATCCTTCAGGCACTCGCGCTGCTTCTCTGCAAAGAAACGAATCTGACCCGCTGCGAAACGAATGGTCTCAATGGTCTCCTCATCAACCTGCTCATAGGCAGCCTTGACCTGCTCCGGAGAAATGCGCACGGTATCAATGTCCATATGGTCAAATTTCGCTGCATATTCAATCAGCGCCTTGTCACCGTTTGTCTGCACATTTTCAATAATGTCCATGACGGTATGTGTCAGCGCAGCATCTCTCTGGTAGGTCTTTTTCTCTGCCTGCTTTAAAATCTTCATAATAGGAATTCCTCCTGCATGGTATGTCAAAGATACTTTTATCCATCAAAGTATCTTTATTATAGACGATTCCACGCGAAAAAAAAAGTATCCGCATGAAACTTTTCCTGCTATTGCCGCAAAATCAAAAGATTGCACAAAAAAGCACGCGGGAACGCGTGCTTTTTGCATTTGTTATGTCTGTGCATGTTATCTTATCTCTTCTTATATAGTACCAATTCCGGATTCAACCCGTCTTTTTCATACGTGCACACAAGCAGAAAATCCATGCCGGCAATCACGCCAAAACATCGCTCTCCGCCAAATTCGCAGGCAAGCTGATTGCCGAGATATGTCTTTTGGTCATCTAAAAATTTTACTGATTTGCCGTTTGGTAGGATATACGCAAGGTTCACCGTCTTTCCATCCAACGCATACAGTGTTTCAACCGTCGGCAAGCCTTCTATATGCAGTTCGTTTATTTCCTTTATCAGTTGGTTCTTAAATTCCTCAAATTGTCCATTGTCACTGAGTGCATCGTAATGTTTCCAATAATTCAGCGTCGGAAGCAATGTTTTGAGATACGAACGAGCCTGTTGCTCGGTAAAATTTTCGTTTACCATGTTCTTGACACAAACATCAATCAAATCGTCCATCTTGTGATAGGTATAGGTTCCATCGGCATAACACCACTTGCAATAGTCCTCGTTTAGGGAACCGTCATGATCTCGGCCAATGATTGCATCATCTTCCATCGGCATTCCGCAGCACTGACAAATCAGTTTTCTCGGAGCCCCCAAAAGCGTGTTGATGGAAACATCAAATACTTGGGAAAGCAGCTTCAATGTTTCGGTATTCGGAACGGTCTCTCCGGTTTCCCAACGCGAAACAGCCTGCCTTGTCACAAAGACCTTTTCTGCCAGTGCATCTTGCGACATGCCGTTTTTCATGCGAAGTTGATAGAGTACCTCTTTGGTGTTCATAGAAAGCACCTCCTTGTACCCATATTATAACCGGCAGCCGGTCACGCGACAAGCAACTGGCTGTTGCCTGTCTCTGATACAAGTCTTATCTCCGTGTTACAACAAAGCGAAAAATATCGCTGCGCAAATAGTCAACCGTGTGCAGTACCGGAATCTCATTTTTATCAAAATATGTTTGTTCGATACATAAAACTGTGAGTTTCTCATCCTCACCGCGCAACTGTGCAACGATAGAATCACGATATTGCGGAACCATAATATGTGCAATCGAACGCTCAATCTGAATATTTTTATCCTGTTTCAAATAAGAAAGCAAACTATCCGGCATATGTGTCGCTTTTAATTCATCCGCCAAATCACTAGGAATATAATTTGCACTATAGCAAAGCGGCTGACCATCCGCAGTGTATTTCATGCAATGGACAAAAAATACATTGAACCGTCTATCCTGTGATTGCAAATTTAGCGCAGACGCGATTCTTTTATTTGGCATCATAATTCCCGTATCATAACTGCTATGACCTTCTCGTACACCAGAATGCTCAATCATTCTACGTACCGTGCACAATTGAGTCAAATCCGTTTCTCTGGCCCCTGAAGGATTGACAATAAACGTTCCTACGCCATGCTTTGAACGAACAATACCCTCCTGCCGCAGACTTTCTAATGCTTTTCTCCATGTATCACGGCTGACACCAAGGAGCTGTGCCATATGCATTTCAGCGGGCAGTCGTTCTCCTTCTCTATATTTTCCTTGTCGACACAGCTCCAAAAATTTCTCTTTGGCCTTTATACATGACGATGCCGGTCTCATATTTCCGCCTCCTCTATGCGTTTGGAAGTATGATATTGCTTGCTTTTGCAATACATCACATTGCGCACGGCAAGCAAAATCATTAAGAACACAAGAACATACAGCGCTCCCATGCCGATATGAATATCAAATTTCTGCGCTAACGCGCCGATCAACGCAAGAACGGCAATCGATACGGCGCCCGGCAGCACAATAAACATACCCATACACAGCGGATACCGCTTCATCAATGTACCGCTGTTTCCCATTGCCGTTCCGTAAAGTCCTGCCATAAATAATCCTGTTCCAATCGTTCCCATTCCAACCAAAAGCATATGATGTCCAAAAAGCAGCATGGTAAAGCAAATTGCCGTACCAATCACCATGACAGGAATCATCTGATATGGAAGAAAATGGCGAGAAATCTGCGCCGTCAGCATCCGCCCCGCAAACAATGCAATCCAAAGCGAGGTGGCTAAAATCTGTGCTGCGGATTCAGAAACAATACCCGCATCCACAAAAAAGGTGACCAGCCATCCCATGATTGATGCTTCAAATGCCACATATGTAGACATGAGCAGTGCGCATATCCAAAATAATTCTTCCTTCAGAAATCCATAATCTGGGCGTACTTTTTCTTTTTCGATATATGCATCGCTTCCAATCGGCACCGCTACAGCATGAATTGTTTGTACCGCACCAAAGGCAACGACAATCATCAGTGCGCTTCTCCATGAAGTGCCGCATACCATAACAATTAGCGGGGCGACACAAGCGCCAACGGCAAAAAACGCCTGCATAAAATTCAACGATCCGGTATTGCCATGCGATAAGTTGGACACAAATTGACTCGTAAAATTTGAATCTCCGCCTTTTCCGAATCCTGTCATAAGCATCGCCAAAATCAGTAAAATAGGATTTGATGTCACCATCGTAACGATCAGTCCGAGAAATACCAAAGCTCCCAAGAATACATAGGTCTGACGGACTCCCAATCGACTGGGAAGATAACCGACAACAGCTCCCATCAGCAGAAAACCTGCCGACTGCACAGACAACAGAATACCACTAATTTGATAATCCAACTGATATTCTGCTGAAATCATCGGCAAGACCGATCCGATAACCGTTAAAGCGATGCCCAATCCAAGCTGATTGAGACAGGTGTTGACATATAAACCACGATTTTCTTTTTTTATTGATTTCATGAGGAATCTCTCCTTTCGAGGTTATTATAGATTCCAGTCATAAAAATATCAAATACCTATTTTATTTTTATAATATGCTTTATAAGCATGTTATGATCTGATATACTATAATACGAACAGGAGGTTATATACCATGGAAATCCGAGTACTGCGCTATTTCTTAACAGTTGCCAGAGAAGAAAATATTTCACGCGCTGCGGAGCAGCTTCACATCACACAGCCTACACTTTCCCGTCAATTGATGGATTTGGAACGAGAATTACATACTAAGCTGTTTCACAGAAGCCGCAGCCGACACAGTATTACACTGACAAGAGACGGATACCGATTCCGACAGCGTGCAGAAGAAATCGTAGCTCTCGCAGACAAAACGACTGCCGAATTTACAGTATCAGACGCCGAAGCTGTTACAGGAGATATTTACATTGGTTGTACAGAAATCATATCCATGAATTTTATCATCCGCGCGATTCGTCAATTGCAAATCAAGCACCCGTTGATCCGGTATCATATCTTTGATGGCAACGAAAGAGATTTAACTGAGCACGTTCAAAGCGGATATTTTGATTTTGGCATTGTTGTCGGAGATGCCGATGTCACGCAATATGAATCTCTACAGTTTTCTATTACGGAACGCCGCGGTTTAGTGATGCGCAACGACCATCCACTAGCAAAAAAGGACTCCATTACGCCGCAAGATTTTCGGCATCTTTCTCTCATTATGCCTCAGCAAGAATTACAACACGATTCCTTTACTTCTTGGCTCGGTTTTGATCCCCAGCAGCTCTCTATCCCAGTTACTTTTAATCTAGCATACAATGCCTTTCTGATGGCGGAGGAAGGAATCGGCTGTGTGCTATGTTTGGAACCGCTTGATCGCATCCGTGACCCGCTTTGTTTCCGTCCGCTATCACCAGAATTAGATGCCCAGTCCCTGTACCTCGTCTGGAAGAAAAACCGTCCGCTTTCAAAACCCGCCAAATTATTATTAGACGAGATTCGAAAGCAGAATACATAAGAAAAAAGCACTCAAACAAGTGCTTTTCTCTATCTGTTCGTTGCGCATTATTTTTCCAAATACTTCTCCAGCATAACCAAATGCACATTTGGAATGCCATTGAATACACATGGCAAAATATCTACTTCTCGGTATTTTCGTTGTTTATAAAAATTTCTAGCAGTAACATTTCTCTCGTTGGTATCCATTCGCAAACACCGGCACGCATGTTCTATCGCATACCGCTCATAATAGGCAACAAAATCAGACCCATATCCTTTTCCTTTTACATAGGGATCAATGGCAAGCGTGTGTAAAACCATAACCTGTTGTTTTGGAATAGGAGAAGTCCATGCAGCTTGCTTATACACATCACCCTGTATCTGATTGATAATCGCCGTTCCAACAATCTTCCCGTCTGCTTCCTCAACAAACAAATCTCCTCGAATCAGGGCAGCTTCCGCCGTTTCCTTTGTCGGATATACGCCGCGTACCCAACCAGTATATATTGTACCCTTCTCTTGTTCGATATGAATATTCTCATAAATCTCACAGATTGCCTGTATATCTGAAGCACGCG
The DNA here is from genome assembly GCA_963588905.1 of Eggerthellaceae bacterium. GTDB lineage: Bacteria > Bacillota > Clostridia > Oscillospirales > Butyricicoccaceae > Butyricicoccus_A. The sequence continues at coordinate 127,196 of CAVAJF010000010.1, forward strand.
CTTTTCGTATTTTCTGCCGCATGTACTTTTCCTTTCTGTCGAGGGTTCTCCCGTTGTCGAGATTATTGTGTTCTTTGATAATCTTTCCTTTCCAGTATAACCGGAGTCACATTGCCTTTATAAAATGTATACGTTTCCCCTGCAATATGTCCTCCCATACTGCAAACAATCTTTACAGTAGCATCACGGGCATCCATATATATTCTGTCAATTCCCATATCAAATAGTTCATCAAATGAAACCTTGGCCAACTCTGTTCCAATATGTTTTCCTCTTACAGTCGGAAATACTACAAACCGTCCCCAATGTGTTTTGTTTTCTTCCTGCCATGCGGCAGCTGCTGCATAGATTTTCCCATCTACTTTTGATTCTGCACACCAGCATGTAGGTTTCTTGGCTAAAAACGTATCAATATCATCTGCTGGTATTCCCTGTTCGCCATGAAAAATATCTGATTGCATGGCAAGAATGCGCGGTATTTCATCTTTCGTTGCTTGTCTAAAAATCAAATTATCCATAAAAAAACCTCCATTTTACGCTTTGCAGCTGCACATCATTTTCTCTTATTCTTCGTCATTTCAAAGCTCATATCGAGTAACATTTTTATAGTATCGTCCGGCACACTGCTATTTAGCGCGATGGTAATCCAATGTTCTTTATTCATGTGGTATGCCGGGAAAATTCCATCTTGCTCCCACAAAGAAGGAATTAAAATCTTGTCACATTTAACATTTACCACAGATATGGTGTCATTGCCCGAAACTCCCAATTTACTCTTCGGAATATCCATCGCCAGAGCAAACCATTTCTTATTGTTTTCATGGCGAAATACTTCATAATCAGGATATTTAGCCCAAGGATAATCTATTTGAGCCGTATATGTTTCTTGTATATATTGTTCTAATTCTTTGCGATTCATATTTCTAATATCTCCTTACTTCTTCAACTCGCAAGAGTTGAAGAAGTGCTCTTGTCGGGGCGTGCCTCCCCCCAAAACCTACTTGGAACACGTGCGACAAACTGGAAGTTAATGATATTTCACAACGCTGGTATCCAATAACTCAACACGATAATTAAACATACTACGCTAGGAATAAAATACAAAAAAGACACAAACTTCTGCTTTGTTTTTACAACTACAGAGCAGAATATATTGGCTACCAAAAGTGGAATAAACCCAAATGTCAATACCATTCCAGCACTATCCCATGCTTCCGCTGGCAACATTGCATCAGGATTCGTTATTGTAACATTATAAGTAAAATATGGAATAGCAAAATAAATCAAGCATACAACTCCAACAATATTTAATGCAATTATTAACCATGATAAAATATTCTTTGTTTGTTTCATTTTCTTCACCTCTGCAAATTCCAAGTTGTTGAGTCGAGTATACCATACTCTCCAATGAAAGAATACCCATATAAGAGAACTTGGCTGTTTTACTGCGTACTCTTTTGGCATAGAGTTCTGGACAAACAAAAAAGCACTCCACAAATGGAGTGCTTTTCATGGTGGAAGTTACAGGGCTCGAACCTGTGACCCTCTGCTTGTAAGGCAGATGCTCTCCCAGCTGAGCTAAACTTCCAAGCTGGTTTGCTCTTCTCTTGAGAACGATATTTATTATACACACTCTTTTCCGTTTTGTCAACAAAAATTTTATGTTTTTTTCAAAAACAAGGAAGAAGTCTCCTTCTTCCTTGTTTTCCGCCTGTTCATCGCTGATTTTGCCGCTGAATGGCATCCGCAATCTGCCGGTTGACCTGATCCATCTCTTCTCGGAAAGCGCGTGCGGAAACACGCTGTGCGCCGTGCGAGAAAATAATGATCTGTTCCACACCGTCTGACGTTGCAACTCTCACATTGCGCCGTCCGCTGATTTCATAGGATACCTTCTCAATGAACATATCTGCCGTTTCCGCTTCTTTGGTGTAAACGACATGGATGTTATGATAGCTGTCAATCATACCGGCGCGTCCCGGCACACGATAGGCATCGAATACTAAAATGACTTCACAGCGTCGATACGCCTGATAATTGCACAGCATATCCATCAGTACCTGCCGCGCCGCATCCATATTATCCTTGGCGATCTCATTCAAATCATCCCAAGAGAAAATAATATTATAGCCGTCTACCAGCAGATAATCCCGCGCCGGTTCCAGTTGACGCAGCACTTCTCGCGGCTGGTCATACCGCATGGCTTTGTGCGAGCGGAACGCTCTCGGCTGAATCGCACCATACGTGCGTTCAAAAATTTTCTTGAGTTCTTTGTCTAGTTCCGCAGAACTGCTGTAAGAGGCTCTGACCGGACGCGAAATAACCTGCTCTTCTACCTTTTCTTGCTTTGGTGGCTGATAGGTCAGCGGCAAATGCATATGCTGCTCGACCTCGTTCCATTTGACCGGATAGCCTGCGCCGTGCGAGCAAAAGACAGAATCCGGCGTGTGTTCCAAGTCTGCCTCCGGCTGATACCCGATACGCTCTATGACTTGTTCTGCCTCATGACACGGGCGATAGCCATCTACCGTCAGCGAAATGCGTCCGGTGCCGCGCGTGTAGGCAATGACCTCCATCGGATAATCCCGCATGGAAGAAACTGGCGCTGTGCCCGTTAAAATAGAATAGGTGCCATCGGTTTCCGGCGGGTCAAACGTGCCGCCACGCGCCGGAATATCCGTCATAGCACGACCGATAAACTCCTGCGGCACCTCCAGACGGAACGCATACCACGGCTCCAGCAAAATAGATTCTGCTTTCATCAAACCCTGTCGAATGGCGCGATAGGTCGCCTGTCGAAAATCTCCGCCTTCGGTATGCTTAGCATGTGCTCTGCCTGCAAGCAGTGTAATCCGCATATCGGTAATCGGAGAACCCGTCAGCACGCCTAAATGCTCTCGCTCTGCCATATGCGTCAAAATCAAGCGTTGCCAGTTGCGGTCTAGCTTGTCCTCACTGCAAACGGTATCAAATTCCAAGCCTGCGCCGCGCTCTAATGGCTCAAGCAACACATGCACCTCTGCATAATGCCGCAGCGGCTCAAAATGTCCCACGCCCTCAACAGGCGCCGCAATGGTCTCTTTGTACACGACATTGCCTTCACCAAAGGAAACATCCAATCCAAATCGTTCTGCAATCATGCTCTTAAGGATTTCCAATTGAATCTCACCCATGAGCTGAATGTGAATTTCCTGCAGGCGTTCATTCCAAAGGATATGTAATTGTGGATCCTCTTCCTCTAGCTGCTTCATTTTGCGCAGGGTAGACGGAACATCTGTGCCTTCCGGTAAAATCAACTGATAGGTCAATACCGGCGACAAAACCGGCTCGATAGATACCGGTTCCAAGCCCAGCGCATCGCCCGGCTGCGTGCGTTTGAGTCCTGTCACCGCGCACACGCTGCCCGCTGGCACGCTGTCCACCATCTGATACTTTTCTCCGGAATATAGGCGTATCTGGTCAACCTTATCCTCCCAGGCCTCTTCTTCCTGCACAGAAAGTCCCGCATTGGTGAGCACCGTTTTTACCTTCAATCCGCCGCCGGTAATTTTCATCCATGTCAAACGATTGCCCTGCGGATCGCGGGAAATTTTATATACTTTCGCACCAAATTCCTTGGGATAAACCGGATCCACGGTATAGGCTTCCATGCTCTGCAAAAACTCTTCCACGCCTTCCAGTTTGAGTGCAGAGCCGAAAAAGCACGGATAAATTTTTCTGTGCACAATCGCATACCGCAGCTGTTCCTGTGTCAATGCACCCTCTTCTAAAAAGGATTCCATCAGCGTTTCATCGCACATTGCCGCTTCTTCGTCGCGTTCCGCCGACTCTCGATTGGATGAAAAGTCAATGCAGTTGTCACTCAATCGGCTCTTGAGCTGTGCAAAGACAGCATCTCGATTGGCCGTATCCAAATCCATTTTATTGATGAATACAAATGTCGGAATGCGATACTGCTCCAACAACTTCCACAAGGTCTCTGTGTGTCCCTGCACGCCTGCGCTGCCGCTGATAACCAAAACGGCATAGTCCAGCACTTGCAGGGTTCGTTCCATCTCCGTGGAAAAATCCACATGTCCCGGTGTATCCAGCAGCATGAGCCGCATGTGTTCCCGCTCTAAAATTGCCTGTTTAGAGAAAATCGTAATGCCGCGTTCGCGTTCCAAATGGTAGGTATCTAAAAAGGCGTCTTGATGATCGACACGCCCTAATTTTTTCAAATTTCCGCTCATATACAGCATAGCTTCGGAAAGAGTCGTCTTTCCCGCATCAACATGCGCCAACAGACCGACGCAAATACATTTTTTCTGTTTTTCTTCTGATAAGCCCATTCTGGCTCCTCCCTTCTGCTGTAATGGGTTCATTATATCACAGCTACTACCGAAAGTCGATTTTCGATTGTTTTGTTATCACAGATAAAACAAGGCAGAATGATGGTTTCCCGATCATTCTGCCTTTTGTTCTTTCGTTGGATAATATTTAGTCTGCAAACAGTGCGGTAGACAGGTATCTCTCACCGGTATCCGGCAGGAGTGCTACGATAGTCTTGCCAGCATTTTCCGGACGCTTTGCCAGCTCAGCAGCAGCGTAAACAGCTGCACCGGAGGAAATGCCAACCAGAATACCCTCACGGCGTGCAATCTCACGACCCACTTCAAAAGCAGCCTCGTTCGGTACCGGGAATACTTCATCATATACCTTGGTATCCAGTGTATCCGGAACAAAGCCTGCACCGATGCCCTGAATCTTATGCGGGCCAGCCTTGCCCTCAGACAGTACCGGAGAGGTAGCCGGCTCAACAGCAACGACCTTGACATTCGGATTCTGTGCCTTCAGATACTCGCCAGTACCGGAAACGGTGCCGCCGGTGCCAACACCAGCAACAAAGATGTCAACCTTGCCCTCGGACTGCTCCCAGATTTCCGGACCAGTGGTATCGTAATGTACCTTCGGGTTTGCCGGATTGACGAACTGGCCGAGAATGACAGCGTTCTCAATGGACTTCTCCAGCTCTTCAGCCTTTGCGATAGCGCCCTTCATGCCAGCAGAACCGGAAGTCAGAACAACCTCTGCACCGTATGCTGCAACCAGCTTGCGGCGCTCAATGGACATGGTTTCCGGCATGGTCAGAATGACATGATAGCCCTTAGCGGAGCCAACAGCAGCCAGACCGATACCTGTATTGCCGGAGGTCGGCTCAATGATGGTTGCGCCCGGCTTCAGAATGCCCTTTTCCTCTGCGTCAGCGATCATTGCGTTTGCTACACGATCCTTTACGCTTCCAGCCGGATTGAAGTATTCCAGCTTTGCCACGATCTTTGCGTTCAGGTTATTTGCTTTTTCAAAATTTACAAGCTCCAGCAACGGAGTGTTGCCAATCAGTTCGGTAATGCTCTGCTTGATAGCCATAATAAAAATGCCTCTTTTCATTTTTTATGAGCTGTCGGGGCGGCTAGGTCCCGACAGCTGTTCTATATTCTTCGATAGTTGTTTTAAAGTTATGCGTCAGCCTTAACAGCTTCAAATGCCTGATCCAGATCCCAGATGATGTCATCTGCGTGCTCAGTACCGATGGACAGACGGATGGTGTTCGGATGGATGCCCTGCTCCTCCAGCTCTTCAGCGGTGCACTGGCTGTGTGTGGTGGTTGCCGGATGGATAACCAGAGACTTCACGTCTGCAACGTTTGCCAGAATAGAGAATATCTTCAGGGAGTCGATGAACTTCTTTGCTTCCTTCTCGCCGCCCTTGATGTTGAAGGTGAAGATAGAACCTGCACCATTCGGGAAGTACTTGTTGTACAGATCCTGATACTTCGGATCCAGGGATGCATGATTGATGGACTCAACCAGCGGCTGCTTCTGGAGATATTCCAGAACCTTCTTGGTGTTCTCTACGTGACGCTCTACGCGCAGGGACAGAGTTTCCAGACCCTGCAGCAGCAGGAATGCGTTGAATGGAGAAATGGTAGCACCGGTGTCGCGCAGCAGAATTGCACGAATTTTGGTGGTGAACGCTGCCGGTCCGCAGGCATCTACGAAGCTGATGCCGTGATAGGACGGATCCGGATCAACCAGATCTGCAAATCTGCCGGAAGCCTTCCAGTCAAACTTGCCGCTCTCTACGATAACACCGCCCAGCGTAGTGCCATGGCCGCCGATAAACTTGGTAGCGGAATGAACCACGATGTCTGCGCCGTACTCGAACGGACGAAGCAGATACGGAGTAGCGAAGGTAGAGTCGATAACAACCGGAACGCCCTGTGCATGTGCAATGTCTGCAACAGCCTGAATGTCGATCAGGTTACAGTTCGGGTTACCCAGTGTCTCAAAGAATACTGCCTTGGTGTTCTCATCAATGGCATTCTTAAAGTTGTTGATGTCATCCGGATCAACGAACTTGGTGGTTACGCCGTCCTTCGGCAGGGTGTGCTCCAGATAGTTGTAGGTGCCGCCGTAGATGGTCTTAGCTGCTACAATATTGTCACCCTGATGAGCCAGAGTCTTAAAGGTATAGGTCAGAGCTGCTGCACCGGAAGCAACTGCCAGTGCGGAAGAGCCGCCTTCCAGAGCTGCCATACGCTTCTCAAAAACGTCCTCAGTCGGATTGGTCAGACGACCGTAGATGTTGCCTGCATCAGACAGACCAAAACGTGCAGCTGCGTGATCGCTGTTGTGGAACACGTAAGAGGTTGTCTGATAAATCGGCACAGCGCGTGCATCGGTAGCCGGGTCAGCCTGTTCCTGACCAACATGCAGCTGTAAGGTTTCAAAATGGAATTTCTTCTCGCTCATTGTATATTCTCCTTATTATATAGACGATGTTGTGTATCTTGTGTTGGTATTCTTTCTGTGTGTCAAAAAATCTTCAACAGCAACACATTCGTCCGTAGAAGGTGTATTCTTTCGTGATGAAGATACGATGTTTCATGTCGCTTCTCCTTTTCCCATAAAACCTACTGTGTAAGTAGGCTTTTCGTTTAACTGAGTATAGAATAGCATGTTTGTTGCTCAGTGTCAAGCCCTTTTTCCTAAATTCCTACAAAATTTATATGATATTAGGACAAGGGTATTTTTTCCTGTCAATACCCTGTGCGCCGAAAGCTGCCGTATTGTTTATGTGTATCAAACAAATACGCAATCCAGCCCGCATAATACGGGATAAAGGTTCCGTCTTCAATCATTTGAAGGACATCTTCTCTTCCCGCCCAGCGTACCGTCTGCACTTCTTCCTTTTGCAGAGTGAGCTGGGATATATCGACATCGCGGTTGACGATATACACATCGGTAAAGCCTTCGGCAAACGTCGAACACACATGCGGGCGGACGTCGGTAAAATCTACAGATAATCCCAGTTCTTCCTGCAATTCCCGCTGTGCTGCCTGCTGGCTCGTCTCTCCCGCCTGCACACTGCCGCCCGCGGACACATCCCACCGGTTTGGCCAGCCAACTTTATTTGCCTGTCGCTGCTGAATTAGCATCTGTCCCTTGGTATTAAAGATAATGACCTGTGCCACCAGATAATAGCCGTTTTCCGGTTTGGTACCGCGCACAAAGGTACGCCCTGTTGGCACGCGGTGCATATCATATACATCTAGGATTTCCATGGTTCTCGTTCCTTTTCCATTAGCTTATGTATATTTTACCGATAATTGTTCTATTTTTCAAGCGAATCTTTTCTTTGACAACACACCACTCACATATTATCATAGATAACGAACAAAAAAGAAGGAAGTTTATACATATGAAAACCGTCATTCATCCGCGTATTCAGCGCAGTACACTCACCCTGCTGGATAACATTGTATATTCTCACGCCAAGCAGCCAGATGGTTCGATTTTAGATCTGAAATTATCTATTCTGCTGCACTACGGCAATCAGGAAATGCGTCTGGCCTCCGGCATGACCACAGACGCGCCGTCCGAGCCTCTTCCCGCAATTATCTGGGTCCCCGGCGGCGCATGGCGCGGCACAGATAAAAATCAAAGCATTGCAGAAATGCAGTTTCTTGCAGAACGCGGCTTCGCGCTCGTATCCATGTATTACCGCAGCAGCGCGCAGGCACATTATCCGGCACAGCTAATTGATGTAAAGGCAGCCGTGCGATTTCTGCGCGCGCACGCCGAGCAGTATCACATTGACCCCAATCGCATCGGCATGATTGGCCGTTCGGCGGGCGGTTATCTCGCCTCAATGGTCGCCATGAACAACGATTTGGGAGAATCCGATGAATGGAGCGATTACTCCTCCGATATTCAGGCGTGCTGTGACTTGTTTGGCCCTGTGGATTTATCCCAACTGCTGCAAAAAACAACTGCAGAAGTAAACAGCGGACACAGCCGTTGGAACAGCATCAAAAAGAGCCACGAAGGTGCTTTGCTCGGCGGTTCCGAAGAGACCTTGCCCAGACGAGCGTATGAGGCAAGTCCCATTCACTATATCAACCGTGCCATGTGCCCCATCGCCATTTTCCACGGAGATCAAGATCCCATTGTCCCATTGAAAATCAGTGAGGATTTTTATGATGCCATTGTATCTGCCGGCATGGAAAGTCGGGCGGAATTTTATGAAGTCACCGGCGCTGGACACGGCACACGAGAATTTTTCCAAGACAGCACCAAGCAGTTGATTGCAGACTTTTTCATCCGACAATTATAATAACTAGAATGAACAAAGAGGGCCTTCCCGATGGGAAAGCCCTCTTTTTGTCGTCACGACAACTTACTTGTTCTTGTTTCGGTTGCGATTGTAGTTAATCAGGCAGCCAGCCTTGACGATCTTCTTTTCGTCTTCGGTCATGTCTGCAATGTACAGCGAAATTTCCTTTACCGTATCGCCCAGCACATACGCCTTGATGTCGTTCATATCGCCATCCAGTGCAGCCTTTGCGTTCGGAATATAGATGTAGTCGCCGATCTCAAAGTTTGGCTCTTCCTTCATCTGGAACGGAAGCATACCCCAGTTCATGACATTGGAACGATACCGCTTGGTTGCATACTCACGGCAGATATTGGCCAAACCGCCGATCACACGCTGGCAGGAAGCCGCCTGCTCACGAGCGGAACCATCACCCGGCTTGACGCAGTAAATCATACTACCGATTTCGGTCTCTGCCGGTACCATAGACGGATCAATCTCCTGAATCTGTGCATAGATCTTGGACAGCTCCGGCTCCAATGCTGCCGGATCCTTGCCTGCTACGCGCGCCTTCTCCAGCTTGTCAACAGCCTTGGATCTGCCGACATATTCCGGATCGCGGCGAGACAGTGTGAATTCTGCCAGACCCAGCGGATTCGAACGATACGAGGATGTCTCGCCGGACGGAATCAGTTCGTCTGTCGTGGTTACATCGTCCATAATCTTGGTGCAGACCTTGAGCAGAATGTTGTCTGCCAGCGGGCTCATTTCCGGCCAATCCTTGATATTCGGGCCGTATACCAGCTCTGCGCCATCAACCGGTGCATTGTAGCCCTGATAGACGCGAGCGCGGTAAGAGGAATCATCATACTCATATTCCGGTACCACATAATCATCTGCAAAGTCAGTTGCCGGTGTCAGAACACCGCCATTTGCTGCGGAAGCTGCAATAGAACGTGCGTCCATCAGAGCAACTGCGGACAGCTGACCATTGCCTGGCTTAGAGCCTTCGCGGTTCGGGAAGTTTCTGGTGGTATGACGAATGCTCAGTGCATTGTTTGCCGGCGTATCGCCTGCACCAAAGCACGGGCCACAGAATGCGGTCTTGATAACGGCACCAGCAGTCAGCAGCTCGGTAAAGGCACCCTTCTTGACCAGATCCATATAAACCGGAATGGAAGACGGATAAACAGACAGCGTAAATTCATCCTGCCCCAGATGAGCATTGCGCAGAATGTGTGCCGCTTCCATAATATTGGAATAGGTGCCGCCTGCACAGCCCGCAATGATGCCCTGCTGCACGTGCAGCTTGCCATCAACGATTTTATCTGTCAGGCTGAAACCAAGCTGCGGATTGTCTGCAATCAGATGCTCTGTTTTCTCTACCTCGCGCAGAATATCGCCGAGGTTGGCATTCAGCTCATCAATTTCATAGGTATGAGACGGATGGAACGGCAGAGCAATCATCGGCTTTACGGTGCTCAAATCCACATAAACCATGCCATCGTAATACGCAACATCTGCCGGATTCAGTTCCTTATATGCATCCGGTCTGCCATGCATGGTGAGGAACTGCTTGGTGTCCTCATCTGTGCGCCAGATCGAAGAAAGACATGTGGTCTCTGTCGTCATAACATCGACACCGTTTCGATAATCGGTGCACATCGAAGCAACGCCAGGGCCAACAAATTCCATGACCTTGTTCTTGACATAGCCATTCTTAAATACGGCGCCGATAATTGCCAGCGCAATATCCTGCGGGCCGACACCCGGCTGCGGCTTGCCGTCCAAATAAATGGCAACAACGCCCGGATAGGCAATGTCATATGTGTCGCACAGCAGCTGCTTTACCAGCTCACCGCCGCCTTCGCCGACTGCCATGGTGCCCAGTGCACCGTAGCGGGTATGGGAGTCAGAGCCGAGAATCATGCGGCCGCAGCCAGCCATGGTCTCGCGCATATACTGATGAATGACTGCCATGTGCGGCGGAACATAGATGCCGCCGTACTTCTTTGCAGCGGACAGACCAAAGACATGGTCATCTTCATTGATGGTGCCGCCGACAGCACACAGGGAGTTGTGACAGTTGGTCAGCACATACGGAAGCGGAAAACGCTCCATACCGGAAGCCTTCGCTGTCTGCACGATGCCGACAAACGTAATGTCATGGGATGTCATGGCATCGAACTTGATGCGCAGCTTATCCATGTTATCCGATACATTATGGGCCGAAAGAATCGAATACGCAATCGTGCCCTTCTTCGCTTCTGCCTTGTTTGCTGCCTGACCGGTCAGTTCTTGTACTTTAGCAGCATCTTTTTCTTCGACAATCTGCTTGCCGCCGACCAGATATACGCCGCCGTCATATAATTTGACCATTTTTGTAGCTCCTTTCGCTGCCTGTTTCTTCCCGCGCCAGCGTGAAGCGCACAGGAAGTCTTTTGATGCATTCCGCTGCCATCCTGCCTCTATGATAAAAAAGCATGTTTTGAATGTTCGCAGCTTCACTCATGCATATCATTATAATCTATTCTGCAGCATTGTTCAATCATTCTCTTGCGGAATTCTATCGGAAATACGAAAAAAAATGGTGCGATTTTGCCAAAAAATCGCACCATTTTCACCAATCAGGCTATTACAGGCATCAAAGCTTGCTCTGTGCCTTGTTCAAAAATTTTTCATTTGTGATGATGAATCGCTCATGAATTCCTTCACCAATGCAGCCGCCCTTGTCAAAAGCCTTCACCTCAAACACCAAACGCTTGCGATCCACCTCAATCAGCTTGGTCTCGCAGGTCACTTCCATGCCGACTGGAGATGCCGCCAAATGCTTGACATTCATCAACGTTCCGACGGTGCCCTGTCCCTCTTCCAGCTCGCCAGCAACACTGGTATATGCTGTGTTTTCCATCAGCGCAATCATGCTCGGTGTTGCATATACCGGCAGCTCACCACTGCCCATTGCCTTTGCCGTCATTGCCTCTGTAACCGTAATCGTCTGCTTGCCACAAATTCCGATTTCCATTTTTATGTACCTTCCCTTTCTGTCTCTAGTTAGATAAGAACAATTTCTTGTTTCAGTATACCGCATGAGAATCAGCGATGCAATAAAAAACTTATCTGCCGCGGTGTTTTTCTCGTTTTTTCTGCCGACGCAGCTGAAACATCCGCTCCGCTTCCGCTTGCCGCTGCTCTCGCCGTTTGATTTTTCGTTCCTGTTTGTTCTCTTCCTGCTGCAGCTTCAGCGCCTGCTGGGATTTTGTTCCAATGCCAACATGCTGTACTTGTTTTTTCGCTTCACGCTGAAGTCGCTTCGGATTTTTCCTTCTTTCCATCATACTCGCTGTCACAGCCGGGCTAAACCGCAAATTCTCATAGTATTTTAACAGAAACGCATATACCTCATAATCTTTCGGTTCTGCACCGAAGGTTACTTTCGCCGCGGATAGTTTTCCGTCTTCTATCCGTTCAAAAACACCTACCCAAAATGGTTTCTCAAAATACACGGTTAATTTGCCGCTCACTTTGCTCATGACAATCCCTCCTACACGATTGCTGAGCAAAGAACGGACAACCCGGAGGGGCAGGTTACTTACCACAGATATTTTGTGACGGCCGGGCTACCTACCGGCTCTAGCATACAAACCTGTACGCATTGCGTTTTTATCTTTGCTGTTATGATAATATATATGTATATTTTCAGTATACCGCATGTCCAAACCAGATGCAACCAAAAAATCCTTCTCGCTGTGCGCGAGAAGGATTTTTACCCTTTAGTTCAATGCCGCCAGTCCAATTTCACGGGTGCGGATGCGCACGGCGTTGTCCAGATCATAGCTAAAGATCTTACCGTCACCAATTTCACCGGTGTACGCCGCATTGCAGATCGCATCAATCGTAATGCGTGCCCATTCCTCATCGGAAACGACAATTTCAAACTTAATCTTTGGAATCAAGTTGACCTGTACGGCATGACCGCGGACATTTTTTGTGCCGCCCTTCTGTGCGCCGCAGCCCATAACCTGATATAACGTGATACCGTGAACATTTATCATCGCCAAGGCGTCCTTGACATCTTCCAGCTTTTCCGGCCGGACAATGGCTTCAATTTTAATCATACAACAGTTTCCTCCCAAACAATCAGTCCAAACCGGTAAAGGTCGGATAGGCGCGCTCGCCGTGCATCGCTTCATCCATACCAATGCGCTCTGCGTGCTCATCTACGCGCAGCGGAACAATCAGCTTGACAACGCCTGCGCAAATCAGTGTACCGACAATAGCAATTGCAATGGTAATAACAATGCTGAGAAGCTGTGCGACAAACAGATGATAATCGCCAAAAAACAAGCCATCCCACTGTGCCACCGGATTGATCGAGCTCTTTGCAAACAGACCCGTCGCAATGCCGCCCCAAATGCCGCCAACACCGTGGCAGCCGAAGGCATCCAGCGCATCATCATATCCGAATTTTGCTTTGATAACCGAAACGGCAAAGTAGCAGATCGGGCTGACCAAACCGCCAATGATAAATGCAGCCCACAGCGGAACAAAACCTGCGCCCGGTGTGATTGCAACAAGTCCCAGCACGCCGCCTGTGCACGCGCCGACTAACGACGGCTTGCCATCTCGAATCATATCAATGAGCATCCATGTCAGCATAGCCATTGCCGCAGAGGTGTTCGTGGTCAGGAACGCATGAGCCGCCAGACCATTCGCCTCCAGTGCACTGCCGGCATTGAAACCAAACCAGCCGAACCACAGCAGCGATGCACCGAGAACAACAAACGGGATATTGTGCGGCAGGAAATTGCCCTGCTCACTGCCCAAACGCTTGCCGAGAATCAAAGACAGTACCAAGCCGGAAACACCGGAACTGATATGTACGACATTGCCGCCAGCGAAATCAACCGAACCGATGGAAGCCAAGAAGCCGCCTTCGCCCCATACCATATGTGCCAGCGGATAATAAACAACCAACGACCACAGAATAATAAACAAAAACAGTGCTTTGAAATTCATGCGTCCAACGACGGAACCCGTGAGCAATGCCGGTGTAATAATTGCAAACATCATTTGAAAAGCAACGAACACCAATCCCGGTATCTGATCGGAGTACGCGCCCGGCTCCCAACCGACGCCTTGCAAGAAGGCGTTTTGAAAGGTTCCGATAACACCTCCCACATTTCCTCCAAATGCCAACGAATAGCCGATTGCTACCCAGAGAACCGATGCCAGACCCATAATAAAGATCGAAGACATCATGGTATTGACGACATTTTTTCTGCGGCACAAGCCACCGTAAAAAAATGCCAAGCCTGGTGTCATGAAAAAGACATATGACGAACAAATCATCATAAATCCCGTGCTGCCAGTGTCTATCATTTGTTTTCACTCCTATCATACTACATTTTGTGAACCACGTAAATAAAAAATAGGCGCCAGTGACCTTTTTGGATCACTGACGCCTTCGTCTTGTTTAGAATACCATGCCTTGTAAGAAAATGCAAGTATTATTTTTTAATTATTCATTTTTTATCAAACGCCTTCCCGTCAGACGTACACAATAATTCACAGAATCATGCCCAAAATCTGCGGATAGATGTGCTGTTTTGTCCATTTACATTCCTATCATCTCGTCTTATAATGAAGACAAATCCATACAAAGGAGTGTGTCACATGATCGAACGTGAAGATCTCACCTGCTGGATTCATCATTCCATGGCAATCACAGGCGGATATTTGGGCGTATATGCACTGCTGTGCCGTGACGATTTCTTCGGCAACGCCCTGACATCCAACATGATTTATATTGTTACCAGCTTATTCGGACAGAACCTTTTCGATGTTCTCATCCGCATCGTCGGCGTTCTGCTCTATGTCGCAGGATCGGCATCAACCATTATTCTGTCCAAGAAATATCATAAGAAGCTGTATCCGTATTCACTGGCTGTCACAGCGCTCGCAGTCATCATTCTCGGTTTTCTGCCAGAACACATGAACGCGATTGTTGGTCTGTATCCCATCTTTTTCGCTATGGCGTTCCAGTGGAACTCTTTCCCCGGTGCTTACGGCTACAATGCTTCCTGCATCTTTTCCACGAACAACTGTCGGCAGATTGCCAACGCTCTGACGGAATATTCGATTACACATGAAAAGAAGCTGCTCAAAAAGGCTTGGTTCTTTGGCGGCACTGTCTTGTGTTTTCATCTGGGTGTTGCCTTCTCTTGGCTGACGCATTCTTTGATTGGCATTCGAAGCGTTTGGCTGTGTGCCATCCCTCTTGCTATTTCTACTGCCTTGATCTACTGGGAGGCACAGGTAGAAAAAGCATCCTCTCTCTCCACTTGTAAAAAAATGCCTGCCGCTGTGCGCGTACAGGCTGTTGAAAAGAATTGACCGAAACGCTCTATTTTTTCTGGTCTTCGTCTAAATCAAAGGCACTGTCGAACTGGTATGAGTCATCCGGAACGGCAGTGTCTGTTTTTTCACATGATTTCCCCTAGTCATCTCAAGGAGGCAGCATCCTATGGCTATCACACTGAAAATATTATCTGAAAAAACCGGCTTTTCTTCTGCGACGATTTCCCGCGTTCTCAATAACGATCCATCTATGATTGTCAGTGAGGACACACGGCGCATTATTTTTGATACGGCGCATCAGCTCGGTTATGCTGGCGGTTCCGGCCGCCGTTCGCAGCGCATGTTGGCGGATACAATGGTTATTGGCATTGCAGAAATGCTCTCTCCCGCCGAGCAAATGACCGATCCGTACTTTTTATATCTCAAAAATTTTGTGGAGCAAACCTGTTACGAGCGAAAATTACAGACCGTGACACTGCGCACTGTCGGAGAGGAATATAGCGCTCTATCCGCTTCAGATATTGATGGTATCATCGCCATCGGCTATTTTACCGACAAGCAAATACAGTCTCTGCGTGCTATCAGCGGAAATATTACCTTTTTGGATTCCTCTCCGAACGAATTGTTATATGACTCGGTGGTATTAAATTTTGATCTGGGCATCAAACAGGCATTGGATTATCTGCGTTCTGTCGGCCATACCCGCATCGGATATATCGGCCCCAAACAATTATCTGATGAGACGCAGCGCATGGTCTTAGAGCCGCGCCGCCGCTACTATGAACACTATATGCGGGAAGCCGGATTATTTGAGCAAAATCTGATTTTTGAAACACCGATGCGCAATCAAATCGCTGTGGAACACGAATTGCAGCTGCGTCTCTCCGCCATAGACAGCGACAAACACCCGTCCGCCATCGTCACCGTCAACGAAGAAACTGCCATCGGTGCCATTCATGCGCTCCGCAGCTTACATCTGAGAATTCCAGAAGACATAAGCATTGTCAGCTTTAACGACACCGTGATGTCCTCTGTCGTCGAACCAGCACTGACCAGCATCAGCCCGCATCTCGATTATATGGCGGCAACCGCTGTACAGCTCGTGCACCAACGCGCTTCTACGCCAGCGCACCAGCCAGAGCGGCATTTTCCGCAAAAAATCGTTATTCCACCGGCACTGGTGGTGAGAAATAGCACAGGGTCGTATATCGAAGCGTAAAAAGACCCATCTTTATCTAGATACACGGAGATAAAGATGGGTCTTTTTGTCGGCATTTTTACCGATGAAATCTGTTCTCTCGCAGGTAAAACAGTGAAATAATCCAGTAAATTTTACTAAAATTATGCAATCTGATACAAAAATATGGAATTTCTTTTGCGTCTAGTTAACAAATTCACTGTTTTTTGTTACAAATCGCACTTTCCAAGTACGGCTTTCTCATCTATAATTAGTGTCACAAACGAAAGAGAATGTGCACAAAAACTCTGATATTTCGTATCAAAAGTTCAAAATTGGAGGTATGAATCATGGCAAATCCATCTGCTACCGGCAGACTTCCAGCAAGACAAAAATACTGTTTCGGCATTGGTGCCATCGGCAAGGATGCAATCTGTAATCTCGTCGGCGCTTTCCTGATGCTGTATTTTACTGACACGCTGGGTCTGAACCCTGCATTTGTCGGTGTTCTGTTTGCGGTTGCTCGTATCTGGGATGCAATCAATGATCCTATGATGGGCATGATCTGTGACAATACGCGTACACGTTTCGGTAAGTTCCGTATCTGGTTAATTATCGGTACACTCGTCAATTCTGTATTCTTTATTCTATTATTTACAACGTTGGGAATCGAAAAGGGTTCCTCGACCATGTACATTTATGTATCTGTGATGTACGTTCTGTACGGCATGACCTATACAATTATGGACGTTCCGTATTGGTCTTGGCTTCCAAATCTGTCTTCTAATCCGGCAGAGCGCGAAAGCATTTCTGTTATTCCGCGTATCTTCGCATCGCTGGGTGGTTTCATCGTATGCACCTTTGGCCTGCGTGCCATCAATTTCTTTAACAACAAGTTCGGTGACAACACGGTGATGCAGAAGCAGGCAGACGGTTCCTTTGTAAATATTTCCGAGACCGGCTTTACCGCAGTTGCTGTCTGCATTGTTGTTATCTTTATCGTATGCATTGGCATCACTGTATTGAATGTGAAGGAAAAGCCGACCACCAGCGCAACCGCTACCAAGACAAGTCTGAAAGAAGCATTCGGCATCATCATCAAGAACGACCAGTTGGTTGCGTTCATTGGCCTGCTGTTGACCTTCAATCTGGCGACCCAGCTGCTCAAGGCATTTTCTGTATACTACTTCAAGGAAGTCTGCCTGGCTGCTGACCTGTACTCGGTATTTGGCTTTACCATTATCTTCGAGATGATTGGTCTGTTCTTGTTCCCTGTTATCGCTCGCAAGATTTCTCGTGAGAAGGTTTATCTGCTCGCTTGTGGTCTGCCAGTTTTCTCTATGGTAGCACTGGCAATCTGTGGTTATGTTTGCCCGACCAGCTATGCAGCTGTTATTGCCTGCTGTGCATTTCTGTTCTTCGGCTCCGGACTCTCCCTCGGCACCACAACCTGTTGCATCGCCGATGTTATCGACTACGGTGAATTGAAATTCGGCAAGCGCAACGAGTCCGTTACCTGCTCTGCACAGACCTTCTTGATGAAGGCCGCACAGGCAGTAACTGGTCTGCTCTCCGGTGTTGGTCTATCCGTTATCGGCTATAACGCCGCTAATGCCGGCCATCAGGCCGCTGGCACCATTCTTGGCATCCGTGTTCTGACCTTTGTCATTCCGGTTGTTCTGTGCATCATCAGCTTCCTGATTTTCAAGTATGTATACAAGCTGAAGGGCAAGAAGCTGTCTGAACTGACAGAAGAAGTCAATGCTCTTCACGAATCTCAGGCTGCATCTGTTCCTGATTGATTTCCCTATTTTCCTATTTTCTATTCTTGTGAGGGAAGGGGTTCCGCCCTTCCCTCCCTCATAATCCTCCCCATAAAACGGCAAAAAGAGGTAACTTCATGAATATTCTATATCATGCGTCCAGCAAAACATTTCATTTGACAAATAGCAGCATTAGCTATCTGATCAAAATTCTTCCAAACAATCAGCTGGGACAATTATATTTCGGCAAAGCCATTCGCGACAGAGAAAACTTCGATCATTTGTTAGAGATGAATTATCGTCCTATGACTGCTTATGTCTTTAAAGACAACTTCCGATTTTCTCTCGATCACATCAAACAGGAATATCCATCCTACGGAACCACAGATTTCCGACATCCGGCACTAGAAATTGTGCAGCCAAATGGCAGCCGTATCACCAATTTTTCTTATGTTGCTCACACCATTACCGCAGGCAAGCCAGCTCTTGCTGCTCTTCCTGCCACTTACACCGAAAACGACAGCGAAGCTCAAACTATTACCTTTCTTCTCCGGGATGAAGTCATTGGTACAGAGCTGGAGCTGAACTATACAATATTTGCCGATTATCCGGTTATTGCTCGCAGCGCACGGTTTGTAAATCGCGGCACGTTAGATCTGCACTTAACCAATGCCATGAGCCTCAGTCTTGATTTGCCAGATAGTAATTACGAGTTTATGCATTTTTCCGGTGCTTGGTCCCGTGAACGCCATCAGAAAATTCGGCGGTTAGAGCAGGGCATTCAAAGCGTAGAATCCACACGCGGCACATCTTCTCATAATCACAATCCATTTGTTATCTTGAAGCGTCCGGAAACAACGGAATTCTCAGGCGAAGCTATTGGATTCAGTCTCGTATATTCTGGCAACTTCTTAGCACAGGTTGAAGTAGACACTTGGAACACTACTCGCGTAACAATGGGTATCAACCCATTCCAGTTTGATTGGAAGCTCGCACCAAATGAATCCTTCCAGACGCCAGAGGCTATTATGGTATATTCCGCAGATGGTCTCAATCATATGAGCCAAACCTTCCATAAGCTGTATCAAAAGCGTCTGGCGCGCGGATATTGGCGCGATCGTCCGCGTCCGATTCTTATCAACAACTGGGAAGCTACTTATTTCGATTTTACCGAAGATAAATTAGTTTCCATTGCGCAGACAGCGAAAAATGATGGCGTAGAGCTGTTTGTTCTAGATGACGGCTGGTTCGGTGCTCGCTGTAACGACCATGCCGGTCTGGGAGATTGGGTTGCCAATCCCAAGCGTTTAGCACGCGGAATCACCGGCCTTGCAGAGCGAATCGATGCTCTCGGCATGAAATTTGGTCTGTGGTTTGAACCGGAAATGGTCAATGAAGATTCAGATCTGTTCCGTGCTCATCCCGACTGGCGTATCTGCACGCCAAATCGCCACATTTCTCACGGACGAAATCAATTTGTTCTGGATTTCACTCGTCAGGAAGTTGTTGATGCCATTTACGACATGATGGCAAAAATTCTGCGCGAAGCAAAGGTCTCATATATTAAGTGGGATATGAACCGCTGCATCACAGAAGCATTTTCTGCCAAGCTTCCAGCTGACCGCCAGGGAGAACTGTTCCATCGGTATATTTTAGGCGTATATCGGTTATATGATCGCCTGACTTCCGATTTTCCACATGTTCTATTTGAGTCTTGCGCATCAGGCGGCGGACGCTTTGATCCAGGTCTGCTGTACTATGCCCCGCAAGGCTGGGCAAGTGATGATTCCGATGCTATTGAGCGTCTAAAAATCCAGTACGGCACATCTATGTGCTATCCAATCAGCAGCATTGGCTCTCATGTTTCAGCCGTTCCCAATCATCAGGTATTTCGCGTGACACCGCTAGAGACACGCGCCAATGTTGCACACTTTGGCACCTTTGGTTACGAGCTGGATCTCAATAAACTGACCAATGAAGAGCGCGAATCGGTTCGCAAGCAAATTCAGTTTATGAAGCAATACCGCGAAATCATCCAATTCGGCACCTTCTATCGTCTCATTAGTCCATTTGACAACAATAACTTCACAGCTTGGATGGTTGTCAGTGACGATAAGCGCACGGCACTGGTCGGATACTATAAAATTCTCAACGAAGTCAACGGACCATATCATCGTGTCAAGCTACACGGCTTACAGCCAGATTTGCTATATTGTGTAGATAATGCCGCAACGCATTACGGAGACGAATTGATGGAAATCGGACTTCTCACCACGGACGGTTCTTCTGGTCAGGCAATCGAAGGCGATCGCGAAAGCAAAGATTTCGATTCTCATATTTTTGTCTTGCACGCACAATGAGTATTCCTCTCTCTTGTTCATAGACATGCAGAAGCTGGCACAGGATTTGTGTCAGCTTCTGTAAAACACCCAATAAACTTCTTATTCTCTATTGTGTAGTTCTTTATGTTGAGATGCACGATCCAACTTTCGATATTGAGATGGCGTCATACCCACATGTTGTTTAAACGCTTTAGAGAATACCAGTGCATCTTTATATCCACACATGTTGGCAATCATGCCAATAGGAAAGCGCGTCAATGACAGTTGTTCTTGTGCACGGCTTAAGCGGAAATTCATGAGATATGCATTGGGAGATGTATGCATAATACTCTGAAATAAGGTTGCAAGATAACTTCTGCTGATGCCAACATATTCTGCAATATCTTGCACTTTTATCTCCCGGGCATAATAATTCTGAATATATTCTACGGCAGCCTGCACGTAATAATTTCGTTTTCCCATTTGAAATTCATTGTTTTGTGTGGAAATACTGCGAGAAATGCAAGAGAAAAATGCATACATTTGAGAGTGATGAAATAGCATTTGTTCTATGCTGTCATCCTCATCTTGCAAGATGCTCTGAACAATATGTAACAGTTCTTCACCGCATCCAGAGGAAAACGTCGGCACACGGTAGGATAATCCCATCTCACGCATGAGCTTATCCGCTCGACTACCTTGAAATCCAATCCATAGATATTGCCATGGTTGCTGTTCATCTGCTTGATAAAATGTCATAACATTCGGTTCAATGAGGAATCCTTCTTCTTTTCCCAGTTCATATGTGCGATTTCCAATATGATATGTTCCTTTTCCTTCTAATACATAATGTAAAATATAATTGGGACGGACCGCAGGGCCGAAATGATGTCCTGATTCACAGATGGAATAACCGCAATGACATAAGAACAGTTCTCTAAACCATTGTTCCTGTTCTTCAAATTTTTTTACCCAAGATTTTTCCATGCGAAATCTCCTTTCGCAGCATTTTTCTTATTTTAACATAATTTGTTATGAAAATCCACATATCTAAATCCGAGGTGATTTATTTTGATTCCTTTAGAACAAGCTGAACTTTCTCTTCATACAAGAAAAGCAGACGAAAGACTCTGCGAAGTCTACGGCTGTATGGCAGGCAGCCCGGAACTGCCGGAATATCGAAACAGGCTGCTGCATGTGCTGACAGGATTCCGCACAGAATTCGGCAGAGCGGATGAAGTTGAATTATTCAGTGCACCGGGCAGAACGGAACTGGGTGGCAACCACACGGACCATCAGCACGGCAATGTGCTCGCGGCCAGTGTCAATCTGGACATTGTCGCCTGTGCTGTACCGAATGACAGCATGGTTGTACGCATTCAGTCGGAAGGGTATCCGCTGGATGAAATTGATTTGACGGATCTGACGCCGCATCCGGAGGAAACCAACAAGACAGCCGCACTGATCCGCGGTGTTGCCGCTGCGGCGCACAAGCTCGGCCATGAAATCAAGGGTTTTGACGCATACATGACCAGCAATGTGCTGAGCGGTTCGGGATTGTCCTCTTCCGCAGCATATGAGACCATGATCGGCGTCATTATGAACCGCTTTTTCTGCGGGAGCAAGCTGACCGCTGTAGACATCGCAAAAATCGGCCAGTACGCAGAAAATATCTATTTCGGCAAGCCGTGCGGCTTGATGGATCAGATGGCATCGTCTGTTGGCGGTATTGTTGCCATTGATTTTGCCGACCAAAATGAACCGAACGTACGGAAGATTACTTATGACATGCACGCAAGCGAACATTCGCTTTGCATTGTAGATACTGGCGGAGACCATGCAGAGCTGACCGGAGATTATGCAGCCATCCCTCGTGAAATGGGAGAAATTGCCACAGCATTCGGCAAAACAGTATTGCGCGAAGTCGATGAAGCGGAATTCTTAAAGGCGATTCCTTCTTTGCGCCGCCAGTGTGGAGACCGTGCCGTTTTGCGCGCGATGCACTTCTT
>CAVAJF010000011.1:0-2227 GCA_963588905.1 Eggerthellaceae bacterium
CTTCTTTGCGCCGCCAGTGTGGAGACCGTGCCGTTTTGCGCGCGATGCACTTCTTTGCAGAAAATCGCCGGGCTGTTGCAGAAAAAGAGGCATTGGAAAAAGGAAACTTTGAAAAGTTCCGTCAACTGGTGATGGAATCCGGCAAATCTTCTGCGATGTACTTACAGAATGTATATACCGGTGTCAACCCGGAAAAACAGGAAATGTCGGTTGCTTTGGCCTTGGCAGAAAGCATTTTGGACGGCCGCGGCGCAGCGCGTGTGCATGGTGGCGGATTTGCCGGTACGATTCAAGCCTTTGTTCCGAATGACATGCTCACGTATTTTAAGACAACCATGGAATCGGTACTCGGAAAAGATACCTGTCATGTGCTGACGATTCGGCCGGCTGGCGGTGTAGTGTTACTGTCCTAAGGAGGAAATGGATATGGCAATTTTGGTACTTGGCGGCGCGGGTTACATCGGCTCGCACACCGTATATGAACTCATTGACGCAGGACGCGATGTCGTCATTGCGGATAACTTAGAGACCGGACACATTGAAGCAGTACATCCGAAAGCAAAATTCTATCAGGGTGACATTCGCAATCGCAAGTTTATCGATTCTATTTTTGAATCGGAACAGATTGACGGCGTGATTCATTTTGCAGCCAATTCTCTGGTCGGTGAATCCATGACCAATCCGCTCAAATACTACGACAATAATCTGTGCGGCACAAAAGTTCTGCTGGAATCTATGGTGGCACACGGCATCGATAAGATTGTCTTTTCATCAACGGCCGCAACATACGGCGAGCCGGAACGCGTGCCGATTCTGGAAACAGACAAAACTGAGCCGACCAATTGTTACGGTGAGACCAAATTGAGCATGGAAAAAATGTTCAAATGGGTAGGAAAGGCACATGGACTGCGATTTGTATCGCTGCGATACTTCAATGCCTGCGGTGCTCATGTCTCCGGTAAAATTGGCGAAGCACACAACCCGGAATCACATTTGATTCCGTTGATTTTACAAGTTCCGAACGGTCAGCGCGACTTTATCTCAATTTTCGGTGACGATTACGACACCAAGGACGGTACATGCATTCGAGACTATATCCATGTAACTGACTTGGCACAGGCACACATTCTCGCCATGAATTACTTAATGGACGGTGGAGAGAGCAATATTTTCAACCTGGGCAATGGCGTTGGATTTACGGTCAAAGAAGTGATTGATACCGCACGCAAAGTCACCGGTCATCCGATTCCGGTAAAAATTACCCCGCGTCGAGCAGGAGATCCGGCACAGCTCATCGCATCCAGCGAGAAAGCAAAGACTGTTCTCGGCTGGCATCCGGAACATGCGGATCTGGAAGAAATCATTGCCACCGCTTGGAACTGGCATAAGAACCATCCGCATGGATTTGCAAAGTGAGGCGTTAGAATATGTTAAACGAAAGCATCAAAGCGCTAGTTGATTATGCGGAATGCACAGGTCTGATTGACAACGCAGATCGTGTGTGGGCAGTGAACCGTCTGTTAGAGATCATGCAGGTGGATACCTACACGGAGCCGGAGCAGGCGACCAGCGGTAGTTTGGCAGAGATTTTGAACGACTTGTGTGATTGTGCATTGGAAACCGGTGCACTCAAGCAAAACAGTATCGTGTATCGAGATTTATTTGATACTGAGCTGATGGGAGCTTTGGTTCCTATGCCGAGTCAAATCCAGCAAACTTTCTTCTCTTTATATAAACAGGATCCGAAAAAGGCGACAGATTGGTTCTATAAATTCTCTCAGGATACCAATTACATCCGCAGAGATCGTATTGCAAAAGACGTCAAATGGATTGCACCGACAGAATACGGCGATTTAGACATTACCATCAACCTATCCAAGCCGGAAAAGGACCCAAAAGCGATTGCGGCAGCTAAGCTGCTGCCGCAATCAGCCTACCCGAAATGCTTACTATGCAAGGAGAACGAAGGCTATGCCGGACGCATCAACCATCCGGCACGGCAAAACCACCGCATCATGCCGGTAACAATCAACGACAGTTCGTGGTTTATGCAGTATTCTCCGTATGTGTATTACAATGAGCACTGCATCGTGTTTAACTCACAGCACACACCGATGAAGATCGAACCGGCAACCTTCCGCAAATTACTGGATTTTGTCAAGCAGTTTCCGCATTATTTTGTCGGTTCCAATGCCGATCTGCCGATTGTCGGCGGCTCAATTCTCGC
>CAVAJF010000012.1:0-63037 GCA_963588905.1 Eggerthellaceae bacterium
TTTAGCAGCTGAATCAGCTGTTTCATGGAAGAATCCATGGGCAGTTGGGCGGCTGTTTTTTGCTTTCTGGAGATGTTAAGGAAAATCAGCACAACAGATAATTAAGACAATCAGCATAAATTTTCAGTGTTTGTGCCGTAACAACAGGATAAATGCAGTGCAGGCGGTAATTCCCTCACTTAGAGAATGGCACAGCCAAATTACTTCATTTCCGAGGAATAACGGAAGAAACATGGTAAAAATAATAGGCCACACAATACTGCGGGACAGAGAAACAGCCAGCGCACTTTTCGTTTTCCGCATGGACTGCCAGTAGGAAATCATCAAAATATTATATCCGGCCAGAAAAAAGCCACAGAAATAAGGGATACTTTTGTTGGCTGCAAAGTCGATCAGTTCCAAATCGCTCGGGCTGAAAATGGAATAGAAGTTACGGGAGAATAGGACGATCAGCAAATAGCACAGGAGACCGATGCTCAGAAATACTCTTACGGCAAATCGACGCATTTCTAGGCTGTGATCTTCATCACCTATACCTGCAAAATAACTGAATACAGGCTGTAGTCCTTCTGCCATTCCTAAGAAAAGCGTGAGGATAATCAGCATCAGATAGCCGATAATAAGGTAAGCCGCAAGACCAATTTCTCCATAGCCGTGCTTCACAATAGCAAAGTTGTATACGAATGTCACAATGCCGATTGTAAACTCCATAATAAACGAAGGAAATCCCAGCGTGAGAATGTATCTGATATGATAAAATCGGATGTGTGTTTTTGTAAAATAGAGTTTTCCTTTTTTCAGCAGGAAGTGAGGAAGAAGAATCAGCACGCTGAAAACCGGCCCGACTGCTGTTGCCAGCGCAGCTCCTGCAATTCCCATATTCAGTGGGTACATAAACACATAGTCCAGAATGATGTTGAAGACAGAGCCGATCGCCAGCGCGATCATTGCCAGCTTTGGACGCCCATCATTTCGGGCAAGACCGCCTAATAGAAAGCTAAACAGCAGAAAAGGAGAAAAGGTCACAATATACCACAGGTAACTGACGGCTTCCTCGTGGATCTGCGGTGTTGAACCCAAAAGCTCTGCAAGCGGATGAATAAACACATTTCCAAAGACAATAATCATGCCGCTGAGACTTGCGGCACAGAGAATAGCTGCATGTAAAGTTTGCAGAGCTTTTCCTTTTTCATCGCGTCCGAGCTGACCGGAGATCATCACGCCTGCGCCGGATGCAATAGCCATGGAAAGTGCAATCAATATTTCCACAAAAGGTACGGATACTGCGGCAGCAGCCATTGCATCGCGGCCCAACCGGTTGCCGATAAAGATGCCGTCAACAATGACGTAGACGGAATTGAACAGTAGTCCTATCATCTGTGGAATTGCATATTTTGCAAATAGTGTGCGTGGTTTTCCTTCGTACATAGCGGTAAATCCTCCTTAAAAAACAAAAAAAGTAGACCTGTGTTTGTGTAACACAGGCCTACTACACAATAAAAGGAACCCCGGCGGGTTGATTTTATTTATATTTGATTTATGAAAAGAACTATATCATAGAATGTATAGCAAGTCAAGAGGAGCAACAAGCTATTGTTGGTTATTTTTTTAATCCTGACTATTTGTTTACACGGTCGGAATCAACCAGAAAGATATTGTTCATACGATCTGCAGTGTTTTTTTATGGACTCCGTAATATATTGCTCCATGCGCTGTGCTGGAATTTTCATATCGTTCTTTATCCATGTAGTAACCACACGGGTGCAGCCGCCCATAATATATTCTGAGAGTAATTGAATTTCTTCTTCAGATGCGTGAGGATCTGCCTTTATAATTAGTTGATTGATTTGCGGAAAGACAAAGATTAAAAGTTTTTTGGTAAAACGCTCTGTAAATTCACGTGTTCTGGCAATTTGCACCAGATCTTTGTTTTCAGACAGAATGCGGAATACATTTGTAAAGAAATTTGGCATATCTGAACCGGAAGCCTCGGATACAATAAACAGATCGTGTAGTTCTTCTACAAAATCATTTTCTGTCTTTTCAAACAGATCATAAACATCTCGATAGTATTTATAGAATGTACCACGATTTACATCAGCTTTTGCACAGATATCTGTAACTGTGATTGTATCAAGCGGTTTATGTTCCAAAAGATCAAACATGGCGGTTGCCTGTATTCCGGTCAGAATCTTGATATAACTCGGTTGTTTGAAGCGGGATACGTTGATGTTGACCACATTATTCCGTACAGCATCTCTTTTGATGATAGCTATACCAACAAAGTGCTTGTTCGTTCTTCAGAAAATCGGCAAAAGGGCAATCGGATTCCGGCTGATTACTTTAAGAGTGACCCTGCGCGTTGGCAGAAATTTGAAACACTCGTCAATACACAGGTACACAATTGGAAAAAGAAGCGGAATCTTTTGACACAAGCGCTGTCGGAAGAGCAAAAAAACGGCTTTAAACAGCGAAATTTGGTCGATACACAGTATATCGCTCGTGTCATTTACAATCTTATCAATGACCATCTGCAATTTGCAGAGACGGGAAAGTACGATAAAAAAAGACGAACACAGGCGGTAAATGGTGCAATAACAGCCCATGTTCGGAAACGGTTGGGGATTCAAAAGATTCGAGAAGATGGAGATTTGCATCATGCTGCGGATGCGGCTGTCGTTGCCTGCGTATCACCGGGTATGATCCAGAAGATTACACAGTATACGAAGCATCGGGAATGCATTCGCAAAACAAAAGAAGGCTATCTGGATACAGAGACTGGTGAATTGATGACGCGAGAAGCATATGATGCAAAATATTCTCCGAAATTCCCTGCGCCGTGGGAGCGTTTCCGTCAGGAGTTGGAAGCGCGGCTAAGTGATAACCCTGCTGAGGAGATTGCACGACTGCATCTGACAACTTATGATCCGGAGGAAGAAATAAAGCCGGTATTCGTTTCGCGTAAGCAGACACATAAAATTAGTGGTGCTGCACATAAAGATACAATTTATAGAAAAGCGGACGGCGGATATATTGAAAAAGTGCTGTTAACCAAATTAACATTGGATAAAAAGACTGGAGAAATTGGAAAATATTATGTGCCGGAAAGTGATCGCCTGTTATATGAGGCACTGAAAAAGCGGCTGAAAGAATTTGATGGCAATGCGAAAAAAGCATTTGCTGAACCGTTTTACAAGCCGAAGCGTGACGGAACACGCGGTCCGCTTGTAAAAAAAGTGAAGATTTATGAAAAGTATTCTAACACAGTAGAAGTTAAGAGAGGCGATGCAAAAGCTGATAATAAGCATATTGGATGTGCGGAAAATGATAGTATGATTCGTGTAGATGTCTTTTACATTGAAGATGAAGGATACTATTACGTGCCGATTTATATCACCGATGTGGTTAAAGATGAGCTGCCCAACAAAGCTGTAGTTCAGAAAAAATTGCCTAAAGATTGGAAAGAAATGGATGATAGAGACTTTTTATTCTCGATGTATCCGAATGATCTGATCTATGTAGAGAGTAAAAAGGCGTTTACATTAGACGCTCCAAAAAATTCTTCACTTGATCCAACTATTTCTAGGACGAAAGGACTTTTCTATTATCGAAGTTTTGACAGTAACACAGGAAGCTTTAAGATTTACACGCATGACAGCAGCTATTCCAAGAAGAGTTTGGGCGGAAAAACACTTTCCTGTCTCAAAAAGTACACTGTTGATGTATTGGGCAATTATTCGGAAGTTTCGCTGCCGGAAAAGCGGAAACCGCTGAGAGGATAAAAAAGATGGAATTTCGCAACATTGTTATCTCCAATCCGGCACGTTTGTCAATCAAGCACAATCAATTGTGCATTATGCAGGAGCGTGAAGCTCTGATTCCGCTTGAAGATATTTGTTCTGTGCTGCTCGAATACAGACAGATTCAAATATCTGCGGCGGCATTGGAGCGATTGGCTGTCAGCGGCATTACGGTGTTTTTCTGTGATGAAAAGCACCTGCCGTCTGCACAGCTTGTTGCAATGAATCAATTTAGCCGTCAGTATAAAATGCTGTATGCACAGTTTGAGCTTCCGCGTCCGATACAAAAACAACTGTGGAAATGTATCGTTCAGCAAAAGATCAACAATCAGGCGGCTTGTTTACGACTGTCCGGTAAAAACAAAAGCACAGCGGCGAGCCGCTGCGCAATTTCGCAATTTTCTGTTAAAAGACGGATACCACATGGTGCAGTATTCCGTATATGCTCGCATTTGCAATGGAACGGATTCGGTGGAAACGCATCGAGCGAGGGTTTTACAGCATGTACCATTACACGGCGCGGTGCGCATGATGGTAGTCACAGAACGTCAATTTAATGCGATTGATCTTTTGATTGGCGAAGAAAAAACATGTGATTTGCCGCAAAACAGCAAACAATTGATGGAATTTTCAACGAATAGGCAGCCAAAACAACCGTCCCGATATTGTCTGTTATACCACTACGAGAAAATACAGGGAACTGCTGTCAACTACTATCTTTATCTACGATTTAATGAAGAATATACTGTATCACTACAAACAGTATACTCTGCCCACTATTATATTTTCTTTAGTATACTACAAAATCTTCCTCAATGCAAGATTATTTATGTTCCATATCAGAGAACTTTTTACCTTAACAAAAAGCTATGTTTAGGCTTAATCACGCGGATGGCGTGGAAGACAGAAGAGACAACGACAATACCGAGTGCAAGGGCACCGGAAATTGCCACGGTGTTGACGCCCTCAGCCAGTGCTTTGGCGGTATCGCTGAGCACACAGTAATACATGGTTTGATAAATACCGTTTCCCGGCACGAGTGGAATCAAAGCAATTGCCAAGAAAATACTGGTCGGTGCGCGGTGAATGCGCGCGCAGCACTCTGAATATAACGTGAATCCCACGGAGGAAATAAAATAACTCAAAATATCATGATGCGGGAATAATAAATTACTTCCGAAATATAAAAACCAGCTGATAAAGCCGCCAATTGCGGCAAAAATCAGCTTTTTTCCGCGCAATTGAAATAAAATGCCAAAACAAAGACTCGCAAAGAAACTGACAAAGCTCTCATAAAACAAGGCAGCCATATTAACCTCCAATCATAGACAGAATGCCCAGCGGCAGGGCAACACCGACAGCAATACCGACGGCAACGAGCAGCGCTTCTGTAAATTTGCTGATGCCCGCCATAATATCTCCGGCGATTAAATCACGAATGGCATTGGTCATAGGCAGGCCGGGGACGAGAAACATAATGGAGCCGATAATCATTGCACGATAGGTTTCAATGATATGCAGTTTCCAGCACACAACCGCACAGGCAGCAACCCAGGTGCCGCCGATAATATTGGTAAACAGCAGATTGGCAGGAAGTGCCTGCAAAAATGTCATGATGCCCCACAGGACAATACATGTGAAAAAACTACAAATGGCTTCTGAGATAGAGCCGTGAAACAGCAGGGTAAAGAAGAAGCCAATGCCGCCGGTGGCAAGACACAGCTGATACCGCCGGAACGGTTTATCGTGGAGAATGCGCAGCAAGCGCTCTCGGATTTGCGTATATGTCATGGGCGTTGCGCAGATTTCCCGACACAGCGTGTTGAGCTGATCCAATCGGCCGAGATTGGTTCCGCGCTGGTAAATCCGCTGGACGCGCGTGACCGGACGGGCGTCTTCCCGCACAAATGAAGCGATAATCGCAGTCGGTACGGCATAAATATTGGTCTCCGTTGCACCATAGGCATAACAGATGCGCGCGATGGATTCTTCTACGCGATAAATTTCCGCACCGTTTTCCAATAATGCAGCACCAATATCAACAGAAATATCAATCAATTCATTGGAGGTCATAATTGTCTCCTTCGTTTTCTTTGAGATAAATCTAGTATACGAAAAAATGCGCCGAACAGCAACTAGAGAAATTTTTCAAAAAGGGGTTGGCAGACAGAGAAAAGTGTGGTATAGTAGTTCACATACTAAACATAGTAAGTAACTAGGAATAGGAGGAGAAAGCAATGCGTCAATTACTTTGCTTTGGAGATTCCAATACATGGGGACTGGATGGCGACAGCGGCACACGGCTGCCGTGGGGCGTGCGCTGGACGAGCTTGCTGCAAGAGCAGTTAGGACAGCAGTATCATGTGATTGAGGAAGGCCTGTGCGGACGCACAACCATTTTTGACGATCCGCTGCGGGATGGAAGACGCGGCACGGAACTGCTTCCGGTACTGCTGGAAACACATGCGACAGTGGATGGTGTCGTGTTGATGCTGGGTACCAATGACTGCAAAACAGCCTTTGGCGCATCGGCGGAAGTTATTGGCAAAGGCATTGAGCGTTTGCTTCGGCAGATCCGATATGCCGCACCACAGGCGGAAATTCTGCTGATTTCTCCGATTTATCTGGGAGACCATGTTTGGAAACCGGAATGCGATCCGGAATTTTCTAAAAAATCCATTGTGGTTTCGCATCAACTGGAAGCTGTGTATGAGACCATCGCAAAACGATGGAATATCGGATTTTTGCGTGCGGCAGATTATGCGGTATGCAGTGACAGAGATCAGGAACACATGAATGCGGCGGGACATGCGGCATTTGCGCAAGCGGTTTCGCAGGAAGTCCAACATTTGTTTGCACGCACAGAAGCGCAGAAAGTGGGCGCTGCGTAAGCAAAAAAAGAGAACTGCCGAAGCAGTTCTCTCAGCCTGTTAGGATTGTGAGGATAAAACCGAAGCAATGCCTTGCAGGCATCGTGACATCTGTGCACGGGTCAGATTCTGCTCAGACAGAGAATAATACTGACCGAGGTCATTATCCTGTAAGATCGCATGTTTGCGCATCCAATACATAGCAATTCGCGTGGTATCATCTAAGTCGGTGTATCCTGCTTGGATACGAGCTAGCTGTTCGCTGTCCTCTTGCGTCAACGCAAGATTGACATTTTGATCGGCAAGATAGTTCCAGAGCAGACGACTCATCGAACCATAGGTCAGCGTGTCCTGCGCGGAACAATCAGATGAAATCAGAGCGTGTGTCTGTGCCCACTGCATGACAGCGGCATCGGAAAGACTGTCCGTGTTGCCTGCCATGCGATACAAAGCATGAAGAATCTCACCATAGGCTGCCGGTTGCTGTGCACCGAATTCTGTTTGGGAGATTGGCTGCATATAGCCGTTTTCTACGGAAAATAACGCGCTGGCTTCTTCAAATGGACTGGTGATGTCGGCAAAATCATAGCTTTGTGTTTGCTTTGACGCGGATTTTGAAAAGACATGGGCGTAATAATCCGTGTTTAGCACCTGCGTGGAAAAGGAGAAGGCATTGCTCACGTATTGACAGTAGGCCTGTACGTCGGCGGGGTTCACAGCAGTGCCGTCATACGATTGTGCCGTGCCGGTTTCTGCATCGTAACGGAAGGAATCCGTCAGATAGCTTTGATCGGACAAGACCGCAACATGCGGGCTGTCGGATAAAATATCTTTTCCGGCGAGCAGGCGGGAGTCATACGAGACGCCAAATAGATTGAGCAGAGTCGGTAAAATGTCCATGTCACAGCAACAGGCATCCACATCGACAGGCTGCATATTGGGAACATAGCACAGAAACGAATTGTGATATTTTTCAAATGTCGTGTCGATGTGCTTCCCAGCGAGTTCGTTGTATTGACTTTCCGACAGACCATAAGGATAGTGGTCAGCCGTGAGAACAATTACCGTGTTGTCGGCTTTCCCAGAGCGTTCCAGTGCCACAAATAAATCTTCTATGGCATATTCCAATTCCATGTTGCAGGCGAGATACGCTTGTACCGTTTCAGAGTAGGGCAGATCGGAAACCGCCTTGCGATTTTTGGCACTCATGGCATTGTCCCAGTCATACTGATAATGACCGGAAAAGGTCATGTAATACGCACAAAACGGGGTATCGCTGTCCAAATAATCCGAGACAGAAGCATCGATCATGTCTTTGTCTGAGGATGGCCAAGACAGCGGAATATCCAGCCCGCTGTCAACGGCTCGAAACGTATATCCCATGTTGGGATGCGTGTGATTGCGATCATAGAACGTGCCATAATAATTGTGATAGGCGTAGGCGGGATAGCCGGATGAGGAAAAGACGGTTCCCATGCAGTATGGCAAATAGTTGCTGCGCGAGACATCAAAACTGGAAGCCGTCTTGGTGCGTGACATATCCGGCATCAGTCCCATGCACAGCGCGTATTCGCCGTTTGTCGTTGTGTTGGGAAAGCTGCAATAGTAGTTTTGGAACCGAAACCCGCTGTTTGCCAGCTTGTACAGCGCAGGTGTTCGTTCTTTGTCGATGAGATAGGGACTGAATGATTCGGCACAAATCATAATGAGATTATATTCTTTGGTTAGTCCCGTGTATTGGTTTTTGCTGGTCGGTGCCAAAGAGGCGCAGTATTGATCGAGTGCGGATACATCGGTGTCTGTTGTCTTACTTGCCAGAGCAGAAAAATCCAGCGATGGGTCAAGATTGGCGGTATCTGGATTGCTCTGATCCGGATCGCCATCCAAGGCGCTGGCAGTCAGCATAACAGAGGAAGCATTCCCTTGTGCCAAACTCTCTTCTATCATCGTGGCAGCGAGACCAGCGTGACGCACACTGTTCTCCGTGGATGCACTGGTGTTGGTCAGCAGCCGATACACGGCGCCGCCGTCCCATACGTGCACACAGACCAGCGTCAGCACGCAGATTGCGGTGAAGGCACCGAGCATAGGGCAGAGCATTTTTCGCGTCAATCGCGGCAGCTGCACGCGGTGAGACCGCAGGAGATACCAAGCAAAGGGAAACGGCAGGCACAGCGCGATGACGGCGAAAAGCTGTTGCTGTATGCCATAGATGACCTGCCCCTTAAAATTGGTCAGCGCATCGGTGCCAAGAGTCAACTGCGACAGCGGCATAAAGCTGCCGAAAATGCCGTGATAGACGCACTGGACACAGCAGCAGACGCACAGGAAACCGAGACCGGCGAGTGCGATTCGTCTGCTGGCTTTTGCCGGAAACAAAGAGCTGATGCAGACAAGTCCGCTTCCCACACATAGGCCAAACAGCATCGGGATCATCAGATGCGTGTCTATTGTGTGAAAGACGACGAGATGCAGCATCAGCTCTAAGTAGGCACCGCTTCCGGCAAACAGAAGCCAAGCGAGAACAAGCTTATTGCGCCGCAAGGTCGTAAATCTGAATGTCTGCGTTTGTGACATATTCTGCCTTCAGCGCAGAGAGCTTCTGATAATGTGCTGTCGTGCCGTGAATTTTCTGTGCTTCGCGGCTGTCCCACAGCTCCAGCAGGCACAGATCCTGTTCGGAATCTGCCGGATAATAGTAGTCGTACTTGCGGTTTCCGGCTTCTTCCCGAGATGCCGTGTCGATGCCCTGCTCGACGATGTGACGGTAAAATTCCTCGCGCTTGCCGTCCTTGACGGTATAGCGAACGGTGACAAGAATAGGATTGCTCATAAACAATCAACTCCTTTTTTGAAAGTATCTTTAGTTTACCGTGAATTTATCGGATTGACAAGAGGAAGTTTGCGAATTATCTATAGATAAATACCTATATATATTGAAAAATATAGAAAGAAAAAATTATTTTGCAGTTGAAATGCCCAAAGGGCAGTGATACAATAAAAGCACGAACGAATTGGCAGAAATCTGCACGAAATCAAGAGAAAATTCAGGGATGGAACCATCCCGCCAAAGTGAGGAATTGTTATGAAAAAGATTGACCCGCAGAGCTGGAAGGCGGATATGCCGCTGTTCCGCGAAAAGGCGATCGCTTACTCCAAGGGCGAAATCAAGAAGGCAGAATATAAGGGATTTTCCGGCCGTTACGGCAGCTATGCACAGCATGATCCGTCCAAGAATATGCTGCGTCTGCGTATGCCGGCAGGTCGTGTGACCGCAAAGAAGCTGGCATATATTGCGGAATCCATTCGCAAGTATCAGGTGCCGCGCGCACATTTCACCACCTGCCAGACCATTCAGCTGCATGATATGGATGCGGTGTCCACTTGCGATATTATGGAAGGTGCATTGGATGTCGGCATTGTCACCATGGGCGGCGGCGGAGATTTCCCGCGCAATACCATGTGTGCGCCGCTGAGCGGTGTGCAGAAGGGCGAATATTTCGATGTTCTGCCGTATGCTGAGGCGGTCGGAGAATTCGCTATGAATTTTATCAATGCAGAGCCGATGCCGCGCAAGCTCAAGGTTGGCTTCTCCAATTCGCCGGAAAATGTCACCCATGCGACATTCCGCGATATGGGCTATGCTGCCCGTCCGGATGGCAAGTTTGACGTCTATACCGCAGGCGGTCTCGGCAACAATCCGCGCTTTGGCGTCAAGGTGGCAGAAGCAGTTGAGCCGGATCAGCTGTTGTTCTATCTCAAGGCAATGTGGCTGACCTTCCGCACCTATGGTGATTACAAGAATCGCGGCCATGCCCGCACGCGCTATTTGCAGGAAATTCTTGGCGGCGCAGAGAAGTACAAGGAAGCATATCTGGAAAAGCTCAAGGAAGTCTATGATTCCGGCGAAGATTTGACGCTGCATGTAGAGCCGATTGTCTTTACCAAGAAGGGCGATGGCAGCACGGTTTCCGATCCGCGCGTTGTGGAACAGAAGCAGGATGGTCTGTACGCTGTCGCATGGCATCCGATTGGCGGTATGCCGGCGGTAGAGGATCTGTGCGCCGTCAGCGACGCGATGTCTGCGATGGATCAGGTAGAGATGCGTATTGCACCGTATGAGACGGTATACATCATTAACTTGACCGGCACAGAGGCAAAGAAGATGCTGGAGCTGACCCAGAACACCGCAAAGACCGTCTTTGAGACGTCGGTTAGCTGCATCGGCGTATCGACCTGTCAGGTTGGCGTGCGCGATTCGCAGGCACTGCTGCGCGCTTGCGTAGAAGCGGTTCGAGAAGCAAAGATTCCGGATGGCGCGCTGCCGCAGATTCACATTTCCGGATGTCCGTCCTCCTGCGGTACACATCAGACCGGTGAGATGGGCTTCCGCGGCGCGATCAAGAACAAGCAGTCCGCATTCATGTTCTATCTGAGCGGCTGCGACCGTCAGGGCGAAGAGAAGATGGGCGCAGAGCTGGGAACGATTCTGGAGACAGAGATTCCGAAGTTCCTGGTAGAGCTGGGGCAGACAATTGCTGCCAGCGGCAAGGATTACTATGCTTGGAAGGCAGAAAATCCGGATGGCGTGGAAAAAATTGCAGCACCGTATCTCGCAGACTAATAGTAGATTTCAATCAACACAAAACGGACAGAGGCATCACGCTTCTGTCCGTTTTTTTGACAAAAAATGAAATTATAGCAGCCAGCCATCATCCTGTCCGAATAAGGTTTTGACGAGTTTTCCGTCTCGAATGAGCAGAACATGTACCGGTGTGTATTCATGCACGCAGTTGACAATGACATGTGCCGCACCGCGTGATTTCCCGTCCCATAAGACGAGTACGGCATCGCTGTACTGAATAATGGATAAATTGCGCTGCAATGGCGCAGACTTGTGATGGGTCTGATAGTCCGGACGAAAAATTTTGATCGGCAGATGATTGCGGCGAGCGTATTCCTCCGCCAATTCATCGGCACCGGCTGCGCCGCCGGATACAATTTCACTGGTTCCCCGCGGCATATAGCGCTCCAAAATTGGATAGGCATCTTTGCTCACAGAACGGGAACCGACAATGGCAACTCGCATAACAAACTCTCCCCAAACAAATGTTCTGCTTGTACTATACCATAAATTAAAAATTGGTTCAATATCCGAATGTGCTTTGATTCAAGAAATCTGTGGACATTCCGCCAGACATCGATACGGATAGTTTTTCGGTGCGGCGGAAAATCTAAAAAAGAAGGGAGAGGATGCGATGAACAGACGGAGAACGTGTTGGTGCGGTGTGTTGGCGGCAGTGTTGCTGCTTTCGTGCACGGCACAGGCGGCAGATGTGATTCCCTTGGGGATTCCGGCGGGCGTTCGGATGACGGCGGAAGGCGTGGTCATCTCCGGCATGACGGAGATTGATACGCCGGCGGGAGCTTTGTGCCCGGGAGAGGAGGCTGGGCTGGAAACCGGAGATATTTTGCAGACAGCAAACGGCATGGCGATTGATTCGAGTGAAAACTTGGCAGACATCGTGCACAACAGCGAAGGAAAGCCGGTGGAATTGGCTGGCTTGCGCGGAGAGACAAAAATTTCCGTCTCTGTACAACCGGTACAGAGCACATCCGGCGATGGATACCAGATTGGACTGCTGATTCGCGACAGCATGGCGGGAATTGGTACGCTCACGTATGTCGATCCGAAAAATGGCGATTTTGGCGCGTTGGGCCATCCGATTACAGACGTTGATAGCGGCGCCTGTCTGCCATTGGACACCGGTTCCGTTATTCCGGCACAGGTGATTCGTGTCGAAATGGGAACGGCAGGAAAACCGGGAGAGTTAATTGGCACGTATGATTTTTCGACAGAACTGGGGAAATTGGAAGACAATACGGCGCGCGGTATTTTCGGTACGTTGACAGACACGAGTCTGTATGTAGGACAACCGGTTGTCTCTACCGCGCAGCCGGAAGAGGTGCACACAGGCGATGCGGAAATTCTCTCTTGTGTTTCCGGTGCGCAACCGAAACGCTACACCATTTCTATTGAAAAAGTTGCGCCAGACGCTTCGGATTACCGAAATTTGTCCTTGCGCGTGACAGATGAGACCTTGTTGGAAACGACCGGCGGCATCGTGCCGGGGATGTCAGGATCACCAATCATGCAGGATGGCAAGCTGATTGGCGCCGTCACCCATGTACTGGTCAATCATCCGGATCGTGGGTATGGTGTTCTCATCGACAATATGCTTGATGCGGCAGGATGATTGTAAAAAAAGGGGCGCGGCGCTTGTAGCTGCGCCCCGAATACTGTCTATATAAAATTAACAAAATATAAACATATTCGTGAATCTGCGCAATAAGGCGCTGCACGAAAATATACGTATATTGTGATGGAAAATGGCAAATAAACTGAAAATATCGATTATTTGCTTTGTCAATGTTGAAAAAAGACGAAATATTTTTATGAAGAAATGAGTAAAATTCATTGTCTTTTCTACGAAAATGTGATACGCTGATACCGCCGGAAAACGGTAAATTCTAACGAAAATGCTGGAAGGCAGGGAATGATAACATGGAGAACAGGATTCGTGTATTGATCGCTGATGAAGATAAGGAATTTCGCGCCGTGCTGCGGGAAACGTTGTGTGCTGATGAGCGGATTGAGGTCATTGGGACATATGGGGATGGAAATGGGCTGGTGCAGCATATTTTAGAGGATGCACCGGATGTTGTGCTGATGGATCTGATTTTGCCGGGGGTAGATGGCTTGCTGGTTTTGCGCGAGCTCAATGACGCGTCACCGGCCAAAATGCCAGTCATCTTTGTACTGAGCAGCTTTGCATCGCAGGAAACCATGGAGGAATGCAATGCGCTGGGGGTCAGCTTTTATCTGCGCAAGCCGATAGAGTTGCACGCTCTGGTACAGCGCGTGTGCCGGTATGGCGGACAGCGGGGCTATCTGCGCACTGCCGCTGTGCGCGTGCCAAATGAGGAACTGGAGATCGAAATGCGCGTGACGGACATCATTCATCAAATCGGTGTGCCGGCGCATATTAAGGGATACCAGTATTTGCGCGAGGCCATTATTATGACGATTCATGATATGGAGGCCATCAATGCGATTACAAAGGTATTATACCCGACTGTCGCAAAAAAATTCAAAACAACATCTTCTCGTGTAGAACGGGCAATCCGACATGCCATTGAAGTCGCTTGGGATCGCGGCGATGTGGACACGTTACAGGAGTATTTTGGATTTACCGTGTCCGGCACAAAGGGAAAACCGACAAACAGTGAATTTATTTCGATGGTTGCGGATCGTCTGCGGTTGGAGCTGAAAATCGGCTAAAAGAAAGGAGCCGAAGAGAAAAGGGTCTTCGGCTCCCGGTCAGCGATGATAATAATCGCCGGACAAGATTTGATTGTTTGCTGTGAGATAGCGAGCAGTCAGCGCGTTCATAGCTGTGATTTCGGTCTGTGAAATGGTGTGCTGGGGAAATTGATACACAACAGAGCCATGCTGATACACGGCGTTGTCTGTGATCCAACTGCCGTCGCTGAAAATGGCATAGCCCGCGTAGGTACTATCGAAAATGTCGTGGCCGAGATAGCCGGAGCTGTCCATGCCGAATAGATTGAGCAGCGTTGGCGCTAAGTCTGTGGTATTGCATGTTTTGGTAATCGTCATTGGCTGCATATCGGCGGACCAGATAAAGCACGGTGTGCGCTCTAAAAGCAAATCGGTGTCTACCTGAGATAGCTCCCGCACGCGCTGCTGATCGGTCATGGTGTACGCGTAGTGATCGGTTACGCCGATAATGACGGTGTTTTGCAGCAAATTTTTCTGTTCAAGCTCTTGCAGCAGCTGCGCGAAAAAGTCGTCGAGCAATCGGATCTTTGCGTAATAATAGTTGACTTCCGAGCAGCTGTCGCGATTGGCATACTGCGGATATTTCTGCATGGCATATGCTCCGACGGAATCACCGTTGCCATACGGCATATGTGCATTGCGAGAGATGACGAAGTGAAAAAACGGCTGATCTGTGGGCAATAGTTTGTTTTTCAGTGCAGGATTTGTCAGGACAAAGCTGTCCTCGTATAGCTCGTCGGAAAAAGGATTGTCTGTGTAATCCATATAACTGATGTACTGGTTATAGCCCATGGCAGGATCCATCACACCGCGGCTGTAAAAAGACGGTCTGTTGTAATGAAATGCGTTGGCGGTGTAGCCGTTGGCACGAAACCGGCTCGGTAAGCTTTCGGAGAAATCATTTTCCTGATAGGCCGTGACGAGTTTGCCATCGGTCGGAGAAAAGATGCCAGTGTTCATCGCAAATTCTGAATTAAACGTGCGGGCACTGCCATATAACGGCGTATAGAAATTGGTAAATTGTATGCCCTCCTGCATCAAACGCGTGATTGTCGGCGCAGAATCTGGGGTAATCGTCCAATCATCGGCGCTTTCCATCAGGACAAGAATCACATTTTTGCCGCGCAATATGCCCGTCATAGCGTTGGTTGCCCCGGAACTGCCATAGGTATTGAGATAGGCAGAGACCTCGGCGCGCGCTTGCCCTTGCTGTGCATCGGAATCGCAGAGTATTGGCTCCAGAAAGTGGGCGGAGACGTCATAGAAAGCGGTTTGATACAGTCCGTTTGATTGATATACGCTGTAGGCATCGTAAGAGGCATTCGCTGGTGTCTGATATGACAGCAGCGAAGCGGCGGTCAATGTACCAAAACAGATGTACAGAGTACGTGCGCGAGAAGGCTGCGTGCGCGGACGCATCAGACATGCCAGCACGAGTAAGAGAAGCATACCGGCGGCACCGATGAAAAACCCAATGGACAGATACGAAAACAGGGAGTTGGCAAACGCTGCGCCGTCGCGCAGATAAGCGAGATCACGCAGCCATAAAAATCGTTGAAAAATGCGATAATATCCGGCTTGTACCAAAGAATAGACGATGGCAAGCAGGCCGATGACCGTGCCAAACAGACGGGCGGCTGGCTGCGGAAGCAACGATACCAATGCTGTGCAGATTGCCGCCCAAACGGCAGAATGTAACAGCGGCAAAACCGCTATTGTACCGGAACTATACAGCAAAAATATCTCTGGTGCAAAATACGCAAGCCATGGTATTGCGTACAGTCGAATGAAGCGAGAAAGCGACAAAATTTCACCTTCTTTTCATGAGGATAGTTGTATTATAAACGATTTTTGCGGGTACCGTCAACGAAGAAGAAAAACGCAGCATGGCTTGACGGGAAAATATTGCCGTGCTATAATATAGTTGATGAATGAGGAAATCATCAACCGGAAAAGACACAAAGCGAAACCCCCAGTAGTTGCCGCTACTGGGGGTTTCTATTTGCTTTTATACGGAACCATTCAAAATATCAACAGAGAATGCATATAGCATTGCTTGACGAAGCGAAGCGAGAATGCTATACTACAAATAGGCAAAAGGTAGAAATGTATTGCCGTTTAGAACAACAGAACGAAACCCCTAGCAGGTTGCGACTGCTAGGGGTTTCTGCTACTTTTGTGGAGTAGTTAACCAAGGTTAGTTACCGGATTTATTTCTTTCCGTCTAACCATTTGCATATGTAGTGGCTGGCTACACCTGCCACAACGGAAAGAATGAAGGTAGAAATGCTTTCCATTCAGAACACCTCCTCTCTGTCACGGATTGCGCCAGATTGGAGCGGTAACAGAACTATTATACCAAACCATTTCCAAATATCAACAGAAACGGGCAGTTCACAGTTGAACTGTCTTTTTTCCTTTGTATCCTCTAGTAAATGCTTGTGTATTCATGGTATAATAAACAATTAGGAAATGAATGGAGGACATGCAATGAAGCTGATGGCAATAGATGGCAACAGCATACTCAATCGCGCCTTTTATGGTGTACGGTTGCTGACCAACCACGAAGGATTGTTTACAAATGCCGTATATGGCTTTTTATCCACGCTGTTCAAATTACAGGACGAGCACAAGCCAGACCGCATTGTTGTATGCTTTGACGTCAGGGAAAAAACATTTCGTCATAAAGAATATGCGGATTATAAGGGAACGCGAAAGGGTATGCCGGATGAACTCGCGCAGCAGCTTCCGCTTATTCGCGAAGTGTTGGATGCAATGGGCATTCCGTATATGGAAAAGGCAGGATTTGAAGCGGATGATCTGCTGGGAACCTTGAGCCAACAGGCAAATGACAACGGAGATACCTGCTTGATTGTCACGGGAGACAAAGACTCTTTGCAGCTGATTGGCGGCGGAACCAGTGTGCTGTTGTCCATCACGCGCAAGGGTCAGACAACGATTACCGAATATACCACAGAGGTTTTTCGCGAGCAGTATGGGTTTGATCCCATTCATATGATTGATCTCAAAGCGCTCATGGGTGATACCTCGGATAATATTCCTGGCGTGCCTGGCATCGGAGAAAAGACGGCGATGGGACTGATTCAGAAATTTGGTTCTGTGCAGGCGGTTTATGACAATATTGATGATCCGTTTATCAAAAAAGGACAGAGAACCAAATTGCTGGACGGCAGAGAAGCGGCAGATCAGAGTTTGTATTTGGTCACCATCGTGCGCGATGTACCGCTGGAATGCGACGTGACAGAACTGCCGGAAATGCACATGAACGAAGCGGCGCTGTACCGACTGTTTACTCGCTTAGAATTCAAAAATTATATTACACGATTGGGACTGCACGCACCGGAAGAGGATGCTGCTCCCAAAAAAGAGATCATTCGCAAGGAATTGCACAACGGTGCAGAATTATTTGCTGCGATTGCGGATAAACAGGAACTGGTTGTTGTAGCGCCGCATTCGCTGGAAGCAGTGTGTGTGCTCGCAGAGGACACGGCGTATTTGCTGTGTGCCGACCAAGTGGGAACAGAGGGCTGGCATACGGTCTTGCAGCAGCTGTTTTCCGGAAAATATCCACTGACAGTGCACGACGGCAAGCCGTATTTGCTGGCGCTGCTCAGAGAGGGAATCGAAGCGGCAGATTTTGTCTGCGATACGGCGCTTGGCGCTTATTTGCTTGACCCGTCTGAATC
The DNA here is from genome assembly GCA_963588905.1 of Eggerthellaceae bacterium. Classification (GTDB taxonomy): domain Bacteria; phylum Bacillota; class Clostridia; order Oscillospirales; family Butyricicoccaceae; genus Butyricicoccus_A. Next base: position 17,741 of record CAVAJF010000012.1, read on the forward strand.
AAGCTATGGTTTGGAAAAAGTCGCACTTGCGTATTTGAATCAAGAGCTGGCTCCCGTCTCTGATTATGAAGCAGAGGATGCTTTCTCTCCGCTGGGCGGACGGGAAACCGCCCTGCGCACGCTGGCGGATCACGCTGCTGCTGTGCAGGAGATGGCGCAGGAAATTGTGCGAAATGTCAAAAAACAAGGCATGTATGAGTTGTACCAAACCATCGAGCTGCCGTTGGAAGGTGTCCTCGCCTCAATGCAGTTTTATGGGTTTCAAGCGGATGCAGATGCTTTGCGCACTTTTGGCGATGCGCTGACAGAGCGTATTGATGCATTGACGGCGGATATTTATCGAGAAGCTGGGCGGGAATTTAACATCAACTCCACCAAAATGCTCGGACAGATTTTGTTTGAAGAGCTGGAACTGCCGGTAATCAAAAAGACCAAAACGGGATATTCAACCAATATTGAGGTGCTGGAAGCCCTCAAGGGCTACCATCCAATGGTCGGCATGGTGATTGAATATCGCCAGTTGACCAAATTGCGCTCGACATATGTAGACGGCCTACTCAAGGTTATTGGAGCGGATGGCCGCATTCACTCGACATTCCAACAGATGGTGACAGCGACAGGACGGCTCAGCTCGACCGATCCCAATTTGCAGAATATTCCGGTTCGCACGGAACTCGGCAGTGAGCTGCGGCATATGTTTGTGGCAAAACAAGGCTGTGTGCTTGTCGATGCGGACTATTCACAGATTGAACTGCGCGTGCTCGCAGATATGGCAAATGACGAGACCATGATCGAAGCGTTCCGCAGCGGTACAGATATTCACGCCATGACGGCGTCACAGGTATTCCATGTGCCGATGGAGGAAGTGACGGCATCTATGCGCCGTTCGTCCAAAGCGGTGAACTTTGGCATTGTATATGGCATTTCGGGATATTCACTGTCCAATGATATTGGCGTTTCCGTCAAGACGGCAACGGAATATATCAACAATTATCTGGCGGTATATCATGGCGTGCGTGAATATATGTCGCGCATCAAGGAGCAGGCAAAGGAAGAAGGCTTTGTGCAGACAAAATTTGGACGCAAGCGCTGGCTGCCGGAGCTGAAGTCCAAAAACAATAATATTCGCAAGCTGGGCGAGCGCATGGCACTCAATACGCCGATTCAGGGCACCGCGGCAGATATTATCAAAATTGCCATGCTGCGCGTCTATCGCAGACTCAAGGAAGAAAACATGCAGAGCAGACTCGTGCTGCAAGTACACGACGAACTCATTTTGGAGACACCGGAGCGCGAAAAAGAGCAGGCGAAGCGCATTTTGAAGGAAGAGATGGAAGCGGCCTGCCAGCTCCAAGCTCCGCTCACTGTCGATGTATCCTCGGGTCACGATTGGTACGCGGCGAAAGGCTGAAGTCATGGTTTTATTTGTCGATTACAATGATGTGTTTCGTGCGCCGTTGGCGGCCGCGTTCTATACGCAGACCTATCGAAAACCGGCGCACAGCGCGGGTGTCTATGCAGATGAAGGGGCGCAGCTCGGCGATGCCGTGCGCCCCAAGCTGCTGTATACACATCGGGCACGGTGCCTGTCCGCATCGATGCTGGCAAAAGCGGATGCCGTTTGGTGTGTGACTGCGGCCATTGCGCGGCATTTGGCGGAAGAACATCCGAAAGCGAGACAGAAAATTCATGCGCTGCCGGATATTCCCGATCCGACAGGAAGCGGGAAAGAGGGCTATGCGCAGTGTGAGCAGCACATTTGCCGAATCATAGAGGAGATGATGGGATGCCAATAGACATAGTTCCCTTTACTGCGCAGCATGTACGCGCTGTTGCGCAAATCGAGCAGGCTTGTTTTGCAGAGCCGTGGACAGAAGAAGGACTGCGCGAGGAGCTGGACAATGCGTGTGCGCGATTTCTTGTTGTCGAGGCAGAAGATGGTGCTGTGGCTGGGTATATTGGCTGCCATACGGTGCTGGATGAAGGCTACATTGCCAATGTTGCCGTATCTCCAGCATATCGCAGACGCGGTATCGGCAGACAGCTCGTACAGGCGCTGCTGGAGCGGTCTGCGGATCTGGCATTTGTCACGTTGGAGGTCCGTGTGTCCAATCAAGCGGCGATTGCACTGTACACGGACTGCGGGTTTCAATCTGTCGGTGTGCGCAAGAAATTTTACAGCCATCCAACGGAAGATGCGCTGCTCATGACGGTGTTTTTACAGGATAACTAAAAGGAAAGAAGTTACTATGAAGATTTTAGCAATCGAATCGTCCTGCGATGAGACCGCAGCTGCGGTTATCGAAGACGGACGAAAGATCTGTTCCAATATTATCAACTCACAAGCGGAGGAACACGCGCTGTATGGCGGTGTCGTGCCGGAAATTGCGAGCCGCGGCCATGTAGAGGCCATCAGCGCGGTTGCATTGACGGCTGTGCGCGAAGCGGGTCTCACGATGGATGACGTGGATGCCATCGCAGCGACCTGCGCGCCGGGTCTGATCGGTGCCCTGTTGGTTGGTTCCAACTATGCCAAGTCGCTGGCTTGGGCATTGCAGAAACCGTTTATTCCGGTGCATCATATTCGCGGCCATATCGCGGCGAATTTGCTGGCATTTCCGGAGTTGGAGCCGCCGTTTCTGTGCCTGTCCGCGTCTGGCGGATCGTCTATGATTGTGCTGGTCAAGGATTATACCGATATGGAAATTCTCGGCGGCACCCGTGACGACGCAGCGGGCGAAGCATTTGATAAAGTGGCTCGCGTGCTCGGTGTCGGCTATCCGGGCGGCCCGAAGATTGATAAGCTGGCGCAGGGCGGCAATCCAAAGGCATACAAGCTGCCGCATTCGCATGTAGACGGTGCGCCGCTGGATTTCTCGTTTTCCGGACTCAAAACCGCGGTCATCAATTTGGCACACAATGCGGAGCAGAAGGGCGAACCGCTGGATCGTCATGATTTGGCGGCATCGTTTCAGCGGGCAGTCAGCGATACGCTGGTGCCGCGCTTAAAACTCGCCGCAGAGCAGACCGGCGTGCGCCGTCTGGTTGCGGCTGGCGGCGTGGCGGCAAATTCTCAGCTGCGTGCAGACTTGGAAAAAATGGCGGAGGGCTTTGGCGTGCCGATTTATATGCCGCCGCTCAGCCTGTGCGGAGACAACGCGGCGATGATTGGTGCGCAGGCATATTATGAATTTCTTGCAGGAAATACCGGCACAATTTGGCAAAATGCCTTTGCCACAGCGGAAATCTCAGAGAAAATCTGTCAAAAGCACGGAATTGCAAAAAGACGGGCAAAAAGGTAGAAAAAATCGGTCAAAAGGTGTAAAATGAAAAGGAACTTCCAAAATTCTCTCTGAAAGATTTCAGAGTACCCTGTTTGGATGAACGAAAAGCCTGTGCAGGATTGCACAGTTGAAAATTCAAAGCAGCTGCGGACAGGCGGGATCGGCCGCCGCGCACGGTACATAGGCAGGAGGAGACAATTCGTCATGGAAAAGATTAAAATGACCACACCGCTCGTCGAGATGGACGGCGACGAAATGACCCGCGTCATCTGGCAGATGATTAAGGATGAGCTGATCTGCCCGTTTGTTGATCTGAAGTCCGAATACTATGACTTGGGACTCAAGCACAGAAATGAGACCGATGACCAGGTAACCATTGATTCGGCTGAGGCGACCAAGAAGTATGGCGTTGCCGTCAAGTGTGCAACCATTACACCGAATGCAGCTCGTATGTCCGAGTACAATTTGAAGGAAATGTGGAAGAGCCCGAACGGCACCATCCGTGCCATTCTGGACGGCACTGTATTCCGTGCACCGATCCTTGTCAAGGGCGTAGAGCCGTATGTCAAGAATTGGGTCAAGCCGATTACCATTGCGCGTCATGCATACGGTGACGTATATAAGGGCGTGGAGATGAAGATTCCGGGCCCGGGCAAGGTTGAGCTGGTGTACACGGCAGAGGACGGCACAGAGACGCGTGAGACCGTGCACAACTTCCAGTCCGCAGGCATTGTACAGGGACAGCACAATCTGGTACCGTCCATCGAGAGCTTTGCAAGAAGCTGCTTTAGCTTTGCTGTAGATACCAAACAGGATCTCTGGTTTGCAACCAAGGACACGATTTCCAAGAAGTATGACCATACGTTCAAAGACATCTTCCAGGAAATTTATGACAACGAATACAAAGAGACCTTTGAGAAGCTGGGTCTGGAATATTTCTACACGCTGATTGATGATGCGGTAGCGCGCGTGATTCGCTCCAACGGCGGCTACATCTGGGCGTGCAAGAACTATGACGGCGATGTTATGAGCGACATGCTGGCAACGGCATATGGCTCTCTGTCCATGATGACCTCTGTTCTCGTTTCCCCGAAGGGCGTGTACGAATACGAAGCTGCCCATGGCACCGTACAGCGCCATTACTACAAGCACCTCAAGGGCGAAGAGACATCGACCAATTCTATCGCAACCATCTTTGCATGGACGGGTGCGCTGCGCAAGCGCGGCGAGCTGGATCAGCTGCCGGAACTGTCTGCCTTTGCGGACAAACTGGAAAAGGCTTGCATTGACACCGTAGAATCTGGTAAGATGACTAAGGACCTTGCACTCATTACCAAGTTAGAGCATGTCACAACTCTGAATACGGAAGGCTTTATCAAGGCTGTCCGCGAGACGCTGGAAGCCTCTCTGTAAGAGGAATATCAGGAGGAGTAATCAGTGGCTAACACAAAAAACGTATCCAAAGCAGTCGTAAACCGCTTGCCGCGGTATTATCGCACGCTTCGGGAGCTTGCCGATCAGGGCATTGGACGCATTTCGTCCAAGGAGCTTGCCTCGCAGATGGATCTGACTGCCTCGCAGATCAGACAGGATCTGAGTTGCTTTGGCGGATTTGGTCAGCAGGGATATGGTTATAGTGTGGATAAGTTGATCGTGGAGCTGGAGCGTATTCTCGGTGTTGCCGGAAGCCAGCGGGCGATTCTGCTCGGCGTCGGCAATCTGGGACGAGCACTGCTGCGCAATTTTGACTTCTCCTACTGCGGCGTTCGCCCGATTGCGGCATTTGACACTGCACAGACAGTTGTCGGCAGCGATTTCCGCGGCATTCACGTGCACGCCTTGCAGGAACTCGAAGAATACTGCGAGCGCGAGCGGCCGGACATTGCGGTTCTGTGCGTGCCGGCGGATAAGGCGATGGAAATGGCACAGCGGCTTGTCAAGAATGGCATCCGCGGTATTTGGAATTTCTCCAATGTCTCTATGAAGGAAGACGTACTCGGCGTTCCGGTACAGGATGTACATTTTTCCGATTCGCTGATGACGCTGTGTTATCGGATGAAGGACACGGATCCGTTTGACGAGATCAACGAAATTGAATAAGATACGCAGGGAAAAGCTCCCGCAGGTGATTGGCCTGCGGGAGCTTTTCGTCTAAAAAAATGTATCACCTCCTGCCCGTCCCTGCGATAGTATGAGAATGAAAAAATCGAAACAGGAGGAATCTGTTATGTGCAACAACTGCAACAATGGCTTTGACTGCTGGTGGATTCTCATCTTTATCGTGCTGATTTGCTGCTGTGGTGGCTCCGGCAGCTGGGGCTGCGGCTCTTGCGGTTCCTGCGGCGGATGTGGAGGCTGCGGCGGATGCTGTGGCGGCAGCTGCGGTGGATGTGGAAACTGTGGCGGATGCGGTTCGTGCGGCTGCAACAATTCCTGCGGCGACTGCTGCTAAACCATGATGACTTTCTTGTGAACTCTTGATACAGAACGTTGCATCGCGTCATTTTCTGTGTTAAAATGATAAAAAACAAAGGAAAGTGTGTTTTAAACCATGGCTAAAAACAAAATAAAATTTTCTGAGGACAAAAAATATCATAAGTGGCGTCGTATCGGCTTTTATTGCCTGTATGCAGCGCTTGCGATGGTCGTTGTCTGCATTGTACTGGGTCAGGTATTTGGTATGGACAGCAAGCCGTGTTTGTATTCCGGCTATGCAGCTATCGTGCTGGTTATCTGGTTCTATCTGATTAACTTCTTTAAGTGGCGCTGCCCGAATTGTCACAAGACACTGCCGCTGCTCGGACCAGTGCTGGAGTGCCGTGTCTGCAAGCGCAAGTTTATTGATGACAAGGGCAATCAGGTCTGGTAAAACAGATCACAACATGCGGTGCAGGCTTCTGTACCGCATGTTTTTTGTACACAAATCCCTCACAAAATCTACACAGAGGTACCATTGACTTCATCCGCACCGCGTGGTATAGTACAACCTGTAATTCGGTAGGTGAGGCTACCATAAGGATACGGATTGCTGCCGCAGAGTAGTGGAGACACTATGAGAAGGTTTGAACAGTCTATGTCGAGAAGGCATAGTCTAATGCAGTTACAAGCTGACAACAGCGTGCCTTATGGAGTTGAAGCTTGGACGGCGTGACGTTGTGCATAGGCATATCATCGACAGAATTGCGATGATATGCTTTTTTGTTGTCCGAAGGAGGTGCAGACATGGACAGTAGCTACGACGGGAAACCCATCAACCATTGGATACGAACAGGGCAAGAGCTGTCCGTGCTGTGCAAGGATCTTTTGAGATAGAATCTGTGCGGTGCGCTGGCTTTGTGCGCCTGTTTCTCAAAAGGAGGAACCACAGATGACAAAGAGAATGATGATGACACGGCTGCAGTATAAGAAGAATCAGCCGCAGAAAACCGGTGAGTCGCAGACCTATTTGCAGACATCTGCGCTGCAGCACGCAAAGAGCCGGATTACTTGGCTGCTTGTGCTGATGCTGTCCTCGACCATTACCGGCTCGATTATCACGCACTATGAGGATGCGTTTGCGGCGATTCCGCTGCTTGTATCGTTTATTCCGATGCTCATGGATACCGGCGGAAACTGCGGCTCGCAGAGCGCCACCTTGATTACCCGTGGCCTAGCAGTCGGAGAGTTGACCTTCGCGGATGCGCTGGCCATTATGTGGAAAGAATTTCGCGTTTCCCTGCTGGTCGGAGCTGTTCTTGCCGTGGCAAACGGCGTGAGAATTTTTTTGCAGTATCATGATGCGTCTATGGCAATTGTCATTGCCTGCTCGCTGGTAGCGACGATTGTCGTTGCGAAGCTGGTCGGCTGCCTGCTGCCGCTGCTGGCAAAGCGCGTCGGCTTGGATCCGGCAATTATGGCGGCGCCGCTCATCACGACGGTTGTGGATGCGTGCTCGATTATGATTTACTTCCGCATTGCAACGATGCTGTTTGCCTTGTAAAATAAGAGATAAAAAATCCGCAGAGCTTTTTTGAAATGCTCTGCGGATTTTTGCGTGAATTTTAGAAATTTTGATAAAATAAACCGTGCTGGTTGCAGTACCAGACGAGAATGCCGTGGCGAAAGTACGGCAGGCGGGTTTCCATATTCCATTCCGGATACAGCTTGCGCGTCACGACCGTGTCGCCGGTGAGCAGCGTGACAAAGGCAATCGAGTGCTCTTTTGTCATGGGGTGATCGGAAATCACATGCCATTCATTTTCCAGCTTTTCCAGTGTCAATTTTTGGTCATCGGATGCCTTTTGCGGCGTGAGCGGAAGCAGCTTTTTGCCGCAGCAGCTCAGCTGTGCTTCACCGGAAGCGGTGATGAGATTGCCGCACGTGGGGCAGATATAGAACAACAGCTTTTTCATATTGCCTGCCAGCACGCGGCGCGTGGGCAGTTCTCCGTCCAGCAGCGCGGATAAATCCAGCTTGAGAATTTCCGAAAGCTGCGGCAGCAGGGATAAATCCGGACAGCCTAAGCCGCATTCCCATTTGGAAACGGTTTTGTCACTGATGTTCATTTTGTCCGCAAGCTCCTGCTGCGTCATGCCGTGTTCTTGGCGTGCGGCGCGAATGAGTTCGCCGATTTTCTTTTGATTCATGTCACATACCTCCTGTACCTATCATACTGCATATGGAGCAAAAATCCAATCTACGCTCCGCAGAGTTCTTGAAAAGCTGGACAAAGTATGATATATTGCTATGCGGATTTAGAAAGAGAGGCATCTGAATGAATACGAGACAAGCCTTTGTCATCAAAGGTGATATTTGTTTTTGTCAGACAAAAGATCAATGGACAACGATGGAAAATGCCTATGCCGTGTGTGAAGATGGCGTTTCTCAGGGCGTTTTTGCCCAGCTGCCGGAACAATATGCGCATTTTCCGGTATATGATTTCACCGGAAAACTGATTATTCCAGGACTGGTGGATTTACACATGCACGCGCCGCAGTATGCATTCCGCGGCATGGGGATGGATTTGGAATTGATGGACTGGCTCAATCAGCAGACCTTCCCGGAAGAGGCAAAGTATGCGGATCTGGCGTATGCAGACCGCGCGTATACCATCTTTGCGGAAAACATGAAGCACAGCGCCACATCACATGCTTGTCTGTTTGCCACGCAGCACCGTGCAGCAACAGAACTGCTGATGGATCGCATGGAACAAACCGGTCTGATCAGCTTTGTCGGCAAGGTAAACATGGATCGGGAAGCACCGGACAATTTGCGGGAGAGCAGTGCAGATACTTCTGCACAGGAAACCCTGCGATGGCTGTATGAAATCGCCGGAAAGTATCAGCGCACCAAACCGATGCTGACACCGCGGTTTATCCCGTCGTGTACGCCGGAACTGCTGACCAAGCTGCAAATCATCCAGCAGGAGTATAAGCTGCCGGTGCAGTCGCATCTGTCGGAAAATCCGGGAGAAATTGCATTTGTACAGGAGCTTTGTCCGACATCGAAATTTTACGGCGATGCCTATGATGCGTATGGACTGTTTGGCAGACAGCATCCGTCTGAGCAGACCTATCCGGCAATTATGGCGCACTGTGTGTATTCCACGCAGGAAGAGATACAGCTTATCAAGCAAAATGGCGTGTTTATCGCGCATTGTCCGGCATCGAATACCAATTTGTCGTCCGGCATTGCGCCGATTTGGCGGTATTTGAACGAGGAATTGTCGGTAGGCTTGGGCAGCGATGTCGCAGGCGGTCATACGGAATCTATGCTGCGGGCAGTTTGCGATGCCGTACAGGTGTCTAAGCTGTATTGGCGGCTCGTCGATGATACTGCTGCACCGCTGACGTTCTGCGAAGCCTTCTATCTGGCGACAAAGGGCGGCGGCGCTTTCTTTGGCAACGTAGGCAGTCTGGAGTGCGGCTATGATTTCAGTGCGGTTGTGCTGGATGACAGCAGCTTACAGCATCCGTTTGCACTGACCATTGCACAGCGCGTAGAGCGGGCAGCATACAGTGCGTTGGACAATTATGGCATTTGCGCCAAGTTTGTCTCCGGCACGCCGCTGTTTGATCGCGTGCATTTAAAATAATGCCATGGCTTTGGCATCCGGATAGACAGCGAGCAGGCATTGGATTCCCAGACGCGTTAACAGCTGTGCTTTGGCTTGCAGCGTATCGGCATCATCAAATAAGACGAAATGCGCTTGGTCATTGCGCGTATAGGTAAAATATTTGGCGCATAATTCGCGGGAAAAAAAGACCGTGGAACCGGTCGACTGCCGCAGCGCTTGAAATTGTTCCGCGGACAACACGGTACCGGCGGGAGACGCGCAGGGGAGAGGAAAATCCATGCAGGAGCAGGTGAGTTGAGCGGCGAGCCGCTTCGCGCCGAAACGCGAGAGCAAATCGGAAAAGTATTCTTCCAGACTGCCGCCGGAAATAGCTGTGTCAGCGATGATCTGCGCGTGCGGCGCATAGTCGGCTAACGCGAGCGGGATAAACAGCGTGAGCTGCTGCTGATGCGCTTCTTGGTCTAAACAGGTTGTCAGCTCTTGCAGCAGCGGCCGCTCGAAATCCGCCAAAACTCCTGCACAATGGCGGTTTTGCGCGGCGGAAATGGCTTCTCGCGCAAAAGCTGCACAGTGCTTGGGAATGCCGCGGCTGTCCGCGATGCCGAGATAATCACCGCGAGAGCTGGCGGGCAGAGCGGTGAGAGAAAATATGCCGTCCTCAGATAAGCGGGAACAAAAATGCACACAGGAAAAACCAGCTTGTCTGGTGTGTTGTGCATCGGTTCCGGCGGCTGCAATCATCCAATGCATGTTTGCTGTCATGCGATGTCCTCCATTCATTTTTTATCCGTCGTTGGTTGCAATTTAAAAGGAAATCCAGTACACTATATGAGGTGATTACATGAATATACGATTTGGCCCGGCGGGCAATTCCACGTCCTTTGCACAGGCGGGCTTTCAGGCGACCAAGGATGCGCCGGCATGGATCGCTGCAAAAGGACTGACTGCCTATGAGTATCAATGCGGCCGAGGGGTTCGCATCGGCTCGGAGACAGCCGCTCTCATTGGGCAGGAAGCGCGAAAATACGGGATTCAGCTGTCGTTGCACGCGCCGTATTTTATCAATCTGTCCACCGATGAGGCGGAAAAGAAACAGAAAAATATTGGATATGTGTTGGATAGCTGCCGCGCCGCACGCGATATGGGCGCGGATCGCATTGTTGTCCACACGGGCGGCGTGGGCAAGAAACGCACGCGCGATGCCGCCATGGCGAACAGCCGCATCAATGTCCGGGATATTCTGGCAGCGAAAGAGGACGCCGGATATACGGACATTACGATTTGCTTGGAGACGATGGGAAAAATCAATGTGATTGGCACCGCGCAGGAAATCATGGAGCTGGTCGCGCTGGATGATCGGCTGCTGCCGTGCATCGACTTTGGACATCTCAATGCGCGCACACACGGTGCCATGTCTACGCAAGAGCAAGTCGCAGAATTATTTGATTTGATGGAACAGACCATCGGCATCGAACGGGCGAAAATCTTCCACAGCCACTTTTCCAAGATTGAGTACAGCAAGGGCGGCGAGGTTCGCCATTTGACCTTTGCAGATGAGATCTATGGCCCGACCTTTGAGCCAGTTGCGGCGGAAACCGCCGCGCGCGGATACACGCCAAGATTTATCTGTGAATCCGCCGGCACACAGGCGGAAGATGCTGTGACCATGATGCACATCTATCAAAACTATATGAAGTAAACCGTTTGAATCAGAAGCAGAATCGAGGCAATTTTTTATGCTGAAGCAAATTCAGGAAGCCCTGCGCCAGGCTGATTTTGACGCAATTTTGATTACCAGTCCGCAAAATCGACGCTATGTGACGGGATTTCCGTCCTCTGCCGGTGTCTGCGTGGTAACACAGAACGGCGGATACCTGTTTACAGATTTTCGCTACATTGAGGCGGCAAAAAAGCGTGTCCGCGATGGCATTCAGGTGGATATGGTGCGCCGCTCGTATGCAGCGATGGTCAATGCAGTCTGCCAGCAGGACGGCGTCAAGACCATCGCATTTGAAGAAGGGTTTATGACCTGTGCGGATCACGCGCAGTGGGAACCGGCGTTGTCAGCAAAGATGCAGCCGATGGGTGCTCTCATCAGCGATTTGCGTGAAGTAAAGACGGAAGAAGAAATCGAGTGCTGCGTCAAGGCACAGCGCATTGCTGAGCGCGCACTGGCTGAGACGCTCAATGACATTCATGCGGGTGTGACGGAAAAGCATATCGCATCGCTGCTGGAATTCCGTATGCTGGATTACGGCGGAGAGAAGATGTCGTTTGACCCGATTGTGGTCTCCGGCACCAAGTCCTCGATGCCGCACGGCGTACCGTCCGATAAAATCATCGAGGACGGCGATTTTGTTACGATGGATTTCGGCTGCACGTATGAGGGCTACTGCTCGGATATGACGCGTACCGTCGCTGTCGGCCATGTGACGGAAGAGATGGATAAGGTCTATCATATTGTGCTGCGTGCGCAGGAGGCGGGCATTGCTGCGGCAAAACCGGGCGTTACCGGTGCATTCGTCGATAAGGCAGGCCGTGACATCATTGCGGCAGAGGGATACGGCACGTGCTTCGGCCACAGCTTCGGCCACGGCATTGGCATTGATATTCATGAGCTTCCGCTTGCGGCGCCGCGCTATGAAAAACTTTTGCGCGCAGGCAACATTATTTCGGCAGAACCGGGCATTTATATTCCGGGAAGATTCGGCGTTCGTATTGAAGATATGCTGTGCATTACGCCGGATGGATGCCGAGATTTGACAAATGCGCCGAAACAGCTGACAATTTGCAAGTAAGACTTGCAAAAGCTGATATAATAGGGTAAAATAATAAGAGATTTACTGAAAATTTATAACTTGTTTTATATGGAGGAATTGTTTTATGCAGGCAGGCGAATTTCGTAACGGTGTTACTTTCGAGCTGGATGGCAATGTATTGCAGGTCATCGAGTTCCAGCACGTAAAGCCGGGCAAGGGTGCCGCTTTTGTTCGTACCAAGATGAAGAATGTCATTACCGGTGCTGTAACCGAGCGTTCTTTCAACCCGACCGATAAGGTTGAGGAAGCTTTCGTAGAACGCAGAGACATGCAGTACCTGTACAACGACGGCGATCTGTACTACTTCATGGATACCGAGACCTACGAGCAGGAGCCGGTTTCCAAGGAGACTCTGGGCGACGACTTCCGTTTCGTAAAGGAAGAGATGATGTGCAAGATCCTGTCCTACAAGGGCAAGGTATTTGCTGTTGAGCCGCCGATGTTCGTAGAGCTGGAGATCACCGAGACCGATCCGGGCTTCAAGGGCAACACCGCAACCAACACACTGAAGCCGGCTATCGTTGAGACCGGTGCTGAGGTAAAGGTTCCGCTGTTTATCGATCAGGGCGAGAAGATCAAGATCGACACCCGTACCGGCGAGTACCTGGCACGCGCAAAGTAAAAAATACCATCAGCTGACTGTGCAGCATTGATCCGAAGAGGAGGAATGGAACCATGACTGTAACCGAACGCGTCGCATATATTCGCGGCTTATTTGAAGGTTTGGACATCGACGTGGATAAAAAGGAAGGCCGTCTGTTCAAGGAGATGATTACGCTTCTGGAGGATATGGCGCTGTCCATCACCGATCTGGAGGAGGAAAACGATGCATTGCAGGGTGTTCTCGATGCAATGATTGAGGACATTTATGATGACGATGACTCTTACGATGAAGAGGACGTCGATGAGGACGATGCAATCTATGATCCGGACAATGAACTGTTCGAGGTTGTGTGTCCGAGCTGCGGCGAGGAAATCTACATCGATGAAGCGACACTGGAGCAGGGAAATATCTCTTGTCCGGCGTGCGGCGAAGAGTTGGAGTTTGATATGTCGTCTCTTGATGAGGACGAACCGGCAGATCCCGATACAGTTCTGGCAGAGGATTTTGAAGATGCCGATGTACCGGAAGGCGATTTGACCGAAGTGTCCTTTGAAGAGGAAAACATCCCGGAGGATGATATGTCCGATGAGGAAGACGACTGACGCTGATTGAAAATTTGCAAGGATCGCATGGCTGCCCGCGTGGCCATGCGATTTTTTGCCGAATAACAATGGAAAATCACAGCAAAAAAGTGTATGATAGAGACAGGTAGGAAGGAGGGACTGCGATGACACTGGCTGAGGCAATTGTACGCGCAAAGGCAGGAGAGCAGGACGGCTTTATCTGTCTGTTTTGGCATACGGTGCCGCATGTTTGGCTGGCAGCGGCGATGCTGGGATGTCCCAAGCCGGGCGAAGCCGTTGTACAGATTTATCGGGATGCACAGGCATCCGTACAGGCTCTGCGCTCCCCCAGCGATCTGCGTGTGTGGATTGGTACACAGTCGTATGCGGTCTTGCTGCAACAGGAAGACGGTAAGGGAACCGGCATTCCGGCACTGGCAGAACAGCCGCAGGCAGCGTATCAGCGCATGTGTGAGCTGCCCAGACTGGAACGGCTTGCGCTGCTTCTCTTGTGCGGAGAGGGATGCTCTGCGCCGCAGGCATCGGAGATTCTTTCTCAGCCGGAGATTGAGATCAAACGGGCACTGCGCCGCGCCCGGCAGACGATTTCCGAACAGATGCAGGATGCATATCCGTCTGTCAGCTGTAATATGAACGGGCTGATTGATTTGCTCGCACAGATGCGCGAGGCGCAAACGCAGGCTGATAAAGCGCGTCTGCAAGAGATGCTGCGTTGTGTGCAGACCGGCGAAGCGTATGCAGAACCGGAACAGACCGCTTGGCAGCCAATCGCGGTCGATCATGCGGAAACAGAAGACAAATCGGAAGAAAAAAGCGGATTTTTTCAGAAGTTATTCCGTTCCCACCGATTTGGATAACAGGATTTTTGGAACGGAACGAAGGGAAGCCCTGCGTTCCGTTGCTGTTTATATTGTAGAAAAAACAGGAGGCAATAATCATGTCTAAGACAAAAGAAGTACAGCAGCAGATGATGGCTGCCATGAAGGCAAAGGATGCAGATCGCAAGGCGGCGCTGTCGCTGCTGCTGTCCGCGCTCAAGGCAAAAGCAAAGGACAAGCGTGCTGATTTGACGGAGGACGAAGAAAACGCCATCATTCAGAAGGAAATCAAGCAGACCCGCGAGACGATGGAATCCGCTCCGGCTGACCGCGAGGACATCCGCAAGGAGTGCCAGTATCAGCTGGATGTATACAAGGAATTCGCTCCGGCAGAGATGAACGAGGAGGAAATCCACAAGCTGGTGCAGAGCGTTCTGGATCAGTTGGAGATCACTGCGCCGACCATGCGCGATAAGGGCCCGGTTATGAAGCACCTGATGCCGCAGGTCAAGGGTAAGGCAGATGGCAAGCTCGTCAACAAGATTGTTGGGGAGATGCTGCAGGGATGAAACGCCTGATTTTTATCGGAGACCACATCAAGCAGGCAGCAAAGATTTTATTTGCAGAGGACGACCGCTATACGCCGCAGATGGCGGCGCGTTGGCCGGAGCTGGAAGTTACCGTGCATCATGACGGCAGATACGCCGTATGGGTGAATCTGATGGATGATGCCGAACTGTTGCAGGATACCATCCACGATCACAAGCATCTGGTACAGCAGGTCGCAGGCTTTGCGGACGAAGTCATTGAGGATTAAAAAAATACAAGCAGCACTGGTGAAAGAACAGACACCGGTGCTGCTTTTTTGCGTGTGAGGAATTGCTTCGACGGCCTTTTTGTGCGGGATGTGCTACACTGAGAAGAAATCAGGAGCAAAGGAGAGAGTAGGACATGCTTACATATATCCGCACAGAACAGAAAGATGACCGCCAGCGCACATGGTACGGTGTGCTGGCTCTGCAAGACGGTGTGCCTGCTGCGCGGGCGGATCAGATTACGACAAATGGATGGTCTGCACAGGCACTGGTGGCGCGCATGAATGACTTTCAGGCCTCACTGGTTCATTTTCATGAGCTGATTGATGACTACGTTGCATTGGGAATATGAAGGCGTAAAAAAGCCCCGCAGAGTATACGCTCTGCGGGGCGACTGATTGCTCAGTCTAAAGGTCTTTTGACCGGATGAGTTTACTTGCAGTATCTCTGGATATGCTTAGCAGTCTCTTCAGCAGCGGTCTTGATGTTCTCGTCGGTGGTCATCTCGTAGTAATCCGGACGGAATACTTCCATGGTGATGAAGCCGTTCTCGAAGTCATAACCGATTTCCTTCAGTGTGTCAGCGAAACGCTTGTGATCCAGGCAGCCGCGCGGGTCAGACGGCCACAGACGCTTTGCATCGGTGTTGTAGCCAGCACCAGCCGGAACGTCCTCGGTGTCGTTCAGATGCCATACGAAGATCTTGTCGCCGTCAGCCTTCTCCAGCTTGGACCAGTCAGAACGCATACCGTTGAAGTGGTACTGGTCGAGGGTAACACCCATCAGCGGGGAGTCAACCAGCTTGACAATCTCGTAAGCGTCATCGAAGGTGTTGATGGACATGGACGGAGCGCCGCAGAACTCGAGGGACAGCTTCAGGCCAGTCGGCTCGCACTTCTTAACCATTTCCTTCAGAACAGCAACAGCGTCGTCACGGATTTCCTGACGGGTAGCCTCAATGCCCTTCTCGTTCAGGTCGCAGGACGGAACAACAACTACCATGTGGCAGTCCAGTGCAGCGCACTTCTTGATGATGTCGTCCAGCTCATCCATCACTGCCTGCTTCTCCTCAGCAGTCTGCTTCATGTTGAAGAAGCACAGAGCGTTGTAAGACAGCGGAACAATGTCGTTAGCCTTCATGAATGCGTTCAGCTCTTCCAGCGTGCCGCCTTCTGCCAGATACTTGTCGAGGCAGTCGAAACGAATGTCGATGCCCTTAAAGCCATACTTTGCGCAAGCCTTCAGGTCAGCCATCAGGGACTGATCTGCACAACCGCGGTTGCCATCCCAAGTGCAACCCTCGTTAAAACCCATCTTAAGCATGATGTGTAATCTCCTTTTTCCTTGTTGTTGTCGGAGAGCAGATGCCGCAGCATCTGCTCTCTTATATTTTCATCCGATTTGTGTCTAAGTAAAATTACTTCTTGTAGAAGTCCGGAGTGCCGCCGGTAACAACCTTCTCAGCCTTGCCGGAAGTCTGGGAAGCAACCAGAGCGTCAGCGGTGATGGAAGCTACATAGCCGTCCCAAGCAGAAGAACCGCCGGTCTCACCCTTCAGTGCGTGGTCAACCCAGTCCTGAATCTCTACATCGTAGGAATCCATGAAGCGCATGATCCAGTTGTCCTCGATCTTGGTGGATACGTTGTTAGCAAAGCGTACAGTCGGGAAGGACGGGCACGGCAGGTTGATAACACCGTTCTCGCAAACAACTTCGCAGTTGATGTCGTAGCCGAAGCCGCAGTTTACGTTTACTTCCAGCATGGTTACGATGCCGGTCTTGGTCTTCATAATCATGACCTGCGGATCCTTCAGACCTGCATGAGCCTTGGAAGAAGTCTTCGGCATGATGCACTGTACTTCGTCCCACTCGTCGTTAATCAGCCACGGCAGAACGTCGATCTCGTGAATTGCGGTATCGGTAACAGCCATTGCGGTGGTGTAGTCATCAGCAACACCGTCAGCGCGATGGGTGCACTTCAGGATCATCGGAGCACCGAACTTGCCGTCGTCGATGAGTTCCTTTACCTGGTTGTAGCCACGGTCGTAGCGGCGCATGAAGCCAACCTGTACCAGATGCTTGCCGGAAGCCATCTCAGCGTCAACGATTTCCTTGCACTCAGCAGCGGTGTTGGTCAGCGGCTTCTCGGTGAATACCGGCTTGCCAGCAGCGATAGCCTGCAGGATCGGGGTCTTGTGGAACTGGCCCGGAGTGGTAACAACGACTGCATTAACGTCAGGATCGTTAATAGCCTCAGCGGAGTCGGTGTAAACCTTGGTGCCAGGACCTGCGATTTCAGCTGCTGCCTTTGCGCCAGCCTCGAATACGTCGCATACTGCTACTACGGTAGCACCCTTGATTCTGTTCTGAATACGGTCGATATGCTGCTTGCCGATCATGCCACAGCCGACCAGAGCGATTTTCAGTTCATCCATGTCAAAAACCTCCAAAATCTCCAAAATCGAAATTACGAACCGGTTTTGTACCGGTGTTCTCTGTTGTTGTGACTCAAGTATAGCGGAATTTCTTGTGCAAATCAATAGAACAAAATGCCCAAAAATAAAAATATTTGTACAGAAACACCAGACGAGCTGCGAAAAATCGCCAATTTCACGGGGAGAAAGGCGCCAAAAGCGAGTAAATCGAAGAAAAAATGAACTTTTTCGGCTTCTAAAAATAATTTTGATATTGCGTTCACGTGAACGCACACACGTCAAAGTGACGAAAAACGACTGGGATTTTTTATAAATTTTGACGAAAAAAATCTGCCGCACTGCTTTTTCGAGAAAAAACAGCGGGCAGAGTATGGTCAAATTACACATTGTATTTGTTTTTAATGGAAATATCCGTGTAAAAATAGCGGGTTTCCGGCGATTTTCCGGAGAAAACGCGGTCAAAAAGTAGCATAATCGGCTGAAACCCTTGGGTGTGCGCATCTTGTCCGATCAAGAAGTCTATACGACTGTCAAGCAGATTCTGGATGTTGTTTGGTATCAGGTCGAAACAGATGACGCGAACGGTGTCCGTGCAGCCCATACGCTCCAGCGCACGGCACACGCCGGTCTGACCGCCGGCGGCCATGTAAATGGCCTTGAGATCCGGATGGCGGCGCAGCGTTTCCTCTGTCAGCTCCTGTGTGGTGAGTTCATCGTCCTGACAGTATACGGCAGGCAGGGTGCGCAGGTTGGGGAAGCTCTTTTTGATTTCATCGCAAAAGCCGTGGATGCGCAGGGCGTGCGAATGGTTGTAGTGATAACCGGAGATGGGGAGAACCAGTCCGCCGTCATTGGTGATGGCGTTGACCAGACCCGCGCAGGTACGACCGGCAAGTTCACTGTTCTGTCCGACAAAACACATGCGCTTGGTGTCATCAATGTCTGCGTTGAAGGTTACGACCGGAATACCGGCATCTACCAGCGCATTGATTTTCTTTTTCATGCGCGGATCATCCGCCGGACAAATAGCCAGACCACTGATGTCCTCCGCAAGCAGTTCGTCAATGAGCTGAAGCTGCACGTCAACATCCAAACCAATGCCTTCGCGCACCAAGACCTCACAGCCCATGCTGGAGACTTCTCTGGCGGCATCGTCGATACCTGAGCGAAGCAGGTGCATAAACGGTGTTTCAGTCGCCTGCGCGATAACACCCAATTTCATCGGTCGGTGCGTCATGGCCAGTGCCTTGCCGGCACGGTTTGGCTGATACCCAAGATCATTTGCAATTTTGCGGATTCGCTCTGCGACCTCCGGTTTGACGCGGCCGCGGTTGTATAGTGCGCGGTCTACCGTGCCGCGGGATACACCGGCAAGCTCGGCGATTTGTTTGAGTGTAACAGCCATGTTGAAGCCCCTTCCAGCAGATATGCGAAAGAACGATTGTACCACATAGTCACAGCGGTTGTTCTATCTATTTTAATCTAGCATGGCTGGACAAAAAAAGCAAGCATTTTTGTTACAACCGATGAGAGCGTTGGTGTAAAAGGTCTATGCCTTACTGCGAATTGCTGCATCATGCTGCGCAGATGCCCGGTGGAATTTGTCAGGCTCGTCTGCTATAATAATAAAGCAATCCAATACATGAGGAGAGACGGATATGAAAAAAAGAATATGGATCGTGCTTACGTTTGTTGCTATGGCGGCGCTGATGCTGTGCGGCTGTACCCGCAGTACCTACACACAGGAAGACATTGGAGATCCACCGGCGACCATTGATGAGACGACAATTCTCGGCACATGGTATTTTGAGGGACACGAGAGTGCGACCATTCAGTTTAACAAAGACGGTACCTATGAGACCAACAATGAGGGTAAAAAGGGCAACGGCACCTACACGCTGAGCGACGATTACAAGACGCTGCACCTCAAAGAAGAAACCTCTTCTGTCGATGAGGATGTCTCCGTGATGTACGGCGATGATATTTTGTATCTGGTTTGGAAGAGCAGCAGAGAGCAGATCTTTACGAGAAATATCGATCAAGACGCACCGGGAAATTCCAAATAAATCAAACATCCCATGTCTGCACGGAAATTCGTGTTGGACATGGGATGTTTGCGCTTTCAGGGATGTTCTTTTCATCGATATTATGATATACTCGGTTTCATCAATCGGAATATAGGAGATGCATATGTCAGGACAAGCGATAGCAATACAAGCCATTGGCTTTTTAGGGACAATATTATTTTTCCTGTCCTATCAATTTAAGAGCAACAAGACATTATTTCGCGTGCAATTTGTCTCGTATGTCTGCTATACCGTACATTTATTGCTGTTGGGAGCAATTACCGGCGGCATGAGCTACATTTTGAACACGGTTCGATCTTTTTGCTTGGGGAGCGAGAATCCGTTCCTGAAAAGCAAAAAGATGTGCAGTATCCTTTGTATTCTGCAAGTAGCAGCTTTGGTTGTCACATGGGATAGATGGTGGTCAATCTTTCCGGTTGCGGCAAATATTGCCGCAACGATAGGCGGATATACATACAGTGCACGGAAAATTCGGCTTGTTGGTATGTGTATCAATTCTCCGCTGTGGATCATATATGATGTAATCGTTGGTTCTTGGGCGGGAATAGCAGATGAGATTGTCAGCGAAGCATCTATGCTGCTGTCTATTCTTCGCTATGGATGGAAAAATATTGATTTGATTGAAAAAAATTCAGATGGATAGAAAAAAGCCCCCTGCATCAGGAACTGCAGGGGGCTTGGAGATTGTGTTATGTAATTTTAAAAGTTACCATTGGGGCAAAGAGCTGGAAAGCAGCTTATGCTGCCAGTACCAGCGGGGAGAATACGATGTAGAAGACAGCAGCGACGATCAGGCCGATAATGGTCAGATGCCAACGATACTTCCACGGAGTCAGGTCAACTGCACCAACATCCGGTACGACATACTCTTCGCACGGGCGAACCTTCTGCAGAATGAACATAATCAGCAGGTAGAGCGGGAACAGAACAGCCATTGCGTACAGGTAATGGATCTCTTCGGTAGTTCCCGGGTAGCACGGCTTGAGGAGCAGGAATGCGCCGTAAACAACGAAATGGATAACAGTAATCAGATACGGAGTGAACTTCGGTACGCGGCGGAACCACATAACACCGAGAACAGTGCACAGTACCGGCAGGGACAGGAAGTTTGCCAGAGAGTTCAGGAAGGTGGTGATGCCGTTTGCGTACATAACGAACGGGGAGATGACGATAGAGATGATTGCTGCGAATGTGCCGTAAGACTTGGAAATCTTAATCAGCTGCGCGTCGTTCTTGCCCTTGCCCATCTTAGTATCCTTGACAATATCCAGCGTGAACATCGTGCAAGCAGAGTTCAGAACGGAGTTGAAGGAGGACAGGATAGCACCGAACAGGACTGCTGCGAAGAAGCCCATGATCGGGGTCGGAACAACGTGTGCAATCAGTGCCGGATATGCCATGTCGATCGGGGAAGAAGAGCTGTTGATCGTCTCCTGGATGGACGGCATATGATAAGCGATGATGCCCGGGAAAATCAGGTACAGCGGGCCAAGGCACTTCAGGAAGCCACAGTAGATGGCACCCTTCTGACCTTCAGCCAGGTTCTTAGCAGCGAGGGAACGCTGAACGAAGGACTGGTTGGTGCACCACCAATACAGGTTGGAGAACAGCATACCAGTAAAGATCAGCGGCCACGGCAGGTTCGGCTGAGCGGAGTTCCAAGCGGACCATGCGTTCAGCTTCTCCGGCTCGTTGTGCAGGATGTAAGACCAGCCATCAACAATGCCGGAACCGCCAACTTCGTGACCCAGAACTGCCAGAGCAATGAACGGGATCAGGAAGCCTGCAATCAGAAGACCAATACCGTTGATGGTATCGGATACAGCAACGGCCTTCAGGCCGCCAAAGATTGCGTAGCAAGCACCTACAATACCAATAACTACACACAGAACGGCAATAGCAGCGAACTGGTTGCCGTTGAAGATAGACAACTTGTCAAAGTTAAAGATTCTTACAAATGCAACGGAACCCGAGTACAGGATAACCGGCAGGTTCAGGAAGGAGTACATCAATACGATGATAGCGGAGAACATGAGCTTAACGCCCTTGCCAAAACGCTCTTCCATCATAGCCGGAATCGTAGTGGTACCCATCTTCAGGTAACGCGGCAGGAAGTAGTGAGCCAGGAACAGCAGAGTGAAGATGGAACCAACTTCAAATGCGGACGGGCTCATGTTGGTCTGCCAAGACTGGCCGTTCAGGCCAACCAGCTGCTCAGCAGACAGGTTTGTCAGCAGAAGGGAGCCTGCAATAACGTAGCCCGGAAGGCTGCGGCTTGCGAGGAAGTATCCGTCTGCGGATTCGAGGTTATCGCCCTTGGTCTTTACACTAGCAATGACTGCTACTAAGATCGTGAAGGCCAAGAAGGAGATAATAACCCAAATGTTGGAGTTCAGAAAACCCATTTATTTTTCCTTCTTTCTTTATATTTCCTTTTGTTTCACATGTTGCTTCCCCAAAAGATCGCTTTTAAAATTCTCTAAATAACACTCTCTCCATAAAAGAACATATCTTTCGGTATGGGAAAAACAAAGTCATACAAAAGTAGTCTTTGAAATTCGGAATCGAATCTGAGTAACCTTTTCCTTTGTTGTTATGGATGCATAGGATCGTATTCTATGCCTTTATGAAATTATAAAGGTACAATGCGCGGAAGGCTTTTGCATGTTGCGTTCACGTGCACGCAATTGGGAGAAAGAAAAGCGGATTGCAACTGGCGATTTTCTTTTTGCCAGCATCCGCTGTTTTTTGACCAACCAATTTTAAAAGACGTACTCGTAAGTGGGCATCCATGATGCTTTCCTTGCTTATAAATTTACCATGATATGCCTCGAATTGCAAGGGAAAAGCACGACTTTTTTCACGGCAGAATCACCAGATATTCCTTCGGCGAATTGTGACAGCGTACAGAGAACTAGACAAGTGCGAGCGGCGGTATAATGTACAAACTATGCACGTAAGATACACTGAGGTGGGTGAAATGTGCTATTTTAAGGTAATATCCGGCAAGAAAATGGCGTTTGCACTGCTGATAGTTGCTGTGGTGTGTTGTGCAGGTTGTCTGGTTTTTTGTACAGGAGATTGGATCAGTGCTTCTGCGGCGCAAAGAGAGCTTCCGATTTACAGCGTAGATCGCAAAGAGAAAGTTTGCTCGCTGACCTTTGATGCGGCGTGGGGAAATGAGGACACGCAGCAGCTCATTGACATTTTAAAGAAGGATAATATTCAAGCGACATTTTTTGTCGTCGGAGAGTGGGTAGAAAAATATCCAGAATCCGTCAAAGCCCTGTCAGATGCAGGACACGAGGTTATGAATCACTCTGCGACACATCCGCATATGCCGGATTTATCCCCAGAGCAGATGACGGCGGAAGTACAAAGCTGCAATGAAAAGATCAAAGCGATTACCGGTGTGCAGCCGACGCTGTTTCGTCCGCCATACGGAGACTATAATGATACCGTGGTTTCTACGATGCGCTCAATTGGCATGTACAGCATTCAATGGGATGTGGATTCGCTGGATTGGAAGAATCCGGCACCATCTGAAATCACGAATAGAGTTGTCCAAAATGCGCAAAATGGCAGTATTATCCTGTTTCACAATGCGGCGGTCAATACCCCTGCCGCGCTGCCGGATGTCATTGAAGGACTCAAAGCCAAGGGGTTTTCGTTCCTTCCGGTATCCAAGCTCATTTATACCGAGAATTACACCATGGATCACACCGGACGGCAGATTCCCAATCAAGCCGAATGAAAAAAGCAGACCATTCTCGCGGATGGTCTGCTTTTCTCTTACGCACGATCTAAACTCGTCTCTCCCTTTGGGAGAGATGTCGCGGAGCGACAGAGAGGGCAGGCTCCCTTATGAGGGAGCTGGATTGCCGCTTTGCGGCAAGACTGAGGGAGTAACCGACTGGCCCTGACGAATTAGGGTAACTCTGATATGAATTTGCGGGCTTAGCCCTCTCAGTCATTTGCTGCGCAAATGCCAGCTCTCCCAGAGGGAGAGCCAAGGAGCTGGTGCGTTTGTTATTCCGTGTCATCATGATCGTCAAATGAGTAGTCGTTGAGTTCTGGAAAGTCTAAAAATTCGCTCAGCGTCATATTAAATGTGTTGGCGATGCGGTGCAGGGTCTTGGCGGTTGGATTTTTGCTGGTTCCCTGAATGATATTATCTATCGTTGACTGCTTGATGCCACTTAACGTTGCTAATTTATTGATGGTTATATTGCGTGCTTCGCACAGCTCCCGGATACGTTGGGCGAATAGTTCAGAGTATGCCATATCATTTCTCCTGATACTTTATGTTACCCTTACATGGTTAAAATTATCATATCAGGAGAACGAAAATGAATTGACTTTATATAGTTGACAATGGAATAGAAACTATATAAACTAAAAAAGTTACCTGCATATAGGTAACTCAAGCTATTCGCAATCTCTGGGATAGGGAGCAGGGCAATCTGTCAGTCCGGCGAGATAGTCCATACTGGTGTTGAGCGCGAGTGCAATTCGCTTGCACTGCTCAAAGGTATAATATCGTTTGCCGTTTTCGATTTTGGAGTAATCGCTTTGGTCAATGCCAGTCAAATGCTGCATCTTAATCTGTGTATATCCACGGGATTTTCGCAGGGCTTTTAGTCTGTTCATCATACTTCACCTCAAGTAAAGTATGGCAAATAGACCTATTTATATTAGGGTGGAATTGACCTATAATGAAGCGAGAAAATGATGAATAATTGGAGGAAATCTATGATGATTCCATTTACCCCGACGGATTGGAAACGGTGCCGAGACGTTTTGCCATCAGTGAACGAAACCGATGGATGGCAAGGAACTGCGACTGTGCCATTACCTATATAATACATACCTATGGCGGCGCGTATGAGGCGAGTCGCCTGCTGGACAGACAGAGAAAACCAATCCTGTCTGTGGCAGAATAAAGAGAAACTCCTCTCAGAAATGTTTCCGAGGGGAGTTGCGTCTCTATTCACTATATTATAGAAGCGGGGCAAACAAGGAAACCAGAGAACCCCAGATGGATTTGATCCATGGGTACGATTTGATCCATTGCTTGTCGATTTCACGGGATTTTTGAATCGTGTCTAAAATGTCATCGCGGATCTTGTCGACAACGGATGACTTATAAAATAGACAGCCGCACTCAAACTGCAAATAAAAGCTGCGGAAATCCATGTTGATGGTTCCGACAACCGCGATGTCGTGATCGGCGACAATCATTTTTTCGTGCAGAAATCCCGGTGTATATTCGTAAATTTTGACACCGGCTTCGACGAGTTCCCGATAAAACGAGCGGGTTACCGAGTAGACGAGCTTTTTATCCGGAATACCCGGCGTCAAGATGCGCACATCAATACCGGATTTTGCGGCGTAGCACAGGGCGGTTGTCATCTCATTATCCAAGCTGAGATACGGTGTCGTGATAAACACACTGCGCGTTGCGCTGTTGATGATGTCGAGGAACAGATCTCTGCTGACGTTTTCGTTGTCCAGTGGGGAATCTGCAAACGGCTGGACAAAGCCATCGCTGGGATACAGCTTGGTTGGCTGATAGTCCTCCAAATTTTTCGTGTCCTGTTTGACGGAGAAATCCCACAGCTGTAAAAACATCGCAGTCAGATTGGCAACGCCGCTGCCAGACAGCTTGACACCGGTGTCTTTCCAGTGGCCAAAGCGATCTACTTCGTTGATGTATTCATCTGCGAGATTGATACCGCCGGTATAGCCAACATTGCCGTCAATGACACAGATTTTTCTGTGATCTCGATAATTCAGGTACGTGGAGATGAGGGGGAACAGACGATTGAAACGAACAACCTGGATGCCCATCGCCCGGAGCTTTTTGTCGTAGTGATGTGGGAGCGTAGAAATACAGCCTACATCATCATACATGAGCCGAATTTCGACACCCTCTGCGGCTTTTTGCTGTAGAACCTCCAAGATGGAATCCCACATGACACCGCGTTCGATGATAAAAAATTCGATGAAGATAAAGCGTTTGGCTTTTTTCAGCTCCATCAGCATGGAATCATATACATATTCTCCGAGCGGAAAATATTCTGTCGCGGTGTTTTTCCATGCAGGCATTTCCGCGATACGATATAGATATTCACAGGTACGCCGATGCTGAGGAATGGTCGTACATAGGGTACGGGTGTCCGAGGCGCGGAACTGTTCAATCGCTTGCGTCCGAATCGGTTTGACTTTGACCAATCGAGCACGGTTGAGCGGCGTGTTGCCCATAAATAAATAGAACAGTGCGCCGAACGGAGCGAAGAACATAATAATAATGATCCACGGAATCTTATATGAGGGATTGTCAGGCTTACGGATGAGCCAGATAATGACAATCGGGCTGAGTATTTTGAGACATTGGTATGCAATGACCCAGCGGCCGCGCAGGAATAATAGGGCGTAGATAACGGCATAGAATTGCAGCCCCAGCAGCACGGCGGTGATCGTCAGTCGGCTGAACAAGAAACGAAAGACAGATTTCCGTACTTTTCTGCCGGTTTTTAACGCAAAATCATGCGTGGAAAATTCTGGTTTGCTCAAAAAATCCTCCTTTCTCGGGAAAAATCAATCTGTATGTATCATACGCATTTTTGGAGAAAAAGTCAATGAAATGGGAAAATCATACAAAAACAGTATCAAATCCAGAAAAAAGACGGAATTGCAACATGGAGGTGAATATCCTGCAAAAAAACTGTCTGGCTAAAGTAAACAGATGAGCATATCTTGAGAAAGAGAGGGAAAAATCTTGAATTATCTACTTAAAAAGTAGTATAAAATAGAAATGCAAGAAATTATTCATTTTGTGCTTTTTCAACATAAATACATGCAAAGACGGAAGAAAACTGAAAAAAGTTATTGTTTTTACCCAAAATGAGGAAGGAATACACAAAAATAAGGAGGGGAACAACGGAAAAAATAGAAATTTAGAAAAAAATTATGAATTTTGCAATTTTTGTATTTTCAAATTGCCATTCTTGTGGTATGATGATACTCGAAGATGTGATTAAACCATTATATATGGAGGAAAACAAAAATGGCTATTACGAACACCTATCTGAAGGGTGTCTATGACACCGTAGTAAAGCGTAACCAGGGCGAGCCGGAGTTCCAGCAGGCAGTATATGAAGTTCTGGAATCTCTTCAGCCGGTAGCAGAGCGCCGTCCGGACCTCGTTGAGGCTGGCGTATTCGAGCGCATCGTTGAGCCGGAGCGCGGCGTACAGTTCCGCGTTGCTTGGGTTGACGACAACGGCAAGGTTCAGGTAAACCGTGGCTTCCGCTATCAGTTTAACTCCGCAATCGGACCGTACAAGGGCGGCATCCGTCTGCATCCGTCTGTTTGCGCTTCTATCATCAAGTTCTTGGGCTTCGAGCAGATCTTCAAGAACAGCCTGACTGGCCTGCCGATCGGCGGCGGCAAGGGCGGTTCTGACTTCGATCCGAAGGGCAAGTCCGACGGCGAAGTTATGCGTTTCTGCCAGGCATTCATGACAGAGCTGAGCCGTCACATCGGTGCTGACACCGACGTTCCGGCTGGTGATATTGGTACTGGTGCTCGTGAAATCGGTTATATGTTCGGTCAGTACAAGCGCATTCGCAACGAGTACGTTGGCGTTCTGACCGGTAAGGGTCTCCAGTGGGGCGGCTCTCTGGCACGTACCGAGGCTACTGGCTACGGCCTGTGCTACCTCGTTGATGCTATGCTGAAGGATCACGGTACTTCCTTCGAGGGTAAGAAGGTTGTTATCTCTGGTTCCGGTAACGTAGCAATCTATGCTACCCAGAAGGCTACCGAGCTGGGCGCAAAGGTTATCGCTCTGTCCGACTCCAACGGTTACGTTGTTGACGAGAACGGCATTAACCTGGACGTTGTCAAGGAAATCAAGGAAGTTCGCCGCGGCCGCATCAAGGAGTATGTTGAGGCAGTTCCGTCTGCAAAGTACTTCGAGGGCAAGGGCATCTGGACTGTTAAGTGCGACATCGCTCTGCCGTGCGCTACCCAGAACGAGATCAACGAAGAGGACGCAAAGGCACTGGTTGCTAACGGCGTTCAGGCAGTTGGCGAAGGCGCTAACATGCCGTCCACTCCGGAAGCTATCGCTGTATTCCAGGGCAACAACATTCTGTTTGCTCCGGCAAAGGCTGCAAACGCAGGCGGCGTAGCTACCTCCGCTCTGGAGATGAGCCAGAACTCTCAGCGTCTGTCCTGGACCTTCGAAGAGGTTGACAGCAAGCTGCATCAGATCATGGTTAACATCTACCACAACATTTCCAGCGCTGCTAAGGAATATGGCTGCGAGGGCAACCTGGTTGCAGGTGCAAACATCGCAGGCTTCCTGAAGGTTGCTGAGGCAATGAAGGCTCAGGGTGTTATGTAATTCGGATTTCACTCCGCAAAAAATAGCTAACTTTATACATGAAAATCCCTCGGTTTCGTGAGAAACCGGGGGATTTTTTTCTTGCTGGAGTCTAATAAAAATAAAAAAATAAAAGAAGGTGTAGATATTTATTTTTCTTAGAAACTGTGGTAGTATAATTATATAAAATAGAGAAGGAGGCGGCACTGTATGACTAATAAATTTGGAAAATTGTTCAAAAATTTATCTACGAATAGGATTTGTTGTTTTTTATACGATGAGAAACAGAATTATTATGCTTTTATTCAGGATATATTACAGCAAGGGTATCATCAATGCATAATTACCTCCGATATAATGATAAAAATAATTGAACATTATATGCTTAGTGAAAATGTGGAAGTGACTTCAATAGAATTTATGACTGAAGAAGATGAATTGGAGTGTGATATTGTTCAAATTTTAGAATCGATGAAAAAAAATAGGGCTTATTGGGATATCCTTAGGAAAAAGATATCTTTTTTAAGTGAGAACGATTCTATAGAAATAAAAAAAGTTAGTTTTAGAGATATGTCGGGAAATGGAAGTCTATTTTCTGTACAAGTAAATGGAATTATAATAGTTTCCGAAATTGATTTTGATAGTGTTTCCAAATCAATTTCAAAGATAGTGGGAGAATGTATTAAGTGAACGTATCCACAATAATAAAAAGACTCTTAAAAGCCCTTCTTATTCCCTTTGTTACCGTTTTGGTTTTGAGCAGATTTAATATATTTGGGTATATTACGTTTATACCAGAAGATTATCGATATGAGGCTGGTTTGACTGCTTATTTAGCCCTTATTGAAGCATTATACGGATTTGGCGAGAAGTATATTGATTCTAAAAAGGCAAAAATTGTATGTATCTTTTTTAAATCAGAAACGGATAGAAATGGGGTAAATATTCCTACTGTGATATGTGATGAAAATATGGGAGTTGCAGTTATACAATGTGATATAAAGCTGACAGGAAATTTGGGAAGGTTAAGAAGATGTGAGTTGCAGATGGGATTACCATCGTGGATATCGGCACAAATTAACGCTTCAGATGAAGTATTAAGTTATACAGAAAATTTATTAATTTGGGATTTTAGTAGAATATTACCAGAAACAGGAGTCAGTAATCAAAATGTTAGGCATGCAAGTAGAATTTCATTAATTAGAAATACTAGCGAAAATAATATATCAATAAAGTTGCAACCTCAGATGAAGAAAAAAATAAGAAGGATTAGTTTAGAAACAAATGGGTTTACGGTGCAGAATGGAGTGTTAATCAATACAGATGACCATAACTAGATGGACTGATGAAACAGGATCAACTATTCAAGAAGTGGAAAGAAAATTACAGGCTGTTCATGAAGACGAACAGTCCGATACTTCTATGGGATATATTAATTGGGATATTGTTAAGCAATTTCCTCAGAATAAGAGAGGAATTTTTAATGGTAAAAATGTAGAATATAATCTATTTACATTTTCTGTTGATCAAATACCTGTTGGTGTAGAAGTGGATGATGAGTCTGTTACTAAAAAAACAGGATTTCTTATTGTGTATGTTGTTTCAGATAAAGTGAAATATATAATTAATCGAAATTCAGGAGCGATGACACTTATCAGAAAAATGCTATTTTATACTGGAAAAGGAGAAGTTGTAAAAAATAAATTGCCATTTACAGCAGATAAGTTTGTATGGTTGATAAGTAAAGTATATAATAGTGAAAATATTCTTGAAGGTGGAAATGATTATCTTGAGAATTTAACAATAAATACAATTCGAGGTTTTAAGGGTGATACAGAAGATTCATTGACTACCATTAGCGCAGAAGGAGAGTCGGTGATGAATATTATAAGTACACTTTCTTTTCTAATTGAGAGTAAAAATTTAAACCAGATTAATATTGACCTTGCATATAGAAATCATACTAATATTGGTGTGACATTGAATAATAAAAGTACTGTCTTGGTTTCTGAAGAGAGATATCTTGGAGAATTGCTTCAAAATCATACGAATTATGAGCGTATTGCAGAAATTATTCTGGTTTTATATACAGAAGTGTTACCGATAATTATTCAAAATTATCAAAATGATGTTGATTCTAATTTGTGGAACCAAGGAAGATGTATAGAATTTTTACAACAGGTAGCAGACGATTTATCCGCTAAGGTAAGGAGTCGAATTAATGATTTAAAGGAAAAACCGGAACAGTTAAATTTAACATTGGCATAATATGCTTAAAATGATTTGTTCGCAGGAGTTTCTATGTTTAGACAATTGTTTTTTTATCACGAAATAAGTAAACAGTAATTGAAAGAGTTCAGAATAAAGGAATTTTAAGAAATTGCTTTATTTGGCGTTATTTCGGAATTTTTTGTTTTAACAATAATTTTATCGTATGGTTTTTCTTATAGTTGAAACAGTAAACTACTTTTTGCTATGCTATATTAAAGTTGTAATATTTAAGGCAAATATAATGAGGGCTACAAAAATAAGCACTGCTAGGTCAGTCGCTTCACGATACAAGAGAGGTAAAATCACATAACGGACAAGAAAAGCAGCTGCGTGGGGCGGCTGCTTTTCGCGTATCCGCACATTCCCTATTGATTCTTTATGGGTGTTACGGTATGATGAAGAAAAGGAGATGTTTCAATGAAAATTGTAATTTTAACCGGCAGCCCGCGCAAAGGCGGCAACACGCAGATCATGGCAGAAGCATTTGCCAAAGGGGCGAGACGAGCACAGCATGAGGTGGTTTTGCTGGATGTCGCAGCGATGAACATTCACGGATGTCTGGGATGTCAATACTGTTTTGCTCATCACGGTGAATGCGTGCAAAAGGATGATATGGCAAAGGTATTTGCCGCATTGAGCGATGCGGATATGCTGGTCTTTGCTTCTCCGATTTATTGGTTTGACATCACCGCACAGATGAAAACGACGATTGACCGACTGTATGCAGGCGGCAGCACGGGTTTTCCTTTTCATAAAACAGCTTTGCTGCTCAATGCCGGTGCAGATCATGTGTTTGATGCGGCCATTGCACAATATAAGGCAATGACAAGTTATTTGAAATGGGAAGATATGGGTATTATTGCCATCCCGAATATGGAGAAAAAGGGCAGCATGGCAGTCTGTCCGCAGCTGGCACAGGTCGAAGAACTTGGCGCACAGCTACAATCAATATAAAAAAGGAGAACCTATGCATTACAATGGACCGGTCATTCGTCCGCAGACGGATGCTGACAGTGTATTTATTGAAGTGACGGTGGGATGCACCCACAACAGTTGTACATTTTGCAATTTTTATGATGGCTACCCGTTTCGCGTGGCGCCGCTGGAGCAAGTAGAAGCAGACTTGCAGGAGGCGGCAGCAAGGTATCCACATGCCAAAAAAGTCTGGGCATCCGGCGGAAACCCCTATGCGCTGTCTACAGAAAAATTGGCGGTACTGGCAAAGCTGTTTAAGAAATATTTGCCGGAGGGCAGAATTTCTACCTATGCGCGTGTCGATGATTTGCTGCGCCGCAGCGTCGAAGATATGAAATATCTCAAGGAATTGGGTTTTGAAGATATTGTTGTCGGCATCGAGAGCGGCGATGATGAGGTGCTGGCGCATACCAAAAAAGGATATACTGCCGCTGATATTTTAGAAGGCTGCCAAAAGCTGGAGCAAGCTGGTGTGGATTATCGCGTGATTTATCTGGGCGGCTTGGCTGGACATGGAAAGGCACATGAAAGTGCAAAGAAATCCGCAGCTCTGCTCAATCAATTGCACCCGTATTTGATGATTCTCACGACGTTGGCACTGCTGCCGGGGACGGAATTGTATGAAGAATGGAAGGCTGGAACCTTCGAGGAAGTCACCGAACGCGAACGGCTGGATGAGTTCCGCACACTGCTGGCACATATGAACAATGAAATCGTTGTTTTTTCTGCAACATCGACCAATTCAATGCCATTTGTCGTGCATATGCCGTTTGAAAAGGCGGAAATTGTACAGAAATTAGATGCTGCCATTGCCAATATGACGGAAGAGAAAGAAGCAAGAATTGTGCAGAGCCGTCATCGCATGACAAGCGTATAATGAGATACAGATTGCCTCTTTACAGCTGTGCTATAATAGAAGAAAAAGCAGAAAAAGAGGTAAAATAGATGCAAATCAGCTTGATTTTGATGGAAGAAATTGCAAAACTCTTCCTGATTATGTTCATGGGATATGCACTGGTAAAAACAGGACTGCTCAAAACGCAGGAGAGTAAAGTCGTATCTGTGATTCTGGTGTATTTGGTCATTCCCTGTATGATTATTCATGCATTTCAGATTGACGATTCCCCGCAGGTGCGCACAGGATTACTGTTTGCCTTTGCGGCAGCGGCAATTGTCCACGCCCTGTTTTTGCTTTTCACAGCAATTTTGCGCAGATCGTGTCGTTTGAGCACCATCGAACAGTTAACCGTGATTTATACCAATGCGGGTATTTTGGTCGTGCCGCTCATTCAAGCGTTGCTTGGACAGCAATATGTCGTGTATTCCTGCGGTTTTCTTGTCGTACAGTTGGTTTTGATTTGGACGCACTGCCGAAGCAAGTTGACGGCAGAAAAGGGCATTCAGTGGAAAAAGATTCTGTGGAACATCAATGTCATTTCTATTTTGATTGGCGCTGTGTTGTTTCTCTGTCATATCACGCTGCCATCTGTAATTGATGATACCATTCAGATGACCGGCGACATGGTTGGGCCGATGGGAATGCTGCTGGCAGGCATGGTGATTGCAGACATTCCGATGAAGCAAGTGTTTGCCGCCTTGGAAAATTATAAGACGGTGATCTTGCGCTTGATCGTTTATCCTCTTGCGTTGCTGGGGCTCATGAAACTGGTTCATGCAACCGGCATGGTCGCTGACGGAAAAAATATTCTGCTGACTGTGTATCTCGCCTGCATCACACCGGCGTGTGCGACCGTGACTTCCATGGCACAGCTGTATGACAAAGATGCTGCGAAATCCAGTGTATTGTATGTGTTGACCACCATTTTTTCTATTGTCACTATGCCAATGATGATCGGTCTATATACCATCTGGTTGTAATAGGACGAAAAAAGCCGCGGCAGAAACTTGCCGCGGCTTTGCTTTATAGTGCAAAATAATTTTGTTTTCCCGAACGAATGAAATATTTTTGATGCATATACAAGGAGATCAGCAGCGTGCATACCTCTGCAATCGGTACGGCGATCCAAGCGCCATTGATGCCGAGAAAATGCGGCAGAATCATCAGGCAAATCATCGTAAAGACAAAGGTTCGGCAGAAGGAGAGGATAGCGGATACTTTGCCATTGGACAGAGCAGTAAAGAAGCCCGAAGAGGTAATGTTGAATCCGCTGAATAAAAAGCTGATAGAAAATAGGCGGAAACCGGTCAGGGCCAACGGGAATGTCTCCGGATCATTGGTGAATATGGTGATAATCGGACGGGACAAACCTTCCGCAGTGCCCAGTAATACAACGGAAGAAATGATAACAAAGACAAAGGCGATGCGATACACGCGCTTGAGCTGCACTTTGTCTTGTGCGCCATATTGAAATCCGACAATAGGGGCAATGCCGATAGAAAATCCGAGATAGAACGAATTAAACAAAAACTCGCCGTATAATAAGATAGTAATGGCGGCGACGCCATGTTCTCCGGCGATGCGCATCAACACGATATTGAACAGCACAGTGACGATCGCCATGGACAGCTGAGAGACCATTTCGGAAGAACCATTGTAGCACGCTTGCAGTAACTCACGTTTGTGGAAAGAGAACTTCGTAAAATGCAGTCCGTTTTTATTCAAAAAGAAAAAGAACAGACCGACAACGGCGGGGATGCACTGACCGATACATGTGGCGATGGCAGCACCGGCAACGCCGAATTGGCAGACCGCAATGAGCACGTAATCCAATACGGCATTGCAGATACCTGCGCCGATGGTCAAAGCAAGACCGAAATTGGGGCGCCCAGCTGTCACAAGATAAGATTGAAACAAAGCCTGAAGCATACAGGCGGGAACAAATAGACCCAAGATGCGCAGATACGTATTGCAGTCGTTGAGCAAAATATCGCTGGCACCCAGGAGACGGGAAAGCGGCGTGGTAAAGGCTAAGATAACAGCCAAAAACAGGATGCTCAGACCAATAGCGACACAGACGAATTGTGTCAGACAGGCGTTTGCTTTTTGGGGACGATTTTCACCCAAATAGCGGCTGATAATGGCATTGCCGCCAGTGCCGAGCATGGTTGCCACGGCAATGGCAACGTTGATGACCGGAAAGACGATATTGATGGAGGACAGCGCATTGCTGCCGACAAAACGAGAGACAAAAATACCGTCTACAATCGTATACAGCGACATAAACATCATCATAATGATAGACGGCGCTGCAAATTTTAACAGAGACCAAGGCGTAAATCGCTGGTTGAGCGATGAACTCATAAAAAGAAAAGCTCCTTTCCGTGATGTTTTACTTGACATTTGACAGTATATCCTATAGGGTAACCCTATAGTCAAGAGAAAATGGAGAAAAAAGAAACAATGAATCGAAATCTTTACATGACAACAGGAGAGTTTGCCAAATTGATGGGCGTGACGAAAGAAACTCTGTTTCACTATGATGAAATAGGGCTGTTTTGTCCGGAAGTCGTGACGGAACATGGGTATCGGCAGTACTCTGTCAATCAAGTCGAAGTGATGGATACGATCCTCATGCTGAGAGAATTGGGAATGCCGCTCAAAGAAATTCGAGAATTTATGCGGCATCGCAGTGCGGAACGCATTTTACAGGTGTTTGAACAGCGAGAGAAGCAATTGGATCAACAGATCAAAAAATTGCAGCAGATGAAAAACTGGATGGCACAGAGAACACGGAAAATTCAAGCGATTCAAGATCTGCACACAGAAGAGATTTCTATACAGACGTTTCCGGAGCGATATTATTTGTACGCTTCGGTGTCGCCGGATGACGAATGGGCGTATTACCAAAAGACCGGAGAGATGATTTTTGAGCTGGAACAGGAAGGAATGCCGATGGATTATGACCTTGCCTATATTCAGAGTAAAGAAAATTTGACTTGCAGTTTGTATGATGTCTATGATACGGCGGGATTGCTGCTGG
This sequence comes from Eggerthellaceae bacterium, assembly GCA_963588905.1. Classification (GTDB taxonomy): domain Bacteria; phylum Bacillota; class Clostridia; order Oscillospirales; family Butyricicoccaceae; genus Butyricicoccus_A. The sequence continues at coordinate 52,820 of CAVAJF010000012.1, forward strand.
AAGAAAAGCCGAACAACACGCATTGTTTGACGTTTCCGGCGGGAGAGTATTTGACGGCTTATCATGTCGGTCATTGGAATACACTGTCTGAAGCCTATGAACGACTGCTTGCCTATGAAAAAACAAAAAAGCTCCGGACAGATGATACCTATCTGGAACATTTTGTAGTGGATAACTTTGTGGTGGATTCCATAGACGAATTTGTCACGGAAATTTCTGTACGGCTTGTGTAATTGGAGAAAGGAAGAATACAATGCAACACAAAGTAAAAGTAACCGTTATTGACAAAAAACTGTACCCAGAACTTCAACAGCAGTATTGTGCAGATCCAAACGCTGGAGCCTGTCCGTGCTATCACGTGGGAGATACGTTTATCTTTGAACGGTATGGAACGGCGGATGATTTTTGGCACATGGGACAGCATACGTTGACGAAGAGTGCCTATCCGGCGCATACGATAGCAGGCGGGAGTGAACTTCCGCATTGCTCGGAAGCATGGGATGCCATCGCGCGATATATTTATACTGGCTTGCAGGGCGGTTCCATTATGCGCGGCTGGATGAACGATGAGCGTGTCATGATTACTTGCTGTTCAGATGGTACCCGACCGGTTATTTTTAAAATTCAGCGCATGGACTATCAGGTATTGTATCTTAGCGGGGCGGCAGGAGAAATCGACCGCGAAGCGATTCGACGAGAACTGATGCAAATAGACGATGTGACAGAAGTACGATTTACTGACACATGGACGGAAGTTTTTGTAGAGAAAGAAGTGCATGAAGAACAACTGCGTCAAGCTGTTGCGGCGGCGGGAGCGTATTCCATACAACACATAGATTAAGCAAAAGCCTGTCGCTCAAAAAGAGCGACAGGCTTTTTTATCACACCATATACCTTTTATTATACAATGCTCATAAACCATTCAACGGTCTGCGGATCGTAGTGAGAGAAGAACAGGCTCTTGCCGGTGTCCAATGCTTCAATACGTGCCATTTCCTCATCGGTCAGGGCAAAATCAAAGACGTTGAAGTTTTCTTCCATGCGTTCCTTGTGTACAGACTTCGGAATGAGAACGACATTGCTTTGCAGCAGGAAACGCAGGGCAACCTGTGCGGCGGATTTGCCGTGTGCAGCGGCAATATCCTTGAGAACCGGATTGTTGAAGTAATCATTCTTGCCTTCAGCGAACGGACCCCAAGACATAATCTGTGTGCCGTTTTTCTTCAGGTATTCCTTGGCAATTTTCTGCTGCTGGAATACGTGGGTTTCCACCTGATTGACAGCTGGCTTGATTTCTGCGAAATGCGCCAGATCCAAGTAGCGATCCGGATAGAAGTTGGAAACACCGATAGCGCGAACCTTGCCTGCGCGGTATGCTTCTTCCATAGCACGATAGGTTCCGTAATAATCGCCAAACGGCTGATGAATCAGCAGCAGATCAATGTAATCGGTTTGGAGCTTGCGCAGAGATTCTGCAATAGAAGCCTTTGCCTTTTCATAACCGGCGTTGGAGATCCAAATCTTGGTGGTGATAAACAGATCCTCCCGCGGCAGGCCGCACTTCTGGATGGCATTGCCGACACCTTCCTCGTTGCCGTATGCCTGTGCGGTGTCAATGCTGCGATAGCCAACTTCGATGGCTTCCAGCACACAGCGCTCTGTGTCCTCCGGTGGGGTCTGATACACGCCATAACCCAGCTGCGGCATTTTCACGCCGTTGTTCAGTGTTACATAATCCATAATCATATCCTCCTTGCATCAATAATCTTACTGTCTATAGTTTACATGCATTTGTCTCCGGTGTACAATAGCAATATCGGAATCTATCATTCATATTGTGAATAGTAAAGGAGACGGAGCAATGCTTGATTTGTTGGAATTACAGCAGTTTGTGACGTTTGCAGACTGCGGAACCCTGTCAAAAGCGGCAGAACAGCTGCATATTTCTCAGCCAACCCTGACGCGCACCATGCATCATGTGGAAGATGCGTTTGGCGTGTCGTTGTTCACGAGAGGGAAGAATCGCATTGCCTGCAATGAGACCGGCCTGCGGGCGGTCGCGTATGCGCGGAAGCTGTTAGAGGATGCAGACCATGCCGTACAGATGGTGCAGGCATTTGACAGAAGCCTGCACACCATCCATGTCTCGTCCTGCGCGCCCGCGCCGTTGTGGTCGCTGCTGCCTGCACTGACTGCTCGGTATCCGGACAATACAATTTCGTCGAAATTGGAAGATGTATCAACGATTATCGAGCAGGTCGTGTCCGGCAGCTGTGAAATTGGCATCCTGCCGTATGCCTTTGCCGATGAACGCTTGCTTGTTGTACCGTTTTTGCGGGAACAATTGTCGGTTTGCGTGCCGAACAACCATCCGTTGGCGCGAGAAAAAACGCTGACCTTTGAACAGATCAATGGATTCAATTGCTTGGTGCGCGATCAGCTTGGTTTTTGGAGCAATCTGTGCCATGAGAAAATGCCTGCCTCGAAATTTCTCGTGCAGACAGATGCCTTCGCTTTGGAAGAATTGATTCGGAGCTCTACGCTGCTGTGCTTTACCACGAATTTGGCCGGATGGGAAGAGCAAGAGGTTTTGCGGGACAGAACGATTGTTCCGCTTGTCGATAAAGAGGCAACGGCGGCATATCAATTGATTTGCTTGCCGAAAAATAAAGGGCTGTTGAAGCCGTATATATAATTGTTGACAATGGAGAGTGCATCAGATATAATAAAAATACACAAAATAAATTTGATTTTATATTATTTTTTGTACACTATAACACCGTGAGTACGACGTTCAAAACCATTAAATAGGGAGCATATCTATGAAAAAAAGAGCCTTTTCTGCGGTTTTGTTACTGCCGGTTCTTGCTTTGCTTATGTCAAGCTGTGGAACACCGAAGCAGGAGAAGGAACCTGTGGTTCAAGAACAGCAGGCGGAGCAGACTTCGGTATTCTTGGAAAAATGTTCGTTGACGCTGCCTGTGTGCACAGTATCTATGAATACACCAGATAATGAGGTAGCAATTCAAAGAAAGTATGGTCTCACGCTTACCGAATGGAATGCCCTTGCGAATGATTCCGATAGCTTTTTGCAATTGGATATTCAAGAGTGTTCGGATTCAGATGCCAGCGTGAATGCTGAAGCCACGATTACGGCAAACGGTGTTACAGATACGATACCTCTGACAGGCAGGCTCACAGAAATAAAGTTGGACAATGGAGATCAATGCTTTGCCGGTGGTTTATCCGGATATTTGAACGGAAACAATTCACAGGAAAATGCGGTTACGTTGTCCGTGAATTATGATAAGACTGCGCAGATCTGTTATGTGACAGCACAGATTGGTGATACACTTTGTTTAGATTTCGGAACGCCTTTTGACGGACAGAGTGAGATATATCAAAAGTTGAAGGACGCACAGGCATAAATACATAACGCATCGGATGAAACAAATTATCCGGTGCGTTTTTGTTAGTGCAAGTGTATAAAGCAACAGAGCAGCTCGGGAAAATGAGCTGCTCTGTTTTTGAAAATATGAGAGAGAATAGAAAAAGTGGGGTAAATCTTATTTAGCCAATTCCCAGCGGGGAGAAGGTGATGTAAACAATGGCCAGTACAACGAAGGTTGCGATTACCAGCGGGTAACGGAACTTCCACGGGGTCATGTCTACAACTTCCAAGTTCTTCATCTCATACGGAACCGGACGCGGCTTGATCTTAGCGCAAGCCCACAGCAGGATAAGGTCGAGGAAGAATACGCCTACTTCGAAGTACAGGAAGTGAAGCGGAACAGTATTCATCAGGACGCCGTATGCAATGATGTGAACGATAATGGTGAGCTTCGGTGCGAAGCTTGGAATGTTCTTGTTGAGCATACCCATCAGAGCGATAGCCAGAACCGGTACGCCGTAGTAGCCCCACATCTGATTCAGGAAGGTGCTGATGCCTGCCGGCAGATAGATGAGGAACGGAGCGATAACGATGGAAGCCAGGCAAAGAACAATGCCGAAGCGCTTTGCGATGGTGATCTGCTGCTGTGCGGTACGCTCCTTCTTGGAGATAACCGGCAGAATATCCAGAGTGAACAGGGTCATGGAGCTGTTCAGTACGGAGTTGAAGGACGACAGGATTGCGCCGAACATAACAGCTGCGAAGAATCCGAGGACCGGAGTCGGCAGAATGTCATGAATCAGAGTCGGGTAAGCCATGTCGAAATCAGTCAATACACCGCCGTCGCGGATGCGCTGAATAATACCAGGCATTACGAGGAACAGCGGGCAGAATACGCATACAAAGCCGGTGAGAAGAGCACCCTTCTGTGCTTCCTTCAGGTTCTTTGCGCCGAGTACACGCTGCATGATGGACTGGTTTGTGCACCAGTAAGAAATGTGGTTGATGCTGCATCCGAGGATAATCATCGGCCACGGAATTTCCGGTGCCTGTGCGTTCCACGGCTTGATGGCATTCAGGTGTCCCGGAGGTGCATCATTAACCATGCGGCTGATGCCAGTAGTCAGGCTGCCATCGCCGAGAATAACGAATGCGAGAATCGGAACGATAACAACAGCACCGATGATGAAGATAACGCCGTTGAGCGAGTCGGATACGGCTACGGCCTTCAGACCGCCGAAGATTGCGTAGATGCCGCCGATGACACCGAGGGCAATACACATGATGGTTGTTGCAAGGAAGCGATTGCCGCCGAGCAATTCAGTAACGTTAAAGATACGCTCCATAGCTACCGAGCCAGCGTAAAGAACCAGCGGAAGCATGGTAACGATATATGCTACGAGGAAGATGAAGGAGACCAGAACGCGGGTTGCGCGATCATAACGGTCTTCCAAAAACTGCGGGATAGTTGCAATACCGAGCTTTAAATAGCGCGGTACGAAGAACAATGCCATCAGTGTCAGGGCAACCGGGCACATGGTTTCCCAGCCCATTGCGGTGATACCAACGGAATATCCCTGGCCATTTCGGCCTACCAACTGTTCTGCCGACAGGTTTGTCATCATCAGGGAACCGAAGATAACAATACCTGGCAGGCTTCGGCCACCGAGGAAGTAACCTTCCTGCGTGGTTTCATCTGTGCCGCGTGTCTTGAGCCAGCTGATAAAAGCAACCAGCGCCGTGACAGCGACAAAGGAAGCGAGTGTAAATACCATGATATTTTTCCTTTCCTAACTTCACTTACTTTATGTTTTATTCTATCCTAATTCTTTGTCTCTTTCAATTCTTATAAATCTAGAATTATACATATATAAATAAATATCTATGTATATAAGGTGGAAAATCCACAGCGCTTCTCCTGTATAGAATTAGCCGCTGTGGATTTTTAATCGGATGAAGTATTAGAGAAGAGAGTATAATGAAGGTGTAATCGATTTTGGATCAGAGAAGAGATTAGAAACCAGCCTTGCGCAGGTTCTCACGACCGATGGTAGCCTTCTCCAGCGGAACGTCGAAGGACTTAACCGGGAACAGATCCTGCTCTACAACGCACCAGCCGTCATAGCCGCACTCAACGAGAGCGTCATGCATAGCTGCGAAGTCGATGCTGCCCTTGCCCGGCTCTACCATGATGTCCTCGGTAACAGCCTTAGCGAAAGACCACTTGTTTTCGTCCATCTTAGCCTTAACAGACAGGTCGCAATCCTTGAAATGGATGTACGGAATGCGCTTAGCCCACTTCTTGTAGAAGGAGATCGGCTCGCCGCCGCCATATACATGGTGACCGGTATCGAAGCACAGATCTACGTTGGTGTCGTTCAGGAAGCGCTCGATCTGCTCTTCGGTCTGAACATGGCTGTCAACGTGCGGATGGAACAGGCCCTGGAAGCCGTTTGCAGCACAGCGGTCAGCACACTTCTGTACGTTTGCACAGTACTTAGCCCACTCCTCGTCGGTCAACTCCGGGTTCATTTCCAGCTCGCCGGTAGCGAGGTTGGTGTACATCGGAGGCAGCAGAACGATATACTTAGCGGACGGGAAGTGCTTCAGCAGGGCAGAGATGTCGTCAATGTCCTTGAGCATCTGCTCAACATTTGCGTCATCCAGATAGTTGCCGCCTTCGGTAGCACCAACCAGAGTCAGGCCGCGTGCGTCGATAGCGTTCTTCAGAACCTGCGGGTTGTCGTTCGGCATGTAGCCCCACGGGCCAATTTCACAGCCGTCGTAACCTGCGATCTTCATTTCGTCGAGGCAGCGCCACCACTGCGGCTGCTTTTCATTGTTCGGATCGCTTGCCGGGAACCATACGCCCCAGGAATCCGGAGCAATACCAATTTTGATAGACATAGTCTTTCCTCCATCTATTTTCTGGAGCCACTGCCGAAACACGGTTCGGCAGTGGCGGATATTTCTTCTGTGACGATTACTTTACGTCAACCCACTCGCGGGTCTTGGAAGACTCGATAACAGCAGCAACAGTGCGGTCGATCTTGTAGCCGAACTCAAAGTCGGTGGTGTAGTCAGCGCCGTTGGTGATTGCATCGAACAGAGCATGTACTTCGAGGATCTTCATATCGTTGTAAGCGATGGAGATGCCGCCTGCCGGCTGGAATGCGGAGTAGCCCTTCATCTTCGGGTTCAGCAGAACGGTGCGGAAGCCGCGATCACGCTCGTTGTCGCTCTGGAAGTATACCTGAACTTCGCCCATGCGCTCCAGATCGTAGCGAACAGAACCCTTGGTGCCCTGAATCTCGTAGCACAGGTAGTTCTTACGGCCGGTAGCTACACGAGAGCAAGCGATCTGGCCGATTGCGCCATTTGCGTACTCAGCGGTGAAGGTCATGATGTCCTCGTTCTCAACGTCAACCAGCTCGTCGGAACCAGCGCACTTCGGACGCTTCGGGAATACGGTGGTAGCAACTGCGTTTACCTTGGTGATGTCGCCCATGATGAACTGGGAGATAGACAGCAGATGGGAACCCAGATCGCCCAGAGCGCCGCAGCCTGCCAGCTTGTTGATGTGTCTCCAGGTGATCGGCAGGGACTCGTCCAGCAGCTGATCCTGGTCGTAAGTGCCGGTGAAGCGCATGATCTTGCCCAGTGCGCCGGACTGAACCAGCTCACGAACGTAAGCGTTTGCCGGGTTCTGGGTGTTGTTGAAGCCAACGTAGTTTACAACGCCCTTCTGAGCTGCCAGCTCAGCCAGTTCCTTGGACTCTGCAGCGGAGATGGACAGCGGCTTCTCGCAGTATACGTTCTTGCCGTTCTCCAGAGCTGCCTTAGCAACCTCGTAGTGGAAAGCGTTCGGGGTAGCGATGTCAACCAGATCAACGTTCGGATCGGTTACAACGTCATGCCAGTCGGTGGAAATGCGCTTGAAGCCGATCTTCTTCTGTGCGGACTTTGCAGCTTCCTCGTTTGCGTCAGCAACGATCTCGAAGGATGCAACACCGTAGTCAGGACCAAACAGCATCTCAGCGTCAGCCAGTGCAGAGGAATGAGCCTTGCCCATCCAGCCAGAACCTACCAGACCAATACGAATTTCTTTCATTTTCTTTTCCTCCTAAAAAATGTTCTCTCAATGGTGATTAACATACATTTACTAATTTCTTTACAGCCTTGAAAGGTTTGAAAATCAGGGAGAAACGTTTTGTTTCTTTGGTTTTCGTTTGTGTCTCTCGTTTGACTGTGCCCATAGTATACGGCGAAAATCGAGAAATGTCATTGCATAGAGTTTTCATGTTCTATACATAAATTATCATTTATTTAGAGAAAAATACAACCTGCACAAACGGGCATAGCCTCAATTGTGCAGGTTGTATAAAACGTGGTTTCTTTATGTATAGAATGGCGTAAAGAAGCGCATTTATGTCAAATCGGATTTTTTCGAAATTGACTGGGGGAAACGCCAACCCGTGATGAAAACAGGTTACTAAACGTGGTGATGTTCGGATAACCGACACTATTTGCAATTACTTTCACTGGCTGATCTGTCGTTTTGAGTAAATGCTTCGCTCGATTGATGCGCACGAGGATGATATATTCGTGCGGGGAATAGCCGCACTGCTTCTTAAACAGGCGGGAAAAGTAAAACTGACTCATATTGACGTGCCGTGCCAGCTCGGGAAGCGTCAGAGACTCTCCGTAATGCTCGCCGATATATTGGATGGCAGCCTCGGTGGCAGTTTGTGCATTGCCGGTGTCCGGATACGATTGGGTGGCATTGCCAGTAATGAGTGCGATCCAGATAGAATAGAGCCGCAGAGACAGCTGCGCCTCTGGGATAAATTGATTGTTGCGCCAAGCATATAGAATATCCAGCATAATTTGGTGGACTTCTGTGGCGCTGGAAGAGTCAAACACAGGGGAGTTATATAAGCTGCGCACCTGCTCAAACAATTGCGGACAATTGCTGCCATCTAAATGAATCCAAACAAATTCTGCATGATCGATGGTGTGGTATGTATGCGGAACGGAACAGTCTAACAGAATAATTTGTCCGCGTCGCGCGATCATCGTGCGGCTGTTGGCGGTGACAGAGAGCTGCCCGCTGCGAATATATATGAGTAGGTATCGTGCGTCTGGATAATGAGAACGGTTAATTTGATAGTCTTTGTCTGTATAATAGTAGCCACAGGATGTCATATAGAACAACATACTGCGTGCCTGCTCAGAAGGGCTTTGAAAATATAGATCCGATCCGTTGCAGGTGCCAGCTTCAAAACCAAGCATAGGGATTCCTCCTTACGAGAATCGCCATTGAGAATACGTCAGAATTGTAGCATGGAGCGTATGGGATGTCAAAGGATGAACCTATAAAGCGCTTGCAAAAAAATAACAAAAGTATAATGGAAACCAAAAACGATAGAAAAACAATTAGTTATATTGCACATAAAATATGGGGATGAATTTGTACAATACGATAAAAATAACGAAAAATAGCACGTTTTCTAAACTCAATAGCAAGAAATGTTATTTATTTGCACGAAATGAAAAGGTACAATGCATACATAGAAACGCATGGCAGACGACAAGAGAGATAGACTGCTGTGAACAGAGAAAAGGAGAATGAACCATGAAAATGAAGCGAATTGCAGCGATGCTTTTAGCAGGCGCAATGATGACAGGTTTGTGTGCTTGTGGCAGCTCTTCTGGCGGCGACAAGGCAGCGGGCTCCGGCGGCGGAAGCGCAGACGGTGCAAAGATCAGTATGATCCTGAAAACGACATCTGCTGAGTATTGGCAGTATGTACAGGCTGGTGCAGAAGCAGCGGCTAAGGATCTCGGCGTAACCGTTGACGTCAAGGGCGCAACGTCTGAGACAGCATATGATGAGCAGCAGAACATGATTGAGACGGATGTTCAGTCCGGCGCATATGATTCCATCATCATCGCTCCGTTGCAGGGCGATCAGGCAGCAACTCTGGTAAAGGGAACTAAGACCCCGATTTTCGCCGTTGATACCAACTTCGATGCACCTGAGGTAGTTTCGTTCATCGGTACCGGTAACGAAGACGCAGCAGCACAGGGCGGCAAGGCAGCAGTAGAAGCTGCAAAGAAGGCCGGCTGGGAAAAGATCGAGTGCATTGAAATCTGTGGTGTACAGGGCGACCCGACCAACACCGCTCGTTATGAAGGCTATAAGAAGGGCGTCAATGAGGCTGGCGGTACATTCCTTGAGAATGAAACCCAGTATGCAGACGCAGTAGCAGATAAGGCTGTAAACTCCATGGAAGCTATCATGCAGACCCATCCGGAAGGCGTAGCAATTATCTGTGCAAACAACGACGATATGGCTATGGCAGCAGCTCGCGCAGCAAAGGGCAATAAGGCATACGAGAACACTATTTTCCTCGGCTTTAACGGCGACCGCGCAGCATGCGAAGCTATCTTGGCAGGTCAGGAAACCATGTCCGTTATCCAGGACGCTTACGGCATGGGCTACAAGGCTGTACAGGCAGCAGTAGACAATCTGAATGGCAAGAAGCTGGATTCCTTCATTGACTCTGGTTCTGGTATCGTTGACAAGGACTCCGCACAGGAGCGCTTGGACCAGCTGGCTGAGTACCTGAAGTAATACACAAAAGGGCGAAAAACAAGCAAGTAGTATATGGGATGCCCTTATCGAAGAACAATCGGTAAGGGCATCGCCTTTTAGACAGGGCATCAGAGAAAAGGGTGAAAATCAATGAGTGAATATGTAGTAGAATTAAAAAATACGACGAAGATATTCCCCGGTGTAGTAGCTCTTGATAACATGCAGCTGG
>CAVAJF010000013.1:0-140254 GCA_963588905.1 Eggerthellaceae bacterium
TTACCTACCACTCGTTGAACGAGTGGTTTTTATCATGCCTATTCGGCGCCAAAAAAATCGGAGCAACTGCCTAAACAATTGCTCCGATCTGGTGCCGCTGACCGGGCTTGAACCGGTACGCTGTAAACCAGCGAGGGATTTTAAGTCCCTTGCGTCTGCCAATTCCGCCACAGCGGCAAATCAGCTTATATAGTATAACAAACTTTACCGGATGTTGTCAAGCCCTTGGCACTCACCATTTGCAAACACGCAAAAATCGACTGCCCAACGCCGTCAGCACGATTTCTCCTGGATACAAGCGAACGCTCCGCTCTTTGCACTTCGGATTTTTTTGCACAATTTGTTCTCTTGTGTTCTCAATAACCTGTTCAAACAGCAGATAAATATCTTCATACAGATTGTTTGCAACCTCTGCCGGTGCCTTACTCTCCGACTGCATACGAATGGATATGAGGTGCAGCCGCTGCAAATTGTCCAGTGCCGCCTGCACCTGTTCATAATCTCCATCCTGCGGCATGAACAGCGTCATATGGGAAATCAATGGAATTTCTGTGCCTCGCTCCGCCTCCTTGCGTCCCGCGAAGGTCTTATCGCGCGTCATCCGACTCAGACAGCAATCCAGTATCGCAATATGCCGCTGTTCTCGCAACTGATCCAACAGCACACGGTCTATCTCATCCAGCTGTACCGCCATCGCAGCAAACGCCGGATGGACAGACTCGCCCTGCTGTGCCGCCGTCATCAGACTTTTTATGCTTGCTCTGTGTGCTTCCTGCGCCCACGGCGTGTTCATCCATTCTTCTAACATAAATCCAACCTCTTTTCTGAGAAAAAAGTCCCGTTTCTGCTCCGCATGGGAGAGAAACGGGACATCGTTGTTCCAAAAATATTTTTTATTTAGTCCTGAATGCCTTCAATATGCGGAATGGTCGCAAAGCCCTTTTCCAAATCGGCATCGGTCGGAATATAATCGCTCATGGTCTTTTCGTTGTATGCCTTGTAAGCAGCCAAGTCGAAATAACCGGTACCTGTCAGATTGAACAGGATGGTCTTTTCTTCACCGGTCTCCTTGCACTTGAGTGCTTCATCAATGGCAACGCGAATAGCATGAGAGGACTCCGGTGCCGGCAGAATGCCTTCGATCTTTGCGAACATCTCAGCTGCCTCAAAGACGGAAGTCTGCTCAACCGCACGCGCTTCATTCAGATAGCCATCATGATACAGCTGAGACAGAATCGGGCTCATGCCATGATAGCGCAGACCACCCGCGTGGTTTGCAGACGGGATAAAGCCGCAGCCCAGCGTGTACATCTTTGCCAGCGGCGTTACCATGCCGGTATCACAGAAGTCATAGGCAAACTTGCCGCGGGTCAGTGTCGGACAAGAAGCCGGTTCTACGGCGATAAAATACGGGTCTGCCTTGCCGGTCAGCTTATCGCCCATAAACGGGGACATAATACCGCCCAGGTTCGAGCCACCGCCTGCACAGCCGATGACAATATCCGGATACGCGTCAATCTTTTCCATTGCTGCCTTTGCTTCCAAACCAATGACGCTCTGATGCAGCAGTACCTGATTGAGCACGCTGCCCAGCACATAGCGATAGCCTTCGTGTGTAGTTGCATATTCTACTGCTTCGGAAATTGCCGTGCCCAGAGATCCGGTGCTGCCCGGAAAACGCTCGTTGATTTCACGGCCTACCTTCGTGGTCATGGACGGGGACGGAATAATATCTGCGCCATAGGTGTGGATCACTTCCTTGCGGTATGGCTTCTGCTCATACGAGCACTTTACCATGTAAACCTTGCAGTCCAGATCAAAATACTGGCAGGCCATTGCCAGTGCCGTGCCCCACTGACCTGCACCGGTCTCAGTCGTCACACCCTTGAGGCCCTGTGCCTTGGCATAATATGCCTGTGCAATCGAGGAATTCAGCTTGTGGCTGCCGCTTGTGTTGCCGCCTTCATACTTGTAATAAATCTTTGCCGGTGTATCCAACGCCTTCTCCAAATAGTAGGCACGCATCAGCGGAGACGGACGAAACATGCGATAATGCTCACGCACTTCATCCGGAATATCAATATACCGATCAGTCTCGTTCAGCTCCTGCTTTGCCAGCTCGGTACAAAATACCGGCTCCAAATCAGCCAGCTGTACCGGCTTGTGCGTTGCCGGATTTAGCATCGGACGATGCTGTGTCTTCATGTCCGCGCGGACGTTATACCACTGCTTTGGAATCTCATCCTCACTGAGATAAATTTTATATGGAATCTTTGCCATAACTATTGTCTCCCAATCTTCAAATCTTCGTATCCCTGTACCGATGTACAGCATCAAACTACTTCAAATTATACGGGGCTTATCTCGCAATGTCAAGACCATAAAAAATCCGGCAGGCTTTCGCCTGCCGGAAAATCGTACCAAATCAGATTGAAAAAAACTTACTGTGCAGTATTGCGGGACGGATCACGCAGAACAACGTCATGTGCGCCGCCTTCTACCAGAGAAGTTGCAGATACCAGCGTAATCTTTGCCTTCTCCTGAAGCTCTGGAATGCTCATTGCACCGCAGTTGCACATGGTGGAACGAACCTTTGCCAGTGTCATACCGACATTGTCCTTGAGGGCGCCTGCATACGGAACGTAGGAGTCAACGCCTTCCTCAAACGACAGCTTCTTGTCGCCGCCCATGTCATAACGCTGCCAGTTTCTTGCACGAGCAGAGCCTTCGCCCCAGTACTCCTTCATGTAGGAGCCGCCGACAACAACACGGTTGGTTGGAGACTCATCGAAACGAGAGAAGTAACGGCCGAGCATCAGGAAGTCTGCACCCATAGCCAGTGCCAGCGTCAAGTGGTAGTCATATACCAAACCGCCGTCGGAGCAAATCGGGATATAAATACCAGTCTGCTCAAAATACTCATCACGAGCCTGAACCACGTCGATCAGAGCGGTAGCCTGTCCACGGCCAATGCCCTTCTGCTCACGAGTGATACAGATGGAACCGCCGCCAATGCCGACCTTTACGAAGTCTGCACCGCACTTTGCCAGATACAGGAAGCCTTCCTTGTCAACAACATTGCCCATGCCGACCTTTACGGTGTCGCCATAGTGCTCACGAATCCAGTCGATGGTCAGCTTCTGCCACTCAGAGAAGCCTTCGGAGGAGTCGATACACAGAACATCTGCGCCAGCTTCAATCAGAGCCGGAACGCGCTCTGCGTAGTCGCGGGTGTTGATGCCAGCGCCTACCATGTAGCGCTTGTGTGCATCCAGCAGCTCCAGCGTGTTTTCCTTATGGGAGTCATAGTCCTTGCGGAATACCATGTAAACGAGGTTCTGGTTCTCGTCGATAATCGGCAGAGCATTGAGCTTATGATCCCAGATGATGTTGTTTGCTTCCTTCAGAGAGGTGTCCTTCGGTGCAGTAATCAGTTTCTCGAACGGAGTCATAAATTCTTCTACGCGCAGGGACGGTTCCATGCGGCTGACACGGTAATCTCTGCCGGTGACAATGCCGAGCAGCTTGCCGTTCGGGGTGCCGTCTGCGGTAACAGCCATGGTGGAATGGCCAGTAGCTTCCTTGAGTGCCAGCACATCGCCGAGGGTCTGATCCGGCTTGATGTTGGAATCACTGACAACAAAGCCAGCCTTGTAGCTCTTGACGCGAGCGACCATAGCAGCCTCAGACTCAATGCTCTGAGAGCCATAGATGAAGGACATGCCGCCCTCACGTGCCAGAGCAATTGCCATGGTATCGTTGGATACCGCCTGCATGATGGCGGAAACCATCGGGATATTGATGGAGATCGGACACTCCTCAACACCCTTGCGGTACTTTACAATCGGGGTTTTCAGGTCTACGTTCGCCGGAATGCACTTACTGGAAGAATATCCCGGTACCAGCAGGTATTCGCTGAAGGTATGGGACGGTTCAGAAAAATAATATGCCATGATAGTTCGACTCCCTTCACGTTCTTCAATCTGAAATTTACTGTAATTTCTTATAATTATACTCGCATCTAAAAATAAAGTAAATCCCCCAGTTGTCGAAATTTCTTCCAAAAATTGCGCACTTCATGTGAATTTTCATGTGAGAAAAGAGGAAACCCGCCGGTATGCGCCGACGGGTTTGTGGTTAACTGTTGTAGTGAATGGTCGCGGAAAGCAATGGAGAATTTTGACCTTCAATATCGATTTGATTCCACTGTTCCTTGCTCCCCCTGTAGTAAACATCAGATAACTTATCACATTCATTAAATGCATTATATTTAATGTTTGTTACACTCCTAGGGATTTTTACATTCATTAAATTTGTACATCCATGAAATACACTGCCGTCAATTGTTTCCACTCTATCGGGAATTTCAATGCTTGATAAATTGCTGCAATCTTGGAATGTACACGACATAATTATTGTAATATTGTTAGAAAGTTTAACATTTTTTAAACTTATACAATTTTCAAATGCCGATTGACCTATATTCGTCACACTATCCGGAATATCTATACTTGCTAAACTTTGGCAATTTAAAAACGCACCTGTTCCAATTTTAGTTACACTATCTGGAATTTTAATGCTTGTCAAATCTTCTGAAAAGTAGAATGCATCGCTTCCAATTGTAATAATACCATCAGGCATTTGAATATCTCTCAAACTATTGCGATAGAATGCTCTGTCACTAATCTCCGTTACACTATTTGGTATAACATATTGGGTTTCAGATTTTCCTACAGGATAACAAATAAGCTTTGTTTTCTCTTTGTCAAATAAAATACCATCTTTCGAACAATAGAATGGATTACGTTCATCGACACAGATTTCAACCAAATTCATGCAAGCGTCGAATGGATTGCGGCCAATCTCTTCTACACTGCTAGGAATCTCTATGCTTTTCAAACTCATGTTACCGCAAAAAGCTCCACCTTCTATTGTCTTTACACCATTTTGAATTCCAATATTTTCCAAATTAGTACAACCTGAAAATGCCAAATCTGAAATTTTTTCCACACTACCTGGGATTATTACATTTTTTAAACCCGAACAATCTCGAAATGCTTCAACATCAATTATTTTCATACTATCGGGAATTTTAATACTTATTAAGTTTATACAACCACAAAACGCACTATCACTAATTGTCGTTGTTCCATTGTCAATATAAACGCTTTTTATATCTTTTACGAGATTCCACCAAGTATTATCATGCTCTCCCAACCACTTATACATTTCTCCAGTTCCTGAAATATGCAGCAGTCCATTCTGATCCAGTGTCCATGTGAGGTTATCACCACATTGGCCACTAGCTATGTAAGTGACAGCCTGCAAAGTAATCGTAGATGCTCCATCATTTACCTTGAAATCTTGCTGTACCTGCGTATTATCTACAACACAAGAAGCGGTATACTCTCCATCATACAGATAAATTGGTCTACTCGATTGCGCTGTATATTGTTTTTCATCGTTTCTTTGTATCGTAATAGAAATATCTTTAACTTCTTTTCCATTGCCGTCTATTGCGCGGAATGTGGTTTTGTACTTTTTATTTGGGCACTCGCCCCAACCTATCGTTGTTTTTCCTTGGAACGGAGAATCTTCATCATTTCGCAAAGAAACATAGAATTCCATAATCGGATCGCCTTCGATTTTCATTAATATTATATCAAAGATCGTCCACTTTATTTTTTCTGTAATTTTCCAAGTCAGATCTACTTTTACCTCTCCAAATAAGTAAATCTTACCGTCTAGGCAAGCACCGCAGGCATGTATGGAATCAGCATTTGTCACTCCAACAGATGATGACTCAGCTTCTGTTTTAACATCAGGACCTATCTGTGTATTAAATGATGTTTTCAATACATCTTTTAAAAATTCCACGCTTAATTGAATCTTTATTCCGGTCTTTAATTCAAACTTTCCATCAGCCTTTAACGCATCTATTGTAATTGACTTTTCTGCAATATCTTGTCTTCCGCCTTCACTGCAATAAACAACGCCTGATTTCACCGTGCTGGTTATTTCTACAGAAACGTTTCCCTCTAATCCAACTTCAACTGGTACATAGATAGCTCCAGAGCAGGAGAATCCTGCGCCAAGAGGAAACGGTATGCTGCCCAGTTTAATTTCCGCTTTGTCTAACTGACCTTCTGTGAACTTGTCATTACCAACTTTTACTCCAGCAGTCATGTAGCCTTTATTTTCTACCGTCGTAATAACTTTTTGGTACAGATAGTTCATTCCAAAGAGCTTTTTGTCGTACTGAATTTCATACTCCAGTTTTGTTTCTATTGATACCTTACCATTTACGCGAACGTGATCTGTCTCGAACTCCATTTTGAATTCTATACTGCGCGGCACAATAGTTGCATTTTTATTATCCGCACGGACATTGCCGGATTTTGCACTCTGTTGCTGTGTATCCTGTTTCACCAGCGTGACGCCTTCATCCGCATCGCTCATGTCAACATCAGACTGTTCTATGTACTGTTCTTCATCCACTTTAAGTACATCGTAAAAGTCAGATAAGGATGCGTCATCATCGCGCGTAATGGTTGCCGTTGTGCCCGAAACCTTGATATTTTCAATCGAGACAAGCACTTCCTCGCCGTTTGCGTCATAAAACAGCACTTCGTCACCCTTGCCAAGTGCATTTACAGATGAATCAATATTTTTTACCGTGTATGTATCATCAGAAGTCTCCTCAATGATATTGGTATTATCCGCCACAGTCGGAATCTTTACATCATCCGCCAGAACGCCGAAATTGTCAGTCTTATCCTCATCAAAGTTGATAACGTTCTTGTCCGGAAAATCATCCACGGTTTCCGCATCGAATTTTTCCTGTGCAGTTGTATACTTCATGCTGGTAAACTCGTTGCACAGCCGCTCGCCCTTGGAATTGGTCAGCGTTATCACAGCCTTGTAATGTGACGGAAGCATATTGCCGGTAATGTCTGCCGTCACTTCACCCATTTCTGTTCCCGCAGGAACAAATGTCGTAGCAGATGTATTCAATTCGTTGCCCGTGTTTTCATCTAAGAATTGAATGGTCAGCGTGCACACACTGGACGCTGTAACCTGCACAGTTGCCTTCTGTCCTTGCACCGTCAAATCCAGAATCGCAAACCGCGCCTGTTTTTTCTCCATCTCACAATAGTTCTTCAAAATAGCTGCTGCCTGTGCTCGTGTCGCACCATTCTGCGGTTTCAGATAATTGACACCGTTTTCATTCGAGCCATTGATAATCTTGTTGGAGACTGCCCAAGCCATGGCATTTTTTGACCATGTAACGCTGCTGCTATCCGGAAACTCCGACAGAACATCCACTGGCATCTCCGGTCTTCCGCTGTAGTTGTACATGAACTGCGCGAATTGCTCGCGGGTTACATTTGCATTCGGTTCAAAGCGATTGTTACCTACGCCGGAAGCATATCCGCTCTGATACGCCCACGCAACCGCTCTCGAATACCAATCAGATTTCGATACATCTGTAAAGCTGGAATTGCTGTCATCCACCTTTGGCTGTCCGGTTTTATTGTATAAAATCTGAACCACCATAGCACGAGACATAACCGTATTCGGTTCAAATTCGGTAGGAGATGTGCCAGACATCAAATGATTATCGTACACATACTGAACCGCCTCTGCATACCAATCGTTCGCGTTCACATCTGCAAACGGAACGCTGGCAGAATTGTGACTTTTTTCTGTACTCTGCTGTTCTGTTGCAAATGCCATCGTTGGAATACTTCCAATCAACATGCATACAACCAGTACAAAACTGGTCACTCGTTTCTTCCAATTCATATTTTACCTCCTTTGTGCATATGCATCCCTCAACATATACAAATAACCAAATTTCACACGAGCATTTTTATGTATATGTTACAACCATTATACCCCTTTCTATAGAATTCTGTCTACCAAAAAATAGAATTTTACACAAAAAAGTAGAGCCTGCCGAAGCAGACTCTACTCAAAACGATATTTACTTCTGCGTTACTGCGCGCAGGAATGCCTGCGTGCGTTCCATCTTCGGATGGTCGAAGATTTCTTCCGGTGTGCCCTCTTCGGTGATGTAGCCGTCCGACATGAAGATCACGCGGTCAGCTACTTCGCGCGCAAAGCCCATCTCGTGGGTGACGACAACCATCGTCATGCCCTGCTTTGCCAGTTCCTTCATGGTGTCGAGAACCTCGCCTACCATCTCCGGGTCCAGTGCGGAGGTCGGCTCGTCGAACAAAATCGCCTTCGGGTCCATCATCAGCGAGCGAACAATCGCTACACGCTGTTTCTGACCGCCGGAAAGCTGTGCCGGATAATTCTCCGCCTTTTCTTCCAGGCCGACGCGCTTGAGCAGCTCAACAGCCTTCTTTTTAGCAGCTTCTTCGCTCATCAGCTTCTGCTTCACCGGTGCCAGTGTCAGATTGTCCATGACATTCAGGTGATTAAACAGATTGAAGTGCTGGAATACCATGCCCAGCTTCTGGCGAATCTTGTTGATGTCGGTGCTCTTGTCCAGAATATCCGTGCCGTCAAAAATAATCTGACCGCCGGTCGGCTCTTCCAGACGGTTCAGGCAGCGCAGAAAGGTACTCTTACCGGAACCAGACGGGCCAATGACAACAATGCACTCGCCCTTGCTGATTTCACAGTCAATCTTTTTGAGAACTTCCAGCTCGCCGAAGCTTTTCTTTAAATTCTTAACGGTTATCACTCTGACGCAGTCTCCTTTCGATAGCAGCCAGACCAAAGGTCATCAGCTTGACCAGAATATAGTAAATAATAGCTACGGCAATCAGCGGCAGGAATGCCTGATAGGTACGCGATACGATAAAGTCGCCCGCCTTGGTCAGGTCAACAATCGCAACGTAACCGACGATAGAGGTTTCCTTTACCAGCGTAATCATCTCATTGCCCAGTGCCGGAATGACATTCTTAATGGCCTGCGGCAAAATGATATACCGCATGGTCTCGCCATAAGTGAAGCCCAGCGAACGGCCGCCTTCCATCTGACCGTTATCTACTGCCAAAATGCCTGCGCGGATGTTCTCTGCAACGTATGCACCGCTGTTGATGCCAAATGCCAAAATGGCTGCGACAACCGCATAGCGGCTGCGGAAGATAACCATGAACATAATCAGCAGCTGTACCATAGACGGGGTACCGCGCAGAATGTCAATATACACACCGGCAATGCGCGACCAAATGGTCTTTTTCTTTCTGCGCACTTCGGTCAGCTTCATCAGTGCAATGATAAAGCCAAGTACAATGCCCAAAATGCCTGCGCAAATCGAAATGCCAATCGTGACGCCAAGGCCCTTAATCATCAGCATGTAGCCGTTGGTATCGACAAATACATACTTCAGATTTTCCAAAAAGCCCTTGTTTGCCGCGGTGCTCTCCTGATTTTCGGTGTCAACCGTTGCGGCACTGCCATTGATGTACTGCTCGACCAGCTTGTCAAAGGTGCCGTCTTCTTTGATCTTGTTCAGACCATCGTTAATCATCTGAAGGGTCTCGGTATCGCCCTTCTTGACAGCAATCGCATACTGCTCGGTGGAGGTGTCATCCTTCATCATCTTGAGCGTATCCTTGTTGTTGGCAACAAAGTTCTGCGCCGGATTCTGGTCGATGACAACCGCATCGACACCGCCGTTTTTCAGCGCAACAACGGCGTCTGTGCCCTTCTTAAAGCGCTGCACATCGGTTTTACTGTCTGTGATAACCTCGTTATCGTCTCCCGGTGTGCAAAGCAAATCACCGGTCGTGCCTTCCTGCACGCCGATCTTTTTGCCGTTGAGATCTGCCAGCTTGGTGACATCGCTGTCCTTTTTGACGACAATGCACTGCGTTGCCGTATAATAGCTGTCAGAAAAATCAACCGACTGGCGGCGATCCGGCGTATCCGTCATACCTGCGATAACGGCATCCAGACTGCCGGTAGACAGCGAGGCTACCAGAGACTTAAACTCCATGTTGGTAATCTTGACGTTAAAGCCCTCTGCCTTACCGATTGCCTTGATAACAGCCATATCAAAGCCGTCCGGCTGACCATCGTTGCCGATGTACTCAAACGGTGGGAACTCGGCATTGGTGCCGACCGTCAGTGTCTTGCCGGTGTTTGCTGTTGTTTCTTCCGTCTCACTGCCACCGATATACTGCGCTACCAGCTTATCGAACGTGCCGTTTTCCTTGATTTTCTTGAGACCATCATTGATCTTATTCAGCGTCTCGGTATCGCCCTTCTGTACAGCGATGGCATACTGCTCGGTAGAGGTATCATCCTGCATCATCTTGAGCGTGTCCGGATTTTTAGACACAAAGTTCTCTGCCGGATTCTGGTCGATGACGACTGCATCGACACCGCCATTGTTCAGGGCTACCACAGCATCGGTGCCCTTCTTGAAGCGCTGTACATCGGTCTTGCTGTCTGTGATAACCTCATTGTCTGCACCCGGTGTACACAGCAAGTCACCGGTTGTGCCCTCCTGCACGCCGATTTTCTTGCCGTTCAGATCTGCCAGCTTCGTGACATCACTGTCTTTCTTGACAATAATGCACTGGGTTGCCGTATAATAGCTGTCCGAGAAATCGACGGATTGCTTACGATCTTCTGTCACGGTCATGCCTGCAATGACAGCGTCCAAGCTGCCCGTGGACAGCGAAGCTACCAGAGACTTGAACTCCATATTGGAGATCTTGACCTCAAATCCTTCTTCCTTGCCAATCGCCTTGATGACGGCCATGTCAAAGCCGTCCGGCTGGCCATCATTGCCGATGTACTCAAACGGCGGGAATTCCGCGTTGGTGCCGACTGTCAGAACATCTGCCGCTTGTGCCTTGGACGCACTCGGGAAGAATACGCCGCCAGCTACGAGCAGACACGCCAGACACATCGCCAGCAAACGCTTTACGCTTTTTTTCATGCTCTGCTGTTTCCTTTCTGATTTATTTTTTACTCGAATAAAAAGAGGATGAGGCGAACGAACCGATAGTCGTTGTCCCATCCTCTGATTCTACACAGGTCAACAAATTGTTGTGATAAACTTAGTCGTCTACTGCAACCGTCCAGCCCATGTCATCCGGCTTGGTGCCCCACTGGATACCGGTCAGGGTATCATACAGTCTCTGGGTAACTTCACCGATCTTACCGTCGTTGATCTTGCAAACATCATCCTCGTAGCGCAGTTCGCCTACCGGAGAGATAACAGCAGCGGTACCCGTGCCGAATACTTCTTCCAGCTTGCCTTCCTTAGAAGCCTTGACGATGTCAACAATCGGCAGACGCTCTTCGGATACCTTGTAGCCCCACTTCTCCAGCAGTGCAATGCAGGAACGACGGGTAACGCCCGGCAATACGGTGCCTACACACGGAGCAGTGTAGATCGTGCCGTCAATCTTGAAGAAGCAGTTCATGGAGCCAACTTCTTCTACGTACTTATGCTCTACGCCGTCCAGCCACAGGCTCTGCTCGTAGCCCAGCTCATGACCCTTTACCTGAGAAATCAGGGATGCAGCGTAGTTGCCGCCGCACTTGGTAAAGCCAGTGCCGCCCGGGCAAGCACGGGTGTACTCATCTTCTACGAAGATCTTAACCGGGTTGATGCCGGTAGAGTAATATGCGCCAACAGGGGAACAGATAATCATAAACTTATGGGTCTTGGAGGTACGAACACCCAGATGCGGCTCATCTGCAAAGATGAACGGACGGATGTACAGAGAAGTACCCGGCAGAGACGGAACCCAGTCCTCTTCTACCTTGACCAGTGCCTTGACAGCCTGAACGAAGTCCTCGACCGGCAGCTGCGGCAGGCACATACGAGCGTTGGTGTTCCACATACGCTCTGCGTTGCAGTCCGGACGGAACAGCTGAATCTTGCCCTCCGGCGTGCGATATGCCTTCATACCCTCGAAAGACTCCATGGCATAATGCAGAACCATAGCTGCCGGATCCAGCTGAATCGGCTGATACGGTACGATGCGTGCGTCATGCCAGCCAATGCCCTCGGTATGATCGATAATCAGCATATGATCGGTATAATAATTACCAAATCCCAGATTGTGCTGATCCGGCTTCGGCTTTTTGTTCGTCGTCGGGGTAAATTTGATGTCTAACATAGTGTATTCACTCTTTTCCCGCCATAATAGCGAATTGTTTTGAAAATCGTATGAGAATATTTTATATAACTTGTGTGCGTATTGCAAGAGCCTGACGCTATTTTTTTGCGGCAAACTCTATTTTTTTCACCTGTTCCTGCACCTTCCCGCCCCTTATGCATCAGCTGATGCATATTTTAGGCTGCGTGGGCAAATTGATTCTCTTCCCGGCGCAAAAAAGGCTGCATCCGAAGATGCAGCCTTTCGATTCAGGTTTAGCAAAAGCCCAAGAATTAAGCCTTGCCGTCGCAGCCCAGAACGTTAACGATCTTATGAGCTACCATGTCCTTAACAGCCTGACGAGCCGGCTTCAGGTACTGGCGCGGATCGAAGTGATCCGGATGCTCAGCCATGTGCTTACGGATGGAAGCAGTCATAGCCAGACGGATATCAGAGTCGATGTTGATCTTGCATACAGCCAGCTTAGCAGCCTTACGCAGCTGATCTTCCGGAATACCGATAGCATCCGGCATCTTGCCGCCGTAGGTGTTTACGATCTTTACGAACTCCTGCGGAACGGAGGAAGAACCGTGCAGAACGATCGGGAAGCCCGGCAGACGCTTGATGCACTCTTCCAGTACGTCGAAACGGAGCGGAGGCGGAACCAGGATGCCGTCCTCGTTGCGGGTGCACTGCTCCGGGGTGAACTTATATGCGCCATGGGAAGTACCGATAGCGATTGCCAGAGAGTCACAACCGGTGCGGGAAACGAATTCCTCTACTTCTTCCGGATGGGTGTAGCTCTCGTTGCCAGCCTCAACAACAACTTCGTCCTCGACGCCAGCCAGGGTGCCCAGCTCAGCCTCAACAACTACGCCGTGGTCATGTGCATACTCTACAACCTGCTTGGTCAGAGCGATGTTCTCCTCGAAAGACTTGGAGGAAGCGTCGATCATAACAGAGGTGAAGCCGCCGTCGATGCAGGACTTACAAACCTCGAAAGAGTCGCCGTGATCCAGATGCAGAGCGATCGGGATGTCCGGGTTGTTGATGACAGCAGCCTCAACCATCTTTACCAGATAGGTGTGGTTTGCGTAAGCGCGAGCGCCCTTGGATACCTGCAGGATAACCGGAGCCTTCAGCTCACCAGCAGCCTCCGTGATACCCTGAACGATCTCCATGTTGTTAACATTGAAAGCGCCAACTGCGTAACCGCCGTCATATGCCTTCTTGAACATCTCAGTAGTAGTTACAAGTGCCATTATTCATCTTCCTTTCAGAAATTTTCCGTGTGCAAACAGCCATAAACACACGAATTCCGTATAGCGTTATTTTACCAGTCTTTCACACTAAAATCAAGTCGATTGTGTAAGTTTCGCAAATTTTATCCAAAGCCCGCCCCAAAACGAATCTCTGCGTGCTTTTTGTGCACCTCTTTCAAAAAGAATTGATTTTCCTTGGAAAATATGGTATATTCAAATTAACATCGGAAACTGCGGCAGAAGTGGACTTTTTTCGTCCGGCGGAAACGAGACGCCGCCGCGTTTCTCTCGTGACAATTTAGGAGGTTTTTGAATTATGAGTGAGCTGAAGGGTGCTATGATCATCGGCCAGTCCGGTGGTCCGACTTCTGTTATCAACGCAAGCGCATACGGCGCAATCAAGGCTGGTCTGGATTCTGATTCCATCACCACCGTTTATGGCGCTGCAAACGGCATTGTCGGCGTTCTGAACGACAAGCTGTATATCATGGACAAGGAAGATCCGGCTGAGCTGGAGCTGCTGAAGTACACCCCGTCTTCCGCACTGGGTTCCTGCCGCTACAAGATCGCTGATCCGGACGTAGACGACACCGATTACAAGCGCATCCTTGAGATCTTCAAGAAGTATGACGTTCGTTACTTCTTCTACAACGGCGGTAACGACTCCATGGATACCTGCAACAAGATCTCTAAGTATATGAAGAAGGTTGGCTACGACTGCCGCGTTATGGGCATTCCGAAGACCATCGACAACGACCTGTTCGGCACCGATCACTGCCCGGGCTTCGCTTCTGCTGCTAAGTATATCGCTACTTCCATCGCAGAAGTTTACCAGGATTCCCACGTATACGACAAGGGTCAGGTTTCCATCATCGAGATCATGGGCCGTCACGCAGGCTGGCTGGCAGGCGCTGCTTCCCTGGCTTCCGTTGCTGGCTATCCGGCTGATCTGGTTTACTTGCCGGAAGTTGACTTCAACATGGACGAGTTCCTGGAAGACGTTTCCGCACTGTGGGAGAAGAACCACAATGTTATCGTAGCTGTATCTGAGGGTATCCACTACGCTGACGGTTCCTTCGTATCCGAGGCTAAGACCTCTGCTACCGACGGCTTCGGTCATGCTCAGCTGGGCGGCCTGGCTGCTATGCTGGCAGACGTTGTCAAGGAAAAGCTGGGCGTAAAGGTTCGCGGCATCGAGCTGTCCCTGCTGCAGCGCTGCGCTGCTCATTGCGCTTCCCAGACCGACATCGACGAGTCCTTCCTGGCTGGTCAGACTGCTGTTAACTCCGCAGTTGCTGGCGAGACCGACAAGATGGTTGCTTTCGAGTGCTCCCGTGAGAACGGCTACACCTGCAAGACCAAGCTGCTGAACCTGTCCGACGTAGCAAACTACGAGAAGAAGGTTCCGGTAGAGTGGATCAACGAGCGTGGCAACAACGTATCTGACGAGTTCGTTAAGTACGCTCTGCCGCTGATTCAGGGCGAGACCCAGATGAAGAAGGAAAATGGCCTGCCGCGCTTTGCAAAGCTGGCTAAGGTAGTTGCTGAGTAATTTTTCTCACCTATCTCTACAAACAAACAATTGTACCGGCAGATGCTTCGGCGTCTGCCGGTTTTTTCATGCGTCAATCTCAACCACTTATCCCGTATTTTCTACCAGTTATGGAAAATATTGAGACAACACACGCCATTCCTGCTATACTACAATCACACAAGAGAGGAGGGAACGTACATGAAAATTACTCTACAGCCATCAGACAACGAAGAACTCGAAATCATGATTCGCGGAAACCTCAGTGACCCGCAGATCCCGCAGATTATCACCGCCCTGCACGCTGCCAAGGCAACTTCTCGTCTGTTTTTGTATCAAGAAGGCAAAGAATATCTGTGTCCCGTCGAGGAAATTTACTATTTTGAGGCGATGGACAGAAAAATCATCGCCTATACCAAACACGGCTGCATGGAAGCGCGAAACAAATTATACGAACTGGCAGAAACGCTTCACCATAGCGGATTCGTTCAAATCAACAAAGGTACGCTTCTCAATGTCCGGCAGGCACAGTCTGTACAATCGGAATTTTCCGGTAATTACCTCGTGATTCTGCGCGATAACCAGACGCGCCTGACAATTTCCCGCAAGTATTTCAAGGCCTTTCGTGCTTATGTAGAAAAGGAGTTGTGACCTATGAAAAAGCTCAATATCATGTATATTTTCAATTATCTGATTACCGGCGTCGCCTTTGCCGCTATTTTTGTCGCGATTGCGATGCTCATCAATTTTGGCATGACGGAGCTGCTGAAAAACTTCATCGTCTGGATGATCGGCGGCGGCATCATTGGTCTGCTGTCTCTGATTTACGAAAACGAGCAGCTGTCCACGTTGGGAGCAACATTGATTCACGCCCCGCTCACCTGCCTGACTGCACTTATCTGCGGCTGGATCTGCGGCTATGGAGACGGTTCTATCCTTCTTCTCGTCACACGGATGATTCCGTTTATTGTTGGCATTTATATTATTGTTCATGTCATCTTATACCTGCTGCGCCGTGCATCCGTCAACCACATCAACCAGCAGCTCAACAAATAATTTTCTATTCGGACAGACACCTCCCGCCTGTTTCCCGCTTATACTGCGTGCAAGAGGTGAGGCATATGGTCTGCTGCTGGAAAGTCTTTGGTCTGGCTGCGGCGGCATTCGGACTGGGCTTGCTGCTCGCAGAGCTGCTTCCCACCTGTCTGCTGCTGCCAATCGCAACAATTTTACTGATTGCAGCCGGTATCGTCGTACATGGAAACGCATGAAAGGAGTCTGTCCGATGAAAATTGTCGTCATCAAAAGCCCTAAGCTGCTCGCCGGTATTTTACGAGGGATCTTCGGCATGAAAAATACCCCTTCTGTCTAAAATCTCTCTTGACTTTTTGGCCTTGCATTTGCTACAATAATACACATACCGAGTAGCAAAAAGCGTAAATCCAGGTTTCTGGATTTACGCTTTTTTGTGTTTTATTTGATAAAAAGTGAGGTATTCTTGATGGAACAAGACAAAAAGATCAATAAAATGGGTACGATGCCCGTACCGCGCCTGATGCTCTCCATGGGCATTCCCATGATTCTCTCTATGATGCTGCAAGCGTTTTATAACATTGTGGACAGTGCGTTCGTATCTAACATGGCGCAGGACGGCGAAGCAGCCTTGACGGCACTGACACTCGCCTTTCCTATTCAGATGCTGCTCGTTGCGCTCGGCGTCGGCACAGGCGTTGGCGCCAATGCGCTGCTGTCACGCACATTGGGAGAAGGAAACCGAGAAAAAGTCAATCGCGTTGCCGGAAATGCAGAATTTTTATCGTTTGTCATCTGTATTGCTTCCATTGTGTTCGGCATCATTGGTGTGCGCGCTTATGTACAATCACAAAGCAATAACACCCTCGTCATTGACATGGCGATCTCTTATCTGCGCATTTGCTGCTGCATCCCCTTCGGCATGGTATTTTTCTCCTGTTTTGAAAAGCTGCTGCAAGCTACCGGCAAATCGCTATTTTCCACCATTGCGCAGGTTGCCGGTGCCGTGACAAATATTATTTTGGATCCTATCTTAATTTATGGTCTGCTCGGCTGTCCGGCATTTGGTGTCCGCGGCGCAGCCTATGCCACGGTCATTGGTCAGATCGTCTCTTGTGTTGTCGCTCTGGCATTTCATCTTGCCGTCAACAAGGAAATCGCAAACGGTCTGCGCTATATCAAGCCGTCCAAGCGTTTGATTCAGCAGATTTATACCATTGGTTTGCCAGCAATTATCGCACAGGCACTCATGTCTGTCATGACCTACGGACTCAATTTAATTTTAGGCACCGTGAGCGAAAATGCCGTGACCGCCTACGGTCTGTACTATAAAATTCAGCAGTTTTTGTTGTTTGCCGCCTTTGGTCTGCGCGATGCCATCACACCGATCGTTTCATTCAACTACGGAATGCGTGACAAACAGCGTGTCAACGCAGGCATCAAATACGGTATGCTGTACACCCTTCTCATCATGCTGATCGGTACCGTAGCCCTGGAACTGTTTGCTTCTCCGCTCGCCTCTATCTTTGGTCTGTCCGGCGAAACCGAACAGCTGTGTATCTATGCGATTCGCATGATTTCACTCAGTCTGATTTTCGCCGGAGCCAATGTCGCCTTTCAGGGTATTTTTCAGGCTCTGCGCAGCGGTATGGAATCACTGGTCATTTCTCTGTGCCGACAGTTACTTTTTGTTCTGCCGGTCGCTTGGCTGCTGGCACGTCTTGGCTTGCACATCAATACGCCTTCGCTCGTCTGGTGGACATTTTTGTTTGCAGAAGCGGTCTCTGCCGCGATTTCCTGCATTTTCATGCGCCGCATTCGCAAAACCAAAATCGCTTCCATTGCATAAAGACAAAAGACGGATCTCAAGAGAGACCCGTCTTTTGATTTATCTTGTCGCACAGCATCGTATACAGCTGTCCATGCTCCTGAATCACACAATCTACTTGTTCTCCGACCCAAATCAGACCGGAATCCTCCGGATCAATCACAATCACATAGCCAATGCCCGCTCCACGCGCTGCATATGCACCCGCCACAGCATCTTCAATCACAATACAGTCTTTGGGATGCATGTGCAGGCTCTTTGCCGCTGCACAATAAATGTCCGGTGCCGGCTTTCCACGAAAGCTGCCATCGGTACAGACAATATCTTCCCGCCGGAACCAACGATTTAATTGCAGATTTTCATAATAAAAATCTACACTCGCAGGATTCGATGATGTCGCAATGGTAAACGGAATCTCATGCTTCTTGAGAAAATCCAAGATTTGTGGAATGCCATCTGCCAAATGAAACAGTTCCGGATGCGACAGACACAAATCCTTGTACGCCTGTCTCTTATCCAAAATCAACGTTTTCTTCTCATCCGATGTCAGGGAATTTCCCCAGAAAATATCGACGGTTTCTGTGCTGGATCTTCCATTGGCCGTGCGCAAAAACTGGTCAATGCCAATGCTGCGCCCCATGGTCTTTTCCGCCAGCATATTCCACGCCTGATATTGCAGAGGCGTATCGAACAACATCGTCCCATTGAAATCAAAAATCACTGCAAATTGCTGCATCACGGACACCTCCTCTCAGATACACACCTTCTGGTTTCAGTATACTACAACCTTCGACACCCCGCAATTGATTTTCTTGTCATACTTTTTGGCGCTTCCCCATAACACTATATCAACAGCATCATCCAGGAACACTTGACATAGGAGGAAGGCATATGGAACCGAAAAAAAGTACGTTTGGTATCAATCGTCTGCTGCTGGATACCACCAATACCTATGAAGAAACCGCAGATGCCATTGTCCCAGACACATTCCCCGATCTGATGCGCATCGCCGCCGTTTTTGGCAGCCCACAGCTCAAGGATGATGTGCCACAATCCGGCCGCGTCTTTTTGTCCGGCAGCATTCGCATGACGGTGTTTTATGTTCCTGAGGGCGGCGGATTGCGAAAGCTGGACATACCGGTGAGCTTTGCACACATTGAAGAAGCGGAAGATATTCAAGAAAGCTGTCAATTGTTCGCTTCCTGCCGCGTGGTGTCAGCCGACGCCCGCATTATGAATTCACGCAAGCTGTCTGTGACGGCAACGCTGTGCATCTCCTGTCAGGTATTTGCCCCGCAGTCACTTTCTCTGACAACAGGATTTGATGAAGCGGATGAAGCCTTAGAAATCCTTCCCGCCTCTCACATTGTGACACTGCCGGTTTCAGCCTGCCGCCGAGAATTTACGCTGATGGACGATGTCAATCTCGCGGATTTTTCTCGATACAGCAGCATTGCCGTTCCCCGTGCGGAGCTGCGGCTTTCAGACTGCCGTCTGATGAATGAAAAGGCAATTATCAAAGGCGATGCTGTCCTGCATCTGCTCGCAGAGACAACCGACGGTCTCTTGGAAAACACCGATTGCGTGCTGCCATTTACACAAATTTTGGAAGCAGACGGCATGAAAGAGGATCAGCAGCTTTGCGTTCGTTTTTCTGTTCGCCATCTGGATGCCGAGCTGCGCGATGATGGTCTAATCAGTGTCGGTCTCGGTGCCTCGGTTCTGCTCACGGCCTTTGAAACGCTCACACTGCAAACGATTGAAGATGTCTATCATCTCCAACACCCTGTGCAGACCGAGAGCCGTTCGATAGAGCTTCCCACCTGCCGTCTGATTCCCGAAATGGGGTGCGAGGCTTCCGAGACGCTTTCCGTCGGCATGAAAATTGCGCAAATTGCCGATGTCACAGCGGTTCCTGACCGATTGATGCAGGAATCCTCTCCGCTGTCTCTGCGCATGATGGTCTGTGTGGTCTATCGCGCAGAAGATGGTTCCTATTATTCCATTCACCGCGCGGTGCAAATGCCGCTGGATGCACCGGAAACAGCCGGAACCGTGCGATTGCAGTCTCTGCAATGCCGCGCCTCTGCCGCAGTCAGCGGAGAAGATTCTCTTGTGTTATCTCTCAGCGGACGCTGTGCCCTGCTCGTGCAAGAGCCGCTTGCAATTCGTGATTTGACTGCCCTCACAATTGATACGGATGTATGCAGTTCTGCGGCTCCTGTGTCCGTGATCTTACGGTATATGGAAGCCGGAGAGCGTCTGTGGGACATTGCCAAGAGCTACCGCACGACAGTAGATGCCATTCGCCAAGCCAATCAGATCAGCGGGGATTCTATCAGCACACAGGCGCAAATGCTGCTCATCCCGGTCCGATAAGTGGAGGTGTATATGGAACGTCAGAAGCTATACGAAGATATTAGCCGCCGCACCGGCGGCACCATTTATATCGGCGTTGTCGGGCCGGTTCGGACTGGAAAATCCACGCTCATCAAGCGCTTCATGGAAACTCTCGTGCTGCCCGGCATCGACAACGTGTATCGGCGCGAGCGCGCCAAAGACGAGCTGCCTCAGTCCGGTTCCGGCCGGACGATCATGACCGCAGAACCCAAATTCGTGCCGGAAGAAGCCGCCGAAATTGCACTGGATGACGATGGGACATGCAAGATTCGTCTGGTCGATTGTGTCGGGTATCTCATTGACGGCGCTCTGGGGCAAAGCGAAGAAGACACACCGCGGATGGTATCCACGCCATGGAGTGACACGCCGATTCCCATGGCGCAGGCGGCGGAACTGGGCACGAGAAAGGTAATTGCCGATCACTCGACCATCGGTCTGGTGGTCACGACAGACGGCTCGGTGACAGATTTTCCGCGCGAAGCATATCTGGATGCAGAAGATCGCGTCATCCGAGAATTAAAGAGTCTGCACAAGCCCTTTCTCGTTCTCGTCAATTCCATGCAGCCAAACGGCGCAGATGCCCAGCGTATCTGTCAGCAAATTTCCGATTCCTATGATGTCACAGCTATTGCCGCAGACTGTATGAACATGGATACGGAAGAAATGGGTGCTGTGCTCAAAGCTGTGTTGTATGAATTTCCCGTGCGCGAAGTGGGGATTGTTCTGCCGCCATGGGTCAACACGCTTCCTGCCGGTCACCGCGTCAAAGAAGCCGTGTATGACGGCATTCGCACGCAGGCCAGTCATATCGGACGGATGCGCGGCATGAAGGCCTGCGCCCAGGCTCTGGCGCAGACAGAATATGTATCGGACGCGCAGGTTCTTTCAATGGAACTGGGCACCGGCAGTGTTCGGCTGGAAATGCGGATTCCACAGGAAATTTTCTATCAGATCGCCGGTGAGCAATCCGGCTTGTCTATTCATGGAGAACAGGATCTCATCCCGCTGCTCACCAAGCTCGCCGCGGTGCAAAAAGAATATCAGCGGTTTGACGGCGCCCTACAGCAGGTGCAGCAAACCGGCTACGGTATCGTCATGCCAACCATTGACGAGCTGACCTTGGATGAGCCGGAAATTGTCCGACAGGGCGGACGATACGGCGTGCGCCTGACCGCTTCTGCACCGTCTATTCACATGATTCGTGCAGATATTCAAACCGAGGTCTCTCCTATTGTCGGATCGGAAAAGCAGTCTGCGGATCTTGTCGCCTATCTGATGTCGGAATTTAACGGAGAACCCGAACGTATTTGGCAAACCAATATCTTTGGTAAGTCTCTGAATGAGCTGGTCAGTGAGGGCATGAACACCAAGCTCGCCCGTATGCCGGAAGAAGCCCGCAGCAAGCTGCAGGAAACGCTGGAACGTATCATCAACGAAGGCTCCGGCGGTTTGATCTGCATCATTTTATAGGCTATCACCCATATGACTCTATTTAAGTAGAATTTACTTAAATAGAGCTAAAAACGAGAAAATAACCGTGTTTTTATCGAATTTTGTGCACTTTCCAATTGACAATGCGATAAAAAAACGCTATACTAAACACATGCTAACAAGGACGTTGCAGAAGGTATTCTGCGACGTTCTTTTTTTATTTCAGCATACCAGAGTATGAGACGCAGACCCTATCTGCACCTCCTTTTCCGCTGTTTCGTCACACGCAGCGGGAACCTTCGTATCACGAAAAACAAACTCTATTCCTCTATACACATCTTCAATCATCTTTCACATGTGCAGAGGGTATGTATCGTCTTATCTCTCGTTTAAACAAACAGCGCAGATCATTCGATCTGCGCTGTTTGTTTGCTTCTCAATCCAAAAGAGCTGCAATATCCGGCTGCATGTGAACATATCCATGCAGTCGTTTGGCATCCAAAATGGTAATGGTCTTTTCCATATGAGAAATGAGCTGTAAGTTCTCCAACTCCGCCAAAGAGCGATACAGCGTCGCACGGCTGACATTGAGCCGCCGAGCCAGTCCGGCAAAGCCATCCACCAACCGTACAATTCCCTGTACCTCATGCTGCATCAGATACATGCCCAGCGCAATGCCCGGCGTCGGTGCCGTAAACTGCTGCAAGCGATTGACCGAGTGATGCACCTGATCTGCCAGCATCGTCAGATAATTCTCCCGAATTGTCGCATTTTCTTCCAGCAAATCACGCAGCTGCTGTTTTTTCAAAAACGTCAATACACTGTTCGTCTTTGCCTTTACGCAGCACTCTACCACCGGAAGAACCTCAGAAAATAAATCTTCTACGCCAATAAACTCGCCGGGGCATATATTGTAATATAACACCCCGTGCAGGTTTGTGACTTCCAGTTTTCCAGACAGCAGAAATCCCATGGTTTCTTCTTTCTGCAATTCTTGGAGATTTTCCCCTTTCAGCAGACTGAACGGCATCATGATCTGCGTCAGCCTATGAAAGCCTTTAATATCACAGCCGGAAAACAAGCTGGAATGCAAAAACTTGTTTTCTTGTTTCGCCGTCAGAGCCATGGTATCCCTCCTTGCTATCTGTCGTATCTATGTAGCCTTCTATTGGGAAAATTATACCGCGTATCACAGGCATCGTCAACCAGATTTTTACAATGTTTCCCCTGATTTACCATGCATTTTTTGTCTTTCTTCCGGTTTACCGATACAATTTCTATTTTTCTGTACTGCTTGACCAAGTACGAAAAATACAGTATCATAAATCTGTTATATTAGAAACGGGGGAATCTCTATGAAAATTATTGATGCGCATATTCATTTCAGCAAAGCAATCGCAAGCTTTGCACCGATGGCTGAGCAAGTGGGGCATCAATATACCGAACAACATTTACAGGAAGAATTTGCCCGTTTAAATATAGAACGGGCAGTCGTTATGGGAAACGGCAGCATTCGTCCGGAATGCCATCAGTACCCTGATTTTTTGCGGTATTGTATCGGTCTGGACAATCGGATTATGGAAGCACTGCCGGATGCACACATTCTTGACCTGCTCGAACAAAACCTACAGCGCGAAAGCTGTGTCGGCGTCAAGCTGTACCCCGGCTATAATCACGTATATGTCGGAGATCAGCGCTTTTTCCCGCTGTATGAACTGGCAGCACAGTACGACAAGCCGGTTGCCATTCACACCGGCTCAACTGCCAACGGCATGGGATTTTTGAAATACTGCCATCCGCTCACCGTCGATGAAGCCGCTGCACAGTTTCCTAAAACACGGTTTGTCATGTGCCATTTTGGCAATCCTTGGCTGCCAGATGCCGCCGCTGTCCTAGAAAAAAATGCCAATGTTTTCGCAGATCTGTCCGGTCTGCTCGAAGGATTATTCGATTTAGATGAACTGTTTGAAGAAAACAGCGGATATTTTTCTCTGCTTCGCACGTGGCTGGGCTACGCAGGCGGATATGAGAAAGTCATGTACGGCACCGACTGGCCGCTCGTCAACATGGAGCAGTATATTCACTTTATGCAGCGTTTGATTCCGGAAAAGCATCATGAGAAGGTTTTTTATCAGACCGCAAAGTATGTATATCACCTGTAAGCAAGTTTCGCATCGCACCGCCGAAAGGCGGTGCTTTTTGTTCTAATCACATATTTATTAAGATTTTCTAAAGTTTTGTTCCATGTCTTGTTTTTTATCCATATCGCAAGTATACTCTAAGCAGATATTGTTGAACCGGGAGACATTTTATTATGAAATCTTCTATATTTTCTCGCTGTGTACATATCATTACATTCTGCACTCTTTTTCTATGCGCGATATGTATTATGTTTTTTATCCACTCGGTACCTATCGTATCTAACGGTGACAGATGGGCTCCAAACGGTATATTTTTTCTGCTCAATGCCATTTTCTGGTTTATACTTACGATTTTTATCATCGGAACTATTTTGTCCGTGATTTTATTTCTGTGCAATCTTATGCACTTTCGCAAGCTGCCTAAAAAAATCTTTTGGATAAATGCCGCGTTAGATATTTATCCCTTGTTGCTTCTATTTATCGTTTCCGGCGGAAATGTATCTAATGTCGCACATCTGTTGGCTTGTCCTATCACTGCTTTTCCATTTTTCTCATAGTATTTTATCGCAAAAAAGCTGTCCCTTTAGGGCAGTTTTTTTATTTTCCACAGGCTTGCAAGAAATTGATCTTTACAGAAAATTTTTCCAGATTATTATAAAGGCATCTCAATATGACATGGAGGTGAACATATGTCAGAACTTCACGGGACACCTTGCCCAGAGTTAAAAAAGCTGATGGAAATTGTCGAATCACATGAACAGCGTCTCGGACGTGGAAACATTGAATTCGCGGTTATTTCCACCAAGCTCAACATCATTATGGCAATTCTCGCCGCTGTTGGTGTCACCGTTTGCGGTGCCATCATATCTATAATATTGTAAAGGAGGCGATTTCTGTGCGCACACAGACCATCAGTTCGGATACCATCGCCCGTACCATTATTCTCGTTTTGGCTCTCATCAATCAGGTCTTAGCCATTGAGGGAAAATCTGCGATTTCTTTCGCAAACAGTGACATTTATCAGCTCGTCTCATTGTGTTGGACGATTGGCGCATCTATTGCCGCTTGGTGGAAAAACAACAGCTTCACCTGTTTGGCTTGTGAAGCAGACGAATGGCGCAAATGCCAAGAAAAAGACCGCAAACAGGGTTCGGAACAGAAAGGATCATGAGTATGTACGATGTCACATTTCAAACGGAACCGCGGTATAAATCCGTCAAGTATGGACAGGGTACAATTTATTCCTCCGCCTGCGGGCCTGCCAGTCTGTGCAATGCTCTGCGCGTCTTAGACATTGCAACGGTCAGTCTGCCAACCATGTGCAAACTGGCAGTCAGTTCCGGTGCACGGGTTACGGGAGGCACCGTCATGTCTACCCTGCTCAAAGCCGCCGCAAAAAAATATCCTTTTGTCTATCGCACAACTAGCAAAAATGCCGAGCTGCTTGCACATTTGAAATCCGGCGGCGCAGCGATTTTACACGCCGGAACCGAATACAAGCTATTTTCAACCAGCGGACATTTTGTCTGTGCCGCCGCTGCCAAAGGCAGTACCATTACGGTTCTCGACAGCTATTGGTATGGCAACAAATATACTGCCAATGCCATTCGCCGCAACTATGTTCAAGTTCTACAAAAAGGTGTGATACAAACCAGCTTGACACAATGCGGCAAAGCAACCATTGACCGCGCACCCAGTTATTATCTGCTCTCTCGTCCAACACAAACACCGGCATCTTTACCCAAACAGGAGGAAACTGATATGAAGTATTACAAAGAATTTCAGGACATTCCAGCCTATTATCAAACCGCAGTCAAAAAGCTGCTGGATGCCGGTGCAATCTCCGGTACCGGAAACGGACTGGAATTGAGTGAAGACCTCTGCCGCGCGTTTACCATTCTCGATAAAGCCGGTTTGCTCAAGCTCTGATAGATAAAATGCTATAAAAAAATCGCCCAGACCGTAAGGTTTGAGCGATTTTTGCTTGTAAATGTGTCGATTGATATTCCAATGTGGATGGATTAAAACGCGGTCAAAATCACGTGCTCTGATCGGCATATGTGCTTTACATTCCAATATGGACAGATTAAAACAGAGATCGTGATCGCTGGCGTGGAAAAGCCGCTGTTATTTACATTCCAATATGGACGTATTAAGACTTTTTGTTTAATAAAAGAGCATTCCGTACCTTCGGTTATTTACATTCCAATATGGTTAGATTAAAACTTTATCAGTATCTGAGCTTATAAAGAAGGCATCACAATTTGCATTCCAAGATGGACGGATTAAAACCTACAGGGCTATGATTGCCCTGTGCGCCGTAACCGATTTACATTCCAATATGGATAGATTAAAACATTCTGCATGCCGCTTCGGCCGCAATGTTTCGCGCATTTACATTCCAATATGGTTAGATTAAAACGGTATCGCCACGTAGCGCGTTTGTATACTTGTACTCCATTTACATTCCAATATGGACAGATTAAAACCGAAGCAGGCAGACGGCAGCGGTGCTGAAATCTATATTTACATTCCAATATGGTTAGATTAAAACTGGTGTCTAGATTTTCCGGTGCGCCGCCCATGTCATTTACATTCCAATATGAACAGATTAAAACCAGTACACAAAGGCTTGCCGTGATGAATTAAAGTAATTTACATTCCAATATGGTTAGATTAAAACTGGAACTGAGCGAGGATGAGCAGCTGGCGCAGTTTGTATTTACATTCCAATATGGTTAGATTAAAACCCAGATCTCTTTCGATCAATCACACAAATATCTTCATTTACATTCCAATATGGACAGATTAAAACCAGGAGCTACCGGTACGCGCGAATGGCTTGCCTTATTTACATTCCAATATGGACGGATTAAAACCAGATGAGTGAAGTAATTCTTGCGGCACTGATTTCATTTACATTCCAATATGGACGTATTAAGACTTTTTGTTTAATAAAAGAGCATTCCACACCTTCGGTTATTTACATTCCAATATGGTTAGATTAAAACCCAGATCTCTTTCGATCAATCACACAAATATCTTCATTTACATTCCAATATGGACAGATTAAAACCAGGAGCTACCGGTACGCGCGAATGGCTTGCCTTATTTACATTCCAATATGGTTAGATTAAAACAGCACTTCAAACGAGCCGATATTTGAACGATATTGGCTTATTTTATATACAGTATATCAATTTTATGGAATGATTGCAACCGTTGATTCTGCAACAGAATACTTTACCATTCATTTTTTTGTCAGACCAAGTTCTGCATCATACGCATTCGTACAGAGTTTCATATCACTGTATTTCCAAATAGTATCTAATCTATTACATCTTTCCAATTTCCAACCATCTGCATAATACCGGCTAATGGCTACCGTATACGATAAAATTTCCTCATGCAGCTTCGCACGTTGCTCCTGCTCTTCTTTGCCGATAGATGCTGCTCTTTTTTCCCACTCTTCTAACGTCCCATCAGCAGACAGACGATTATACACACTCAATGGCATGACTGTATCCGAACGAATATCTCGAACCTTTGTCTCAGAATCCTTTCTGCCATACTGGTAAATATCCATGTCTTCTATCATCTTCCATTTACCGTATATATCTTTTACATATTTGCTGTCTCTTATATCCTCATTCTTTTCCGGATCATATACGAGATCCATCATTTCTGATTTCATATCTCGTTGTTCGCTCTCTTCGAGAAGCATATCGTCGTATTTTTTCACTGCATTTTCTGCGTACTCATAGATCTCCGGATCAATAATTTTGCTGCACCGCTTTTGTACATCTCCACCACAGATGACATATACATTCGGTTTCCCATTGCCATCATACCATCTATTTCGATATACACGGCCCATGCGCTGCAACAAGGAATCTATGGAGCACATTTCCGTATACAACACATCAAAATCAATATCCAAACTTGCCTCGACAATTTGCGTCGAAACCCAAATGCCGTGTGCTGGCTTTCGATTTGGGTCATTAGGTGCAAATGCCAAAATATCCTGTTCTAACTGTTTTCGGTCTCTCTTGATAAATCGACTGTGCAGCAGCCGCACTTGATCTGTGCCTGCGCACTCCTGTAATTGCTGATATACTTCTATGGCACAATTCACGGTATTACACAAAACCAAAACTCGTTTGGTCTTTGCCTGTTGCACAATATCCGCGATAGGAAATTCCTCGTCTTTCTTATATAGGAGTTTCATCCAATGCCGTTTGGTCACATCGCCATAATATGACTTCGGTGCGCACTGATAGGGTATCTGTTTCTCATCAAAGATCTGATATAAAATCTTTGGAAATGTTGCGGTAAGAATCAAGTATTTGCCGCCCATCTGTGTAATCATTTTCAATCCATATAGGATAATCGCAACCAAGTCCGGTTCATACATCTGAATTTCATCAATAACCAAACAAGCGGTCGCCAGCGCAGCTGCAGCAGCTTCTGTACCATTTACTCGATATACAAATTGAAACAATTGGTCAATTGTTGTAATCGTAAGCGGCGCCGCAAATAATTTCGCTGTCTCGTATTTATTCCTGTCCGTGGACTGTGTGAGATAAAACCCTTTCGCATCGCTATGTAATAATACAGCGGGTTTATATCCCATTTTCTCATGAACACGCTGCCAAATAGAATCAATGCTTACTTTTAAAGGCAGAGTATAAAATCCCTTATGATCTTGCATCCACAACAAAGCGCCTTCTGTTTTTCCAGAACCAGTGCTCGCGGTGACAATCAAATTTTCTCCCGCATGTTCCTTGAGATAGCACTGCATATCCCGCAGCGCATATCCTTGTTTTTGCATAAACGTTTCGGTATAATCCGCTACACTCTTACCATCTACCAGACTGGATTCCTCTATCTCCAGTCGTCCAGCACTGGCACAGTAATCGATGCGGTTCAAACAGCCTTTAATCAAGATATATCGCAAGATTTCATCACGATCCAACGTCGGCAGCATTTCTACCTGATTGGAATAATAGCTTGGACGAACTTTTTGTTTTGTCAGAAATGGACAGTCATGTTGCACTTTTTTCCATTCAGGTTCTAACACATCCCCAATATAACTTCTCATCATATCGGGATCTGCTTTTTCTCGATCATGATGATAATAAATAGCACATACGAGAATAATCTGTTCGATTTTATCTTTTCGTGCATTTTTTTCAAGCATCGCAGGGCTTAGCTGTCCATGCGGAATCCATTGTTCCCAGTCTATCTTTGGGAAAACGCCCGTTTGCATGCATCTTCTCATACATTTCTGAAACAATGGATTTATCTTTCCCAAATCATGTGCAATCACCGCTTGCCTCAGCAAATCCCATTCCGACTCCGTTAGAAGATAGGGATATTTGCGATGCAATGATTCCATCACTTGTAAACATTTTTCGATATGTTCTTGCAGAGTTTCTCCGTTACTTTTCGCCAAATACATATTGTCATCCCTCTTTATCAAAAGTGCCCGCAAAAGGCGGGCACTTTTTCACGATTACGCTCCAAATACCGGCATCGGAAGTTTGATTGGAAGTTCTCCTACATAGTTTTTGAGCGGGGTATGATCCAGCCATACTACGTTTTCATCGTCGATTTCCGATGCCGCTCCACCCTTTACGAATTGGGCACGGACACTATTCCATAACCGAATTTGTAAATTCGGATCAATGGTATAATTTTTATGCAGCTTATAAATTGTCGCATAGGAAGCAAATCCCAATCGTTCCCGCTCCTCTACCGGAATATATGCATCATACGGCACGACGATAGACTCCTCCAGCTCTGTTTTCGTCAGCTCGCAAATATCTACGGCATCAATCCGAATCAAATCCTCATGACGTCCCAAAGACAAGTAGTTTTTCGGATGCAGCATCCCCTCTGCAATCACAGGAACCATCGCCTCATCTTCTGGAATAATATGCAGCACGAGGTAGACATCTACCACCAATTCGATGGGTGCCACACCACGGTTCATTCCCAGCTTTTTATCTCCGTCTTGCAAACAAACCTGATGTCGTCCTTCTTCATATTTCGTATTGGGCTTAAATTCATAGCGCGTATACAGTTCAGAAACATGGCTGTGGCAGGTTCCCTGAATGCTCACCTGCATCGGCACATAGCTTGAAAATCCACACGCGGCATGTACCATACCAATGACACTGGAATATGGCGGTAATGGATAGCTTTCTTTTATCGACAAGCTAGACGGTACGCGATACGACGCCATATTTTGATACGCAACAATGCGAACCGCTTTTTTGGTCTCAGACTCCATAATTCTGCTCCACATCTGCACACAGCTTCTTAAAGAACGCAGAAATCGTCATACTGTGCAGTTTCTCCCGAATCTCCGCGTCATTGCGAAAC
Organism: Eggerthellaceae bacterium; assembly: GCA_963588905.1. GTDB lineage: Bacteria > Bacillota > Clostridia > Oscillospirales > Butyricicoccaceae > Butyricicoccus_A. The sequence continues at coordinate 30,112 of CAVAJF010000013.1, forward strand.
GCACCCGGTAAATATCCAACACTGGTTTCCTCTCCAATTGCATCCATGACATCCTGAATCATTTCCACATTGAGTTTTCCCTTTTGCAGGCGCAGACGATTTTCAAAGAACGGAGATTTTCTCGTATAAACACCGCCCAAGATAAATACCGGTGCCAGACTCTCTCTGCGGCCCCTAATGTCTCGATACAAGAACTCCGCTGTCTTTAACAACTCACAAACACGGCGTGCCCGTTCAGCATTGTCCAACTTGATGTCTTTATCTATGCCGACACGATCCAAATCAATCGCAATGGTATAGGCATAAAAGGATTTGTGCAGCTCGCTCTGTGCAATCGAATTGTTTTCGTCGCAACGATGCGCCAATCCCATATTGGTCAGAAAATCCAGATCCGCATGGAAAGGTTCCAGAGAAACAGCATTGGTCAATCGAGCCACTGCCGAACGTGTATCTGCGTGATTTCCCTTGTTTGTTTTCATATAACCAAATAAATCAATTTCTGGATCATCCCGAATATTTGTGTCCGGTGCAAACTGAATGACCTTTTTTTCGCCGCTGCCATTCGCTACTACCTCTGTATCGTTCCACCCCAGCTGCTCAATGAAATTATACCGCAGAGCCTGTCGAGACACATACGTATACTGTTCACCGCCTTCGCGCGTGATATGCTTGAGGGTCGTAATATTTCCCATGCCTTCGCCATAGTTCAGGCTGGATGCTTCAAAAATCAAAGAAACTGTCAGTCCGTTTTTCATGCTTTCTTCTCCTTTTCTTTACCATTCGAGTCATTCTTCGGACTCAATCCAATCAAAAATGCATTGCCAATGGCACGAAATGCTTCGTCATCTGCAATTGTGTCAATAAACAATTTCGGCACGTGCAGATTCAGAGATAAATACTGTCTTATCACTAACTGTAAAAAGCGATTTTTATCGCCCGCCTGCAGCGCATTCAGCAATCCATACGACAGCGTCACGGTATTTTTTCCATTGATTCGCTTTGCCATTTGATCTCGTAAGTTGTTACCTTCATTTCTCGCTTTGTTCAAATCCTCTTTTGTCATACAGTCTTTCTCCTTTCCAGCGAACATCGTGATTTGTATACACAAAACAGGAAAGTAAATTCCCAGTGAATGTTTATCCCTTAGAGTTCTGCGATACTGCCGATACAGCAAAAGGTAAAGATTCTTTCCCTCCAAAATTTCATTGATAACTTGGCGATGTAATCTCGGATTGATTTTTATCAATCGTTCCAGTGACTCTTTGCATTGTTTGAATTTTTTCAACAGTTCCGCAGACAGAATATTGACACGATACTCCCACTCGCCGTTGTCATTTCTGCTGCGACGGATGACCTGAATATTTTTCAGTTTGTTTTCTGCCTCTCTCAGCTCTGCCTTTACAACAAAGGTATTGATAATTGTTGCAAAGGATCCCTTTGCCGGGTCATCCGATGTCAAATCATTGAGGCTCTTGAGCCGTTTGAAATCGGTATTGCTATTGATAAACACGCCCTCATATGCCATGCTGCGAAATCCAATCGGCATACAAGCATATACCAGCTTGCACAGCGGACACGTTCCTAAATCAATGTTAAAATTCCAAAATCCGTTGGTCTTTCGTTTGACATCAATGCCGACATCCTCGATCCACGACATTCTAGCATCGGCTATTGCCCCTGACAAAACAGCACCGCATTGCAGGCAGTGATACACCTTTTTTCCTTTTTTTGGCTTATACGACAGAATAGGCTGTATAAATTCCTTTTCAAACGTCTGCTCAAATGGATCTTTGTTCTTATTCCGATTCAAAAATGCAATGCCGCCCCAATATGGCTGAACAAAGTTATATGCAATGTCCTTTAGCACAAACGTTTTGCCATACTGTTTCAATTTTTCATATAACTCCGGCACAAATGCAATCTGTTGTGCCGGTTCTTTGGATGATTTCCACTTTTGAATGAGCGGTCGAAAATCAAACGCTTCCGTTTCTTGTTTTGCAACAATTTCATAGGCAGCCTTATATGAGTCGCTTTCTAGTTTGGTCTTAACCGATGTTACCCATGTTCTATAATCTTTATCTGTTTTATCCGGAATTTCCGGATCCTTTCCCGTATAATGGGAAAGTTCTTGCATTAGCTTCGCATATTTTGTCTGTGATTGATAGCGAGCACACAATTCATCAAAATACGCCTCCGTGAATTTTCCATCCTCAAAAATAGAATCATCCACAGTCAGAGAAGTTCCTCGTTCATTTTCCAACGGTATTTTCATCCGCTCCATAACACGAACTAAGCCCAGCAATCCAGCATTATACAGGGCATCATTGAGTTGCAACGTGTGTTTCACTGCTGTCAGCCCCCTTTTGAAATCGTGACAATATCAAACAATCCGAATCCCGCAGACCGTCTGGAACCCATACCGCTCTGATATAAATAATTCAAGACTTGCGGCGATGCCGTCAAAACCGCAGTGCCCAAAGAACAAGCAATTTTCTGTCCATAGTGACGGATCACTGTCTTTTTCATCTCATAAGGAATCAATTGGACAGACTGTTTTTCTTCCTCAGTAAATTCCGTTCGATCTTTGAGCTGATATGCAATAACCCGTGTAAATTGCTGTGCAAAATCGTCATCTTCTATCGTGATGTATCGATCTTTATGGTCTATATGCTCTCGGATGCACAGCGGTGCTAACATACGAATCAGCATCACATGGCCGGTCTGGCTGACCGTTTTTTCCGGGATCATCACAACTTTTTCGATTCGCAGTACGTTGTCTTTGACTGGGTGCGTCTTCCCCTTCATTGCCAAAAATGCATTGCTCAAAATCATTGCCGTTCTCGGATCTGCCGTAGATATGGTCAAGGTAATTTTTGACTCCGGCTTTGGAAGAAGGATTGTATCTTGCGAAAATCGAACACCTTTCGGCAATCCCACAGCAAAACTAAACGCCTTGGTGTGATTTCCTTGATAAAATTCTTTAAAATATTTCCCGTCTGCATAAGCAGTGAGTGCTCGCTTGTGTAAACTAATGATTGCCCCACGATAATCAGCGGGAAGTGTCTTTTCCTGTAAATCGGTATATAATTGCAGCATCAGTCGCATACTCATCACCTCTCTATGTAAACAGTATACTAAAAAGTGTCTGTTTCTTCAAGTAACAAACATGTTGACAAATGCCTCTCCTTGATTTGACACTGCATCTCAAACATGCTACAATATCTCCATAAAACCGTACCTCGCTTGTACGGAGAGTGGATTTTTCTAGCATCGTCTATTTTCGCCACACAGTTGTTTTTCAGCTGTGTGGTTTTTTTATTGCTTTCGGAGGTGGTTTCTTTGAATCAGACGTTCATGAAAGAACGAAAAATCCTTCCATTGGTACTGTCCATGTCTTTGCCAATGGTCATTTCTATGACGGTCAACTCGCTGTATAACATCGTAGACAGCTTTTTTGTCGCAAAAATCAGCGAGGAGGCAATGACCGCATTATCTTTGGTATTCCCCATTCAGAATTTGGTCAACGCCGTGACCATCGGTTTTGCCATCGGCATCAACGCAGTGATTGCGTTTTATCTCGGTGCAAAGCAAGAGAAAAACGCCAATGCTGCCGCGACGCAGGGCGTCATCCTCAATTTCCTACATGGTATTCTGCTAACGATTGGCTGCATTGCTGTGATGCCGTCTTTTCTGCGCATGTTCACGTCAGATCAAACCGTTTTACAGCTAGGTCTGCGCTATGCCAATATTGTCCTATTGTTTTCCGTTGTTATTTCCATGGCAGTATCTTTTGAGAAAATTTTTCAATCCGTCGGAAAAATGAAGGTCTCCATGTTTAGCATGATGGTCGGCTGCGTCAGCAACATTCTGTTAGATCCTATTTTGATTTTCGGACTCGGTCCTGCTCCAAAATTAGGCATCGAAGGTGCAGCAATCGCAACCGGCATCGGACAAGTGCTTTCTTTGGCTGTGTATCTGCTGATCTATCTGTTTCGTCCGCTGGGTGTCCGCATCCAACTGCGCGGCTTTTCCATGAATAAGAGCTTAGCCGTGCGCTTGTATTCGATTGGCATTCCGGCAGCACTCAACATGGCGCTGCCATCTGTGCTGATCTCCGCCCTCAATGGTATTTTAGCGGTATACGGACAAGCCTATGTACTGGTTCTCGGTGTGTATTATAAACTACAGACCTTTTTGTATCTGTCTGCCAACGGCATTATTCAAGGCATTCGGCCATTGGTCGGCTACAACTATGGCGCAAAGGAATATCACCGTGTACAGCGCATCTATACGACATCTCTCACCCTGATTGCGTCTATTATGGCGGTCGGCATGGTACTGTGTCTGCTCTTCCCTCAAAACCTGATGGGACTGTTTACAACCAACGCACAGACCTTGGATATTGGCTCGACAGCCCTGCGCATCATCAGCTTGGGCTTTATCGTATCTGCAGTTTCCGTCACAGCCTCCGGCACCTTAGAGGGCTTATCACAGGGAATGCCATCGCTGGCCATCTCCTTATGCCGATATATTATTATCATTATTCCGGCAGCTTTGGTGCTGAGTCATATTCTCGGTGCTGTCGGCGTATGGTACGCCTTTAGCATCAGCGAATTGCTGACTGCATTGGCAGCAGGTCTGATTTATCGGGCTGTGTCACGCAAATGTATGAAAATTTGAGCATAAAAAGACGTTGAGCCGGATGTTCCTGCATCCGGCTCAACTGGGTATTTGCGGTAGAAAGGGTGAATAAAAGAATAGAAAAAGGGTGGAAAGTTCAAAAACAAAAAGGTGAAAGAAAGATATATAGAGACTGCATCCATGATGCAGATGCTTTTAGTCTGCTCGCCGTGGAGCGATGACAATGTGAGCGAGCAGTTAGTACATTGTCTTCTGTGCTTTCGATGGTTTTATTTTACCGGAAAATTATGAAGGAATCCTCACGATGTCGTAAAGAATTTATGACAGAGTTGTGAATAAATTGTAACAGAGAGGATAAAAAATAGCGTTTGTGTTTCCGAGGATACAGTGGTACAATAAAAGAATCAGAAAATATGAATCCGTGGAGGTCATTATGGATCAGAAAGAAAGAGCATTACAGGCCCATCGCGATTGGAAGGGCAAGATTGAAGTCATTTCTCGCTGCAAGGTAGAAAACGCAGACGATCTGTCGATTGCATATACCCCAGGCGTTGCCCAGCCTTGTCTGGAAATTCAGAAAGATGTCGATCTGAGCTATGTGTATACGCGCCGTCACAATCTGGTAGCGGTCATCACTGACGGTTCCGCTGTTCTGGGACTGGGTGATATTGGCCCGGAAGCAGGTATGCCGGTTATGGAAGGCAAATGCGCTCTGTTTAAGGAATTCGGCGGCGTCGATGCATTCCCTCTCTGCGTCAAGACAAAGGACGTCGATGAATTTGTCAATACAGTCGCTTTGATTTCCGGTTCGTTTGGCGGCATCAATCTGGAAGATATTGCAGCACCGCGCTGCTTTGAAATCGAGCGCAAGCTAAAGGAACGCTGCGATATTCCGGTATTCCATGATGACCAGCACGGAACGGCAATCTGCTGTGCGGCCGCTATGATTAACGCGTGCCGTCTGACCGGCCGCAAGCTGTCCGACATCAAGATGGTTGTCAACGGTGCCGGTGCTGCCGCTATCGCCGTAACCAAGCTGCTTGTCAGCATGGGTCTGAAGAACGTCATCATGTGTGATAAGTTCGGCGCTCTGTATGAGGGCTGCGAGCAGATGAATTCCGAGCAGGCATATATGGCAACGATTACCAATCCAGAGAACAAGCGCGGCACGCTGGCTGATGTCCTGCCGGGCGCAGATATTTTCTTCGGCATGTCCGCACCGAACGTTCTGACCAAGGATATGGTTCGCACCATGGCAAAGGATCCGATGGTATTCCCGATGGCAAATCCGACACCGGAAATCATGCCGGAGGATGCACTGGAGGCCGGTGCCGCTGTTGTCGGCTGTGGCCGCTCGGATTATCCGAATCAGATCAACAACGTCCTCGCCTTCCCTGGTGTATTCCGCGGTGCTCTGGACGTCCGTGCTTCGGATATTAACGAAGAAATGAAAATCGCCGCAGCATATGCCATTGCCAATGTTGTCAGCGATGAAGAGCTGAACGCACAGTACATCATGCCGAAGGCATTTGATCCGCGCGTTCGCGATGCCGTTGCAGCAGCTGTTGCTCAGGCAGCACGCGACAGCGGTGTAGCAAGAATCTAAAATATTGTAAGGAGCAGCCGTTCTATTTTTTATAGAGCGGCTGCTTTTTGTTTCCCTCGAAACACAACAAAAAAGACAGCCAATTTCTTGACTGTCTTAAAACTTGGAGCGGATGACGAGGCTCGAACTCGCTACCTCCACCTTGGCAAGGTGGCGCTCTACCAGATGAGCTACATCCGCATATTTTGTTTTTGTCTGTCGTCTGTTCCCTGACGACGATGTTTATTATACGCGATGACACCCATTTTGTCAACAAAATTTTGAAAGTTTTTTTAAAAAACTTTTTACATAAAAAATCGGCGCAGCTTCCCACTCCGAAGCCGCGCCGACAAGCGTTTTGCTCGATTTACAATTTGGAATCGACGATCTGGAGAATTTGTGCCGGGCTGTCTACCAGGACATCCGCGCCATTTTCCGTTAGCACCTCTCGGCTGCGAAAGCCCCATGTCACGCCGACAGCATACAGTCCGGCATTTTTTGCCGTCTGCATATCGGTTCCTGAATCTCCAACATAAAGTACCTGCTCCGGCTGCACATTCAGCTGCTGCATCACCATCCGGCAGGATGTCGGATCCGGCTTGCGCGGCACGCCGACGTGCTCGCCAAAGACCACATCTGCCTTGCCCGGAAAGAAATACTCAATCAGCTCTTGTGAAGCAGAATCAATCTTATTAGACAGCACTGCCACTTTCATGCCGCGTTTTCTCAGCGCTGTGAGCAGTTGTGGGATGCCGTCATACGGCACGGTGCGGTCATGAATATGTGCCGCATAGTACGCTTTAAAATCCTCCAACGCAGCATCTATTTCTGCATCCGATGTTCCTTCCGGCATTGCCCGACAAATGAGCAGGCGAATGCCGTTGCCGACAAAGTGTCGGATCTCATCCATGGAACGCGGGGCCAACCCGCGCACGGCCAATGCATGGTTTGTCGCCGCCCGCAGGTCGCCCAACGTATTGAGCAGAGTTCCATCCAAATCAAAAATCACTGCTTGTTTCAAAAATGACGTCCTTCTTTCGTTTATCTCTGTGTCAGCGGATTCAGACGCTTTCCGCCATAGGTCGCACGGCGCAGGAAGCCGGAGACATCTTTATTGATGGCATCGCGGCGGACGCGCCAGCTCCAGTTTCCGCCCAGCGTGGACGGCGTATTCATGCGCGCATCCGCGCCCAGAGACAGCAAATCCTGCATGGTTGTCATGGCAATGTCGCATGGAGCGGCAAATGCCGTGCGGATGGCACTCCAACCGAGTGGTTCTCTATCCGATGTGCGCAGATATTCGCGCATGACATCGCGGTCTGCATCGCTGCACTTATCCATAAATTGTTCGACAACGGTCTCCGAGTCGTGTGTTGAGGTGTAGCCCACGCAATTCTTTGGCCAGTTGAACGGAATATGATCGTTGTTCTCATCCGCACGCATACCGAAAATCATCACGCGCATTCCCGGATAGCCGCTCTTTTTGAGGAACTTGCGCACTGCATCGTCAATATCTCCGAGATCTTCTGCGATAATCGGTACGTCGCCCAGTGCCGCACGAATTGCCTTAAACAGCTTCATACGCGGGCCCTTCTTCCACTTTCCGTTGATGGCAGTATCTTCACCCTCCGGCACTTCCCAATACGCCTGGAAGCCGCGGAAATGGTCAATACGAGTGACATCAAACAGAGCCAGATTGCGGCGCACACGCCAGATCCACCACTTGAATCCGTCATCCTCAATGACCTTCCAATTATAGGTCGGATTGCCCCACAGCTGACCGGTTGCAGAATAGTAATCCGGCGGAACACCAGCGACACCGTGCGGCTTCAGATCACCGTCTACCTGGAACATCTCCGGATGTGCCCACACATCACAGCTGTCCGGCGAAACATAAATCGGAATATCACCGATAATCTGAATGCCCTGCTTGTTGGCATAGGCACGCAGCTTTTCCCACTGTGCAAAAAACAGGTACTGCATGAACACATAGAAATCAATTTCATGCTTGAGTTCAAACGAATACTTGCGCATGGCTTCCGGATCTCTGTGCTTGATGGCAGCATCGTCCCAATCCCACAGCGCCTTCTGGTCAAAATGCTTTTTGAGCGTCATGAACATGGCATAGTCTTCCACCCAGTCTTTATTCTCTCGGCGGAACGCATCCATCTTACCCATCTGAATCATGGATTCCTGTGCGCGGTCAAAGGCGCGATGCAAAATCGGCAGGCGCGTCTGTGCCAGCAGCTCATAATCTACACGATCCGGATTATGTCCGACATCGGCATCGTGCAAATCCTGCTCGCTGAGCAGTCCCATGTCTTTGAGCATATCTAAATCAATAAAATACGGATTGCCTGCGGCCGCGGAGAAGCACTGGTACGGACTGTCACCGAAACCGGTCTGTCCGAGCGGCAAAACCTGCCAATAGGTCTGACCGCCGTCACGCAGAAAATCTACAAAATCATATGCATCCTTGCCCAAGGTTCCGATACCATATGGAGACGGAAGGGAAGAAATATGCAGAACAACACCACTAGATCTCTGAAACATAATAACACCCTATCTCTATTTATTTTGCAAACGAATTGCATTTTTACGATAATTCCGCTATAATCATTACAGAAAAACCGTATATTTGACATGATTATCAAAGGAGAGTATTCCCTATGCGGATGAGAAAGAAAAAGAATCTGGACACCCGTCTGGCAAACTGTGCGCCGGTGCTGGTCTCCGATCCGGAACAGCACAAGGGGCAGTGGCGTGCGCTGTTTGGCAACACCAACCCGCTTCATCTGGAAATCGGCTGCGGCAAAGGTCGTTTCATCATTGAGACTGCCCGCCAGAATCCAGACATCAATTATCTCGCCATTGAACGCGAGGAAGGCGCACTGATTATGGCAACCGAAAAGGCGATGGAGCTCAAGCTCCCGAACCTCCAGTTTTTGGACTTCGACGCCGCCGGTCTGACCGACATCTTTGCCGATGGAGAAATTGACCGCATTTACCTCAATTTCTCTGATCCGTGGCCGCCGAACCGCCAGCGCAAGCGCCGTCTGACCCACGCCAATTTCCTGGCTCTGTACGACTGTGTGCTCGCAAAAAACGGTCAGGTGCATTTTAAGACCGACAACCAGCATCTGTTCGAATTTACGCTGGAAGAGATGTGCAGCTACGGCTGGCTGATTCAGAATATTTGTCTGGATCTGCACAGCAGCGACCAAGAAAATATTATGACGGAATACGAAGAAAAATTCTCCAAGGAAGGCTTCCGCATTTACCGTCTGGAAGCAAGCCGCCGCGATGAGGACACGCTCACACGCGCTCATACGCCTCCGCGCACCGCTGAACAGCTCGCACAGAAGGCCCGCGGCTCTGTTGCGCCGTCTTTCGGCTCCTCGCAGGCTTAATTATATCATTTTTCACCAACAATAGCAAGGTTTATCCAAATATTTTTGTACGATACGTCCAGAAACAGCTTTCTTGTCTGTTTTTGGACGTTTTTTCGCGTGTTTTTTCGCAAATATACCATTTTCATACAAGTACGAAAAAAAGACGGCACGGGAAATCCCATGCCGTCTTGTGGTTTTATGCTGTATCAGCATTGTTTATTTCTTGTGCGCAGAGCAGGAGGAACAACTGCCGCCGCAGGATGAGCACCCCGGGCAACCTCCTCCGCAGTGACCGCCGCAGGAATGAATGCCTTTCTTATTGTCCGAATACAGCTTGTGGACAATAGCCGCTACAATGATAACAAGTACAAGCAATACAACAATTGTACCCATGTTTTCTATGAGCCAGGTCATGTTTCTTCCTCCTTTGATCTAGTCTTATTTTCGCACGAAATTTACTTTGCGTCAACTGCCAGCGTGCTCTTCTTTACTTCCGCCTTCTTGCTCGGACGGAGCAGCAGGAAGAAGAACGCAACGATAATAACGATAGCTGCGATGGTGCCGATGCCAAAGCCCTTGCCGCCAAACAGGCTGGAAATCTGATAAATAACCAGACCTACCAGATAAGCCAGGCCGCACTGATAGCCAATTGCACCGAGGAACCACTTGGTGTTGTTCATCTCACGACGGATCGCACCCATTGCTGCGAAGCACGGAGCGCACAGCAGGTTGAATGCCAGGAATGCATAGCCGCTTGCCAGCGTGAAGGTAGCTGCCATGTTCTGGTATACAGTGCCAGCACCGCCAGCGTACAGGATACCCATGGTACCTACGATGTTCTCCTTCGCAATCAGGCCAGTGATGGAAGCGACAGTTGCCTGCCAGTTGCCGAAGCCGAGCGGTGCGAAGATCCAGCAGATTGCGCTGCCAACCTTAGCCAGAATCGAGCAGTCGATCTGATCCTCAGTCAGCATACCAAAGCTGCCGTCTACCCATCCGAAGTAGGACAGGAACCAAACGAGAATAGTGGACAGCAGGATGATCGTGCCTGCCTTCTTGATGAAGGACCAGCCGCGCTCCCACATGCTGCGGAGAACGGTGCCTACGGTCGGCATATGGTATGCCGGCAGCTCCATAACGAACGGAGCCGGATCGCCCTCAAAAATCTTGGTCTTCTTCAGGATAACACCGGAGCAGATGATTGCTGCGATGCCCAGGAAGTAAGCGGAAGTTGCTACCCATGCTGCGCCGCCGAAGATTGCGCCTGCAACCATGGCGATGAACGGAGTCTTTGCGCCGCACGGAATAAAGGTTGTGGTCATGATCGTCATACGACGGTCTTTTTCATTCTCGATGGTACGAGAAGCCATGATACCCGGAACGCCGCAGCCGGTACCGATCAGAATCGGAATAAAGGACTTGCCGGACAGGCCAAAACGACGGAAAATACGGTCCATGATGAAGGCAACACGAGCCATGTAGCCGCAAGCCTCCAGGAATGCCAGGAAGATGAACAGAACGAGCATCTGCGGTACAAAGCCCAGAACCGCGCCGACACCGGCAACGATACCGTCCAGAATCAGGCCGGACAGCCAGTCTGCACAGCCAATGCTGGTCAGAGCCTTTTCAACGAATACCGGAACGCCCGGAACCCAAATGCCGTATTCTGCCGGATCCGGAGCTTCATAGCCGTCCTTATCCAGGACTTCCATAGCAGCCGTCAGATCGTCAACGCTTGCCGTCTGCTCTTCGGTTGCCAGCGTCTCTTCGTCCTCTACCTCATAGGTAGCTTCGGTGCCAGCCGGAACAGCAGCAGCGAACTCAGTCAGAGCAGCCTTTGCAGCTTCCGGATCGTAATCATCGGACTCAGCATCCATTGCTGCTTCTACCGCAGAGGTGTCTACGCCCTGCTCGGACTCGTAGGTAACAAAACCGTTTGCAACAGTCAGTGCATCGTCGTATTCGTCAGCTACATCCGAATAAGCGGAAGAGCCGATGCCGAACAGATGCCAGCCATCGCCGAACACGCCGTCATTTGCCCAGTCGGTAGCCACTGTACCAACCGTGGTAACGGATACATAGTAAACGATAAACATAACAACCGCGAAAATCGGCAGAGCCAGAATACGGTTGGTTACGATTCTATCAATCTTATCGGAAATTGTCAGCTTGCCAGCGGATACCTTCTTATAGCAGCCCTTGATGATGGATGCAATGTAAACGTATCTCTCGTTGGTGATGATAGACTCAGAGTCATCATCCTCTTCGGTCTCAGCAGCCTCAATGTCCTTTTCGATGTGTGCCAGAACGTCCTCGGACAGATTCAGCTGTTCCAGAACCTTGCTGTCACGCTCAAAGATCTTGATGGCATACCAGCGCTGCTGCTCTTCCGGCATATCATGCAGAACCAGCTCTTCAATGTGTGCCAGTGCGTGCTCAACCGGGCCGCAGAACTTGTGCTGCGGGATGGTCTTTTCGTTCTTTGCCGCGTTGATTGCTGCCTCAGCAGCCTCCATGATGCCTCTGCCCTTGAGTGCGGAGATCTGAACTACCTTGCAGCCCAGTTCTCTGCCAAGCTCCTCAATGTTGATCTTATCGCCGTTCTTCTCGACGATGTCCATCATGTTTACCGCAACAACGACCGGAATACCCAGCTCGGTCAGCTGTGTGGTCAGGTACAGGTTTCGCTCCAAGTTGGTGCCGTCAATGATGTTCAAAATAGCATCCGGACGCTCACCGAGCAGGTAATTTCTCGCTACTACTTCCTCCAGCGTATACGGAGAAAGAGAGTAAATGCCCGGAAGGTCAGTGATGACAACATCATTGTGCTGCTTCAGCTTACCCTCTTTTTTCTCAACCGTTACGCCCGGCCAGTTGCCGACGAACTGATTGGAACCGGTCAAACCGTTGAACAGGGTTGTTTTACCGCAGTTCGGGTTGCCGGCTAAGGCGATTGTCAAACTCATCGTTCATTTCCTTTCTACGCGCACCGATAAAACCGCTTTTTCGGCACTCGTTTCAAAAATCAAAACTCTTTTTTCAACCAATCTATGTTAGATTACTTGACTTCAATCATCTCAGCATCTTCCTTGCGGAGAGACAGCTCATAGCCGCGAACCGTGATCTCAACCGGATCGCCCAGCGGAGCAACCTTGCGGATGTACACTTCTACGCCCTTGGTAATGCCCATATCCATGATGCGGCGCTTGATCGCACCAGCGCCCGTAATCTTCGCTACGGTGTACGTGCTGCCGACTTTCGCTTCTTTTAATGTCATCTTTGCGTTCTCCTTTCCCTTCGATTTTGCGAAGGCATCAAATCATGATTTTCTGCGCCATTTCCTGGCTGATACCAACTCGTGCTTCCTTTACATTCACGATCAGGTTTCCGCCCATGGCAGAGACAACCTTTACAGTTCCTCCCACAACAAAGCCCAGATTTTCCAGATGTTTCTTGACCTCCGGCTTGCCGCCGATTTTCACAATGGTGTTTTCCTCACCAACAGTTGCAAATGTCAATGGCATCATGATAAGCTCCTCCTTTATCCATGTTTTTAGCATAGCTTTACACTTCGCGCACGCGAAAGCTAATTAGCTCTTGCTAATCAACTAGTATAATATCTTGTTTTCGCATCTTTGTCAACCAATTTTGCCGCGAAATCCGGCAGCTTTACCATTTTTGTACTATTTGTTCAGCTGTTAGGATATGCTAAGGCTTTGTTTTATCCAATGTTAACATATACTGATTTTCCCATGCTATTTTCTGTTTTCTTATTTTTATCAAATGAAAAACGGATGTTTTCTGTTTTTCTCTCCAATTCAAGAAGAAAAGCAGGGGCTTACTCCCCTGCTTTCCTCATGTTGCCTTGTGAATAAACACCGGAATCGGCGGATCGCCCGCTCGATTGGCGAACTGCGTGACGAGAACCGTATACTGCGCCGGATCTATCGCCTTGACGTATTCCAGCAGCGCGTCACGCTCCTCGTAGCCGCTGGCTCCGCCGTAATAAATGCTCACGCACATCACACCATCTTTGCGCAGCAGCTTGAGACCGGCTTCTATTGCCGCAATCGTGCTGTCCGCGTGCGTAAAGACCGTATGATCGCCGCCCGGCAGCCAGCCGAGATTAAACACGATACAGTCTACACTGTTTTTCTGCGCGTACTTGCCCATATTGGCGTGGCTGTCGAGTACCACCTCGCCGACATCTGACCAGCCATGCTCCTGCAATCGCTGTCTGGTATTCTCCACCGCCTGTTCCTGAATATCAAATGCCAGAACTTTTCCTTCTCGCCCTACCAGGCCGCACAAAAACTCCGTGTCCTTTCCATTGCCTGCCGTGGCATCAATGACAAAATCACCCGGGGAAATCCACGATTTTAAATGCTCGTGCACCAAGCTCAACGTATTCATAGATAACCTCCTCCTTGTTTTGTTCAAATTATACCATACTTTTACCCAACACACGATATTTTGTGGTATACTAGAACCATCTTATTTCCCGTGTACAGGAGGGATTTTCCATGTCCAAGCCAAATATCGCACAAATCACCTGTCCCAACTGCGGTACTCTATTTGAAATCGAGCAATGGAACGTCATTAACGCACAAAAGCAGCCAGAGCTCCACAAAAAAATCAGGAACGGTTCGATGTTCCTGCAAACCTGTCCGCATTGCGGCACACGCGTGCATTCTGTATACACCTGTATTTACAGCGATGACGAAAAGAAATTTCTTGTTTCTTTCCAGCCCAGTGACAAAGAACCTGCGGCCACGCCTTTTGTTCCCGATTACAAGCTGCGTCTGGAACACACACTCCTCGGCTTTTTCGAGCGCATTCGCATCTTAGAATCCGGTTTAGATGATTTGACCCTCGAAATGGTACGCTACCTTGTGACCGCTCAGCTTACCCGTCAGTTTCCTGAAAAACACATCACACATTTACTGTTTGACAATGCAGATAACGAAAATGTATTCTTCCAGTACGACAGCAATAATCCCTCCGAGCAAATCCAGATTCCACTTGCCACGATTTGGCGATATGAAGATCAGCTCACAAACTCCGGCTTCCGCCCAAACCTCACAGGATATGCAACCGTAAACGATGCCTTTGTGCAGACATCCGGCATTCTCAACTGTTTAAAGCCGAAAAATCCATCATAAAGCAAGAAAAGCTCCCAAACGGGAGCTTTTTTTGTCACATAAAACTGCGAATCAAACCGAGAGCCAAACAAACAGCGAACAGAAGCACTGCTTTGACGATGACCGGAATCGGCGCATTGCCGTCCTGTACGCGGCCATTTGCATAGCTGATGTTGCGGCGCGGGCACACATCACTGCATTTACCGCAGGAGATGCACTCGCCCATGCGGATGTTTTCCTCATCGGTCTCCACAGAAACCGGACAGTTCTTCGAGCACGCCGAACAGCGGTTGATGCAGTTCGGGCGATTGCGCGTATAGCGTCCAATGACCGGAAGCAGCGCAAAAATCGCGCCCATCGGGCATAAGAACTGGCAGAAAAAGCGTTCCTTAAACGCCATGCCGACAACAATGGCAAGCAGAAGAACAATGGCAATGGCATATCCCGCCGGAATCGCGCGTGGTGCGGTGAGCATTGAGAACACATCCCATGGACTCCATCCCGGCAGCTTGTCATAGACACCTGCCGCGCACAAAATGATAATAGCGAGCAAAATCAAATACTTGATCTTTTGAAAGTAACCGGTCAGCTTGTCCGGAATCTTCGGCAGCTTCTTTTTTGCTTTTTTCTGAATGAACTGGGACAGCTCATACACGGCATCGCCAAACGCGCCAAACGCACAGGCATATCCGCAGAAAAATCTGCCGCAAATGATCGTATAAATACACAGTACCACCAGCGTGGTAAAGAAGGAACTGTAGGAAATCGGATCCTTTGCGCCAATCGCCGTTGCCATTTCCTTGATGCCGGAAAAGCAGGAGGTGTATACAGACGGTGCCAACAGGAAGAAAATCAGCTGAATCACGGCGCGCACGCGGCGGCGCAGCTTGACGCGCTGCATGGGATTCATCGGCCTTTTCTTTGCAGCCGTCTTTTGTGCTGTTTGCGTTTCCATCATGCCGCGTCCTCCAATGCCTGTTCTACCGCCGTTTTAATGCCTGTCGAGGAGAACGTTGCTCCACTGATCGTGTCTACTTCCGGCGAATTCGCGGAAATCATGCTGTCGATGATACCCTTCGCCTTATCCAAGTACGCCGCATCCTCGCCGGATGCATCGGTAATATCAATTGCGGTAATTTTGCCGCCGGATACCGTCACGCTGACAGATACCGTCCCGCCAAAGCCGTCTCCGCTGCCGATATATGTGCCGTCCGCATAGTTTGTCGCACCGCCTGCCGGTGCAGAAGTGTCCACAGCATCCTTGAGGGCAGCCTGTACCGCCGTCTTAATACCTGTCGAGGAGAAGGTCGCTCCACTGATTGTGTCCACTTCCGGCGAATTTGCGGAAATCATGCTGTCGATGATGCCCTTCGCCTTATCCAAGTACGCTGCATCCTCGCCGGATGCCTCGGTAATATCAATCGCAGTAATTTTACCGCCGGATACCGTCACGCTGACAGATACCGTGCCGCCGAAGCCGTCTCCGCTGCCAGTGTATGTGCCGTCCACATAGCTGACGGCCCCGCCTTCCGCCGCTGCATTCTGTGCCTGCACCTCAGCGAGCTGCTGTTTATTTTCCTCTTCCGCAGCCTGCCATTGCAGCGCATGTGCTTGATACACGCACAGAGCTACAATAGCCAGCGCAAGACTGCCCAGTCTTGACCAAAAATCGAGATGTTTCAAAAAATTAGCCCTCCGCCTTTGCTAGTGCCTGCTTTACCGCTTCCTTAATTGCCTTGGACGAGCAGGTTGCACCGGATACCGTGTCTACACCGTCAATGTCAGCTGCCGTTTTGCCGCTCAAATTCGTATTCATGCCTTCAAATGCACTTTCCGAATACATGACATTGCTCTTTTTAATCGTGCAGTCCTTATTCAACGAAACCGATTCTACTTTGCCATCCTTTACAGAAACATCAACAATCAGATCATACGCATTAAAATCTTCCTCTTCATCCGGATTAACGGAAACTGTCTCCGTGTATGTCTGTGCTTCCGGATCCGGTGTCGGTTCCGGCGTCGGCGTATCCGGCGTCTCCTTCGGTGGAATATACTGTTCCGCAATAATCGCCTTGTTCAGCGCCTCCGTCAATGCGGTCAGAATACCCTTAGACGAATAAGTCGCTCCAGATACGGTATCCACAACGTTGATATTTTTGCCATTTTTAACCTTTTCAATAATTTTACTTGCGTTAGTAAAATACGGTTCGTCCTGATCGTTCTTTTCGATGACATCAATGCTCTTTAATTCTCCGCCGGATGCGGTGACCTTGAGCACAATGCGGCCATTGCGATAGCCGTATCCAATGCCGTAGAACTCTGTTGCCGTGTCGGTATAGGTCTTTTCCGTCGGCTTCTTGTCGTCATCATCATCGGTTGTCGTGCCGCCGGAAGTCTGCGCCTTCTTCAGCGCATTTCTCACCGCCGAGATAATACCGTTGGACGAGTATGTCGCGCCGGATACCGTGTCCACATTGGTGGACTGGGTGGAAATCATCTTATTGATAATGCCGTTCTTTGCCTTGCCGAAATATGCCGCGTCATCGCTGCCGGATACATCAATTGTTTTGATTTTTCCGCCGGAAATCGTAACCTTTGCGGTTACCGTTCCCTTAAAGCCCTTGCCCGTGCCGGTATACGTGCCATCCTTATAGCTGCCAGTATAGGTATCTTTGTCCAGCTTGCTCGGCGAAGAATCGCCGCCGGTTGTTGCGCCGCCACTGCTCGGCGTGTCGGATACCGTGCCGCCCGCCGCCTTGGTCAGTGCATTCTTAATCGCGTTCAAAATACCGTTGGAGGAATAGGTCGCGCCGGATACCGTATCGACACCGTTCGGGCTCTGCTTGGCAATGACCTTGGCAATCAATGTCTTTGCCTTGCTCAGATACGGCTCATCGTTGCCAGGTGCAGAAACCACACTGATGGTAGAGATCTTGCCGCCTGCAATCGTCACGCTGACGGTGATATTGCCACGGAAGCCTGCCGCCGTTCCGGTATAGGTACCATCTTTATATGAGCCATCCTGAAAGGCATCGGAAGATGTGCTTCCCGCCGCATTATTTGCCGCGGCACCGCCGCCATTAGACGTCTCGGTTACTGTGCCGCCGGATGCCTTGGTCAGTGCGTTCTTCACCGCATTGATGATGCCGTTGGACGAATAGGTTGCACCGGAAACGACATCGACATCCGGATTCTGTGCCTCAATAATTTTTGGAATCAAAGCCTTCGCCTTAGCGAAAAACGATGGGGTTTCCGCCGAGGCTGACACTACCTCAATGGCAGTGATTTTTTTGTTGGCAATGGTCACACTGACGGTAACGTCACCGCCGTAGCCCTGTGCGGTGCCCGTCCATGTGCCGTCCTGCCAAGAGCCGGCATCCGCTGCTGCTCCGACAGCAGAACCGGAGCCAGAGCCCAAGTTCGCAGCCTGTGCAGACGGAGACGCCAATTCCGGAATGTCTTCCAGCACGGCACCGCCGGAGGCAACGCCCCACGCTGCCAGCGCCGCAACAGCAATGCCCGGTACCAGTCGGCGGGCAATGGCATCCACAGATTGATTGTAAAAGATACGCATGTTTTGCCTCCTTGCGTTGTAAAACGTACAAATTGATTGAGATACTTGTTGTTATTTGTGAATCGTCTGTACCTGATCCGCAGAAACACTGTCCGGCGCAAAGCCGTCTGCAATGCCTTCTGTGATGTATACATTTCTGTCCTTATCCACCAGAATGGTGTCAAATTCGTCCGCGTGCTGTTTCCAGTACGCAATCGCCTTGTCCTTACCCATGACAAACAGCGAGGTGGACAGACCGTCCGCCAACGTGCCATCCTTGCTGACAATGGTCACAGAGGTCAGACCGCTGTTAGACGGCTTGCCGGTCGCCGGATCAATGATGTGATGATAGGTCACGCCATCCTTTTCAAAGTTGCGCTCATACGCGCCGGATGTGATAACCGCACAGTCATCCGCTTCCAGTACACCGAGCATATCATCGGTGTTGTCCGGGTCCTGAATGCCAACGCGCCACTCACTGCCGTCCTGTTTGGTGCCCAGCAGGTGCACATTGCCGCCCAGCGACACCATGCCGCAGGTCACGCCGTCTTTTTTGAAGATTTCCATAATGCGGCTGGATGTAAAGCCCTTGGCAATACCGCCCAAGTCAATCTCCTGATTGTCTCCCAGTGTCAGCGTCTTGGTGCTTTCGTCCCATGTCAGCTTATCTGCGCCGACACGCTGCAACGTAGACTGAATTTCAGCCTCTGTCGGGACGTAATAATCCTGTGTCGTAAAGCCCCACAGTTCCATGAGCGGCAGGACGGTAATATCAAATGCGCCGCCGGTGCTCTTGTATAAGTCCAGCGCTTTTGTGACCATAACCGCTGTATCATCGGACAGTGCCGCAGAACCACTCTTGTTGAGCTTGGAAATTTCGCTGTCCTCCTTACCGATAGACAGCAGATTGTCCAAGCGTTCGATTTCCGCAATGGCATCGGTCACGCCCTTCTGTGCGTTGTCGCCATATGCCGTAACCGTCATATAGGTGTCCATTGCAAAAATTTCTTGGCTGACCGGTTCTGTCGAGCTGCTCGTCGTACTACTCGTTGTCTGTGTTTCCGATGCACTGCCCGTATTGTTCGTATTGGTATTGGATGTCGAACGACATCCCGTTAACAGCATACTCGCCACAACAGCAGATGCCAGCATGACTTTCCATGGATATTTCATTGTGTTCCTTCCTCGCAAAGAAAATTTAAACTTCGTGTATTTCCGGCAGACGCTTGAGCATCCAGCTGCCCAGCAAGCCGATAACGGCACCGGCAACAATACCGGAAACCCACAGCACCAGCAAATACCATGCAATGGCGCTGGTCTGCATGATGGCCATGGCAACCAGAATCTGTCCCACATTGTGCATGACACCGCCTGCCACGCTGACCGTCACCGGCTGGAATTTTCCGGTCTTTTTGAGCGCAATCATTACCGCTCCGGATAAAAGTCCGCCCGCCAGAGAATACCACAGGCTAATCACCGTTCCGAACAGCATCGCCGTCAGTCCGATGCGCACAAAGTTAATGACCACTGCCGGTTTGGACCCCATGCGGTACAGTGCCACAAGGACGACCAGATTGGTCAAGCCGAGCTTCATGCCCGGCACGGCAAAAAACGCCGGAACCATCGCTTCGATATAGCTGAGCACCAGTGCCAGTGCAGCAAGCATTCCATACAATGCCAATCGTTTTGTCTGTTTCATTGCTTGTCCCTCACTGTGCCACAGCATCTACGCCGTTTGTGTCCGTTTCATCCTGAATGGTGACGCTCACCTTGTTCGGCAGGCAGATAATGCTCTCGCCGGAATACTTGATCTTGCCCTGATGCACACACAGCTTATCCGGGCAGCTTGCCTCTTCCAGCCAAACCTGACCATCCTCAATGATTAACTCATTTGTGCCGCCATTTACACCATGAATCGTATATTTCGTATTTTTATTCACGGAAAATGCCGTCACTTGTTTGCCCGCTACTTTCACGACAACCTCTGCACCGCTCTTTCGCGTCAGCAGCAGAAATGCACCGAGTAGGAGCACGCCCGCCAGCAATGCCGCTAGCAGCAGAATGTCCTGTTTTTTCAGCTTCATGATACAACTCCCAACTTCTGATATGGTTAGTAGAAACTAATAGGAACAGAAAAAGAAATTGCGCAGGAAATATCTCCCACACAAGTCCGTCGTTCTCGTTCCAAATTATCTCAGTATACCGCATAGACAGCGGATTGTCAATTAAAGCTGTGGGCAGGAAAAAGCCGTTTGCCGTGCGGCAAACGCCAAATCATTCCGATATTTCGTTTTCGTTGTTAGAAGGAACTAATCTGTATTTAGGATACCATATCCCACATACTTCGTCAATTCTTCCTATGTAAAAAATTAGCATTCGCTTTCGCTGTTTTTCGGCATATTTGCTCAACAGCCGGAAAGAAGTCCCCCTGAATGGAATATCCACCCAGAGGGACTTTGAAAGGAACTTATGAAAAAATGAAGATCACATTCACCTTTTTATCATCTTACTCGCTCAGAGCAGCCTTTGCCGCTTCCTTGATTGCCTTGGAAGAGCAGGTTGCGCCGGAAACGGTGTCTACGCCGTCAACCTCAGCAGCCGTCTTGCCTGCCAGATTGGTATTCATGCCGTTAAATGCATCTTCGGAATACGGCTTATTGCTCTTCTTAATCGTGCAGTCCTTATTCAATGCAACAGACTGAACCTTGCCATCCTTGACAACGACATCGACAATCAAATCATATGCATTAAAGTCTTCATCTTCATCCGGATTAACCTTAACAGTCTCTGTAACGGTCTTTTCCGTTGGCTGCTGATCCAGCTCATCCTGTGCTGCCTTGATGAGACCCTGCAGGTCTGCAATCAGCTCAGCAGCTTCCGGCTCTGTCGCATCGGCATTGTTCAGCATAGCCTGTGCCTCTGCAATGTGCTCATCCAGAGCAGCCTTGTTGGACGGATTCTTTGCGGACAGCTCCTGTGCCGTAGCAATCAGGTTGGTCAGCTCGGTCTTCTGTGCATCTGTGATGCCTGCAACAGTAGACGGCAGGTTGTCAGCAGTTACCTGGAACTGCGTGGTGTAGTCCGAGGTGCCCAGACCGTAAACAGTCAGTGCCCAGTAACCGGTACCATCGGTGTCCTTCGGCAGCTGGCAACGGATCGAATCGGTCAGACCCAGCTGAATGCCCATGGACTTGTGCATCCAGTCATCTGCTGCGAATTTCGTACCATAAGTTGCAACCGGTGTAGTATAGGTGCTGTCATTGCCGTAGTATGTCCACTTGACTGTCTGCATAGCAGAACCCAGTGCACCATAATCGCTGCCCAGATCAACACGCAGGAACTCGCCATAGTTGCCGCTGTACTTCTTTACCTCCGTGGTAACATTTGCGCCGTCATTTGCCTGTGCCTGATCCAGCAGACCAGAGCCAGAGCCGGTCTGACGTGCACTGAAGGTATAACCAGCGTCAGTCTTTGTAGCAGTCTTCAGACCATTGGTCTGTGCAGTGACATCAGCAACGCCGGTGTAAGAAGACAGTTTGCCTTCACTATAACCGCCCTGTACTGGCTGACCGTTCTTAACTACTGCATAGTTCTTGCAGAAGTCCTGATAATCCACTGCATCAACAGCAACCGGAACGTACTTGATACCATTGATCTTGTAGTCCTTGAAGGAAGCTGTTACCGCAACAGTTTCTCGTCCCTGACGAACCTTATACGAAATGCTCATCGGCTTTGCATCACGGTTAACCGTATACTCTGTGCCATTTGCATCATAGAACTTCGTATTATCTGCAGCCCAATGATCAACACCCATGCTTACGGTCTGTCCATCAGCGGTTGTTGCTTCAATCACAGCAGTCTGCTGGAAGCTGCCGCGATGCAGGCCATGGTTGGTGGTTGCGCGGGATACTGCATCATAGCCGCCCTTGTCCATTTCGCCGCGGACATCTGCTACATCACTGCTGGAGTCATTGCCAGCTGCATATACGCCTTCATTTGCCCAGTACTCATTGTAGGACAGGGATGCGTAAGCGTAAATCTTTTCCGGAACCTTCAGCTCGAAGTCGAGGGTCTTTGCATAGCCGGTAGCCTTGACAGAAATTGTGTAGGTATTGCCAGCCTTCATGCCGTTAAACGGAGAAGTGGTCAGATCAATAAAGCCCTTGCTGTTGATAACTGCTACAGAACCACGACCGGATGCCGCATAGCTCTTACCGTTAATCGTAACAGTAGATACATTAGACAGGAAGCTGCTCAGATCCTCTGCGCTTGCACCGTCAGCGCTTACTACGCGCAGATCGGTTGCCTGATAAGCAGCCGGCATAGCATTGGTCTGCATCTCAAAGGTGGTGGAGTAGCTTGCGTACTTGCCGGACTTATCGGAAACGGTCAGCGTGTACTTGCCAGTAGCCGGTGTGCCAGTCCAAGTCAGCTTGCCGTCCTTGACAGCAACGCCTTCAACTGCATTGCCCTTTGCATCAGTTACCTTGTACTCAGCCTGATAATCGGACGGGAAGTCCTTCATCTCAACAGCAGCGGAACCGCTGTCTGCCAGTGCATTCTCAACCTTGAAATTGTCGGTTGTGAACTTAACCGGTACATAGTGATCCGCATCAATGGTGTATTCACCGTCTGCGGTATAGTAGGTCACGCTCTTGATGGTGCTGCCCATCAGGCCCACATAGTGCTCATAGTTGAGGACATTGCCGTGCGGCTCTGTCTTCTTGATACCGGAAGACCAAGCGATTTCTGTCTTTCTCCAGATGTTTTCTTCCTGACGCATACCGTAATCGGTGGTCTTGCCGTCCTTTTCAGCGGTAATCACAACACCATATACGTTACCGGAGTCGAATGCATCGGTATCTACATCAAGCAGATAGTCACCCCAAGCAGTGGAGGTAGACAGTTCCGTTTTTGCCTCCAGCTTTGTGGTCTTGCCCTGTGCCTCGCCAAAGGAAATCTTGCCATCCTTGACAGTTGCCGTCTTATATGCAGCCGGTGCAGACTCTAACTCGGTGTAGTAGTAATCAGCCTGCTTGTCATCGGTCTTGGTCAGCTTTGCCAGATCGGACGGAGTGATTGCTACCGGATAGCTAACGCCCTTGATGTGTACTTCCTTCTGAGTGCCTGCCGACCAAGCGTCTGCATTGTAGTCGTTGTAGGTACCGCCAACCAGCTCACCATCGCCGTTCTTGATGGACTTCATGTTGGTTGCGGAGGTTACTGCGTCTACGGCATCCTCGTTGTTGATTTCTGCAGCGTAGAAATCTGCATACGGGATGTTCATCTGTACGTAAATCTTTGCTTCCGGAGCAGTTGCCTTGAAGGTAACGTTCTTCTTGTAACCGGTAGCAGCTACTTCCATATTGTATTCCTTACCAGTTTCAAATACCGGAGTTTTTTCTCTGCCAGCCGTTGCATCAAAGTTAATGGAGCCGTCTTCGTTGATGATCTTTACAGAACCGCGACCGGATGCATTATACGTGGTATCTCCAACAGTTACACTGGAGATGTTGGACAGATAGTTTGCAAACTGCTCGTCCGTTGCATCCTTCGTCTTTACCAGCTTGCCATTTTCTGCATCATATGTTGCAACAACAGCATTGGTCTGCAGTTCAAAGGTAGTAGAGAAGCTTGCATATTTGCCGGATTTATCGGAAACCGTCAGTGTGTACTTGCCAGTTGCCGCAGTGCCCTTCCAAGTAATCTTGCCATTCTTGACAGAAGCACCTTCCAGCTCATTGCCCTTTGCATCAGTTACCTTGTACTCAGCCTGGTAATCCTTCGGGAAGTCCTTCAGTTCAACAGCAGTGGAACCGCTGTCTGCCAGTGCATTCTCTACCGCGAAATTACCGGTAGTGAACTTAACCGGTACATAGTGGTTTGCATCAATGGTATATACGCCATCAGCAGTATAATAGGTTACACTCTTGATGGTGCTGCCCATCAGATTTACATAGTTCTTATAGTTCAGGGTGTTGCCGTGCGGTTCAGTTGTCTTGATAC
Source organism: Eggerthellaceae bacterium (assembly GCA_963588905.1). Lineage (GTDB taxonomy): Bacteria > Bacillota > Clostridia > Oscillospirales > Butyricicoccaceae > Butyricicoccus_A. The sequence goes on from CAVAJF010000013.1 coordinate 54,430, forward strand.
CGGAAGACCAAGCGATCTCGGTTCTTCTCCAGATATTCTCTTCCTGACGCATACCATAGTCAGTGGTCTTGCCATCCTTTTCAGCGGTAACAACAACACCATATACATTGTTGGTGCCGAACGCATCAGTATCAACGCTAAGCAGATAATCGCCCCAAGGAGTAGAAGTAGACAAAGAGGTCTTTGCTTCCAGCTTGGTGGTCTTGCCTTCTACCTTGCCAAAGGAAATCTTGCCATCCTTTACAGTTGCCGTCTTATATACAGCCGGAGCAGAATCCAAAACAGTGAAGTAATAGTCATCCTGCTTGTTCTGCTTCTCTTCCAGCTTCTTCAGATCGCTGGTCTTGATTGCTACCGGATAGCTAACGCCCTTGATGTGTACTTCCTTCTGAGTGCCTGCCGACCAAGCGTCTGCATTGTAGTCGTTGTAGGTGCCGCCAACCAGCTCACCGTCGCCGTTCTTGATGGACTTGGTATTGGTTGCAGAGGTTACAGCGTCTACAGCATCCTCGTTGTTGATTTCAGCAGCGTAGAAGTCTGCATACGGGATGTTCATCTGGAGATATGTAACATCCTCTGCAACACCTGCATTGTTCAGCATAACAACTGCTTCTGCGCGGGTGATGTCATTGCCGGAACGCAGGGTGTGATCCGGATAGCCGCCCATATAACCGTTCTGAACAGCTGCCAGAACAAACGGTGCTGCCCAATCAGAAACCTTGTCTGCATCGGTGTAGCCCAGCTTGGTCAGCTGTGCGCGAACCTTAGCAGAATCTGCCTTGGTATCAACATCTACCTTGTTCAGCTTGCACGCAATGACGGCAACCTGCTCACGGGTAACATTGCCCTTCGGATCCCACTCATTATCGCTAACACCAACCATGACGTTAGCCTTGACACTCTTTGCCACATGCTGATAGAACCAATCGTTCTTTGCAACATCCTTGTAGTTGGAGATGTCTGCCTCGTCGGTGTATTCCTTGACATTGTTCACAACAGCTGCCATCTCTGCACGAATAATGGTGCTGTCCGGACGGATGCCGCCTTCATCGCCGCTGATCCATCCCTTGTCAATAAACTGCTGCAGGGTCTTTTCTGCCCAATGGCCGTGAATATCATCGGAATTCACGGCAAATGCAGCGCCGCCTACCATCATGGTTGCTGCCGTAGCCACGCTCAGGACACGCAGCGTCTTTTTCGCGTTCTTGTTCATGTTACGCCCTTTCTAACTGAATAAATCGTATTTGTCAGTATGTACTAACTTTTTTCGAATTTGGAACAGTGTACCACAGAAATTTCGATACGATACCCATTCCCAAAATTGATAGTATGATTATAGAAAATTTTTGGTTAGTTGTCAACAACACATATGAGAAAGTATTCCAAAAGCATCCAGATATATCGAGAAATATATGTATTTTTGCAAAATTTATTTTCCAATTCCTCTGTTTTCTCCCCGTTATGCAGAGATTTTGTTTTGTTAACTTCTTGTGACAAGTTTTTGCACACACAGAAAATTTTCTGTGATTTTTTCATGTACTTTGTCCAAACTTTTTTGCAATATTTCTGCGAGATAACCGCGTATTTCAAGAGAATGCATAGATTAACTTTATTTCTAAACCTCAAACAGGCCATATGGCAGAAATTTTTTCTCGTTTGGACGATATATGCATTAGTCTATGACAACGAAAAATAAAAAAACGGGCCGTATGAGAGAAAATTTTCTCCCATGCGCCCGTCTGATTTTTCTATTTTCATTAGCTTGCTGCAATCGTTTTTTCCTCGACGCAAGCCTCCGGCAGCTCCGGCAAAAGCGTACATGCCGCATGTAATGCCTGCTGGCGCGTCAGGAAAAGCCCCGTCTGCATCAAGCAATCTGCCACGCTGGAAATCCGGCGATAGTACATCGCTGCCACTTGTTTTCCGTGTTCTGTCATATGAACCTTTCCATAGGGCTCCTGATCTACGAGTTCTTTTTCCCGAAAGACGTTGACAATCCGCGCAACCGATGCTTTTTTTACCTGCAGCGCCTTTGCAATCTCCGTCAGCCGCATTTCATTCTCTCTTTTAGACATCTCGTACATGTGCAGCAGATACCGCAGATGTGTACCAGTCAGCTCCATGTTTCTGTTCCTCCTTCTGCTGTTCCAAATTCGCCAAACAATTAGTTTGAACTAATTCAAAAGAAAGAATATCATACGCAAAAACAAATGTCAATGGAGGCTGTTCCAGTTTTTGAGCGAAAGCTAACTATTTTTTATCAAATTCTTACAGAATTGCATAAAAAAATCCTCTGTCTCCAACGGAAACAGAGGATATAAAAACTATTCTGAAAATTACAGAGCAGCCTTAGCGGTAGCAACCAGAGCCTCGAAAGCCGGCTTGTCGTTTACAGCCAGATCTGCCAGCATCTTACGGTTGATGTCAACGCCAGCCTTCTTCAGACCGTTCATGAAGGTGCTGTAGTTCATGCCGTTAGCCTGGGTAGCAGCGGAGATACGGGTGATCCACAGTCTGCGGAAATCTCTCTTCTTCTGCTTACGGCCGATGTATGCATAACGCAGGGACTTCATTACTGCTTCGTTTGCAGTGCGGAACAGCTTGGACTTTGCACCAAAGTAACCCTTAGAAAGCTTCAGAATCTTCTTTCTTCTCTTGCGCGTCATCATTGCGCCCTTAACTCTTGCCATATTTAAACATTGCCTCCAAATTCAAATCGTAAGTGTTGTTCTTAATAATCCTGAGATTACTTGTACGGCAGCAGGCGCTTTACCTGTGCTACATTGGTGGAATCAGCAAAGCCTTCCTTACGCAGATGTCTCAGACGCTTGGTGGACTTCTTGTTCAGGATGTGGCGACGACCAACGTGAGCGCGCTTGATCTTGCCGGTCTTTGTTACCTTAAAGCGCTTGGATGCGCCGCTGTGAGTCTTAATCTTAGGCATAGTGTGTTCTCCTCTCTGATGGGACTGCGCCGAGACGGCACAGTGTAATACATTTATGATTCAGACGAATCCGCTTTCGGAGCCTGCTGCGGCTTGCCGGACTTACCCTTACGGCTCTTCTTGCCGGCATCCTTCTTCGGACCATCCTTCTTCGGGCCGAGAAACATAATCATCTGACGGCCTTCCAGTTTAGGGGCTTTATCCATACTGCCGATTTCAGCGCATTCATCTGCAAATCGGCGCAGCAGATCGAGACCGATCGAAGAGTGAGTGACTTCACGGCCGCGGAAGCGAACCGATACCTTAACCTTGTTTCCAGCCTTGAGGAAACGCTTTGCATGATTGACCTTTACGTTGAGGTCGTTGACATCAATACCCGGGCTAAGGCGGATCTCCTTAATCTCCACGACGTGCTGATTCTTTCTTGCTTCCTTCTCGCGCTTTGCCTGCTCAAAACGGAACTTGCCGTAGTCCATGACGCGGCATACCGGCGGAACGGCATTCGGCGCGATCTTTACGAGGTCAAGATTCTTTGCGGCAGCTGCCTCCAGTGCCTTTGCGATCGGTACGATACCGGCCTGGTTGCCCTCTGCATCGATCAGTCTTACTTCCTTGTCGCGGATCTCTTCGTTGATCTGGTGTTCCATACTGCTAATTGTTAAGCACCTCCAAACGGTTAAACGAAAAATAAAAAACGGACGGAAAGACACCGTCCGACCACAGCCATTTACGCGAAACAGCTGAACATCTGAACCTCTCTGCCGAAGCGCAAGGTGAGAACGGTGTGTCCTTCTTTCTTTTGCTCAATTAGTATACCATCCTCACTCGGCGCTGTCAAGGCAAAATCCCTGTAAATTTGAAATTTGGTTCGTTTTTCATAAAATCGACAGTTTTCGCTTGACAATTGGCGTACTTTTGTGTTATTCTTCCCTGAGCAAACGGGGACGCCTTCCCGCATCGGATAATTTTTCCAACGTTTTTTTAGGTAAAACAGTTGAAATTTCCGAGAGAATAGGCTATGATAATGGTGCAAGGTAAACAACCTTGGATCAGCAGCCGGAGGATATGTACTATGAGTGAAGAAAACAAGAGCAACTATGTCATCCTGACTGACGAGGAAGGCAACGAGAAGGAATTCGAGCACATTGACACGCTGGAAGACAACGGCACTGTCTATATGGCTTTCATTCCGGCTGAGCTGAATCTGGAAGAAGAAGCAGAAGTCGTTATCCTGAAAATCGTTGAGGAGGACGGCGAGGAACTGCTCGCATCGGTGGACGACGAGGAAGAAAGTCTCCGCCTGTACAATCTGTTTATGTCCCGTCTGGAAGCGCTGTACGATGCGCCGGAGGACGAAGAGGAATAAACATCTGAATTATCGCTAAGGCCCCTGCGCGATTTGACAGTCACCTTTTTTTAACCCACAATTAGTTTTCGGGACCCCGGATGTTCCCATACGGAGTAGCAGGCCTCCCGCCTCGGCGGAAGTTGGAAGCACAGATGTATGTGACAGGAGACCCACCTGCAGGAGATGTGCAGGTTACTAATCTGGTGACATCGGTTGCGCGGGGTTTCTTTTGCGCTTCTGTGTTCCAAAGCAAAACAGCAATCCATTCTTGTTCGTTTTTGTTTCTTCTCGCTTTTTTTACAAAAAGTTCATCATTTTCACTCTTTACATTTGTAACACTCCGGTGTATAATGTGTAAAATAAACAAAGAGAAAGGAGATTTGAGTTATGGATACCATTCGTAAGATCCGCAATTATGATCCGCAGCCGGAAAAGCCCGATATTGACGACCTGATCTACGGTGATGAGCATCGTGTTTCTGAAAAGTAAGTAAACACTTGAGAAACATCTTGAAATCCACGCAGATTGGCGTGGTTTTTTTGTACCCTCAGCAGCACGGGAAATTTTCCCTGCTTTGCTTATCTATATAGATAGATCATAAGACTACCGGCATGTATGCGATCGCGCCGCACCCGTCATGGGTGCGGCTTTTTTTCGCTTATTCCCGTTCAAATCCCAAATATCTCGTCCCTTGAAACGACAGCTTGCCGGTATCGCCTTCGATACATGTACCATATTCCGAGCCGGAAACACGGAATTCCATGCGGTCGCCGCTCTCTACCTGAAACGTAACATAATAGCTTGTCGATGTCGTTGTGTGAAATCCGTGCGCACCAGTCGCATCTCCTGCATTGGGATGCGTGTGCTGCGTCACCTGCGTCCGTTTGGATACAACTCTTGCAGATACCGCCAAACGCGGAGATTGATTGTTCCGATTCCATGTCCCGACGCCTTTCACTAGTTGGATGACAAAGCCAACCAAAACAACGGCAAAAACCAAAAATACAACCACTTGCATGACTCCAAACGTCAAAGCAAATCCCATGATACAGCACCTCTCTTTCTGTTGTCTTACGCACCGTCCCGATCCATACTGCGATACTGAATTGCTTCCGCAATATGTCCGGCAGAAATCTGCTCCTCTCCCGTCAGATCGGCAATCGTGCGCGCCAAGCGCAAAATGCGGTCATAGCTTCTCGCCGTCATGCCGAGCTTTTTGAACGCGGCATCCAGCAACGCCTGTCCGGCAGCATCCGGCCGGCAAAATTCTGCAAGCTGTGCCGGCAGCATATCCGCATTGCACCGCGTCTTGGTACCTGCATAGCGAGCGCACTGCCGTTCTCTTGCCGCAACAACACGCGCCCGAATATCCGCCGAGCTTTCCGCCGGTTTGCGCTCGGACAAGTCCTTGAGCGGCACCGGACGCACATGAACTTGTATATCAATGCGGTCGAGCAGCGGACCAGAAATTTTTCTCCGATACTTTTTCACTTCTGCCGGTGTGCACTTGCATCGGCCGGATGGATGTCCATACCAGCCGCACTTGCAGGGATTCATGGCACAAATCAGCATGAATTTTGCCGGATACGTCACACGGCCTGCGGTGCGCACAATGGAAACCGTGCCATCCTCCAGCGGCTGCCGCAAAACCTCCAGTGCATCAATGCGAAATTCCGGCAGCTCATCGAGAAACAGCACGCCATTATGTGCCAAGCTCAATTCGCCCGGCATCGGAATGCCCTGTCCGCCGCCCGCAATACCCGCTGCACTCGTCGTGTGATGCGGCGCACGAACCGGACGCATCTGTGACCGTGCCGCCCGACTGCCGTCTCCAATGATAGAATAAATGCGCACGACATCCATCTTTTCTTCCAATGTCATCGGCGGCAGGATGGTTCCAATCCGCTTTGCCATCATACTTTTGCCAGAGCCGGGACTGCCGGACATGAGCATATTGTGTCCGCCAGCTGCGGCAATTTCCATCGCCCGCTTGACGTTTTCCTGTCCCATGACATCGCAGAAATCCAACACGTCCTCCAACGTATGATCTCCCGTATCCTCCGGCACATACGGTTCAAGCAGCTGTTTGCCCGTCAGATGATCGAGAATCTGCTGCACATGGCGTACGGCGTAGATGGTCAGTCCATCGCCGATGAGTGCTGCTTCCTCCGCATTGGCCTCCGGCAGGAACAGCTTCTTTTTTCCAGCTTCCTGCACTGCCATCGCCATAGACAGGGCACCTTTGATCGGACGCAGCTCACCGCGCAGGCTGATCTCTCCAATAAACACGCTGTCCTCCGGCAATGGTTCTTCAATATTTCCCTGTGCCGCCAATAAGCCGAGTAAGATCGGCAGATCATAGACGGCACCCTCTTTGCGAATATCCGCCGGAGCTAAATTCACCGTCTTTCTCGCCGGAAGCAATGCCATGCCGATGCTCCGCGCCGCTGTTGTGACGCGCTCCTTGGACTCCTTGACCGCTGCGCCCGGCAGGCCGACCAGCTCGAACGACGGCAGACCATTGACCAGCCCGCACTCTACCGTCACGAGATACCCCTCAATGCCATAAATGCCTGCTGAAAACACCGTTGCTATCATATACCGTCTACCCCTCTTTCTCTGTTTTTTTCATTGTAACGCAATCAAAATACCTTGGCAATATCGTCAGAACACTGTAAGCGCTTTCATTTTTTTGTGCAAAATTCTCCGAAAATTGTTAAAAACTTCACCTGAATAGCACAATAAATGAGGTTTTTTGCCTTTCTCTCGGCTTTTTTATGCCTTTTGCTCAAATTCTTTCGTTTTTGTGTTTACATTGCATTCTTTTTTTGCTAAAATAAGCATGGTTACGAATAGCACCTCTGCGCTGTTCGCACAGCTGCTGTTCCCCGGTATCAGCCCACTCCTGATCGCTCCGAGGCAGCACCTACCGCATACGGGTTGGTATCCGTGCGCGGTTACCTACATTATATAGGAGGAACGATATAACATGGCAAGAAAAATGAAATCCATGGACGGCAATACCGCTGCGGCTCACGTATCTTATGCGTTTACTGAAGTTGCTGGTATTTATCCGATCACCCCGTCCAGCCCGATGGCCGACAATGTTGACCAGTGGGCAGCTGCCGGTAGAAAGAACATCTTCGGCACCACCGTTAAGGTCGTAGAAATGGAGTCCGAGGCAGGCGCTTCCGGCACCGTACACGGCTCTCTGGCAGCTGGTGCTCTGACCACCACCTACACTGCATCTCAGGGTCTTCTGCTGATGATCCCGAACATGTATAAGATTGCAGGCGAGCTGCTGCCGTGCGTATTCCACGTATCCGCACGTACTGTTGCTTCCCATGCACTGAATATCTTTGGCGACCATTCCGATGTTATGGCATGTCGTCAGACCGGTTTCGCTATGCTGTGCGAGACCAACCCGCAGGAAGTTATGGACCTGTCCGCTGTTGCTCACTGTGCAGCAATCGAGGGCCGCGTTCCGTTCATCAACTTCTTTGACGGCTTCCGCACCTCTCATGAGATCCAGAAGATCGCTGTATGGGATTACGACGATCTGGCTGATATGTGCGACATGAAGGCTGTTGAGGAGTTCCGTGCCCGCGCACTGAATCCGGAGCATCCGGTTATGCGTGGTTCCCACGAAAACGGCGACATCTTCTTCCAGCATCGTGAGGCTTCCAACGTTTACTACGAAGCAGTTCCGGAAATCGTTGAGAAGTACATGGGCAAGGTTAACGAGAAGCTGGGCACCGACTACAAGCTGTTCAACTACTACGGTGCACCGGACGCTGAGCGCGTTATCATCGCTATGGGCTCCATCTGCGACGTAGCAGAAGAAGTTATCGATTACCTGACCGCTCAGGGCGAGAAGGTTGGTCTGGTAAAGGTTCGCCTGTACCGTCCGTTCCGCGCTGACAAGCTGCTGGAAGCTATCCCGGCAACCGCTAAGAAGATTGCCGTTCTCGACCGCACCAAGGAGCCGGGCTCCCAGGGCGAGCCGCTGTACCAGGATGTTGTATTTGCTCTGGCAAATGCAGGCAGATCCGTATTTACCTGCGGCGGCCGTTACGGTCTGGGCTCCAAGGATACGCCTCCGTCTTCCGTATTCGCTGTATACGAAGAGCTGGCTAAGGACGAGCCGAAGAAGCAGTTCACCCTCGGCATCGTGGATGATGTTACCAACCTGTCTCTGGCAGAGCATCCGTCCCCGAACACCGCAGCTGAAGGCACCATCGAATGTAAGTTCTGGGGTCTGGGCGGCGACGGTACCGTTGGTGCGAACAAGAACTCTATCAAGATCATCGGCGACAACACCGATAACTACGTACAGGCTTACTTCCAGTACGACTCCAAGAAGACTGGCGGCGTAACCGTATCGCATCTGCGCTTCGGTGCTAAGCCGATCAAGTCCCCTTACTATATTAACAAGGCTGACTTCGTTGCATGTCACAACCCGTCCTACGTTGTCAAGGGCTACAAGATGGTCAACGACGTAAAGCCGGGCGGCGTATTCCTGATTAACTGCCAGTGGACGCCGGAAGAGCTGAACGAGTACATGCCGGCTGAGGCTAAGCGTTACATCGCTAAGAACAACATTCAGCTGTACACCATCAACGCAATTGATCTGGCTATCAAGATTGGCATGGGCAAGCGCACCAACACCATTCTGCAGTCCGCATTCTTCTCCCTGGCTAAGGTAATGCCGGAAGAGACTGCTATCCAGCTGATGAAGGACGCTGCTACCCATTCTTACCTGAAGAAGGGTCAGGACATCGTTGATATGAACCATAAGGCAATCGAGCTGGGCGCTACCGCTTACGAGAAGATCGACGTTCCGGCTGATTGGGCTAACGCAGTTGACGCAGCTCCGGCAGAAGCTCCGGAAGGCCGCGAGAAGACTGTCAAGATGGTTACCAACCTGATGGAGCCGATCGACCGCATGGATGGCGACTCCCTGCCGGTATCCGCATTTACCGATTACGTAGACGGTACCTACGAGCACGGCGCAGCTGCTTACGAGAAGCGCGGCACCGCTGTTACCGTACCGACTTGGGACGCTGAAAAGTGTGTTCAGTGTAACCAGTGTGCATATGTTTGCCCGCACGCTACCATCCGTCCGTTCGCTCTGACCGAGGAAGAAGTTGCAGCAGCTCCGTCTGCTATCAAGACTGCTCCGATCAAGGTTGGCGCTGGCAAGGGCGTTTACTCCTTCACCATGTCTGTTTCCCCGCTCGACTGCATGGGCTGTGGTGTCTGCATCGGCGTTTGCCCGACCAAGGCTCTGACCATGGTTCCGCAGCATGAGGAAGCTGCTCAGGCTGAGGTATTTGAGTACACTGTAAATAAGGTTTCCCGCAAGCCGGAGATGGAAGACATCAAGACTGTCAAGGGTTCCCAGTTCAAGCAGCCGCTGCTTGAGTTCTCTGGTTCCTGCGCTGGCTGTGCTGAGACCTCCTACGCTCGTCTGATTACCCAGGTATGCGGCGATCGTATGTACATCTCCAACGCTACTGGTTGTTCCTCTATCTGGGGCGGCCCAGCAGCTACTTCCCCGTACACCGTCAACAAGGACGGCCGTGGTCCGGCATGGGCTAACTCCCTGTTCGAGGACAACGCTGAGCATGGTCTGGGCATGTATCATGGCCAGAAGGCACTGCGTGAGAACCTGAAGGCTAAGACCGAGGCTCTGATCGCTGTACCGTATGCACAGCAGGCTCTGAAGGATGCTGCTCAGAAGTGGCTGGATACTTACGCTGACGGCGTAGCTAACCAGGCTGCAACCGAGGCTTACATCGCTGCTCTGGAGAGCAACGTTGAGCCGAACTGCGACTGCGAGGCTTGCACGCTGGCATCTGAGATCCTGGCTAAGAAGGATTACCTGTCCAAGAAGTCCGTATGGATCTTCGGCGGCGACGGTTGGGCTTACGACATCGGCTTCGGCGGTCTGGATCACGTTCTGGCTTCCGGCGAAGACATCAATGTCATGGTATTCGATACCGAAGTTTACTCCAACACCGGCGGACAGGCTTCCAAGGCTACCAACATCGGCGCTGTTGCTCAGTTCGCTGCTGCTGGTAAGTCCATTCAGAAGAAGTCTCTGGCTGAGATCGCAATGTCCTACGGCTACATCTACGTAGCTCAGGTTGCTATGGGCGCTAACCCGCAGCAGACCCTGAAGGCTATTGCAGAAGCTGAAGCATATCCGGGACCGTCTCTGGTTATCGGCTACGCTCCGTGTGAGATGCACTCCATCAAGGGCGGCATGAAGAACTGCCAGTCCGAGATGAAGAAGGCTGTTGACTGCGGCTACTGGAACATGTTCCGCTTCAATCCGACCCTGAAGGCTGAGGGCAAGAACCCGTTCATCATCGACTCCAAGGCACCGAAGGAAGACGGCTATCAGGCATTCCTGATGGGCGAGGCTCGCTTCTCCGCTCTGACCCGTTCCTTCCCGGAGCGTGCAAAGGAGCTGTTTGCGAAGTCCGAGGACAAGGCTGCTCTGCGTTACAAGCATCTGCTTAACCTGCAGGAAATGTACGGCAAGGACATCTAATTCTTTCCGAAACATAGGATAAATTTGTATAGAAACGAGAATCCCCGGCGGAAATTCCGCCGGGGATTTTATTTATAGCTATGATAGTTAGATGTGCTGTAAGTACCGATACTTGTTCGTCGTGTCATAAAACGTAACAACGAAGATAAAGGCAACAGCAAGGGTAACAACCGTGACCGCTATCTCCAACCCATTGTTCATCATGGCAAGCAGCTGTGCAGCAGCCTTGCAGACGGTATATGCACCGGCCAGCGGAACCAGCCGTCTTGCGCTCAGCGTGCACAGATGCTTTTTCTCCAAGGCCTTGATGCCGTCAGTAATCTTGTACGCCATCGCAAAGAAGCAAAGCGCGGCGAGAACGTTCAGCACAGCCAAAAGTCCTGCGCGGCGCGTCATCGGCAGCAGCTGAATCATGTAAATCACGCCGGTAAAGACGGCAATCTCCAGAGCCAGCGGAACAAGGTTTTCAAAGATGCCTTCCTCCTGCCATACCTCCTTGAGACCGGCTGCCACGAGCAGATACCCAAGGAAAGCCGGAAGCAGTCCAATCATGTACCCGCCAAGCGTCACATTGACATTGAACAGAATAAAAATCAATCCAGCGAAAATCTTTTTCATATCTGCCACCTCATTTCTATTGTGTCAAACAAAACAGCGCCGCACAACGTATGCCTATTTCCATCCATACCCTGTTGCAGCGCTGTTTTTTGATTTTGTTGTTATAGGGTATAGACCTTCAATGTTTCATATACCTCATATGCTTCCTTCATGGTCGCCATCTGCGTACCCGGAAGCTTTGCGCTCGCCGTGCCCATTGCTACAGCGAACTTTGCCGTCTCTTCATACGACATGCCCTGACTGTATGCGTGCGCAATAGCACCCACCATCGCGTCACCGGAGCCGACCGCACTCTGTGCCACCGGACCTGCGTTCGCAATAATATACAGCGGCTTGTCCTCATGGTTGACGAAGATTGCACCGTTGTGTCCCAGAGATGCACAAATAGTCTGTGCGCCCTCTGCCAGCAGCGGCTTGACGTACTCATACGCCTGTTCCGGATCATGGGTACGCGGCTTGCCGGTCAGCTTTGCCAACTCGGTCGAGTTCGGTTTGATAAAGTCCGGCTTGAATGGCAGCGTGCTGCGCATCGTATCGCCGTCACTATCAATCAGCAGCGAACAGCCCGCTTTTTTGATGATACGGATGATCTTCAGATACTGCTTCTCCTTCATTCCTGGCGGGATTCTGCCGCACAGAACGAGCAGGTTCTTCGGATCGAGATACGTCTTGAGCTTTTCGATAAAGCGCAAATAATCTTCTTCTTCAACCGCGGTGCCCGGCTCGTTAAAGTCGGTGTGCTCACCGCCCGGATGAACAATCTGTGTGTTGGTACGGGTCTCACCCGTTACGTCGGTGAAATCATGCGTGATTCCCAGAGCGGTCAATGCGTTTTTCAAGGCTCTGCCGTTGTTTCCGGCAGTAAAGCCGAGCGCTACGCATTCTCCGCCGATTGCACGAATCGCTCTGGAAACGTTGATGCCGCGGCCACCGACTTCCACATAGCTCTTTACAACGCTGTTCACCGTGCTCAGCTCCACCGGGCCGTCAAGCACCAGTGTGCGGTCAATCGCCGGATTCAGCGTTATGGTAATAATCATTGGATAAAACCCTCCTGCTCCTACTCAAAATATCACACATCGTTTGCTTTTGAGTCCTACCTTTATTGTACAAAATTTGTTTTCCAATGTAAATGAAAATCCAAAAGAATTTCCAATTTTGCCGCAAATTTTTAACACAAAATTCGATCTTCTTTTTGTTGGATTTGTCTCTCCTCGGTCTGCGGCGCAGACTGAATGGCATGGGGTTCTTCATTCGATGCATACAGCTCCTGCCGAATGACGCCAAACAAGTCTTCTGCCATAATGATAATATTATGAATCTGTGCTTCCGTGATTTCAAACGGCAAATCGGTCGGATACCGCGTTTCAATATAGTAGTTATTGAGCGCTGCACTCTCGCCGAGATACCGAACAAATCTGTCATCCACCATCGCCGCCTGCCGGCAGAGGAAGGTGAGATTGTGTCCGTCAAAATGTCTGCCCAGCTTGAACAGCAGGTATCCTTTGAGTGCTTTCTCAATCGCCTGCTGGCAGTGGAACGCCACCGCCATTTCGTCTCCGCCCCAAGTCAACAGGATGCGGGCACTTTGCAGGTCGCTGAGCGCTTTTTCCAGCCATTTGTAATAATACTGGCTGTCTGTATTACCTTTGCGACGTCTCGCCATAAAGCACCGTTCCCTTCTTCTCGATCGCAGATGCATAGCTGCCGCTGTCACTCAGCAGCTCCCGCCATTCATCGGTTCGGTACAGCAAAAACTGCACCGGAATCGGCATATTGATCTTCAGGTACAGCTTGCGCAGCAGCTCTGTCTTATTGCATTGATCCAGAATAATACACAGATCTGCCGATTTCATGTCATGGCTGCCTACCACAAATTTTTCTCCGTACAAAATAACACGGCGCGGACGACAGCAAGCCAGTACCCCCTTGAGAAGTTCCTCGCGTTTCATGGGCGTTCCCTCCTTTGGTATTTATCTCTCGGAAAAAGTCACCTCAGCCTGTACTTTTTCCTGCTCCCCTTCACAGGCGCAGACACAAAACGTGCCGTTTTTTGTCATTCCCTGTTTGATGGCGAGTTCGGTTCCGCAGCGATTTTCTGCCAGATAATTGACCTGCAAGCCAGAGACCCAACGGTTCTCATGCTGCTCCAGCCCAAACGCATCGGACAAAATATCCACTGCTTTGACATTATTCAGATGTCGATTGACATCCGTATCACTATAGCGCACCGTGCGCGTAAAGCACGGCTGCATTTCTTCCGGAATAATTGCTCGAAGCTGTTCCGTCAATCCGGTGTCCTGCGGCGGAAAGCCAATGCCTATTTTCTTTGGCAGCAGCAAGCTGCGCGATTCTATATCAACGATTGCCCATATTGTGACAGCGTGTCCTATGACACCGGTTTGATCTTCAAAGAGAAAGTCTCGATACCACGATGCACCGCGCAGCTTGCGCGGCAGCGTCGTCAGACGAATGGTCTCATACGGCTGCAGCGGTCGATCCAGCTGATATTTCAGGCGGGAGAGTACCCAAAACCCATGGTGTTCTTTGAGTGCCTCTGCGCCGATTCCCATGACTTCCGCATGGCGTGTGGCGAGATCCTGCATAAAATCGACAATCGCAGACGGTCTCGCCAGACCACGGCAATCGGTCTGACCAATATCTACAACATATTCTCTGGAGAGCTGACACTCTGGCATAGTCTGTATTCCTCCTGTTGGTTCGCGTTATTTTTTCTCACCTCTATTATACCGCAGACCGGCGCAAAAAGAAAGCAATGCATTGCTCGAATCCGTAGAATATGATACACTAAATTTTACATTCTATGCATATCGCAAAGCCTGTCCGCGTAGGATGAATCAGAAACGGAGGACTGTCCATGAAAAAGCTGTGTATGCTGTCTGCACTCTTTCTTATCCTCACCTGCGGCATTGTATGCTATTCCGCAGAAATCACTCCCTTTACGTTTTTCTCTGCTCTGCGCAGCTCTGCCCTCGCTGCCGCACAGCCGCAGGAAACGCCGCAATCTACTCCATCCACGCAGTCTGCTTCTTTATCTGCTGAGACACAAACGCGCGGTGTCTGGGTGGCAACGGCATATGCGATTGATTATCCCTCTCAGCCCACAACAGACGCTGACACACTGCGCAGCGAGTGCAACACCTTGCTCGACCGCATCGCAGCAAGCGGCGCGAATACCGTCTATTTTCAAGTCCGGCCGTCTTGCGACGCCCTGTACAGATCCTCTATCTTCCCATGGAGCCGCTATTTGACCGGCTCGTGTGGCACAGCGCCCTCTGATTCCTTTGATCCACTCGCGTATTGGGTAGAGCAGGCTCACGCCCGCAATCTCCGGCTGGAAGCCTGGGTAAATCCATACCGCATCTGCGCCGGAGCCAATGCACAGAGCGATTTTGATTCTCTACCGGATTCCTCACCTGCCAAGCAGCATCCGGACTGGGTCGTCTCCTGTGACGGCGGATATTATTTCAATCCCGGCATCGCAGAGGTGCGACAACTCATCTGTGACGGCGTATCGGAAATTGTCAGCAAATACGCCGTGGACGGCATTCAATTTGACGATTATTTTTATCCGTCTACCAACTTCGACGACGCAGCCACCTATCAGGCTTCCGGCAGCGATCTGCCGCTGGCAGACTGGCGGCGCGACAATGTGAATCAGCTCGTACAGGCGGTAAACACGGCTGTCCATCAAAACGCGATGCAGTCGGGCTGTCGATTTGGCATCAGCCCTTCCGGCATTTGGCGCAACAAGGGCATCAACGCATTTACCGGCAGCGATACCCATGGTTTTGAGCACTATACTTCGTCCTATGCCGATTCTCTGACATGGATCAAAAACGGCTGGATCGACTATATCTGCCCGCAAATCTATTGGCAAATCGGCGACACAGCCGCGGATTTTGAAACCCTAGCCAACTGGTGGAGCCATCAGGTCAGCGGCACCGATGTACAGTTGGTGCTCGGTCTTGCCGCTTACAAAATCGGAGATAGCCAATACGGCGACGTCTGGGCAAGCGATGGCTGCGGTGAAATCGGTCGGCAGCTGGATCTTGCCGCCAGCATCAAAGACATTGACGGCTGCGCGCTGTTCAGCTGTAAAAACCTCTGCGACAATGACACGCTGTTCCAAACGGTACAGGAACGGTGGAAATAAACGAAAACAGGCATCGTCCAATCAGAAATTTCTGAAAGGTCGATGCCTGCTTTATCTTGGAGAGTGTTGTGTAATCTTAGATCAGGGTCTTGCCGCCTGCGATGGTTACCGTAACACCGGTTACATAGTCTGCACGGCCGCCTGCGAGGAATGCCATCAGATCTGCAACCTCTTCCGGCTCGCACATTCTGCCCATCGCTACGCCGCTGGTCAGTTCCTTCTCGTACTCTTCCGGTGTCTTGCCTTCAACCAGAGAGCGCTTCTGGAATACTTCCTGTACCATCTCGGTGTTTACATAGCCCGGGCAAACAGCGGAAACAGAAATGCCGTACTCTGCGTATTCCAGACCCAGAACCTGTGTCAGAGAGTTGATGCCAGCCTTAGAGATAGAGTATACACCGTTTGCAGACTCACCGATCTTGGAAGCCTGAGAAGAAATGGAGACAATGTTGCCCTTCTTCTTGTCCGAAGCCTTCAGCTGCTTGGCAAACAGCTGGCTCAGGCACCAGATGCCGCGCAGGTTTACGTTGATTACGCGCTCCCACTCGCTCGGCGTCAGATCAATCATGTGCTTGGAAACCGTGATGCCTGCGCAGTTTGCCAGAACATCTACAACGCCGATCTTCTCGTTTACGTCCGCAAAGAACTTCTCACAAGCCTCAAAATTGCTGATGTCAACAGCGTATGCGTAAGTCTTTACGCCATACTTCTCTGCGATTTCTGCAGCGGACTTCTCCAGAACGTCCTTGTTGATGTCAACCATGACAACGTCTGCACCATACTGTGCAAACTTGGTTGCACAAGCCTTGCCGATACCGCGTGCTGCACCTGTTGCGATGCACAGTCTGCCCTGATAATTTTCTCCCATGATAAATTCTCCTTTACATAAATATTGCATATGTTGATTTGTTGTTTGCCTTGCTAAATAAAAGACTTTTGAATACCTTGAACTGTGTTTTTCTTGATTGCATGCTTATTATATGTTATTCTAATAACACAAACAATTCCAGCGATTGCCTAGTAATATTCAAAAATAGCCCAAGTTAGAAAGAAGTGAATCACATGCATAAACTAGAAGTCGGCATTCTCGATCCGTCTGAGATTTACTTTCTCATCCCTTCCGATTTTGCCGCTAAATCTCTATACTGTATCCAGCACATCGGTGTATTTTACTGTGACCCGCGATATGTTGTGACGCATCCATATTGGGAATCTATTCTCATGCTGTTTATCGACGAGGGCGAATTGGAGGTTTCCTTCCGCGACGAATTATTTCTCGCCAAATCCGGTGATATTGTTTTGATCGACTGCCGATACGAACACAGCTATCATGCCTTAAATGATCTGAAATTCCATTATTTCCATTTCACCGGTCCCAACAGCGTTGCGTATACCAATCTGATTTATCAGCTCAATCAAAGTGCCTGCATTCGCGGTGCACAATCCGAAGTACTTACCAATATCTTTTCCAATCTGTTTCGCCTGGCAAAATCGCAGGCGAACATGCAGAATGAGCACCGCATGTCGGTATATATTCACATGATTTTGTGTGAACTGGTGGAAAACTGCTCTGGTGTGCAGCCCATCGCCGACGAATCCATCGAAAAAGCCATTCATTTCATGGAACAGCATGTCACGCAAAATATTTCCCTGGACGAGCTTGCAGAAAATGTCAACCTGAGTAAATTTTATTTTAATCGCTACTTCAAAAAACACGTCGGCATGACGCCGCATCAATATTTCATCAACATGCGTATCCAGCACGCCAAACAGCTGCTCGCCACCACGCATGATTCGATTGAATCGGTTGCGGAGCAATGCGGCTTTGACAACACCTCTAATTTTATTCGCGCGTTCAAGCAGCGCGCCGGTATGACGCCGACTGCTTTCCGAAAAATACCGTTTTAATACAAAAAAATACCGGAAAAGCAGTTCCTGTGCTGCTTTCCGGTATTTTTATTGAGAGAGCCTAGAAAAAGGCGGGATCTGCAGATGAATTACTCAAAATCGCGCGGCATGACTTCATGCAGGAAGGCAATCGACTTCTTGATGGCAGTCAGGGCAGGCATGGTCTTATCCTCAATTTCCAGAGAAACCGGACCGTCATAGCCCATCATGCTGAGAATCGCAAAGAATTCCTTCCACCACTCTGCGCTCTCACCGAAGCCGAGAGCGACATAGTTCCAGTAACGGTTGTTGTAATCGTCAAAGAACTTGGTTTCCAGACCACCGTTTGCCGCGAAACGGCCGCGCTCCTTGCGCAGATCCTTAGCGTGTACGTGATGAATGGCATCTGCACCGAGAGTCTTTGCCATTTCGATGCCGTCGCCGCCCATCCACATATGATGCGACGGATCAAGATTCATGCCGATCATCGGAGAAACCGCATTGCGCAGCTTGAGCAGGGTTTCTGCGTTGTATACGCACTGTGCACCGTGGTTTTCCAGCGCAATCGAGGTGATACCGTGATTTTCTGCCAGCTTGACAGTCTTTTCCCAATACGGGATCAGGACGTCCTCCCACTGATACTTGAGCATGTCCTGGCAGCTCATCGGCCAGCAGGTTGTTACCCAGTTCGCACAGGTATCGGTTGCATTGCCGCCCGGCAGACCGGACATCATGACGATGTTCTTGACGCCCAGCTGTTCTGCGAGCTGGAAGGTCTTTTCCACGACTGCCTGATGTGCCTTGCCGGTCTCGTTCGGCTCCAGCTGGTTGCCGGAGCAGTTGAGCGCTTCCAATACCAAGCCGTGCTTTTTGATGGTATCCATGTAGGTTTCGCGTGCGGAAGCACTGGAAATCATGGTGTCCAGATCCATATGCGGTGCATTCGACCAGTTGCCGCAGGCGATTTCCAGCGACTCAATGCCGATCTCTGCGGAGGTTTTTACCATTTCCTCAAAGGACAGGTGTCCCAGTCCATCTGTGTTCAAACAAAGTCTCATTGTTTTTCTCTCCTTTACAAGATGTTACACTTAGTATGCCGAATTTTTTTCTGTTTCGCAATCGCCATTTGTGACGCAATAATATTCAATAATTGCTCTGCCCGTTTTGCCTTCATTATATATCAAAAGTTCTTCCGATTTTCCGATTAGAACAGAGGTGATTCAAAGGGCAAGATATGAATATTACTCGACAACCTGCGAGCTGGCATCCCCGCCTGTTCTTCGATATACTAAGTGTAACAAAAGACACCTTGAAAAACCCCATTGATTGCAGAGAGGGAGATTCTTATGTCAAATACGCTTCATTCAACCGCACCAACGACCAAAAGCGACGGCCCGCTTTCTTGGTGGACACGCATCGCATACGGCTGCGGTGACACCGCCTGCAACATTGTCATGGCAGGCATGGTCAACTCCTTGTTGACTCTCTTCTATACCGACTACGCCGGTGTATCCATTGCAACTGTCGGTCTGGTATTCTTAATTTCTCGTTTCTTCGACGGAACATCCGATGTCATCATGGGTATTCTCGTTGAAAAGACACATTCCCGCTGGGGCAAAGCGCGTCCTTGGATTCTCTGGATGTCCATTCCATACGTCATCTGCTCCATTGCCCTATTTACCGTCCCACAAACATCCAACACCCTGCAGTTCTGGTATCTGTTCGTCACATACAACCTGCTCGGCACGGTATGCTACACCGCCATCAACGTACCGTATGGCACGCTGTCCACAATGATGACCCGTTCGTCTCATGAGCGCGACATGCTGTCCATCGTTCGTATGTCTCTGGCACCAGTTGGCCGACTGATCGCCGTTACGCTTTCCCTGCCGGTTGTCAAGCTGTTCGGCAACGATCAGGCAGCTTGGGTCAAGGCGATGATGATGTGGTCTGCGCTGGCATTTGTCCTGTTGATGATCTGCTTCTTCAACTGCAAGGAAACCGTACATATTTCCACTTCTACCGCAGCAAACGACAAGGCACCAAAAATCGGCTTTGGCCGCAGCTTAAAGGCTCTGCTGGGCAACAAGTATTTCTGGGCTACCCTGATTCTCTGGACAGTTACCGTTGTTCAGCAGACGCTGGTCGGCACTCTGGCTCCGTACTATTGCAAGTACATCTTTGAAAACGATAATCTGTACAGCATCCTGTACATGGGCGAGAACATCACACTGATTGCAGGCGCACTCATTTGTCCGTCCCTGCTCAAGCGCTTTGGTAAGCGTGATCTTTGTCTGGCAGGCTGCGTAATCGCAGTTGCCGCACAGTTGGCTCTGCTCGTCAACCAGCAAAGCTTTGCTTGGATGATGGGTGTCACCATCATTCGCGCCATTGGTCAGGCTCCGATCACCGCTGTTATCTTCGGTATGATGGGTGACGTTGTAGAGTACGGTCAGTGGAAGTTCCATGTTCGTCAGGAAAGCTTGATCTTCGGCGGCGGTTCCCTCGGCTTCAAAATCGGCAGTGGTATCTCCGCAGCAATTGTCACTTCTCTGCTGGGCATCAGTGGATTTGTCAGCTCCGCAACCGGCGGCGCTGTACAGCCGGACAGTGCAAAATCTATGATTATCAATATTTATCAGTACGGTATTCTTGGTATCTGGATCGTCGCAATCGTTGTCCTGCTGCTGTACCGCCTGGACAAGATGTATCCGAAAATTATGGAAGATCTGCATCAGCGCGAGCAGGCTGGTGAACTGTAAACCTCTTCTCTCCTAATACAAAAACCGCTCTGTCTCCATGGACAGGGCGGTTTGCCTTTTTACTTCGTATAATCTTGGCACTGATCTCGATGCGCACAAGACGCGCATCCGCCTTGCTCCGGCGTCGGACAGGCCTCCTGTTTTTGCTTTTCCTGCTTTTCGCTCTCCAGCATCCGAACAAACAGGGCACCGACCTGCATATCTGCCTCGCCGTATGCGCCCGGAAACGGCGCAATGCCCGCCTGCATCAAGGACATCTGCTGCATCATGTCCAGCTTGCCGCACACGAGCAGTCCCGCACCGTGCTGCTTGAGACACTGCGCGGCATCGCCCTCTGCGTCAATAACTTCCATATGGCTGATATGGTCATCCTCTATGGTATACAGCTTAAACTGTTTGGTCTGCGCAAAATCCTGACAGACTTCTCCGTTGTCATATGCTGCTGCAATCTTCATCTGGTTTTCTCCTTTTCGCGGTGATTTGGTCTTATTGTATCGCAAACGACTGCCTTTTGCAACGGAAGTCAAAAAAAGAGACCATCTGTCAAGACGGTCTCTTCCGGTAGGTTGTCTTATGCGGTCTGCACCATTTCCTGCTCGCCAATATGCGGCAGTCTCTCGATGGCTGTGCAGGTCATTCCGATAATGGAAAGCACGACAGCCGTCAGAACACGGCAGATATGGGAAATATCATCATTGATGTTATGCGTTTCCTGTGCGACATAGCTCCGATGCTGCTCAGAGATGTACGCAATCAGGGCATCCGGTGTTGCCGGAAGCTTTGCCGGAACGTTTTGTGCCCAGCCATTGAACTTTGCTTCATTGATTCGGCGGCGGATGGTCAAGCTGGTCTGCTTTTCGTAAATATAATGTACGAGCAAGCAGTGTCCGTAAATATCATCATTGTGCGGGAAGCTGAAGAAATCCGTAATGTAATGACAGATCACGCCCAGATCCTCGCTGATCTTCGGGCCGTTGCTCTTGTTCAGTCGAACGCGTGCGATAAAATCGCGGATGCGCTGCATGACTTCTTCAAACATCAGCGACGGATAATGCCGCTTGGTCAAGTATTCGCCCTTGAGATCCGGCTTCAGATTTCCGAACATAAACGCTTTCCGGTTAAACGAAACACCATTGGTATTTTCCACATAGTCCAGCAGGTAATGTGCGACCGTGGTATGGGACACAGAATCCATCGGCATCAACTCCTTCTTTTTGTTGTGTCCATTGTAACACGAAGCAGCAAAAAGAAAAAGAGGCATTTTGAAGAAGTTTTTGTTAACAAATTGTTATAGACACAAACACGACACAAAGAACCTCTGATTCTTGTCCGTTGTTCGAGCAAAAATCAGAGGCTTGTATATTTCTTCTTATTTTATCACAGGGCGCGGAAATATTCTTTTTTATATCCGCCGCGTTCCAGTGCCTTGCGGATCTGCTCGCACATGGCCTCGCGGTCTCGATTGAGCGTTCCCTTGAGTGTCAGATAATTGGACGCATGGTTCGAGCGGAATACGCTGCCCTCACTGTCAATGTGCTCCAGCATCAGCAGGATTTCCTTGGCTACCTGCGGTGCGGTGAGCAAGTGGAATTTGCCCGCCTCACACTCGCGGCGCAGCGGCACATCGCCCTCAAACATCAAGGTGAGCAGACCGATGTAGTCCGGCTTCATGCGGGAGAATGCCTTTGCCGTGTCAATCGCGTGCTCTTTCCACAGCTCTGTGCCGCCCAGACCACTGATAGCAGTGACAGACAGTTTCATACCGGCATCCTTCACCATCTGACCGGCGCGAATGATGTCTTCTACCGTCACGCCCTTATTGATATGTTTGAGCACCTGCTCATTGCCGGACTCCAGACCCAAATAAATCATTTCCAATCCCAGCGAATGCAGCAGCTGCAAATCCTCCGGAGACTTGGTCAGGATGCTTTTCGGAGAGCCATAGCTGGTCACGCGCTGGCATTCCGGAATTACCTTTCGGATGTGCTTGAGAATGGTCACAAGATCCTCTGTCTTGCGAATCAACGCATCGCCGTCTGCGAGAAAGACGCGCTCAATGTAGCGGTACTGTCTGCGGGCGATGTTGAAATCCTCCAAAACGTCCTCCAACTTGCGCAGATGGAAGCGTTTTTCCTTGTACATATCACAGAATGTGCATTTATTATGGCTGCATCCCACCGTAACCTGTACGATCAGGCTGTAAGCCTCAGACGGCGGACGAAATACTCTGCCTTCATATCTCATACATAATGACTCCTTTCAGGGGTATTGATATAGTATAGCATATTTTTGCACGCTTTTCCAGACGCAAAAACGGACGGTACCTATGTACCGTCCGCGGATGAGGAAATCTTATTCCTCTTCTTCTGCTGCTTCTGTCGGAGCTTTTTCAGTTTCTTCCTCTTCAGCCGGAGTTTCCTCCGCCGTTTCTGTCTCCTCCGGCTCTTCCGGTGTTTCTTCGGTTTCGTCCGGCGCTTCTTCTACCGGAATTTCGGTTTCTTCCATGCTCAGCTGCTCTTCAGCTGCTGCACCGGTCTCATTTGCGGCTTCGCAGTCCTCACAGGCTGCATTTTCTGCATTCAGATCATCCAGCTCGCTCATTGCCTTGAGTTCTGCCTCGTGGTAAACCTGTTCGCTCTTGCTGTGTTTATATGCTGCTACACCTGCGGCAACAGCACCAGCAGCAGCGCCGGCAACTGCCACGCCAATACCGATTTTCTTCTTGAGGCTGCTGTTCTTTTTCTTTGCGCACATAATCAAATCTTCCTCTCATTGTCGCGCGGGTGTCCGCGGGGTAATTGACTCACGTTTTTTCGCCAAAATTTTGGCACAACGGCTCACATACCATGCAGAGCAAAAACGCATTTTGAATCAGTTATATGTTACCACACAGAAATCCCATCTGTCAATCTCTATGTGAAAATATCCCCAATTTTTCCAATCTTATCCGCGCGTTTTCACAGCAAATACACCAATATCCGCCAGTCTATACACATTTTGGGTAAAGCGCTTGGCGTGATCTTTCTCTCCGTGTTATAATAACAAATACATAGTTTTTTCCATGAATGAATCTTTACTACGCTTGAAGGAGGCTGCCATGAAGCATCTCAAAAAGCACATACCATTTCTCATTGGTATGCGCACATTCAAAACCGCACTCGCCTGCGGTCTTGCCGTTTCTATGGGCTATGTCATCAACAGTCCGTACCCTCCGTTTCTCGCCATTGGCGCGTTAGGCTGTATGGAAGCGTCTATTACCGCTTCCCTCCGCTCTGCGCGAGATATGATTATCGGCAACTTAGTCGGCGCACTGCTCGCTATGATTTTCGTCATGAATTTTACCGGATATTTTGAAATCACCTGCTTTATCGGTGTGATTATCATGATTTCCGTGTGCAATCTTCTGCACATGAAGCCGACGATCACCAATTTGGCGTGCGTCGTATTCTGCTGCTGTCTCAAGGATATTCCGGCGTCCGGCACGATTATTTACGGTCTCCTGCGCTTCCGTGAGACCGTTATCGGCACCATCATCGCTCTTGCCGTCAACATGCTGATTCGTCCGTACAACGGCGCTGAGCGCACGAGAAAGGGAATCTTGAGTGCGCAGCAAGCTATGCTGCCGCTGCTCAAAGAGCGTGTCCTGCTCGGCAGAATTCCCGATCTGCGCGATTTGCGCAAGCACATCAACCAGCTGGACAGTTCCATCAATATTTTGCTGGATGAACGCATGAACATTTCTCTCAAAAAATCACAGGTCGCTTATCTGCGTGGCTGTCAGCAGCTGCTGTGGAAAATGCGCGATGCTCTCATCAGTATTTGCAGCATCGACACCACGCCAAGCCCTTCTCAAGAAAATCTCGCCCGCATGAAGAAAATCGGGCTGTCAAATGACCCGCAGGAACACACGGAAAATATCCTGACCGGCGTCTGTCACGAAGAGGACACAACGGTATTTAATTATTACTTAAATGTCTTTCTCGACTCCAACGACTACCTCAACGAGCTGATTCACATGTAAAAAAAGCGGCAGACCGCCGTTCCCTTATGCAGAGAACACGCAGTCTGCCGTTTATTGTTTATCTGAACAAGATTTACTTCTCGATCAGAGACTCGCCGTCCATCTCTGCCGGCTTCTCCAGGCCGAGAACCTGCAGCATCGTCGGTGCAATATCTGCCAAACGACCCGGATTCAGCTTCTTGCAGTCCGGATAGCCGACAACGCAGAACGGAACCGGATTGCAGGAATGTGCGGTGAACGGAGAAACGCCGTCCTCTTCCAGCATCTGGTCTGCATTGCCATGGTCAGCAGTAATCATTGCCACGCCGCCCATTTCCAGAATCGCATCTACCGTCTTGCCAACACAGGTATCGACTGCCTGTACGGCTTCAACAGCTGCGTCAAATACGCCGGTATGGCCGACCATGTCGCAGTTTGCGTAGTTCAGAATGATGACGTCGAACTTGCCGCTCTTAATTTCCTCAACAACCTTGTCGCAAACCTTGTATGCGCTCATCTCCGGCTGCATATCATAGGTGGCAACCTTCGGAGAAGCAATCAGGTCACGGGACTCATTCTTATACGGAGCTTCTACGCCGCCGTTAAAGAAGAACGTAACATGCGCATACTTCTCGGTCTCTGCGATGCGCAGCTGTGTCAGGCCGTTGTCTGCGATATACTCGCCAAAGGTATTAACCAGCTGCTGCGGCTTAAATGCGACATGCACATTCGGCATGGTTGCATCGTACTGGGTCATGCAAACAAAGTATACCGGGAAGAAACCATTCTTGCGCTCAAAGCCGGTGAAGTCCGAATCAACGAACGTACGGGTGATTTCACGCGCACGGTCCGGGCGGAAGTTTGCAAAAATAATGGAATCGTTTGCCTTGATCTGGCCATCCTTCGCAGTGACAACCGGAACAATAAATTCGTCGGTAACGTCTGCATCATAAGAAGCCTGTACAGCGGCTACCGGATCATCAAAATACTCGCCCTCGCCGTATACCATAGCGGAATATGCCTTGACCAGGCGCTCAAAGCGGTTGTCACGATCCATCGCATAGTATCTGCCGTTGATGGTAGCAATCTTGCCGATGCCGATTTCATCCAGCTTTGCCTGCAGCTTCTTGACAAAATCAATGCCGGAAGTCGGCGGAACGTCACGGCCATCCATGAAGCAGTGTACAAACACCTTGGTCAGGCCATTCTTCTTTGCCAGATCCAGCAGGCCGAAGATGTGCTCGATATGCGAGTGTACGCCGCCATCGCTGAGCAGGCCAAAGATGTGCAGAGCACTGTCATTCTTCTTGCAGTTTTCTACTGCGCCGAGGAATGCTTCGTTGTCAAAGAACGGGCCGTCCTGAATGCTCTTGGTGATACGGGTCAGTTCCTGATATACAACGCGGCCTGCGCCGATATTGGTATGGCCAACCTCACTGTTGCCCATCTGTCCGTCCGGCAGACCAACATCCATACCGGATGCACCCAGCTGGGTGGTCGGATATTCGTTAAACAGACGGGTCAAGTTCGGATGCTTTGCAGCATGGATCGCATTGCCCATGTCGCTGTCGCGCAGACCAAAGCCGTCCATGATAATCAGAATTAACGGTTTTTTCATGTTGAACCTCATTTCCAAAAAATCCTTATTTTTTCACGCTGCCTCGGAAAGGGACGGTGCCGAGCCGGTTACCCAACAGGACACCAAAAGTGCAGCAGCATGTGCCAATGGGTCAAAAAACAGCAGATCGGCGGACCACCAATTCGCAAAGCAGCCCGCCGATTCTCATCGTTCTTTATCCTTATTCTGCTGCCGGAGCCGGATCCTGTGCAGCTTCGATGATTGCAAAGAAGTCCGGAGCCTTCAGAGAAGCGCCGCCGATGAGGCCGCCGTCTACGTCCGGCTTGCTCAGCAGCTCAGCTGCGTTCTTTGCGTTCATAGAACCACCGTACTGGATGGTGATAGCACGTGCAGCGCGTGCGCCGTACAGCTCGCGCAGGCAGTCACGGATTGCAGAGCAAACCTCGTTTGCCTGGTCAGCAGTAGCAGTCTTGCCGGTGCCGATAGCCCAGATCGGCTCGTAAGCGATGACAACCTTCTTGATGTCGTCAACGGATACGCCCTGAACAGCGATCTTAACCTGCTTGCGGATTACTTCGTACCATACGTCCTGCTCGCGCTCGGTCAGAGACTCGCCAACGCAAACGATCGGGCGGAAGCCTGCTTCCAGAGCAACCTTTACCTTCTTGTTTACGTTCTCGTCGGTCTCATTGAAGTACTGACGACGCTCGGAATGGCCGATGATTACGTACTTTACGCCGCACTCCTTGAGCATATCAGCGGAAACTTCACCGGTGTAAGCGCCCTTCGGCTCAAAGTGCATGTTCTCTGCACCGATAGCAATCTTGGAGCCCTTAGCAGCCTTTACAGCAGTCGGGATGTCTACGTACGGTACGCACAGTACCATCTCACACCACTTGACCTTGCTTACCATCGGCTTCAGCTCTTCGATCAGAGCCTTTGCCTGGCTCGGGGTCATGTTCATCTTCCAGTTACCAGCGATAATAGTCTTGCGATATCTGCGATTCATATTGGTTTTCCCCTTCCTGAAAAATCCTAATTAAATATATTTCAGCGTTCCCCTGCCGCGCAGGGGAACGGACTGAACGAAATGATTACTTGTCCTGGAGGCAAGCGATGCCCGGCAGAACCTTACCTTCCATAAACTCCAGAGAAGCGCCGCCGCCAGTGGAGATATGGGTCATCTTGTCTGCGTAGCCCAGCTGCTGTACTGCTGCTGCGGAGTCGCCGCCGCCGATGATGGTGATCGCATCGGTCTTGCTCAGTGCTTCAGCGACAGCCTTGGTGCCTACTGCAAACTTCTCAAATTCAAATACGCCCATCGGGCCATTCCAGATAACGGTACCTGCGTCCTTTACTGCGTCGCAGTACAGCTCAACGGTCTTCGGACCAATGTCCAGACCCTGCCAGCCGTCCGGAATGTTGCCAGCTTCTACAACCTGGGAGTTTGCGTCAGCTGCAAATGCATCAGCGATGACAGTGTCAACCGGCAGCAGGAGCTTGACGCCCTTTGCCTTTGCCTTCTCGATCATCTCGAGTGCATAGCCCTTCCAGTCTTCCTCCAGCAGAGAGTCGCCGATCTTGCCGCCCTGTGCTGCGGAGAAGGTGTATGCCATGCCGCCGCCGATGATGATGGTGTCAGCGATTTCCAGCAGGTTGTTGATAACGCCAATCTTGGAAGATACCTTCGAGCCGCCCAGAATAGCAACCAGCGGACGCTTCGGAGCTGCCAGTGCGCCGCCAATAACCTCCAGCTCCTTCTGAATCAGGAAACCGGAAACTGCCGGCAGATAAGCAGCAACGCCTGCGGTAGAAGCATGTGCGCGGTGTACGGTACCGAATGCATCGGATACATAGATGCCATCAGCGCCAGCCAGATCAGCCAGTGCCTTTGCAAATGCCGGATCGTTCTTGGTCTCGCCATTGTCATAGCGCAGGTTCTCCAGCAGCAGGATCTGACCCGGCTTCAGAGCAGCAGCCTTTGCCTTTGCGTCCTCGCCTACAATGTCCTTTGCCAGAATAACATCCTTGCCCAGCAGCTCGCTCAGGCGCTTTGCAACCGGTGCCATAGACAGCTCCGGCTTCCACTCGCCCTTCGGCTTGCCCATATGGGAACATGCAATAACAGCTGCATCATGCTCCAGCAGATACTGGATGGTCGGCAGAGCTGCACGAATGCGCTTGTCATCGGTGATGACACCGCTTCCGTCCTTTGCCATCGGGACGTTAAAATCGCAACGCAGCAGAACCTTCTTGCCTGTTACGTCGATGTCCGTGACATTCTTCTTATTGTAGTCCATGAATAACACTCCTTATTTTAACTGGAACAACGTTCGATAGAGAGGGAAATCGCAGGTATTATTGCGTTTCCACTGAAAAATTATACCGTCTTACGGCGTACTTTTCAAGATAATTTTCTCAAAAAGTACGCGATTTTACGAATTTTTCAGCAAAACCTTTCCTTTATGCCCGCGGTGCGCCTCGAAAAATGACGCCCAGTGCCTTCGGGCCCGTATTTGAGGTGACCATAATGCCCAGCGGACTGCGCTCAATATCGCGGAATCCCTTTTCTCTGAGCTTATTCTCCAGTGCCTGAATCTGTTCTTCCGGCACATCGCCGTACATCACGCGCACGGTCTGATGCTCCCGATCCACGGCATCCTGTGCCGCCAAATCTGCAAGCTTATTGGCAACCGCCTTGTCGCCGCGCACCTTACACATGACATCGACAGAGCCGTCAAATACGACGGCAATCGGCCGCAGACCCAGCGCATCGCCGACAAAAGCTGCGCCGCCGGAAATGCGTCCGCTCTTGCGCAAAATGCGCAGATTATAGATGCCGACATATGCCTTCATGCCCTTGACGAGGCTGTTCATCTCTGCGGAAATCTCCGCAAAGGATTTGCCCTCTTCGCGCATCTGTGCGCCGGTCACGGCAACTCTGCCGTATGTATACGAATAGCAGCGCGAATCAATCAGCTCAATAACCATGTCCTCGCCGTACTCGTCCTGAAACATCTCCCGCGTGATACACGCCGCCTGATAGGTACCGGAGCCGGAGCCGTTAATCAGTACGCCGATGCAGTGCGTGCAGCCCTCTTCATGCGCCTGCTTATAGAGATTCAAAAACCACTCCATGCTAACCTGCGAGGTCTGTGGGAAGCTCTCGCTCTCCTCCAGCATCTTCCAATACTCCTGCGGGCTGATTTCATAATATTCCAAAAATGTCTTGTCATCTACGGTGACATGCAGCGGCGCCACTTTGACATCCCAACGCTCTGCCTCTTCGTGGGTGATGTCCGAGGCCGAATCGGTAAAAATACAAATCTTTTCTGTTCTCTTATCTGTCAT
Source organism: Eggerthellaceae bacterium (assembly GCA_963588905.1). Lineage (GTDB taxonomy): Bacteria > Bacillota > Clostridia > Oscillospirales > Butyricicoccaceae > Butyricicoccus_A. The sequence goes on from CAVAJF010000013.1 coordinate 83,655, forward strand.
CTCTTTTATACCTCCGGGAACGGACCTGCACTGCACAGATCCGCGAAGTCATTCTGCCGCAGTGCTTCATATACGACAACGGCAACGCTGTTGGACAGGTTCAGGCAGCGCGCACCCTCTCGCATCGGGATGCGAATGCAGCGCTCGGGATGCTGCGCGAGCAAATGCTCCGGCAAGCCCTTGGTCTCCTTGCCAAACAGCAGATAGGCATTCGGCGGATAGGATACATCGGTGTGACGCTGCTGTCCTTTGCTGGTGGCGTAAAAATACGTGCCATTCGGGTTCTTTTCCCAAAATTCATCGAGAGAATCATAATACCGCACATCGAGCAAATGCCAGTAATCCAATCCCGCCCGTTTGAGTTTTTTATCATCAATCGAAAAGCCCAGCGGTCCGACCAGATGCAGCGTGCAGCCAGTCACCGCGCAGGTACGCGCAATGTTTCCAGTATTCTGTGGAATTTCCGGTTCCACCAAAACGATGCCAAGCATAAATTGTCTCCTTTTTCCTCTGTCGACAGCACAAAGGCTGTCATGTATACCTATCATATGATATTTTGCTCGGTATTTCAAGAAAGTTTTGCGCAAATGGTAAAATTTCAAGCAATTTATCAACATACCCGCGATTTCCTGTACAAAAAAAGAGATTCTCCGCCGCATTGGACGCAGAATCTCTCTGTCTCACTGCTCTTCCCGAGCAAAATATTCTCTTGTATCCGCAATGTCCTGTGCGATTGCCTTCTTGAGCTGTTCTGTGTCTGAAAACTGCTGTTCCGGACGCAGAAAATGCAGCAGCTCCACTTCAATCCGCTTTCCATACAAATCGCCGTCAAAATCCAAGATATGCGGTTCGACACACGCCTTATCACCCAATCCAAACGTCGGATGCACACCGATATTGGTCACGGCCATATGTGCCTGTCCGTCTGCGATGACGCGGGAGACATACACACCGAACGGCGGTGCCTGCATTTCCGGCGGCAGTTCCAAATTGACTGTGCGATACCCGATGGTTCTTCCCACCTGTCTGCCGTGCTGTACCACGCCGGTCAGGGCATACGGATGTCCCAAGAACTTGGCAGCCTGCTCCATATTTCCCATCGCTATCTGCTGTCGGATATAGGTCGAGCTGACCACAATGCCGTCAATCGAGACATTCTTGACAATGTCGCAGCCGATGCCCAAGCGTTCACACTCCGCCTTGAGCCGTTCCGGGTTGCCTTGTCCGCGGTAGCCAAAGTGGTTGTTTTCTCCCGTAATGATCCAGCAGGCGTGAAACTGTCCTACCAGTACATCATCCACAAATTTTTGCCATTCCAAATTGCGCAGCTCGCCATTGAAATGGGCAAAAATCACTTCGTCTACGCCGCCTCGCTCGCGGATTTCTTCGCCGCGTCGGCTCTCTGACACGATGAGCGGCACGCGCTGTCCGGTAATCACCGTGTCCGGGTGGGTGTCAAACGTAAACACGGACGAAATCGCCCCGTTCTCCTTTGCACGCTTGACCGCCAGATCCATGAGTGCCTGATGCCCGCGATGTACGCCGTCAAAATATCCCAGCGCAATGGCGCGTTTTGCGTCTTTCTCTATCATGATGGTTGGTCCTCTTCTCTCCGGCTTCTGTGTTTACCGGAATCTTTTCTCATAAAACAGCGCGAGTCCGCCTCTGTCCAGCTCGTCCACACGGCCGAGCATCCAGAATTCGCCCTGATAATACACACGGCACAGGGCGCCTTTCTGCTGCGGGAAATCCGTCACATGCTCCGGCGTGATAAAGGCACCATGCAGTGTCCGCTGATAGCCGTACTCGTCTATGCTGACTGCCGGATACCTCTGAAACAGGCTGTCTGTCGGCAGAAGCAGAGACGCAATGGTATCCTGCTGCGCCGCCTGCTCAATTTGCTCCAAGGTATAGCTCTGCTCCAGCGTATAGCTGCCGCTCTTGGTGCGCTGCAAGCCGGTCATGACGGCATACGTTCCCAACTGAACGCCCAAATCATACACGAGTGTGCGCACATAGGTGCCTTTGGAGCACAGAAACCGGATGCATCCCTGCTGTGTCTGCTCGTCAAACGTCAGCAGCTCTGCTTCGTGTACGGTAATCGGACGCGCCTTTCTCTCGACCTCTACGCCCTTTCGCGCAAGGTCATACAACCGCTGTCCGTTTACCTTCACGGCGGAATACATCGGCGGAACCTGTTCCTGTTCTCCCAGCAACTTGTCCACCGCTTTCTGCATCTGCTGCGTGGTCACGCGGACATCTGACCGTGCCGTCTCGGTTCCCGTGCTGTCCTGTGTATCGGATGCCCAGCCCAACGCAAACGCTGCGATATATTCCTTGGACTGTGCCGCCGCCATATCTGCCGCTTTCGTCGCGCCGCCGACAAACACCGGCAACACGCCGGTCGCCATCGGGTCCAGCGTGCCGCCATGCCCGATGCGCCGTTCGTGCAAGATGCCGCGCAGCTTTGCCACGACATCAAACGAGGTAAAATCCTGCGGCTTATGGACGATTAAAACGCCGTTATAGCGTGATTCATGCTTCTTTGCCACAATACACCTTTTCTGTCTCTTCCAGTACCCGCTGCATCGCTTCCCGTGCAGGGTACGGCAGTGTTGCTCCAGCGGCGCGAACATGTCCGCCGCCGCCAAATGCTCGGCAGATTGCCGCCGCATCTACTTCCTTGGTCGTGCGAATCGAAACCTTCGTCGAACCGTTTTCCAGCTCCGAAAAGGTCAGACCGACCTCTACTCCTTCAATCTGGCGCGGCAGACCGGCAATCGAATCCAGATCATCCCAGTCCGCACCCGTGCGCTCTCGATCTTCCAGGCGAACCAGCACAGCGGCAATCTTTCCCTCGTGATAAAACTGCATGGTATCATACAGAATTTTCTCCATATCAAAGCGAGAGCGAGACTTAGTGTCAAACAAGACTGTGTTGATGTCTCCGCAGTCTACGCCCGCCTGCAAGCAGGCAATGGCAACCTGATGCGTGTGCACAGTCGTATTGGTGAACTTGAAGCAGCCAGTGTCTGTCGCCGTGCCGATGTACAGGCTTCGTGCGATGCTCTCATCCAGCGCAATGCCCAGCTCGACAATCAGATCCCAGATAATCTCTGCGCAGGCGCCAAATTCTCCGCCGATTAAATTGTCTGTTTTGCCAAAGCACGGATTGAACTTGTGATGGTCAATGACAACATCAACACGATCCGCATACTGCTCCATTTCCGGCGGCAGCATGTCCTGTGCCGCCACGTCAACGGCGACAATGGTTCGTGCCTGAAAATCCTCCGGTGTGTAATACGGCTCTACCAAAGCTGCGTATCGACGGGTAACGCCTTCATTTTTGGCGAGATACGCCGTCTTTCCCAGCTTGCGCAGCGCCTGACACATTGCACCGGCACTGCCCGTCGTATCACCGTCTGGGCGGCGATGGGTCAAAATCAGAAATTGATCCGCTTCACGCAGCACCTGTGCCGTGCGGGATACCGTGCCAATCACAGCTTGCCCTCCCGCTCCAGCTCATGCAGCACATCATTGATGTGTGCGCCGTGCGTGATGGATTCATCCAGCGTAAACACGATTTCCGGTGCATAGCGCATACGAATCTTGGATGCGCACTCTCTGCGCAGGTAGCCGCCAGCCGACTTCAGACCGCGCATGACGTCCTTTTTCTGCTGGTCATCGCCAAATACGCTGATATATGCCTTTGCGTAGCGCAGATCGCCGGTCACTTCGCAGCGTGTCACAGAAACCATGGCTTCGTGCACGCGCGGATCCTTCAGCGTGCGGATTGCTTCGGACAGCGCCTTCTGAAACTCATCGCTGATGCGTTCGCTTCTCTGAGACATAAACGTTCCTCCTTTTTGTCAAGCATGTAAAAACAAACCGCGGGCGGGTGGCAATCAAGATGCACCCCACCCGCGGGAATTTCTGTTGTAAACGGGATGAAAACCAATTACGGCTTGATCTGCTCCATAACAAACGACTCGATAATGTCGCCTTCCTTCAGATCGTTGTAGTTTTCAATGCCCATGCCGCACTCATAGCCTGCGGCAACTTCCTTTGCATCGTCCTTGAAGCGCTTCAGGGAGTTCAGATGACCCTCGTGGATAACGATGCCGTCACGCACAATGCGAACCTCGCAGGCACGAACAATCTTGCCGTCCAGTACATACGCACCGGCGATGGTGCCGACGCCAGAAACCTTGAACGTCTGACGAATTTCGGCATGGCCGACAACAACTTCCTTGAACTTCGGATCCAGCATACCCTTCATTGCTTGCTCCATCTCTTCGATGCAGTCATAGATGACGCGGTACAGACGGATTTCTACATCCTGATCGTGTGCGGAATCTGCCGCTGCACGCTCCGGACGCACGTTAAAGCCAACGATAATGGCATTGGATGCCGCTGCCAGCATGACATCCGACTCATTGATGGCACCAACAGCACCATGAATGACATTGACGCGCACTTCTTCGTTGCTCAGCTTGAGCAGAGAGCTGCGGACAGCCTCAACAGAACCCATAACATCCGCCTTGATGATGATGTTGAGATCCTTCATGTTGCCCTGCTGGATGGTATCAAACAGATTCTCCAGCGTAACCTTCTGCATTGCCTTGTTGCGCTCTTCCTTCTCCTTCTCCTTGCGCTGCTCAACCAGCTCACGAGCCATGCGCTCGTTGTCAACCGCATAGAAGATGTCGCCGGCATCCGGTACTTCGCCCAGGCCGATAATCTCGACCGGAACAGACGGACCGGCATTTTCCAGCTTGCGTCCGCGCTCGTCCGTCATGACACGAACACGGCCAACTGCCTTGCCTGCAATGACAGTATCGCCAGCGTGCAGCGTACCGTTCTGTACGAGGACGGTAGCAACCGGGCCACGGCCGCGATCCAGCTTCGCCTCGATGACAGCACCCTTTGCCTGACGGTTCGGGTTTGCCTTCAGCTCCTGCATATCTGCGGTCAGCAGTACCATCTCAAGCAGGTTTTCGATGCCGACACCCTGCTTTGCAGAGATCTTGCAGACGATGGTCTCGCCGCCCCACTCTTCCGGTACCAGACCGTACTCGGTCAGCTGCTGGAGCACGCGATCCGGATCCGCATTTTCCTTATCAATCTTATTGACAGCGACGATAATCGGAATCTCTGCTGCCTTGGCATGGTTGATTGCCTCGACAGTCTGCGGCATGATGCCGTCGTCTGCTGCGACAACCAGGATGGCAATATCCGTGATCTTTGCGCCGCGCGCACGCATGGAAGTAAAGGCAGCATGACCCGGGGTGTCCAGGAAGGTGATCGGACGGCCGCTTACCTTGACGCGATATGCACCGATGTGCTGCGTGATGCCGCCAGCCTCGCCTGCGGCAACGTCGGTCTTACGAATGCAGTCGAGCAGAGAGGTCTTGCCGTGGTCAACGTGACCCATGACAACGATAACCGGGCTTCTCGGCTCCAGGTTTTCTTCCTTGTCCTCGCTCTCGTCAAACAGCTTCTCTTCGATGGTAACATGTACTTCCTTCTCGACCTTTGCGCCCATTTCCTCTGCGACAATGGCAGCGGTATCAAAGTCGATGGTCTGAGAAATATTGGCCATAACGCCCAGCTTGAGCAGTTCCTTGATGACATCTGCTGCGGTGCGCTTCAAACGGGAAGCCAGCTCGCCAACATTGATTTCGTCCGGAATCATGACCTTGAGCTGAATCTTCTTCAGCTCCTGCTGACGCTGGAGACGCTTCATCTTCTCCTGCTCCTCCTGACGGCGCTTGTTGGAGAACGGTCTGCGTGCATCAGCCTTGCGGGTGATCTTCTGCTTGCCGGACTTCATGCGGTCAGCCTTCTGCGGAACCAGTGCATCAATGCGATCATCGTAACGATCCAGATTGACATTGCCTGCGCCGCGGGTATCTACGCGATGGATCTGCTTGCCCTTCGGCTGCTGCTTGGTTTCTTCTGTGGTTACCGTAGAAGTAGCTGCCTCGCCGGAGCCCTGCGGACGAAGAATCTGACGCTGCTCATGCGGCTTTGCCGGACGGCGGTTCTTCTTCTTGTCGTTAAACTTCTTCTCCTGCGGTGCTGCGCTCGGCTGCTCCTGCTTCTTGTTCTCCGGCTTGGTTTCCGGCTTATTGTCGCGCTTCTGTTCCTGACGGCGGGAATCACGACGATCCTGCTTCTGGTTTCTGCCCATCGGCTGTTGACGAACAACCTGCGTCGTCGGAGCCTTTCTCTGAGCTGCCTGCTGATTCAGGACTTCTTCCATGTTATCCACCGGATGCTTCTTGGTCATATAATCAAAAATCAGATTCAGTTCATCATTTTCCAGAACCTGCATATGATTTTTCGGCGCGGTGAAGTATTCCGCCATCACATCGGTGATGTCCTTGGTATCTACGCCAAAATCCTTAGCGACTTCATGTACACGGTATTTATTTTCAATACTCATGCGCGTTCACCTCCACGTTTCGTATAGGTTGACTTTCTCCTGCCGCCGGTCGTATGCTTTCCGGCGGACTTTTTGTGCGTTTTTTTCGTACCGCGGCGCGCTTCAATGCGCTGCTTCTTATGCGCCAGCTGCTCCGCAATCGGCGCATACTGCGCATCGGCGTTTGCCGCTTTTTGTGCAGCCGCTGCCGCAAATCCGGCATCGGTAATACAGCAAATAGACGTCGCCGTGCGTCCCAGCGCCCAGCCCAGCTCCTGCGCATCATCCGTCAAACGAATGACCGGTACGTTTTTCTGTTCGGCGTGACGCTCGGCACGCCGCGTGATATTTGCTCCGGCATCTGCCGCCAACAGCAGCAGCCGCGCTTCTCCTGCGGAAACAGTATCAGCGACAGCATCATCGCCGCTGACCAGCTTTCCTGCGCGGAAGCACAGGCCGAGCAATCGCAGTATCTCATGCATTGATCGTTTGCTCCATCTGTTCCGTCAGCTGGTCATATACCTCGTCCGGAATCTGACAACCGAACGCATTTCCCAGCGCATTTTTCTTTCTTGCTTTGGCAAGGCATTTGGCATCCGGGCAGATATATGCACCGCGTCCCGGATTCTTGCCGCGGAAATCCAGCGCAATGTCCCCTTCCGGCGAACGCACCACGCGAATCAGTTCACGCTTGGGCTTCATCTCTCGGCAGCCGACACACTGACGCATAGGTATTTTCTTTTTCTGCACCGAAAAAGCCCTCCTTTATTCTTCGACCAGCAGATCTTCGTCTGCCTGTGCTGCCTGTTCCTTTGCAGCGCTTTCCGAACCAATATCAATCTTGCAGCCAGTCAGCTTGGCAGCCAGACGAGCATTCTGACCTTCCTTGCCGATAGCCAGAGACAGCTGATCGTCCGGTACCGTGACGCGGCAGCTCTTGCCATCCGGCAGCAGGACTGCGCTGATGACGTCAGCCGGGCTCAGTGCAGCGGAAACAAAATCTGCCATGTTCTCAGAATACTTGATGATGTCGATCTTTTCGCCGGACAGCTCATTGACGATGCTGCCTACACGGGAGCCGCGCGGGCCAACACAAGCACCGATCGGATCAACCTTCTCGTCATGGGTCATGACAGCGATCTTGGTACGGTTGCCTGCTTCACGCGCAATCGACTTGATTTCTACAACGCCATCGTGAATTTCCGGTACTTCCAGCTCAAACAGACGCTTTACCAGACCCGGATGGGTGCGAGACAGCAAAATCTGCGGTCCATGCATACCCTTGCGAACCTCTACCACATACACCTTGATGCGCTGGCCTTCGGTCAGAACTTCGCCCGGAACCTGCTCGCTCTTAGCCAGAGCGGTTTCAATCTTCTCGCCCTCGCTGACAACCTCAACAATGATGGTGCCGCTCTCCGGATCCACGCGGAATACCGTTGCATTGAGGATCTCATGCTCGCGGGAGCTGTATTCATTGTAAGCCATGCCGCGCTCAGACTCGCGGATGCCCTGAATGATAACCTGCTTAGCAGCCTGTGCTGCAATGCGGCCAAACTTCTTGGTCTCAATGCCGACACGAACAAAGTCACCCAGCGATACGCGCGGGCTGATCTTCTTTGCATCTGCCAGAGAGATCTCGGTCAGCGGGTCCTCCGCCTCGTCCACAACTTCCTTGGATGCGTACATGTGAATGGTCTTTTCTTCCATATCCGGCTCTACATATACGTTGTCACACTTGAGACCGTCGTTATCCTTTTTATACGCGGTCAGCAGTGCCTGACATACGCGATCGAGCATATAATCGACCGGAATTCCCTTTTCTTTTTCCAGCTGTTCCAGTGCTGCAAAAAATTCTGCGTTCATTTTTGATATTCACTCCTTATTGTGTGCGGCATGGCGCAGCGCCATACCTAAATGAGAAGACATTTTGAATTTAGATGGATACATACAGGCGAACAGCCGCAATATCCTTTGGCTCATAAACAGTCACTGTGCCATCCTCATCCAGCGTCACAGACCCGCTCTCGCTGTCATAATCTTTCAGGATGCCAACCGCAGTTCTGCTGCCATTGATTGGACGATAGAAACGCAGTTCTACTTCCTCGCCCATGCAGGAAGCAAAATGCTCCGGTCGTCTCAGTCGGCGCGTCAGGCCTGCCGAGGATACACACAGGGTATACGGCGGAAGCGATGCAAATTCCTTTGCATCCAGAAACGGGTCCACATAACGGGACAGCTTCTCGCAGTCATCAATATCGGTATGACCTTCCCGGTCAATCGTAATGGTCAGCATGTACTGACCGCCTTCCTTCTCGAAGGTGACGTCCCACAGATGGATGCCCATTTCTGCGGCACATGGTGCACTAATATCCCAGACGCGCTGGCATACTTCTTTTGCTGTCATGATTACCTCCGCAACAATAGCAATAAGAAAGAGTGGGTTTCCCCACTCTCCTTGGATCATAATTCTTACACTACTAGTAAGTATAGCACCAAATCACAAGCAATGCAAGAAAAATTTTCATGTTTCCTTTAGCCGCGGCGCAGCAGCTTGTTGACTGACAGCAGAATCTCACGCGCATTGATGCCTGCGAGCAGCAGGAACAGTGCCGGTACAAAGACGAACCAGAGCGGAGCCTCTGCGGTCATAATCAGTGCCTGTGCAAACAGAATTACTACGCTGACAATGGTCTTCTTGACATTCCACTGAATCTTGAGATACTTCTGTGTGTCAAACGCACGGATGAGGAACAGGACAAAATAACTGATAAAGGTCGCAATACCTGCGCCCATAGCACCCCAGAATTCACCAAAGTTGTTGCCCAGAACCGGAATCAAGATGCAGTTGAGACCAATGTTTACAACGGCACAAATCATCGTTGTGACCATGGAGTTTCTGCTCTTCAGGCGCAGCATATAGACACTCGCCAAGAAGGTTGCCAGCAGACCAAATGTCGTACCCAGCGTCAAAACCGGAATATATCGCCACGAAATAAAGAAGTCCTTACCGACCATAAATGTCATGACGACTTTCGAGATCATAATCAAGCCCGAGCTTCCGATAAAGGCAATGGATGAATACGCGCCGAGTACTTTACTGAAAAATGCCACCTGTTCTTTGGGATCGCTCTCCTTAACAGCGGAAATCTGCCAAGCATCCGCGAATAAATTGGCAACGACAAGCAAAATATTCGGAATTTTTGTCGCAGCAGCATACAGACCGTTTGCCTGTGTGTTGATGAAAAAGATAATCATATATCGGTCAGACATATTGATAATCCACTGACAAACCGTCTGCGGAACCAGCGGCAGTGCATATTTGCGCATCCGCTTGGACAAACCGCGATCCATGTTTCGGCTCATCGGAGAAATCAGATACCGATGCTCCTTTGCCAATACAAACATCAGAAGACCTGTTGCAACATCGGCAAGGATATTCGCCATCAGATAACCCATGATACGGAAATGCGGCAGCAAAAGAATGTTCAGAATGACATTAAGAAATGTATTGATAATGCCATTGGCTGCATACATTTTGTTATAGCCCATGCTGAGTGCGAACTGAACGCACAGCGTGCGCAGGCTGGATGCGAGAACAAACGCCAAAACCGCAATCGTATAACCGGACATAAAGTCCATAAACAGCGTCAGAATCGGAGAAACGACAGCCAAGCAGACAAAGCCCGCTAGTATCGTATATAGTCCGCTACTGAAGACACTGCTTTTATCCGTTCCTTTTTCCAAGCCAAACCGGATGACGGCATTGTTGATGCCCACAGAGGCAATCGGAATCATCAGCTGACCGACGTTAATAAGTGCATCAACGGTACCATACTCGCCTGTAGACAGGATGTTGGTATAGTACGGCAGCATGAGGAATACCAGTACCTTAGAGGAGAATGTGCCAATGGCAAAAATCAAGGTATTTCCCATCAGCTTTTTGTATCTGTTTTGTGCCATAGAATACTTCCTTATTCGTGATTTTAGAATAACATGATTATATCACTGAAAAACGCGCGGTGCAACCAGTTCATACAAGCTACACAAAAACGCAAAAAAAGAGATTGTTCCGATAGCATGCGCTCGAAACAATCTCCTTTCGGATTCATTGATTATCGATCAATTAAACCAGCTCGATAATAGCCATCTCAGCTGCATCGCCGCGGCGCGGGCCGATCTTTACGATGCGAGTGTAGCCGCCGTTGCGGTCAGCGTACTTCTCTGCCAGCTCGCCGAATACCTTAGCTTCTACTTCCTTCTTGGTGATGAAAGCAGCTGCCTGACGGCGGGTTGCGAGGGTGTTCTTCTTACCGAGTGTGATCATCTTCTCTGCGAGAGGACGAACTTCTCTGGCTCTTGCAACAGTGGTCTCGATTCTGCCGTTTTCCAGCAGGAAGGTTACCATTGCTCTGAGCATTGCCATTCTATGGTCAGTGGTTCTGCCGAGTTTACGGTTTCCAGCCATGAGAAAATTACCTCCTTTGGTACAGGTCTATCTATCCTGGCGGAGCCCCCGGCCCAAAAGCCGGGTTCCGCGATATGGTTGGGGTTGATTAGTCTTCATTTTTGGCAAGGGAAAGACCCATTGCCTCCAACTTGTAAATAACTTCTTCCAGAGACTTCTTGCCGAGGTTACGAACCTTCATCATGTCGTCTTCAGAAGTGTTGATAAGATCTTCTACCGTGTTGATACCGGCACGCTTGAGGCAGTTGAAGGAGCGAACGGACAGATCCAGTTCCTCAATCGTCATCTCAAGAACCTTATCATGCTGTGTCTCAGCCTTCTCAACAACAGTGGAATGAGAACCGATTTCCTCAGAGAGGTCAACAAACAGGGACAGATGGTCAGTCAGAACCTTCGCGCCCAGCGATACAGCGTCCTTTGCTGTGATCGTGCGGTCAGTCCACACTTCCAGAGTCAGCTTGTCGTAATCGGTCATATTGCCGACACGAGTATTTTCAACTGTGTAGTTTACCTTATAGACAGGCGTGTAGATCGAGTCTACCGGGATAACGCCGATTGCAGTCTGATACTGCTTGTTGCGCTCTGCGGAAACATAGCCGCGACCATTGGTCAGGGTGATTTCCATAGACAGATGCGCGTCGCTCATCAGGGTAGCAATATGCAGTTCCGGATTGAGGATCTCTACCTCGCCGTCGGTGTGAATGTCACCAGCGGTTACAGTGCCTTCTCCACTTGCCTCGATGTAAACCGTCTTCGGTCCATCGCAGTACAGCTTAGCAATGATGCCCTTTACGTTGAGCACGATCTCTGTTACGTCTTCCTTGACACCAGGAATGGTAGAGAACTCATGCTGCACACCATTGATCTTGATGCTGCTTGCAGCCGTGCCCGGCAGGCTCGACAGCAGAATGCGGCGAAGAGAGTTTCCGAGGGTGGTTCCGTATCCGCGCTCCAGCGGCTCTACGACGAACTTGCCGTAGGAACCATCTTCTGCAAGGTTTTCGCAGTCTATACGGGGCTTTTCAATTTCGATCATTTAAATGATACCCTCCTTATCAGTCGGCGAAATAATAAAACAAACAAATGAGGGCAAATCTTACTTGGAGTACAACTCGACGATGAGGTGCTCAGCAACTTCGTAGTCGATGTCATCGCGCTGCGGCATTGCGATTACCTTGCCTTCAAAGCTGTCCTTTTCCTTCTCCAGCCACTTCGGAGTAGCAGTAGCGCCCAGCTCTTCAACCAGAGCCTTGAACTTAGCGCTGGAGCGGCTCTTCTCACGAACAGCGATTACATCGCCCGGCTTTACGCGGTAAGATGCAATATCAACCTTCTGGCCGTTTACGGTGAAATGGCCATGGGAGGTCAGCTGACGAGCCTCACGACGGGTCTTAGCGAAGCCAAGACGGTATACAACATTGTCCAGACGGGTCTCCAGGAGGATCAGCAGGTTCTCACCAGCCTTGCCTTCCATCTTTTCAGCCTTCTTGTAGTATGTTCTGAACTGCTTCTCCAGAACGCCATAGATAAACTTGACCTTCTGCTTCTCAGTCAGCTGCATAGCGTACTCAGACTGCTTTCTTCTGGACTGCTTCGGGTTTCTATTGGTTTCCTTGTTAACGCCCAGAACTGCCGGAGAAATACCCAGAGTCTTGCAGCGCTTCAGAATCGGCTGTGTGTTCTTTGCCATAAGTCTGTATCCTCCTTAAACTCTTCTTCTCTTCGGCGGACGGCAACCATTGTGCGGGATCGGGGTAACGTCCTTGATCATGGTTACTTCCAGGCCGGTAGCCTGCAGTGCGCGGATAGCAGCCTCACGGCCGGAACCCGGGCCCTTTACGTAGACTTCAACAGTCTTCAGGCCGTGCTCCATAGCAGCCTTTGCAGCGGTCTCTGCAGCAGTCTGTGCAGCGAACGGAGTAGACTTACGGGAGCCACGGAAACCCATCTCACCAGCGGATGCCCAAGAAATAGCATTGCCGTTCAGGTCGCTGATGGTTACGATGGTATTGTTAAAGGAGGAACGGATATGAGCCGCACCCTTTTCGATGTTCTTGCTTACGCGGCGCTTACGAGAAACGGCGCCCTTCTTCTGTGCCTTAGCCATTTTTCAGTACGCCTCCTTACTTCTTCTTGTTCGCAATGGTCTTCTTCGGGCCCTTGCGAGTACGAGCGTTGGTCTTGGTACGCTGACCGCGAACCGGCAGGCCTCTTCTATGGCGAACGCCACGATAGGAGCCGATTTCTACCAGGCGCTTGATGTTCAGCGCAACTTCACGGCGCAGGTCGCCTTCTACAGTATAATCATGGATCACTTCACGCAGCTTGATCTCTTCTGCTTCAGTCAGATCCTTAACACGAGTATCCGGATTGATACCCGCCTTCTTCAAAATCTCATTGGACAGCTTCCGTCCGATGCCGTAGACATAGGTCAGACCAATTTCTACGCGCTTTTCTCTCGGAAGGTCTACACCGGCAATTCTTGCCATTTATTAACGCACCTCCTGTGTGGTTCAGTGGGGAATCAGCCCTGCTTCTGCTTGTGCTTCGGGTTCGTGCAGATTACCATGACACGACCCTTGCGACGAATGATCTTGCACTTCTCGCAAATCGGTTTTACAGACGGTCTTACTTTCATTGAAATAACCTCCATAAGGTTGTGTCGAACCGGAATGGCAGCCTGTAATGCCTCATTCCGGGGTGTGAATCTGGATTACTTGGATCTCCAGGTGATTCTGCCCTTGGTCAGGTCATACGGAGAGACCTGTACCGTTACTTTATCGCCGGGCAGGATGCGAATATAGTTCATTCTAAGCTTACCGGAGATGTGAGCCTGAATGACCGGCTTCGCCGGATTGTTCAGTTCTACCTTAAAGGTAGCGTTTGGCAGCGCCTCTATGACGGTACCTTCCAGTTCAATCAAGTCCTCTTTTGGCATCTTAATTTCCTCCAATTGTCAGAAAGTCTACGGCCCTGCATGTTTTGCCAGGCCCCCGCTCTGATGGAGCAGCGCAGCATCGCTCCTCCGCAGCCGCAGCGGGATAAAATCAAATCATGGGGTTTGCGTGTAGAATCCCCGTTCTCACCAATTTTCTCCGTCAGTAGGGAAGGTCAGAATGACCGGATCTCCCTCGGTGATTGCAATGGAATTCTCGTAGTGCGCAGACAGCTTGCCGTCTGCCGTCTTGACGGTCCAACCGTCCGGCAGGACATTTACTGCATACGTTCCTACATTTACCATAGGCTCAATGGCTAAGGTCATTCCCGGCTGAAGCCGCACGCCGTGTCCCGGACGGCCGAAATTCGGAACCTCCGGATCTTCATGCAGATTCGCGCCTACGCCGTGTCCTACATAATCGCGCACGAGAGAGAATCCCTGTGCCTCGACATACGTCTGGATGGCGTTGGAAATGTCTGATATACGATTACCCTTGCGGGCAAACTTGATGCCCTCATAGAAACTCTGTCGGGTCACTGCGATGAGCTTTCTTGCCTCTTCCGACACCTCTCCGCAAGGAATGGTGCAGGCACAGTCGCCATGGAAGCCGTTGATGTAGGCACCAACGTCCACTTTGACAATATCTCCCTCGTGAATGACACGGGAACGCGAGGGGATGCCATGGATCACTTCATCGTTGATCGAAACACAGGCACTGCCCGGAAATCCGCCATAGCCAAGAAAAGACGGCTTTGCACCGGCTTTTTCTATCGTTTTCCGAACAATCTTATCGATTTCACCTGTGGTGACCCCCGGCCGGACAGCACGAGCCGCAGCGGCGCGTGCCGCTGCGGTGATTCGTCCTGCCTGACGCATTAATTCCAATTCTTTATTGGATTTAAGTCTAATCATCTCGTTTAAATCTCCAGTGCTTCGCAGGCGAGCTTCTTGGTCTTTTCGAAATCGTTGTCGATCTCGATGCTCTTGAGCTTGCCCAGGTTCGCATAGAAGCCCTTTACCGGCTCGGTCTGTTCATGGTAGGTCTTCAGGCGAGCAAGTACGGTTTCCGGCGCGTCGTCCTTACGGATAACGAGCTGATCGCCGCAGCTGTCGCAGATGCCTTCCTTCTTCGGAGCCATAGCTTCACTGTTGACATTATAGGTAGCACCACAAGACAGGCATACACGTCTGCCGCTCATGCGGTTGACGATGGTCTCGTCCGGAATTTCCAGAGAGAGTGCGCAGTCCATCGGAACGACCTTTTCCAAAGCCTCAGCCTGCGGAATGTTGCGCGGGAATCCGTCCAGAATGCAGCCATTTGCGCAGTCGTCCTGTGCAAGACGGTCCTTGATGAGGCCGATAACGACTTCATCCGGTACCAGTTCGCCGGCATCCATGTACTTCTTTGCGCTCATACCGAGCTCAGTCTGATTCTTGATGGCTTCACGGAGCATATTGCCGGTGGATACAGACGGAATACCCATCTTTTCGATGAGATATGCTGCCAGAGTACCCTTACCAGCGCCCGGTGCGCCCAGTAAAACGAGTTTCATGTTTCGATCTCCTCTATTATAACCGCTGATTCCTTAAATTGCAAGCAAAATTTTCACTAAATTTTACTCAAGGAATCCCTTATAATTTCTCATCATGAGCTGACTCTCCAGCTGACGAACTGTCTCAAGAGCAACGCCGACAACGATCAGTACCGAAGTACCGCCCAGTGCCACATTGTTCAGGCTGGAATTGAGTGCGCCTACGACCAGCGGAACGCCGGCTACAATGCTCAAGAAAATTGCACCGAGGAAGGTAACCTTTCCAAGAGCCTTGCTGATGAAATCCGATGTCGGCCGACCCGGACGGAAGCCCGGAATGAAGCCGCCGTTTTTCTTCAGGTTGTTCGCAATTTCAATCGGATTGAACTGAATCGCAGCGTAGAAATAGCTGAACATGAAGATCAGTGCGATGTACACAATGATGTAAAACGGATTGGTGGTTTCAAACAGATTGAAGATGAAGGAGGCAACGCCGCCAGCCTTCACATTTGTCATCATCTTGATCGTAGACGGCAGAGACATGATAGAAGCTGCAAAGATGATCGGCATAACGCCGGATGCATTGACCTTGATCGGCAGATGCGTGGACTGACCGCCGTACATCTTTCGACCAACAACGCGCTTTGCATACTGAATCGGGATTCTGCGCTCTGCATCGGAGATGAATACAACAAATACTACGATAGCGAGTGCTACGATGATGGTCAGAGCAGCTACGAAGTAGCTTACGCCGCCGTCACGAACCAGCTCAACCAGCGTAGATGCCATTGCCGGACCTCTGGAAACGATACCTGCGAAAAGCAGGATGCTGATACCGTTGCCGACACCGTTCTTGGTGATCTGCTCGCCCATGTACATGATGAGCGCGGTACCTGCGGTAAAGGTCAGAACAATAACGAGTCCATGCCAGAAGTCTGTCTGAGCAAGCAGGTTGTTGCTTCTGAGCAGGACATAATAGGAGTAGCCCTGGAGAAGACCCAGCGCAACACCCAGATAACGGGTGATGGCTGAAATCTTCTTCTGGCCTTCCTCGCCTTCCTCACGAACCATGCGCTCGAGTGCCGGAATGGCAACCGTGAGCAGCTGGATAATGATGGAGGCGTTAATATACGGAGTGACCGACATTGCGAAGATGGTCGCTCTGGAGAGGCCACCGCCGGAAAATACATTCATGAGGCCCAGCGCGGTGCCGGACATCGAATCGAAGTAGGTTGCCAGCTGTGCAATGTCAATATAAGGTACAGGGATAGAGGAGCCTAACCGAAACAGAAGAATGATAAACGCTGTATACATCAGCTTTTTCTTCAATTCCGGAACTTGCCATGCGGCTTTTAAGGTCTCAAACACCTTATACCACCTCGGCCTTTCCTCCTGCTGCCTCGATTTTTTCCTTTGCGGAAGCAGAGAAAGCAGCTGCCTGTACAGTCAGCTTCTTTGTGATCTCACCGTTGCCCAGTACCTTGACACCGTCGAGTGTCTTCTTTACCAGGCCAGCTTCTACCAGATCAGCAGCAGTAACAACTGCGCCATCCTCGAAACGGTTGAGATCAGATACGTTTACCACTGCATTCTCGGTACCGAAAATGTTGTGGAAACCGCGCTTCGGCAGACGACGAGCCAGCGGCATCTGACCGCCTTCAAAGCCCGGACGTACGCCGCCGCCAGAACGAGCCCACTGGCCCTTATGGCCGCGGCCTGCAGTCTTGCCGTTGCCGGAACCAGCGCCACGGCCCTTACGGAATGCAGGCTGAGTAGAACCTTCAGCCGGCTTCAGATCCTGTAACTTCATGTTCTACACCTCCTTATGCGTTAGCCTCGACCTTGACCAGGTAGCTGATCTGAGTGATCTTGCCACGAGTCTGGGCATTGTCAGGCTGAATGGTTACGTCGTTGATCGTCTTAAGACCCAAGGAATGAGCGGTGGCAATGTGCTTCTTGTTTCTGCCAGCCAGGCTCTTAACCAGGGTAATCTTCAGGTTTTCCATTGAAACTACCCCTCCTATTAAAGTTCTTCAGCAGACTTGCCGCGAACAGCAGCAACCTGCTCTGCGGTGCGCAGGCTCTTCAGACCTTCGATCGTTGCGTTTACAACGTTCTGCGGGTTGCGGGAGCGCAGGCACTTGGTACGGATGTCCTTAATACCAGCAACTTCTACCACTGCACGAACTGCGCCGCCAGCGATAACGCCGGTACCAGGAGCAGCCGGCTTCAGGAGGACACGGCCAGCGCCGAACTCGCCGATGGTCTCGTGCGGGATGGAGCTGCCCTTCAGGCTAATGGTTACCAGGTTCTTCTTTGCGTCCTCGATTGCCTTGCGGATTGCGTCCGGAACTTCGGCAGCCTTACCCTGGCCTACGCCGATGGTACCCTTCTGGTCACCAATGACAACCAGTGCAGCGAACTTCATAACACGACCGCCCTTGACGGTCTTAGATACTCGATTTAAAGCGACTACTCTTTCTTCGTACTCAGAGGCGCCGCGATCATACTTTCCAGCCATTTGTTTCCCTCCTTCCGATTAAAACTTCAGGCCGCCCTCACGGGCACCTTCTGCGAGTTCCTTAACACGGCCATGGTATACGTAACCGCCACGGTCAAATACGACAGTGTCGATACCCTTAGCCAGTGCACGCTCAGCAATCAGCTTGCCGACCTTGCGTGCAGCTTCCTTGTTGCCGCCATACTCGCTGAAGTCCTTCTCGGTGGTGGATGCAGCTGCAAGCGTTACGCCCTGGACATCATCGATGACCTGAGCAAAAATGTTCTTAGAGCTTCTGAATACGTTGAGACGCGGACGCTGAGCAGTACCGGAAACTGCGCCGCGTACTCTCTTATGGCGTCTGAGACGCTGCTTGTTAGAGTCTTTCTTTGAAACCATTTAGGCACACCTTCCTTTACTTCTTCTTTGCGCCGGTCTTGCCTTCCTTGCGGCGGATATGTTCGTCAGCATACTTGATGCCCTTGCCCTTGTACGGCTCCGGCGGTCTCTTCTCACGAACTTCAGCTGCAAACTGGCCGACCTTCTGCTTATCCGGACCAGAGATGATGATCTTGTTGGTGCCCTCAACAGTGATGGTGATGCCGTCAACTTCATCAACAGTTACCGGATGGGAATAACCCAGGTTCATGGTCATGGTCTTGCCGGACTTGGATACACGGTAACCAACGCCGTTAACCTCGAGAACCTTCTGGAAGCCCTCGGTTACACCAATAACCATGTTGTTAATCAGGGAACGGGACAGACCATGCAGTGCACGGTTCTGCTTCTCGTCGTTCGGACGAGTTACGGTGATGGTGTTGCCTTCTACAGCAACATGCATTGCCGGATGGATCTCACGGGTCAGGGTGCCGTTCTTGCCCTTGACGGTGATGGTGTTGCCGTCGAGCTTAACCTCAACGCCTTCCGGTACTGTGATCGGTGCTCTACCAATTCTAGACATTCTCAGTACCTCCCCTTACCATACAAATGCAAGGACTTCACCGCCGACATTCAGCTCGCGAGCCTTCTTGTCGGTCATAACGCCCTTAGATGTGGAAATGATGGCAATACCCAGGCCACGCAGTACCTGCGGCAGCTCCTGAGCACCTGCGTATACACGCAGACCCGGCTTGGAAACGCGCTTCAGGCCGGTGATTGCCTTCTCATTGTTGTTGTACTTCAGTGTGATGTGGATGGTGCCCTGACCGCCCTCGATTACCTTGAAGTCCTTGATATAGCCTTCGTCCAGAAGAATCTGTGCAATAGCCTTCTTCATGCCGGAAGCCGGGACATCAACAGTAGCGTGGCGTGCAGTGCCCGCATTTCTGATGCGGGTAAGCATATCCGCAATCGGATCTGTGATCTGCATTACTTTGTCCTCCTTACAGAAGTTAGAGAGTGATTCTCTCCACTTTTCCGGGGCTGAATCTATTTTCAGCCGCGGGCGGGTTTACAGAAATGATATAGAGAAACAGTTAACGGTAGATCCGATGATCTCCGTTAGCTGTTTTTCACAAAAATGAATTACCAGGATGCCTTCTTTACGCCCGGGATCTGGCCCTTGTAAGCCAGCTCGCGGAAGCAAATACGGCAGATGCCATAGTTGCGCAGGTAAGCGTGCGGACGACCGCAAATCTTGCAGCGGTTGTAAGCACGAGTAGAGAACTTCGGCTTTGCCTGCTGCTTGAGAACCATAGACTTCTTAGCCATTTTCTACTCCTCCTTACTTTGCGAACGGAGCGCCCAGAGCAGACAGCAGCTCACGAGCCTCTTCGTCGGTGTTTGCAGTGGTTACAATTGCAATGTCCATGCCGCGGATCTTATCGATCTGATCGTACTCGATTTCCGGGAAGATCAGCTGTTCCTTCAGGCCGATTGCATAGTTGCCACGACCGTCGAAGGAGTTCGGGTTGATGCCACGGAAGTCACGAACGCGCGGGAGAGCGATGTTGAAGAAACGATCGAGGAACTCCCACATACGGTCGCCGCGCAGGGTTACGCGAACGCCAACCGGCATACCCTCACGCAGACGGAAGTTTGCGATGGACTTCTTAGCGCGGGTTACGACAGCGTGCTGACCGGTGATCGTGGTGATGTCACGAACAACTGCATCGAGTACCTTGGAGTTGCCGTTTGCTTCGGAGCCGCAGCCGACGTTGATAACGATCTTGTCGAGCTTCGGGATCTGCATAACGCTCTTGTACTCAAACTTCTTCATCAGAGCAGGAGCAACCTCTGCCTGATATTTATCCTTTAATACTGGCATTTGTTACAACCTCCTCAATTAGTATGCTTCGCCGCAATGCTTGCACACGCGAACCTTGGAGCCATCCTCCAGGAACTTGTGAGCCGGACGGGTCTTCTTGTTGCACTTCGGGCAAACAGCCATTACCTTGCAGGCACGGATTGCGCCTTCGCGCTTAACGATACCGCCGGTCTCGCCCTGACGGCGCGGCTTGACATGGGTGGTGAGCATGTTAACGCCCTCGATCACTACCTGGCCCTTCTTCGGGTTTACAGAGATGATCTTGCCACTCTTGCCCTTTTCCTTACCGGAAAGAACGACTGCGGTGTCGCCCTTCTTTACATGCAGAGTATTCATTAACGGACGACCTCCTTACAGTACTTCCGGAGCCAGAGACAGGATCTTCATGAAGTCCTTGTCACGCAGCTCTCTTGCCACAGGCCCAAAGATACGGGTACCCTGCGGGTTTTTGTCTTCACGAATGATGACTGCTGCATTCTCGTCGAAACGGATGTAGCTGCCATCTGCACGGCGTACGCCCTTACGGGAACGAACGATTACGGCCTTAACGACCTGACCCTTCTTTACGCCGCCGCCCGGTGTGCACTTGCGAACCGAGCAAACGATGATGTCACCGATGTTGCCATACTTACGTGCGGAGCCGCCCAGAACACGGATGCACTTCAGTTCCTTGGCACCGCTGTTGTCAGCAGCACGGAGAAATGTTTCCTGCTGAATCATGTGCGCTCCTCCTTACTTAGCCTTTTCGATGATCTCTACAAGTCTCCAACGCTTGTCCTTGGACAGCGGGCGAGTCTCCATAACCTCAACGGTGTCGCCTACGCGGCACTCGTTGTTCTCGTCATGAGCCTTCAGCTTGTAGGTTCTCTTGATAATCTTCTTATAGAGCGGATGCTGTACGCTGTCCGCGATAGCAACGACAATCGTCTTGTCCATCTTGTCAGAAACGACCTTGCCGACTCTTGTCTTGCGGAAAGTTCTATCAGCCATTTGTAGTTACCTCCCTTACGCCTTTTCCGTCAGCTGATGCTCACGGAGAATAGTGTTGACTCTGGCAATATCGCGCTTAACTTCTGCGATTCTCGTCGGGTTTTCGAGCTGGTTGGTTGCATTCTGCAGACGCAGGTTGAAGAGGTCCTTCTTCAGGTCGGTGAGCTTAACTTCCAGCTCTTCAACACTCAGCTCTCTGATCTCTTTAGCCTTCATTATTCTTCACCAGCCTTCTCTTCACGCTTGACGAACTTGGTCTTGAGCGGCAGCTTGTGGGATGCCAGACGCAGTGCCTCGCGAGCTACTTCTTCGGATACGCCTGCGATCTCGAACATTACGCGACCCGGCTTTACTACTGCTACCCAGTACTCCGGAGCGCCCTTACCGGAACCCATTCGAGTTCCAAGCGGCTTCTTAGAAACCGGCTTGTCCGGGAAAATCTTGATCCAAACCTGACCGCCACGCTTGGTGTAACGGGTCATGGCAACACGGGCTGCCTCGATCTGGTTGGAGGTAACCCAGCACGGCTCAGTTGCCTGCAGGCCATACTCGCCATGGGATACCTTATTGCCGCGAAGAGCCTTGCCCTTCATGTGGCCTCTGTGTACTCTGCGGTACTTAACTCTCTTCGGGAGAAGCATTAACGGTTGCCTCCTTCCTGTCTATCCTGTCTCTGACGGCGGTAGCCACCACGACGATCGCGGCGGTCACGGCGGTCTCTGCGGTCACGGCGATCGAATGCCGGCTTCGGAGCCTCAATGTTGCGGTTCAGACGCGGGCCGCCCTGGAGCACTTCGCCCTTGTAGATCCAAACCTTTACACCGATCTTGCCGTAAGTGGTGTTTGCCTCAGCAAAACCATAATCAATGTCTGCACGCAGGGTCTGCAGCGGAATGGTGCCCTCATGATAGGACTCGCTGCGAGCGATCTCGGCGCCGTTCAGACGGCCGCCGCACTTGATCTTGATGCCCTTTGCGCCCATGCGCATTGCGCGGCCCATGCACTGCTTCATTGCGCGGCGGAAAGCGATACGCTTCTCCAGCTGGTTTGCAATGTTCTCAGCTACGAGCTGTGCATTGGTGTCCGGGTTCTTGATTTCAATGATGTTGAGAGATACCGGCTTGCCCAGCATCTTCTCCATCTCCTTGCGGAGCTTCTCGATGTCCTCGCCGCCCTTGCCGATAACGATGCCCGGGCGAGCGCAGGAAATGAAGATCTTAACTCTGCCGTTGCTGCGCTCAATCTCGATGTTCGGAACGCCTGCTGCGTACAGGGTCTTCTTCAGGAACTTACGAATGTTGTAGTCTTCCACGAGGAGGTCGCCAAACTCATTGTCCTTGGCAAACCAACGGGAATCCCAATCTTTAATTACGCCGACACGAAGACCGTGCGGATTAACTTTCTGACCCATAGTCTACCTCCTCCTTATTCCTTCTCTTTGAGTACCAGCGTGATGTGAGATGTTCTCTTCAGGATGCGGAATGCGCGGCCATGAGACATCGGACGGATGCGCTTCATGATCGGGCCCGGGCATACGAAGATCTGATCTACGTACAGCTTCTCCGGATCCATGTTGTGATTGTTCTCAGCATTCGCCATAGCGCTCTTGAGGAGCTTGGATAAGTGCTCAGATGCAGCCTTGGGAGTGTTCAGTAAGATCGCATTTGCTTCCGCTGCGCTCTTGCCGCGGATCAGGTCACAAACAACCTTCACCTTGCGCGGAGCGATGCGAACATTTCTCAAAATTGCTTTTGCTTCCATTTTCTAATGATCCTCCTTCAGCCTTACTTGCCGTTGTTGGAGGTCTTGCTGCCAGCGTGACCCTTATAAGTGCGGGTCGGGACGAACTCGCCCAGCTTATGACCAACCATGTCCTCGGTGATGTATACCGGAACGTGCTTGCGGCCGTCGTGAACAGCAATTGTATGACCAACGAATTCCGGGAAAATAGTCGATGCACGAGACCAGGTCTTCAGAACCTTCTTTTCGCCAGCTTCGTTGAGTGCAATTACTCTCTTAATCAGTTCAGGAGCCACAAAAGGGCCCTTCTTAATGCTTCTGCCCATATTTCATGTCCTCCCTTACTTACCGTTGCGTCTTCTGACAATCTGCTTGTCAGTACGATTCTTCGTCTTTCTGGTCTTGTAACCCAGAGCCGGCTTGCCCCACGGGGTAACCGGGCCCGGACGTCCGACAGGGCTCTTGCCCTCGCCGCCGCCGTGCGGATGGTCACACGGGTTCATGACAGAACCACGAACGGTCGGGCGGACACCGCGATGACGGGTCTTGCCAGCCTTACCAAGCTTCTGGTTGCTGTAATCCTGATTGCCTACGGCACCGATGGTAGCCATGCAGTTCAGGCGGATATAACGGTACTCGCCGGACGGCAGACGTACCTGAGCTACGCCGTTCTCCTTAGCCATCAGCTGAGCTGCGCCGCCAGCGGAACGAACCAGCTGAGCGCCCTTGCCCGGGTACAGCTCGATGTTGTGGATTACGGTACCAACCGGAATGTTCTCGATCGGCAGTGCGTTGCCCGGCTTGATGTCAGCGCCGGTGGAAGAAATGACAGTGTCGCCAACAGACAGACCCTGCGGTGCGATGATGTAGCGCTTCTCGCCATCCTCGTACTGAACCAGTGCAATGTTTGCGGAACGGTTCGGGTCATATTCGATGGTCAGGACGGTAGCCTTGATGTCCATCTTGTTGCGCTTGAAGTCAATGATTCTGTACTTCTGCTTGTTACCGCCGCCCTGGTGACGTACGGTGATTCTGCCATAGCTGTTACGGCCGGAATGCTTCTTCTTCTTTTCCAGAAGGCTCTTCTCCGGCTTGACCTTGGAAAGACCGCTGTAGTCAACTACGGTCATGTTGCGTCGAGACGGGGTGGACGCAGTATAGGTCTTTATCGGCATGTTTTTCAACTCCTTTAGATGATTTCAAACGTGTGCCCTTCGGCACGTTTCATTCCCTCGTGTGGATAAATTAGAGCATACCCTCGAAGATCTCCAGCTGCTTGGAGTCAGCGGTCAGGGTTACGACTGCCTTCTTCTTAGCCGGGGTCTTGCCGGTGTGAACGCCCATTCTCTTCCACTTGCCCGGGAGCTTGATGGTGTTGACGGAAGCGACCTTGACACCGAAGATCTCTTCGATTGCCTTCTTGATCTCTACCTTGTTAGCGTCGCCCTGTACTTCAAAAACGTACTTGTTCTCAGCGATACCAGACATGGAACGCTCAGTGATGACAGGCTTCTTAATGATATCGTAAGCCGACTTCATTATGCGTACACCTCCTCAAGCTTTGCAACTGCTGCCTTGTCAATGATAAACTTGTCAGCATTCAGGATGTCGTATACGTTCAGTGTGCTTACCGGGGTGGTACGTACGCCCGGGATGTTAGCAGCAGACTTTACCACGTTGACGCGAGTCTCCGGAGTAACTACGAGGCTCTTGCCAGTGGACTCTACATTCTTCAGGAATGCAGCGAAGGTCTTGGTCTTGATCTCGCCCATGTCCAGGCCGTCTACTACGATGATCTCGCCAGCAGCTGCCTTAGCAGACAGAGCGGAGATCAGAGCCAGACGCTTGGTCTTCTTGTTCAGCGAGTAGTTGTAGGATCTCGGCTTCGGGCCCAGAGCTACGCCGCCATGAGTCCACTGCGGAGCGCGGATGGAACCCTGGCGAGCACGGCCAGTGCCCTTCTGGCGCCACGGCTTGATGCCGCCGCCGCGAACCTCGGTACGGGTCAGGGTGGACTGAGTGCCCTGTCTCTGGTTTGCGAGATAATTCTTGACAGCAGCGTGAAGAACTACTTCATTCGGCTCGATGCCGAATACTGCAGCGTTCAGCTCCATCTCACCGGTCTTAGCGCCGGTCATATCAAATACGGATGCGATAGGCATGATGTATCCTCCTTTCCCTTTCCTTAGGCGTTCTTAACGGTGTTCTTGAGGAATACGATTCCGCCCTTCGGGCCCGGAACGGCGCCGCGAACTGCGATCATATTCATCTCAGCATCTACCTTAACAACGTCCAGATTCTGTACGGTTACCTGCTCTGCGCCCATGTGGCCCGGCATGATCTTGCCCTTGAATACACGGGACGGATCGGAGCAGGAGCCCATGGAACCCTGATGTCTGTGCATCGGGCCAGCACCGTGGCTCATCGGGGAGCGATGTGCACCAAAACGCTTGATGGTGCCTGCGTAGCCCTTACCCTTGCTGATGCCGGTGATGTCTACGCTGTCGCCCTCGGCGAATACGTCAGCCTTGAGTACGTCACCCAGGTTGTAGGACGACATATCGTCAAAGCGGAATTCCTTCAGGTACTTCTTTACAGCCTCGCCAGCCTTCTTCAGGTGGCCGAGCTGCGGCTTGTTGAGCTTGCGCTCTGCTACGTCGGCAAAACCGAGCTGTACTGCGTTGTAGCCTTCCTTCTCCTCTGTCTTGATCTGAGTGACAGAGCACGGGCCAGCTTCGATTACGGTAACCGGGATTACCTTGCCGTCAGCGTCGAAAATCTGGGTCATGCCAATTTTCTTGCCGATGATTGCCTTTTGCATGTTTGTTTCCTCCTTGTAGGTTATTGGTTGATGCGCGGTTTCCGCCCACCAACTTGACCTTGCCGCTCTATTGCGGCTTAGGCGATGTTTGGAATTTCTGAATCAGCACATCACTGGATGGCTTTTCCAGCTGCTTCCTTAAAGCTTGATTTCGATCTCTACGCCAGCCGGCAGATCCAGAGTCATAAGAGTCTCTACGGTGTTCTTGCCTGCGCCGGTGATGTCGATCAGTCTCTTGTGGGTGCGGCGCTCGAACTGCTCACGGCTGTCCTTGTACTTGTGCACTGCACGAAGAATGGTAACGACTTCGCGCTCGGTCGGCAGCGGGATCGGGCCAGAAACCTTTGCGTTGGTACGCTTAGCAGCTTCTACGATCTTCTCAGATGCCTGATCGATGAGCGAGTGGTCATAAGCTTTCAGTCTGATTCTGATTTTCTCTGCGTTAGCCATTGTGTGTTTTCCTCCTCGAACACTACATTATAAAAATGTGTCCTCGCGTTCGGAGAGAAACTGCAACCCTTCCGTGTGTATCACGTTTGGGCATAAGAAAAACCGGGCAAAACAGTCGTGTAGTTATGCAATCCGGCTTTGGATTTCACCGCAGTGGTTCCAGCTGTCGGCTTGTCAGCGCGTGCGCTGGCAGTCCCGAGCTTACACAGGAACATACCGGTGGTAGTTCGCAGTTGTCTCAACCGCCCGATTGTCGGACTTACTCCGCTGAAGTTACCTGCCTGAGCAGCAATCTCCAGCATCATCGCTCACTCGCCTTCTCGCGAGTGCTTTTATATCTTATAATATTTTGCCCGCGAAGTCAAGAAAATATCCCACGAAAATCCACGTTTTTTTGACGGATTTTTTGCACTTTTCGTGCGTTCGCTTGTGCTTTTCTTCCAAAGCAGGCAAATTTGTCCGGCAAATGCCGGATTTTTGCCTATCATTCGTCGCTATTCTCGCTCTTGTGTCTGCCGAATGACGATAAACAGCCCCTGAGACGCCGTCGGCGTGATAACCAGCTGATCGTTACTGACAGATTCCAGCTCATAGCCAACCGACTCCATGCCCTCGGCAAGTCTCTGCATCATTTCCAGCCCGCCGTCTACGCAGTAGTATTCTACGCCGTCCTCTGCCGCAATCAGCTCTGCCGACGCAGACAGCTCTGGCAGACCGGCATTGCCCGCCGCTGCAATTACATAAGAATAGCTCATATCCGTCACAGCCTCCGGCAAACGCAGATTCTGAGACAAAACACTGCTGCTTTGGGTGCTGTTCTTCTGCACGGACGCTTCCTGTTTGGTCGTATTGACAAACAAACCACCCAACACACCGGAACAAACCAGCAGCGTAAAAATCGTCGCAAAACACGCCAATGCTACAACCGGGATGCGCAGCCCCAGCGCCCGCCAGCCGGCTCGCTCTCTCTGCTGACGCACAGCACTGCTGACCACCTCGTCACGCAGCTCTTCCGGCGCTTTTTCCTCCTCCATATGCGACAGCTCACGGCCAATCAGCGTCAAGTCGTTGAGATATGCCGCACAGCGCGAACACTCTTGGATATGATCGAGCAGTGCGGTCTTATCATCCTCTTCCATGCATTCATCGACATATTGGCTGCACAGCTCCTGAAAGCGCTGGCAATCTCGACCTTCTCCGCGCTTATCTGGCTGCGGCAACGCGCCCTGCCGCACAAGCAGCTCGCGCAGATTGCGCCGCGCACGGGAAATACGCAGGCGCACGCCGTTGAGATCCAATTTGAGTACCTGTCCCGTTTCTGCATCGCTCAGACCAATCAAGTCGCGTAGCAGCAATACCTCTCTCTGCTGGCGGGTCAAGCGCAGCAGCTGCGTTTGAATCGCCGCATCCAGCTCAATCGGCTCCTGCTTGTGTCCGTGTTTTCCGTGCGGAATTTCTCGCAGACGAAAGACAGCCATCGTGCCTTTCGCACTGCGCTTGCGCTTTTGAATGTCCGCGCAGACATCCGTCGCAAGGCGCAGTGCCCAAATGGACAGGCGCAGCTCCATATTGCGGTGCAGCTTGCGATATACCTGATTGAATGTTTCAATCGTCGCCTGTCGTGCCTCTTGTTCTTCACCCAGATAACGCAGTGCATACTGATAGACGCGCGGCTCCAGCCGGTCAACCAGTCGGGAGAAGGCGTCCTCATCTCCGCTGAGAACTCGTTCTACCAGACTATTTTCGTCAAACATGCGTTATCCCTCCAGTTTTGCCGCTTCTGTCAGCATGGCATCCAGTTCTTCAAACGAATCGAGTTCCGAAATGCCCGCCTTGAGACGCTTGGTTCCGCGCACGCCCTTTAAATACCAGGCGATGTGCTTGCGCGCCTGCAGCATTGCGATGTGCTCGCCCTTTTGCTCTGCCGCCAGAACAATCTGTCTGCGTGCGGTTTCCAGCCGCTCATGCAGCGGCGGAAGCGGCGGCACCGACTGTCCTGCCAGCATGGCATTGCACTGCCCAAACAGCCACGGATTGCCCAGCGCACCGCGGCCAATCATGACGGCATCCGCGCCGGTTGCCTCCAAAATATCCATCGCCTTCTGCGCACTGTCCACGTCACCGTTTGCAATGACCGGAATCGACACCGCCTGCTTTACTTGTGCAATCGCATCCCAGTCCGCTTTTCCGGCATACATCTGCGCTCTGGTGCGGCCGTGCAGCGTGATCGCCGCCGCGCCTGCCGCCTCTGCCATCTTGGCAAAGTCCAAATAGTTCTGGCTATCAGCATCCCAGCCCTTGCGGAATTTCACCGTTACCGGCACATCGACAGCCTTTACAACAGCGCGAATAATCTCTTCCGCCAGCTTCGGCTGACACATCAACGCGCTGCCGTCGCCGCCCTTGACGATTTTAGGTGCCGGACAGCCCATATTGATGTCAAGCAGCTGTGCACCGGAAATATCCAATGCTTTTTTTGCCCCATCCGCCATATACGCCGGATTGCTGCCAAAAATCTGTACCCATCCCGGCTTCTCTGCCGGAGCCAGAGAAAGCAGTTCCCGTGTCTTTTTGTCCTGAAACAGCAGAGCCTGCGTGGAAATCATCTCGCTGATCGTTGCCGCTGCACCGCATTCTCGGCAGATCTGCCGGAACGCCCGATCCGTCACGCCCGCCATCGGCGCCATGATAAATCGTCCGTCAATCTTTACATTTCCAATCCCAAACCCTGTCATATGCTTTCTCCTGCTATTCGTTGTGTCAGATATACTTGTTATCAGTGTAGCATTGTTTCGCTGGTTTGACAAGCAAAAAGGGACTTCCGAAAACCGGAAATCCCTTCCTATTCTAGGTTTAGTGGGCAAAATTGAGTGCATGTCCCAAGAAATAGCCCGCACTGACAAACGCGGCATTGTAACACACAATTCCCAGCGCGCTGGCCGTCAAAAACGAAATCGGTTCTACCTCACAGACACCCGCCGGAAGCGGCAGCAGTGTCCGCACGACAGGCAGAATGCGTCCGATAAAAATCTTAAGAAAGCTCCTATGATGTAGGTATTCTTCACAGCGTTCACACGCATGTTTAATTTTCGGCCCACGTGCCTTGAGCCAGTGCATAAGCGGATGGCCGCCCAATCGACCGATATAATACATCACTGTTGTTCCTATCATACCTCCGACAACCGTCAGCACAATGGCAAACCACAGCGACATTTGACCGGTCGCGGCGTAAATGCCTGCGGCAGGCAGCACAACGCCCGCCGGCATTCCCGGACAGTTCATCGCTTCCAGACAAGTAATCACCAAAAAGACAACGGCGCCGTATTTGGCGATCCATTCCATAATGGTATTGACATCCACGGTTCCCCTGACCTCACTTTCGATTCGGGTTTCGCGGTACCTTACTCTTTCTCTTGCGTATGCTCTTCGTCGGTCTTTTGCTCTATCTGTTTCGTCTCGTCCTCATCGTCCTCCCATTTCTCGCTGAGAATTTCATCCAGCATAGATCCGGGCTTACGCGGCATATGATGAATCAATTTTCCACCCAGTCCAAACACAACGGCAAACATACCAAAGAATAACAGGATGGGGTATATTTCTTCTTTGATTTCCGGTGTCAGCGCCAGCAGCGGCGCAATGTGCATCAGCATATTTTGCTCCTTTCCCGTTTTCTTCTGCGTTTATCATAGTCTCTTTTTGTCGCAGATGCAAGCGCATGTACAGAGTTTTACATTCTATTCACACACGTAAAAACGCAGGCGGTATTACACGCCTGCGTTTCTTTCGTATTATTCTTTGCGTCTGCCGAGATATACGACCACTGCACTCATATCATCCGGCGCACCGCGCGCCGAGCCTTCCAGCACAATTCTCGCTGCCAGCTCCCGCGCAGACAGACGCAAACTGTCCGACAGCAAATCTTCCACCCAGCCCGCATTGCTTCCGTCCGCATCGACAATGCCATCGCTGAGCAGCACCAATGCGTCCTGTCCGCCCATGCGGAACTGTGTGACATCCATATCACCGGCTTCTTCCAATCCCGCCGGAAGCGTGCTGGATAAAATGCGCCGCACGCGCACACTGCCGTCGCCATCTACCGCACGCACAAAGCTCGGCGCCGCCCCGCATTTGACGGAGACCGTCTCACCGGTAAACAAATCAATCGTACCTATATCTAACGTTACGAATTTCTTTCCCTGTGTGCGCAGTTTGAGCGCCGGACCAATGGTGCGAACGCAGTCTGCCGCAGAAATACCGGCGCGCAAAAATCGTTCCGCCATGCGCACGGTGCTTTCGGATTCCTCCCGCGCTTCTTCACCGGATCCCATGCCATCTGACAAGATGACACACGCCGTCCCTTCTTCTGTCGTAAAATAGCGAACACAATCACCGGAAACCTGTTGTCCCTCACGCGTGCGCGTGCCGATGCCAACCGTGATATAATACGGTTCCTGCTCCCGAAACACCAACCGAATCCCGCTCGCCTCATACTGTGTCTCCGGCTTCGCCAAGGATACATTCATGAGTGCTCCCAAACCAGAGGTAAATCCCTCTTGACTGCGCAGAATCCGCGACACACATTCTCCCGTCAGCTCCAAATGCAGCCGCCCGCGGCGATCTTTCCATGCTGCCACGGTTCGCACGCGCCCAAACGCCTCTGCATAGGTGCGCAGTTCTTTTTCCTGTGCCGGCAGGATCTCTGTGCCGCTGCTCATGCTCTCTCCCACCTGTTTCAAAATCCCAGTGACACCGGCATACTGCTGGGCAATCAATTTTCTTCCCGCTTCATTTTTCTTTTGCGTCTGTCTGCGCTGAAACAGCGCATCCATTCCTTCATTGACAGCGAGGACAAAATCAGAAAATCGCAGGCACTGCGCCGCAAATCGCCCCGGAAAATCGCTGGCGGTAATATGTCCGCTGCGCAAAAGCGGACCGGAAATCGCATCCAGCGTGCGCAGCGTCGACAGCTTATCCCGTTCCCAACAGGTCTCTCGCGCCGAGCAGCGGCGACACACCCGATCGGCAGTGCGGTCAAACACGGCGCCAAGATCGCTCTCTTCTTTATGTGCTTTTCCGTTGTTCGCCAACGCCTGATACATCTCTGAAAAGGCCTCCGATGTCACCGATGCATATTGATTTGCCACACGGCTGATGCGCGCAGCATAATCGGTCGGTTTGGGATCGGTGGGAATCAGACGCTCTTTCCATTCCTCCCACAGATCTTCCGGCAACAGGACAAAGCAAACCGAGGCGACAAAGCACTCATAGATACCAGACAGGTATCCCGCTTCTCCGCCCAGCAAATGTACTGCCGCATGTGTCAGCACAAACGCCGTGGTAAATACGATGCGCCCACCACGCAGAAAAAATCCCGCAGCCATACCGGAAACGGCGTATACGCCCGCATAATACAGCCCGGCACCGCCCGCCGCATCCATAGCGATGCCAATGCCGACACCGCAGGCCGCACCATAGGAAAAGCCGCCCATATAACTCATCGCCATCACGACAAACAGCGCAGCAATGCGGGCCGGACAAACAAGGTCTGCTACAGAAAACGGATATGCCGCCATGAGCAGCGTCGCCACTAAAACCAGCATTCCGCCAAAGCGAACGACCTGCGGCCGTCCACGCATCGTATCCAAAGCCGCTTCATAAAAATACGCGGCACCGCCCGCCAGCACAATGCGGCACGCAAACAGCAGCATATTTTCCCATTTAAATCCATCTGCAAAAACAAAAATAGCTCCTGTCGCTGCGACAGAAAGCGCAGACATCGCAGGGAAAAACCATCGTGCCGATGGAATCTGTGTACCGGAAAAAATCGTCGCTGCAGCCAATGTCATCAGCGCCGCCCCTGCATACGGTACTCCTTCTGCTCCATGCATGGACAGCAGATAGCCGACAAATGTACCGAGCACTGCGCCAAAGCCGTAGCCGGTTCGGCACGCCGCCGCAGCAAATGCCACTCCAAACGGCGCGCCGACTCCCGTAATATGTGCACAGGACAGCAAAGCCGCCCCGATAACGTACAGCGCAGATACGCCGCGTTTTCGAGCCCGCATATTTCCTGATTGTTTTCGCTGTTTCTGTTTTTCGAGCATATGTATTCGCGCCTCCTGTTTCATGTTTTCAGTATATCGAAGCGCAAATAAAAAGTCCGTCGAAGACACGGATGCCGGTTGCTTTTCTAGTACAAAAAAACGACAGTCCGCAGACTGCCGTTTTTTCTCATCGTTTCCAGATGGCCGCCGCATTAGAGCGCACCATCAGTTCTTCTATCGGAATGCCCGCCGGACAAATGTCCTGACACGCCAGCGATTTGCCGCATCCCTCATAATAGATCCTGCGATACTGCTCGGCGAGTCTCTGCTTATGTGCCGCGTCGGTCTCCTGATCCAGCACGCGAAACGCCTGAACGCCCGCAGCGGCGCCGCCAAACGACTGCTCTGCGCAAAAATTCGGGCAAATTTCTAAGCAGCAGCCACATTGCAGGCAGCGCGCCGACTGATACCGCGCATTATGGGTGCGGGAACGCTTCTCCGCATCGCCCTCCAGCCATACTTGCATCTCTTTGAGCCGGTCAAACAAAATGCGCCGATCCACAATCAAATCACGCACAAGCGGAAATTTGCTCAGCGGCTCCAGTACAATTACTGCGCCTTTGACATCACGCAGAAAGACCGAGCACGCCAACCGCGGCACACCGTTGATGCGCATGGCACAAGCCCCGCATTTTCGCACCAAACAGCTGCATTCCCAGCCAATCGGCTGCGCCGGCGCTCCGTCTGCATCACATAGCGGCGTCCGCGCATTAAGCTCGCGCAGGACATCGGCAACCGAAGCATTTCCCTCGTTTTCACACACAAAGGTCTGCCAATACGGCGTGTCCTGTGCACTGCGCTGCCGTTTGATTCGGATTTCATAGTTCATGTCAACTCACCCCATGTAACCGCAACCTTTCCCTGCGTATACCGTGTGATGGCAGCTACGCCATACTCCTCTTTGGTTTCCGGATAGTCTGCGCGGAACTGTGCGCCGCGGCTTTCCTTCCGTTCCAGTGCACTCAGCAAGACTGCCTGTCCCAACAGAGCCAAATTGCCGGACAGAGATTGCACGGTGTGCAGCGCTTGTTTCATGGTCTCCTCTGTGCGCACAACACCAAGTGCCTGTGCCAGCGTCTCATGTAGGATTTGCTGTTCCTGCACTGACGTTTTTTCTCCCGCCGGATGCACCGAACAAGAACACGTACTGCCATCTGCCTCTGCTATCGCCGTCTGCGCCGCAATTCTGCCGCCATATATCGCGCCGAGCAGTGAATTTCCGCCCAAGCGATTGGCGCCATGATACTGTGCACAGCATTCTCCCGCCGCATAGACATTGTGCATCCTTGTGCGGTGCTGTGTATCCACTTGCAGTCCACCCATAAAATAGTGAATGCCGGGTTCCACCGGAATCGGCTGTTCTTTCGGATCTAATCCCAAGTATGTCAAGCAATCATCGCGTAACCCGGATAGTTTTTGTTCAAAAACAGTGCTGTCAAGCTCCGTCATATCCAAATAAACCGGCGTCTGCTGACGCACACGCCAAATTTCCCGCGCCGTGATGTCGCGCGGCATCAAATTGCCCAGCTCCGGATACCGTTCTTCCATGAAATACCACGGCTTGCCGTCACGCAGCGCATACAATCTGCCGCCTTCGCCGCGCGCCGCCTCACTGATGAGCAATCGTCTGCCGCCGCGCTTTGCCGTCGTCGGATGATACTGTATCATCTCGGCATTGGCAAGCGGCAAGCCCAATCGAAACAGCTCCGCGACCGCCTCGCCGGTATTGGCAAGAGAGCCTGTCGTATCGCCAAACAATCCGTGCATTCCGCCGCACGCCATGATGACGGCATCCGCCTGAATCGGCATCTGCTCTCCCGTGTAATCATCGCGCACCACGCATCCACCGCAGGCATTTCCATCCAGCAACAGTGTTTCAAACGTGTGATGATCCAATCGCACGATGCGTTGTTCGCTCTCCCATCGGCGCACCGCATCAACCATTGCTGTGATGAGCTGTTTTCCAGTGTCGCTCTGCGCAAACGCCGTGCGCTTCTTTTTTTGTCCGCCAAATGCGCGAACGTCTATTTCATCGCTTTCCGTGCGGTTAAACTGCACGCCAATCCGATCCAACCAGCGAACCAGTTCCGGTGCAGCCTGCGTCAGCCCGTGTACCGCTTGTGGATCCGCCAGTCCGCAGGCAGCGCGCAGCGTATCCGCTTCGTGCTGTTCCGGTGTATCGCCTTCGCCTTTGGTGTCCAGTGCCGCATTGATGCCACCCTCTGCCATGACCGACTGGGCGCGCTCTGACGGCTGCGCGGATACCAAAATTGCCTGCTGTCCCTGCTCTGCCGCTGTCCACGCCGCAGACAGTCCGGCAAGCCCTGCGCCAACAATCAACAGTGTCTTTTTCATATCTGCCACCTAATATAATACAGTACAATAGATCCCGCCATAAACAACAGCAGAATGGATAAGATCAAAAATAAATCTCCGCGCCGCTCCTTGTATGTGATGACACCCAGAGAAACCAGCAACGGGCGTACATTGACAAAGAGATGGACAAACAGCGCCGCAAGGAGCAGCAGCTGTGTCAGCAGTTTGACCGTTGTAAACGGCGTCAGGATATACAATCCGTCTTCGACACTGCCGAAAATTCCCATGTGAAAAAACGCAAGAATCAAAATGGCCAGCCCACTGGCTCTGCGTGTCCAAAACAGCGCGTTTTGTTTTTTATACGCCCAACCGCTCTTGGTCTGGAAGGTCTGTATCGTCAAGCGTACACCGATGCACAGATGCAGAATCAATAGAATCATGCCGATATATGCAAGAACTCTGCCAGAAATACTGCTGACGCCCAGCAGCACAAAGCTGCCCAGCACACCATGCAGCAGGAAGATGACGATCAGCAAGACCGACAGGATGGTATTGAGCTTTCTCACCGAACCGCCTCCATTTCTTCCCGTGTCAGTTCCTGTACGGTATACGCTTGTGTCTGATCGCGTCCGATTTGATCGCGTGCAATGACAAACAGCTGTAATTTTCCTTCTTTGGCAAATGCGCGCAGCAGCGCATCTGATTGCGTCTGTACGCGGCAATCTGCACCATTTTCATCCAGTTCCCGCGCCAGCTTGCGTGCGTATTTCTGTGCCGCCTCATCCTCCTCAGACACCGTGAGCAGCACCGTATCCGGCAAGCTGTCCTGCGCCTCTTGACCGGCAGCAAGAGCTGCTATGGACTGTTGTTCGCTGCGCTCCATGTCCTGCGACATGCCCAGCGCATAGCTATCCGCAAGTTCTGCGGTTTGCGTCTTTTTGGTTGCACCGGACAAAACGTCCATCGCAGACGGCGGGTGCTGTAAAAACCGTCCCAGCACAAACAGGGCAAGCACCAGCACTGCCGCTATCGCAAACCGCCGTTTTCTTGTCGAATCTTCCTTCATGCTGTCCTCCTTTTTGCTTTTCTGAGAAAAACAAAAAAGCACTCCATCTGGAGTGCTTTTTCATCTGGTGGAAGTTACAGGGCTCGAACCTGTGACCCTCTGCTTGTAAGGCAGATGCTCTCCCAGCTGAGCTAAACTTCCATTGGTGACCCGTACGAGAATCGAACTCGTGTTACCGCCGTGAAAGGGCGGTGTCTTAACCGCTTGACCAACGGGCCATAGTGGTAGCGGTAATTGGACTTGAACCAATGACCTTCCGGGTATGAACCGGACGCTCTAGCCAACTAAGCTATACCGCCATACTATTTATTACCCTGGCTCGTTGTTTCTCTTTCGTCGTTGCCCTCGCCAGATGACGATGTTTATTATATAGCCTGAGACGCCAAATGTCAACACTTTTTTTGAAATTTTTTATGTTTTTTATTGTGTCATTTCAAAATTCCAAAAAAGTTGCTATTTTCCGCCTTAAAAGCCCATTTGACGCGCTACAAGCAGCGGAACGGTGTAATTATCAATCAGCCGTTCGATGCGTTTTTCTCCGTCTACTTCCTCACTGAGCGACTGATAACCTTTTTTATACAGCTCTCCGCGAGAAATTTTTTTCTCGCTGTCCGCGACTTCGGTTCCCAACAAATCATTTAACTGCTCAATCTCTTCACGCGAAGCATTTTTATCACAATCGCGGGCGCGCAGATCGGTATTCGCCAATTGCAAATCCTGCATCCGCTGGATATACGCAAAATTTTCCGGGTACTTGCTGTCCAGATAGCTCTCATACAGTGCTTCGTTCCACTGGTGCGACTGCTTCAGCTCCTGCGCGGTCAGCATAAAATAATTCTGCCCGACCTTCTGTCCGCCGTCCGGAACCGGATCATCATAGGTGCAGTCGATAAAATAGGTTTCTCCATACAGACGCACCGCATTCCATGCGTGCGTCATGTCATCGTCCTCTACATAATAGACATCCAGCCCTGCGCCATCGCACATGGCCTCAAATGCCCGTGCGTAGCCCGCACACACCGCCTGCTTGTCCTGCACCGCACCTGCTGCCATCTGCGTGCGCTGCTCTCCGTTCTCCGTGTATACGCAGGTGCGAATCAAGGTATCATGAATCGCCTGCAATTTGCCGGTAATCGTCGTCTGTCCCTCGACAGCCTTTGCCCCCAGCTTTCTGGCCGCATCCAAGCCGGCATCCTGCTCCTGCTTCTGCGGGATATTCCATGTCAGTTTGACCGCACCGCTCTGATAGGTCGCCGTCTCCAGATTGGACAGATACGGTTCTCCCGCCTGCAACAGATGATAGACTTCCAGTTCAGAGATTTCTTTGCTGTGAAACATCAGACTGTTCTGTCCTGCCTGATACGATGCCGCGAGGTCATCCGCTGCTTGCAGACTGGTTTCCGCCAACGAGACATCCTGTTTTGCCGGCAGCTTCCAGCGCAAAAAAGCCAGAAGGGCAGCGACAATGCATATGATCGCTCCCCATTTGACGAGTTTTCTCCGCATAATCTCTGCCCTCCGTTATCATTCTTATGATTTATGTTATGCCTGATGCAGCGTCATAGCTACCCAATCGCCGGACTGATCGCGGCGATCCAGCACAAAACCTGCGCCAAGCAGCGACTCCTGCACTTCATCCGCACGCGGCGCGATGATACCGGATACAATCAGGGTGCCCTCCGGTTTGAGCTTGCTCTTCAGGATGTTCTGCATTCCCATGATGACATCCGCCACGATATTGGCAACGATAATATCATAGTCCGCGCCGATGCGCGCAGACAGCTCTGTATCGCCAATGACATCGCCAACACCGGTATGCAGCGCAAAGCCGTTTTTCTCTGCATTTTCCGCCGCAATGCGTACCGCATTGGGGTCAATATCTACCGCAGTCACATCCTCTGCTCCGAGCATGTGTGCCGCCACAGACAAAATGCCGCTGCCGCAGCCCATATCGAGCAGGCGGTCTCCCTGTTTGACCAGACGCTCCAGCTCACAGATGCACAGCTGTGTCGTGTTATGCGTGCCGGTGCCAAAGCTGGAAGACGGGTCAATTTCCAGAATTCTGCGGCCTTCCTCCGGTTCGCATTCCTCCCAAGACGGCTTGATGAGGAAGGTTTCACCGACACGGAACGGCTTAAAATACTGCTTCCAGTTGTTCTCCCAATCCTCCTGACGGATGGACGCCAGCTCAGCCACACAGCGGCCAAATGCCTTTTCCGTGTCGCGGGCACGCAGCTCTGCCAGACCTGCATTGACCTGCGCGAGCATTTCTGCGCCCGCCGGGCTGTCCTCCACGTAGATCTTCACGTTGGTCTCTGCATCCTTCTTTTCCTGCGACAGCTTTTCGTCCACATAGTCCCAGTATATCTCGGTATCGTGCAGAAAATCCTCGAAATCCTGTGCGTCTTCAATGACAAATCCATCAATGCCCAAATCCATCAGCATACCGGTCACTGCGTCAATGCCGGTGGTAGATGTCCAAATGGTCACTTCTGTCCAGTTATTCATGCATTCTCCTCCTGATTTCTAAAAAGCGCAGACAGGGAAAGCCCCCATCTGCGCTTTCACATATCTTACAAAGATACCATGCCATAGTGCCGGCGAAAATAATCCAATGTATCTTCGTCCAGCTCCCACGTTCCATCATACAGCGCAATGCCGTCAAACACGCGCAGTGCCTCTTCCAACAGCTCCGGATCCTCCGCTTCAAGACAGACCGGCCGATTGAGCATTACCTGGCTCTCCGCGAGCAGCTGCACATCATATGGCGTGCTGATCTCCAGCTTGAGCGCTCCAGACCATTGATCTTCCAGTTCCAGCAGCGTCTCGCCAAAATGATCCTCCAAATCAATCGGATCGGAAATATCGATCGTCGCATCGACAAAATGCACATGCTCGCCCACCGGCGCAAGAATATAATCCTCATCTGCCTCTGGCTCATTGGCTCCATCACAGACCGGCACACGGCGCAAAATGCGCTCGATGTTGTTTTCCTCACTCGTGTGATAAAATTCCACACTTTCGAGATGCTGCATCTGATCCAGCTCATGCGGCTCAACAGAGACACCGAGCGCGACATTCGCATACGGTGCCAGCTCTTCAATGGCATCATCGACATCCGCCGGTTCACCGGCGAGAATGATGCCAGCGACACCGATGCGCTGCAAAATACCCATCACGGCCAGCGCCGAAGAATTATCCGCCGTGCGTCTGTCCTCATCGACAGGAATCTCTACCAGAATGCCCAGACCGCACTGATCCGTCACGGCT
This sequence comes from Eggerthellaceae bacterium, assembly GCA_963588905.1. Taxonomy (GTDB): domain Bacteria; phylum Bacillota; class Clostridia; order Oscillospirales; family Butyricicoccaceae; genus Butyricicoccus_A. Next base: position 122,543 of record CAVAJF010000013.1, read on the forward strand.
AGCACAGCCGCACGCAAAACGTGCAGGTTCTGCCGCATCCGCAGATAAATAAAGTCTGCTTCTTCATGCGTTGCCCGGCTGACGATGTTTTTGAATCGTCCAATCAGTCGCTCTGACGGCCATTCCGCACCGATGTCCTCTTCCGGATTCCAGCCGTCTGCGTTGACAAGCATACCGACCGGTCTGCCGCCCGCGTGGCTCTTGACTGCCGGAATGCTCATGGCATCCGGCACGACAATCGCACTGGCACGACAGGTATTCCAGTCCACAGACATCATCTGCGACGGGTGTTCTACTGTTACAATAACTTCCCCACTACATAAAGGAACGGGTTCCATGTTCTCTCCTTCTGCCTCTATCAGGCGATTTACATATGTTCCGGTGCTTCTACACCGATCATTGTCAGTACATTATAGATAGTCTGGCGTGCAGCGCGGCACAGAACCAGACGAGCGTCACGCACTTCATCCTCTGCTTCCTTGATGCGGCAAGCATTATAGAAGCGGTGGAACTGTGCACACAGTGCAACGGCGTACTTGTTCAGACGGGACGGGTCGCGGTCAGCAGCTGCGCCGATAATTTCCTCCGGCAGCAGGCTGATCTGCTTGACCAGTGCCAGCTCTTCCTCTTCGCTCAGAACCGTCAGATCTGCCTGTTCCGGTACCTTTACGCCCTCTTCTTCCATCTTGCGCAGCAGGCTGCAAATACGCGCATGGGCATACTGGCAGTAGTACAGCGGATTGTCGCTGTCCTGCTTGACAGCCAGATCCAGATCAAATTCCATCTGGGTCTCTGCAGCACGAGAGTTGAAGAAGTAACGCGCTGCATCTACCGGAATCTCATCCAGCAGATCACTCAGCGTCAGGCTCTTGCCGGTACGCTTGGACATACGAACGACTTCGCCGCCCTGCATCATGCGAACCAGCTGCATGAGCACGATTTCCAGACGATGGCTGCCGTCCAGCCCCAGTGCATCCAGTGCGCTCTGGAGACGATGCACATGACCGTGATGGTCTGCGCCCCAGATGTTGATGACACGGTCAAAGCCGCGCTTCTCGAACTTATTTCTATGATATGCAATGTCTGCGGCAAAATAGGTATAGAAACCGTTTGCGCGGCGCAGGACATCGTCCTTTTCGCAGCCAAAATCGGTGGAACGCAGCCACAGTGCGCCTTCCTTTTCGTAGGTTGCGCCCTTATCTGCCAGCATCTTGACCGTTTCTTCGACATAGCCGGAAGAATGCAGGCCGCTCTCACGGAACCATACGTCATAATGAATCTTATACCGCTCCAGATCGCGCTGCATCCGCGCAATGTTGGTCGGCAGACCGTACTCCACGATGACCTTGCGGCGCTCCTCGCCGGACATGTCGAGCAGCTTATCGCCGTGCATCTGAATCAGGTCAGCAGCCAGCTCCTTGATGTCTGCGCCCTGATACCAGCTCGGATCAAACTCGATGGCATCTTCGCCCTTGAGCTGCTGGATATAGCGTCCTTCCACGGAGTGTGCGAACTTGTCTACCTGATTGCCTGCGTCATTGATATAGAACTCACGGGTGACATCGTGACCTGCCCATGTCAGAACCTCTGCCAGACAGTCGCCCAGCACGCCGCCGCGGGCATTGCCCATATGCATCGGGCCGGTCGGGTTGGCAGAAACGAATTCTACCATGATCTTTTCCGGATGCTCAGCCTTGGTCTTGCCGTAATCCTTGCCCATCTGTGCAACCAGCGCGATGGCATCTGCATACCACTTCTTACCGAGACGGAAGTTCAGGAAGCCCGGGCCTGCGATGGAGATCTCTTCAAAATACGTATTGTCCAGCGAAACATGTGCCGTAATGCTCTCGGCAATCTTTCGCGGTGCCATGTGCAGCGGACGCGCGCACTGCATGGCAAAAGAGGATGCATAGTCGCCGTTCTTGGTGTCCTTCGGAATCTCAACAGCAACAGCCGGAACCTCTGCTTCCGGAAGCTCGCCAGCCTGCACTGCTGCGTGATATGCGTTCAGGACAGCCTCTGCCGCCTGCTTCTTTGCCTGTTCGATTAAATTCATATCATCGTGCCTTTCTTGTTTGGTTTCTATCCTATCAAAGGCGCCTAAAAAGCGCCCGAAACGGGCGAAAACGCAAAATTTCCGCCCGTCACTCGTTTTTTACTGCATATTGCCGGTTGGTGTCACTGCCATTTCAAAGCGGTGTGTACCGGCAAGATTGGAATCAATCTCCACGGTGTAGTCGATGGACAAGCTGCCGCCGTTCTCACCGATATTGTTAATGAGCTGGGAAGTATGGGTCGAAACAGCCAGCGAGCCCACCTCTGTCTGATACAGACCAACATGCCGCTTGTGTTCCGCAAACAGCATCTGTGCCGGATGCGTGCCCGTGCGGGTCATTGTCACCTGTCTGTCCTCCAGCTTGAGCGTCGTGCGTGTGCCTTCCATGCCGGTCAGCTCACTCTCCTCATAAGAGATAAAGTATTTGCCGTTGCGGCGGTATAAGCGTCCCGCCGTAATCAGGTTGATGTTATCCGGCTCGCAGCCCTCAAAGTTCTGCTTGCTCGCAATGGTAATGATGACGTCTTTTTTCAAGGATGTATTCGACTTGGTTTCCATGCCGTCCGCCTCACTTTCCATATGCCGTGATGTCAACGAGCTGTGCGTGCACACCTGCCGGTTCTCCCAGGAACATCTCTGCGTGCTCGTCAAAGCTGTCAATATCATCCGAAACAAAATATTCTGTGTTTCCGGTGCGCTCCTCCGCGCGGTCGATAAACGTCTTGACATAATCTGCCGCTTCTGCACCGACATCAATGAGTGTCACCTTGTCCCCCATAAATTGGTGGATGGCTGCACGCAGCAGCGGGAAATGGGTACAGCCAAGAATCAGCGTGTCCACGCCAAAGTTCTTAATATCTGTGAGATACTCTTCTACAATCATCTGTACCACTTTATCGTCCGGAGAAAACCGTCCGTTTTCTACCAGCGGAACAAACAGCGGGCAAGCTCGAGCAATTGTCTCAATACCCGGACGCTGGGTGTGCAGGCGCGCTTCATATGAACCGCTCTGAATTGTGCCGCGCGTACCAATGATGCCCACGCGGTCATTCTTGGTATACTTGAGTGCCGCATGACATGCCGGCTTGACGACGCCGATCATTGGCAGGGTATTTTCTCCCTTGACGACATCCAGCGCCACCGAGCTGACCGTGCCGCAGGCAACGACAATTGCCTTAATATCATGCTGCATCAAAAACGCCGTATCCTGACGGGTATAGTTGATAATGGTCTGGCGTCCGCGCGAGCCATACGGCACACGACCGGTATCGCCAAAATAAATAATATCTTCGTTGGGCATGACGCGATGCAACTGGCGAACAGCTGTCAGACCACCCAAACCGGAATCAAACACACCGATCGCTCTATTATCCATCATACCGCTCCATTGCAAAAGAAATCAGTCGATCAATGAGATCTGCATACGCAAGACCCATGTGCTCCTGCAGCTTCGGATACATGCTGATGCTCGTGAAGCCCGGAATGGTATTGATCTCATTGAATACGATTTCGTCATCTGCATAGGTGCAGAAGAAGTCTACGCGGGACAGTCCCTTGCAGCCCAGCGCACGATAGACGCGAATGGCATCTTCACGAACCGTTTGCATTGCCTTCTCGCTGATGTGCGCCGGAATGTACAGACCGGATGTGCCGTCCACATATTTTGCCTCAAAGGTATAAAATTCCTGACTCGGTGCAATCTCACCGGCAAATGTCGCGGTTGGCTCGTCATTTCCGAGCACGGCGACTTCAATTTCGTGGCCGTCAATAAACTCTTCGATCAGAACCTTGGCATCATACTTGAATGCCTCTGCCAGACCAGCCTTGAGCGATGCACGGTCTGTCGCCTTGGATACACCGACGGAAGAGCCTTCGCTGCACGGCTTGACAAATACCGGATAGGAGCCCAGCTTTTCCTCTGCCAGAGCACACTCGGCATCGGCATCCTTTTCAAACGCGTGCTTGCGTGCCAGATAGAACGCAGCCTGACGCACGCCTTCCTGTTCCACAACAACCTTTGTCAGGCTCTTATCCATGGAGCAAGCGGATGCTGCAACACCCGGTCCGACATACGGAATATGTGCCAGCTCCAACAGACCCTGAATGGTTCCGTCTTCGCCGCCAATGCCGTGCATCACCGGAAATACGCAGTCTGCGTGAATCACCTCTGTGCCGCTGTCGCGCATAACGATCAGGCCATGTGTTTTTCTGTCCGGAGACAGAACTGCCGGCACCGACTTGTCGTTTTGTTCCCATGTATCATGCTCGATGCTGTCAAAGTCCTCAGACTCGATCAGACGCCAAGCACCGTCGCGGGTGATGCCGACCGGATAAATCGTATATTTTTCCTTGTCTATATTTCGCAGAATAGATGCTGCTGAAATACAGGAAATTGGGTGCTCAGAGGACACGCCGCCAAACACCACAATCACGTTCAGTTTATTCATAAAATCAAGAACCTCTGTATCTTAAAGTCATCGGGCATATGCCCATGATTGTATTCTGTTCTATTATACGTCAAATGCAGCGCATATGCGAGAAGAAAAGGAAACAAATTTATGAAAATTCCGCGAGTTGTTTTCCACAACTTGCCGATAGTTCACCCGCTGCGTGTCTGTGGACACAAAAACAGGCCATGCCGATGCCAAGCTATTTTCGCTCCGCCGCACAGCCAATTCTGCCCGTTAATTTTATATATAATTCGTTATAATTTTTAAAACAATCACAACACGTATACATGTTTTTGTGCCCTCAGTGCTTATAGTATAGCACGGTTGTTACAAAAAATCAATACTATTTGAAAAAATTCAAAAATTCTTTTCTTTTTCAAGATTTTATCCATTTATATTTAAAAAAAGTTACAAAATATGTTGACAAATCCTCCTCTCCGTGCTATTATATAACCACGATAAAGAACAGCCAAGACATATCAGACATCCTGATGACTGGTCTTTCAAACCAAATGGAAAGCGGTGATGCCGATGCCAGTAGTTGACGCACAGCCGAAACAGACCGAATCATCGGTCGCGTACTCTTCCATTCACGAGAAAGTGGTGTTTCCAATGGGCAGGTAAGTATTTGTTCCTAGCAGCTGACAGTTTCTACGTATTTATTTTATTTTCAGTTGCTGCATATACTTTTTAGAAAGTGGTGTTTCCCATGGGCAAATGAATCATTTGTTCCAAAATGCCGATGATTTTCGGATGAAGAAAACAACAGAATTTTTAGAAAGTGGTGTCTCCGATGGGCAGATAACAAACTGTTCCAATCCAATCGGAATGTCTACTCCGATTGCAAGCAAACGATTTCCTATTCCTTAGAAAGTAGTGAATCCAATGGGTTAGTTACACGCATTCTCGTTCACGGCAACGATGTTCGGTAAGCAAAACTGCTGAAAAAAACATCTTCCTTTCCAGCCGACTGACAAAAACGCCATAAGAAAGAGGTGAGTCCAATGGCAGTAGATGAACAGTTTTTGGAGCAGCAGGACTCGCAGCAGACTGGTTGAGTGCTCGTTCTCCCAGCCTCCGGCGTATTGCCTTCCAAAAGCAGCAATCCCACACAGAGCTTACGTTTCTATCCTAACGGAAATCCCATGTGAGCGTTGAAAAATATCAGAAGCATCAAACATATCAATTTATTCTTTGTCGTTTCTGTTTCATCGTAAAATCTTCAGATTATCGCATGAGAGCAATTTTCGTTTCGACAGATCTGATTCTGGATTATGTATCCCATTATCCCGTTGGGTGCCTGTGTTGCAATCGCAAAAGCAGGGTATCCCCCTTCCGGATTTTCTCTTGATTCCTTTCACTTGTCCAAAAGGCAAACCGGGTTAACGCACGGACCGCAGTTCCGAAATTCTTTTGACCCTTGTGTCGCAAATGCAAATGAACCGCGAATCTATATTTTTACATGATTCACTTTTAGCTTTGTAGGAGGATACATCAGTAATCTGACACGAGATATTTTTCCAGATGTAGAGTGAGAAAAGCAACGGAAATGTGCAAATTGCGGAAAGGTATCAAAATCAATTTCATCCATTTGAAATGATTTTTTCGATCAGATTGACTTTTGTTATTCTGCTGTGATCCTGTGTTCCATATGAATCACAAGATGATTTTTATATAAAAAGAATATATTTCGTAAGAGTTACGGCTTCGTATTGACGGAGCCGTTGTTTTTTGCTCAAAAACAGATATTTCGTATTTTTTCACAATAGGCAGTATGCTCTCCGTGGGAAATCTGGTATAATAATAGTACTGAAATGCTTCTCAGCAAAGGAGGCTATTTTATGAAAGCAAAAACGAAAACATCTGTTTTGCGCGATCTGATTCTTCAGTCTACGCAAACCGTGTGCACACCGGATGAAATCATCCGTGCACTGAATAAAAGCGGCACACATGCCAAGCACGCGGAAATTGTCCGTGTACTCGCACAGCTTGTGGACGAGGGCTATTTGATGCGTGCCCGCAGCAATCGTTACGGCAGACCGGAAGCATTCGGCTGTGCTGCCGGTACATTTTGCGCCACCGGACGAGGTTATGCGTTTGTCCGACCGGAAAACGGTGAAGGGCCGGATATTTTCATCCCGCCGCACAAGGATTTACACGCTTGGCACGGCGACCGCGTCCTCATCCGTATTCGTCAAGAGCAGCCACCGCGCAGACGCGGCAGACAGGGAGCTCCTGCACCGAAAACGCGGCAAGAAGGCGAAGTCCTTCGTATTCTCAATGAGACCCGTGATGAAATCACCGGCCGCATTGTCATGCGCGGAAAAATGACCGTCTTTCATGACGACAGCGGCAAGCTGCCGGAAATCGTTGTCAGCAAAAAGCATCTGATGGACGCTCACCCCGGTGACCGCGTCGCACTCAAGGTTTTGTTCCGCGGCAACGAGAAATATCTCCCGCAGGGTACGGTCATGAAGATTTTCGGCTCCGGTCTGACGGTAAAATCCTCCGCCGATGCCATTTTGTACGAGCACGATATTACCGTTCCGTTCCCACAGGAAGTGTTGGATGAAACCAATGCTCTGCCGATGTTTGTCCGCGAGGAGGATTGGGCTGGCCGCTTGGATCTGCGCAGCCAAATGCTGTTTACCATCGACGGTGATACCGCCAAGGACTTCGATGATGCGGTATCTCTCGAAACGCTTCCCAACGGACATTATCGTCTCGGTGTACACATTGCCGATGTCTCGTATTATGTCAAGCCCGGCTCCCCACTGGATCAAGAGGCATATAAGCGCGGCACCTCGGTATATTATGCCGATCAGGTTGTGCCGATGCTACCGCTCCCGCTGTCTAACGGTATCTGCTCTCTGAACCCAGGCGTCAATCGTCTCGCCTTCTCTGCCTTTATCGAGTTAGGTAAAGACGGTACTCGATATTCCGCTGAGTTCCATCACTCTGTCATCTGTTCCTATGCCCGCCTGACCTACAATCAGGTAAACAAAATGCTTGCCGATGACTGGCAGGAATGCAATCTCCACCCGGATCTCGTGCCAGTTCTCAAGGAGATGAACGTGCTTGCCAAGACCCTACACGACGTTCGTATGCGGCGCGGCGCGCTGGAGCTGGACATTCCCGAAGCTGTTGTTCTTTGCGACCGCGATGGTAAAGCATGTGGCGTAGAAAAGCGCGAACGCGGTGATTCCGAACGCCTCATTGAAGAATTTATGCTGATTGCAAATGAAGCGGTTGCAGAAGCACTGTACCGGCATCGGATGCCGACGGTATACCGCGTGCATGAAGATCCTGATCCTGAAAAGCTCCGCATGTTTGCCAAGCAGGCGCGCTTGTTCGGCTATCGCTTGAGCGACAAGGATCTTGCCGACACGCATCAATTGCAGCGCGTGCTCGATCAGACAGCAGGCGATCCAGAGCAGCAGGCTCTGCCGACGCTGCTTCTGCGCTCGCTCGCCCGCGCACGCTATGCGCCGGAATGCCTCGGTCATTACGGTCTGGCTGCCAAGTTCTATCTGCATTTCACTTCCCCGATTCGCCGCTATCCTGATCTTGTCGTGCATCGGATGTTGACGCGAATGCTCGCCGGTGAGCAAAGCACCCGCGAACTGACGGAATTTTGCGAAGATGCAGCTATCCAGTCTACCGTGCGCGAGCAGGCTGCCGCCGAGGCAGAACGCGACATCGAAAAGCTGTATATGGCAGACTACATGTCTCAGTTTGTCGGCCATTCGTTTGACGGCTTTATCAGCGGTATTACCAGCTTTGGCGTGTACGTGCAGCTCGACAACATGGTAGAAGGCATGGTGCGTCTGGACACGATGCACAACGATTGGTTTGAATATGATCCGGACAAAATGACGCTGTTCGGCAAACATACCGGTCAGAATTATCACCTCGGTATGCGCGTCAATGTAACCCTGGTCAATGCCTCTGGCACAACCGGTATGATTGACTTTATCTTCACACCGGATGAAGATTCCGTCGGATAATTTATAGCAAAGCAAAAAGAACGACAGGTTTTCACCTGTCGTTCTTTTGCTTTGCATCAGTCGCTATTTTTTGTCGGGTCTATATCGTCATAGATATAGCTGTGCAGATGAGAAGCCAGCACACTGTCACTAAACCGAATGACGGAAGCGCCGCTGCTCGTCGTGCCATACTGCCATTCGCCGTCCAGCGGCAGACGAATATGACTCATCGTCGGCATACCGTGTACGAGAGTTGTGAGTCCCATATACACGAAATCCATTTTGCTCATAGAAGAGGTCACATTTGGCATCAGACCATTGAGGAATTTCAGCATGGTAATCGGATTGCTTGTCGCCTTGGAGAACACCTGATTGAGCACAACGGACTGCCGCTCTGCTCGTTTCCAGTCTCCACCCGTGTTTCCCTTTCGGATTCGTCCATAGGTCATTGCCTGAATACCGTTGAGCTTCTGCTCACCGGAGCCTTCAATGCGCTGTGTCGGAATATTCAGCGTCTTCCAGCAATACTCATCAATGTATTTATTGGTTTCCTTGACTTCATCATCGGTCAAGGTTACCGTCACACCGCCGACCGAATCAATAATCGATGCCATTTCCGCAAAATCTACAACCATGTATTCCTTGACATTCATGTCAAAATCTTCATTGATGGTTTGCAGCATCATCTGCGCACCGCCATATCCATACGCATGGCACAGCTTTGTCTGTCCATGCTTTGGCACGTCTACCAAGCTGTCACGCATCAGGGAAGTCAATTTGATGGACTTGCGCTTCGGATCAACGCTCATCAGCATAATCGCATCGGCGCGGGTACCGCTCGATGCATCGTTTCCGCGCGTATCTACGCCGAACAACGCGACGGTCATAATGCCGTCTTCGGTATTGGCAGCCAAGCTGCTCTCATTGGTATCATCATACGTATATAACGTCAGCAGGTGGCAAATATCCGCAATCACCAGCGCGAGGATCAGCACCACAACAAGCAGAATCTTTTTTACTATCGAACCGCGTTTTTTTCGCTTTCTTCTACGCGGCGGCTGCGAACGCTGCTGTCTGCGCGGACGCGTTTCCACTTCTCGCTCCTCCCAGTTAGAAGAATGGGTGCGCTTGCGATATTGACTGGACGATCTGCGCGAAGGATCTCTGTTTGCTCTGTCCTCTTCCTCATAGGTTCGCCCGGTTTTCGGGTTAATTGCACGCCCTTTTTCATCTACCGGCTGACCATATTCATCATAATATTTGTATCTTCTATTTTGACTCACTCATCTGTCCTCCCAAACGGGGTTTTGCTCATAAAATCATGATACACGCATCAAGCGGCGGAATCAACCTTCTGGCCGTGAATTTAAGATAAATTTTAGAATTTATTCCGGGTACCGTGCAGTCGGACAGCCGCGTTGCTATTGTAAATGCACAAAAAATAACGTATAATACTACTATACTTTCCTGTAGAAAGCAGGAATTCAAGGAGGAATATTATCATGGCAAATCCGGTACTCGTCGTTATGGCAGCCGGCATGGGCTCGCGCTACGGCGGTCTGAAACAGATTGATCCGGTCGGTCCAAACGGACAAATTATCATGCACTATTCAATTTACGATGCATGGAAGGCTGGTTTCCGCCGCGTCGTATTTATTATAAAAGAGGATCTGCTCGATGCTTTTCGTGAGCGCATCGGCAATGCAGCGAAAAAGTTCATGCAGGTAGATTACGTTTTCCAGTCTCCGGACAAGCTGCCGGAGGGCTGCACCATGCCGGAAGGCCGCACAAAGCCGCTTGGCACAGGACACGCCGTATACTGTGTTCGTGGTGTTGTCAATGAACCGTTCGCTGTCATCAACGCAGACGACTTCTATGGTGCAGAGGCGTTCCAGTGCTTATACGATTATCTGAAGGACGCACAGGACGACGACAAGTATCGGTACTGCATGGTCGGCTATCGCGTAGAAAATACGCTGACAGAAAACGGCACGGTATCCCGCGGCATCTGTGAAGCGGATGCAAACGGTTATTTGGCAGATATTGTCGAGCGCACTGCCATCTCCCGCGATGCAAATGGTGTGATCTCCGACCCGGAAGCCGGAGAAATCGCAGAAGGCACGCTGGTATCCATGAACATGTGGGGCTTTACCCCATCGTTCCTCGATGAGCTGGAATCCGGCCTGCGCACCTTTATGACGGAAGATCTCCCGAAAAATCCGGCAAAGGGCGAATATTATCTGCCGTTTGCCGTCGATCATCTGATTCAGAACGGTCAGGCCACCGCAAAGGTTTTGCAGACCTCTGCACAGTGGTATGGCGTTACCTACAAAGAGGACAAGCCTGTTGTTGTGGACGCGCTGCGCCGCATGACAGAAGCCGGTCTGTATCCGACAGAATAAAAAAGGAGGCGGTTTTATGCCGACATCCCTCAACGCACAAGCCTATCTCTCTGCCTTCCAAGAGGATATGCAGCCGCATTTTCATCTGGTGCCACAGGCAGAATATCAGGACAGAACCTTTCCATTATACGCGGTCTTGCAGATAGAAGAAACGTCCACTCTGCTGTTCCGCAACGGAAAATCTGCCATTTCCTATGAATTTTGCTACTTTGATGTGTGCGACACATTTGATGCCGCGCAGCTCGCCTATTACTGCAATATTTTGGAGGATATGGCGGCACGGTATGTTCCTTGGAGCGAACGCAGCCACAGCTATTCCATGCTGAGCATGGTTGTGCTGACAGACGGCGAACCAGACAAAGACGTGCTCAAACAGTTGAAAAAATACAAGCACGAAGAAAAACGCAAAAAGCCGGAGGATGGCTATGGCTGGTGCAGCAACCGTCTATGCATTGTAGACATCAATACCGGTATCTGCTACACCAACCGGCACGGCAGTGCGCTGGCAAACCGCGTCAAGCTGACCACACAGCGCGTTGCAAACCAATGAATTTCCCTTCTCAAGAGAAATTTTCTTGAAAATCCATCAGACATGTGCTATGATTAGTTTACTGTCTAAAAATATCTGGTGCGGCGCGTGCATGTGCCGTTGCTTTTACAATCATTTCGGAGGTTGAATTTTCATGGTTGTTACTGTCCTGTCTGTAATTCAGGTTATTGCTTGCCTGTTTCTCATCGTTACTATTCTGCTGCAGAAGGCTCCGAGCCGCGGCATGTCCGGTGCTCTGTCCGGTCAGCAGGAGACTTTCTTCGGTTCCAACAAGGCAACCGGCATTGAGGCGATTCTGGCAAACCTGACCAAGATTTTTGCCGTTGTGTTCGTTCTCGTTTCTCTGATTCTTGTCCTGCTGGGATAAGTCTTTCAAACAAGCACCAAAGCGGATGGGGAAATTCTCCATCCGCTTTTCTGTATTTTCTCATACTATTTTGGGAGGAATCCGTATGAAAACACTGATGATTATTTTCTTAGTCGGCTTTTTGATTTTCGGCGCGATTGGCTTGTATTTCCGTCTGACCCATGACTGGAACAAGCTTGCCGCCGAGTCCGACAAGCTGGATGAAAATTCCACCGCCAAGCGCGACGGACGCGCCATGCAGCTGGGCAAGGGTCTGGACATCGACGTAGAAAAGGCCGAGAAAAAAGCAGATCAAAAATTCCGCCGCCAGCTGACGTTTTCCGTCTTGGCCGTCATCTGTCTGGCAGCCGCCATTGTCTGCGGCGCATTGATGCAGATGTGAAAAAAAGGGCTATCGCATTGTACTGCGGTAGCCCTCTTATTTTGCCCCCAGATAGCTTATGAATTTCTCAGAAGTGAATCATCGTTAAGCATTGCCCCCTCCAAAGATTCTCCAAAATCTGTATACTGGTCATTGCTTTCTTTCATTTCTTCACTTATTGTATTGCCATTCATCGTAATCTTATAAATTTCTTCAACTGTTCCTCCAAGTCCCCTCACTCGATACAGTTGCCCATCCTCTGTCACTAACACAGAATGTGTAAAACCAATGGTATCCAAATATTTCGATTTTCTATTTGAAATTGTATACACTCTCATCTGATAATTCGCTTCACTAGTTCCTATTTGAACAAATAATTCTTTCTTCCCATCACCATTTAAATCATATAAATAGTACCATGCATATTCATCACCATACTCTGACAATGCATCTTCTACATTTTGATGATATGCATCATAATATTCTGGCTCTGCCGGAGCATTTTCCAATTTCGATTTTTGCAGCAAATTCAACGGAGTCAACAACGTATCACCAGACAAAACTGTTCCCGTATAATAAAATTCTTCGCAATAGCTTTTGAACTCTTCATTCTCAATTTTGTCTACACTCGAAAAATGCACTGTTAGTGATTCTGTATTGCCTTCAACATCTGGTTCATGCAAAATGATGTCATTGCCTTTGATTTCAAACGTACCTCTTTGCTGATTAACTTTTCCAGTTTTATACAAGCCATTATCAGCAATCGAATACGCAATATCGTAATATGTACCATCTTCTTTAAATTTAACAACAGATTCTTCCGCCGCCGCTAGGTACTGCCAATATCCATCGGTCAATTTTTCAAGTAACTCTCGATTATTTATGATACTTACGCATTCAACCAAAGTTGCATTATTCTCCACATTGGCTTTTTCGCATTTATCCAGAGCATCCTGCGTAACACCCGTAAGACCAACTGACAGCACAGCCATCATCTCTTGCAGTTCATTGCAGTCCCGTAAAATCCCTAGCATCATCTTATCGTATCTTTTCGACTCCGATTTTTTTACCGGTTGATAAAAGGTTACAATGTCTTGTCTAGCTAAATAATACGAACGCAAACGAATCCACTCTAACTGACGATATGTGTCTAAATCGTTCTCATGCTGAATATAAGCATCAACAATTTGATTAGAATCGTATTCTAATAACATCATATAAGTACCATAATGAAGAGCATCCAACGCAGTCCATTTACCTCCGGATTTTTTATCCGCATGTAATTCCAGCATGTCCCACGTAACGGAAACAAGTTGCAACTCCATCAAGACGTCTGATGCAAATTTGCTGAATATCCTTCCTGCACTTTCTCCAGCCGCAGCGGAAATAGTTCCATTCTTTACTTCCTGTAGAATTGCATCCAAAAGCTCATCATTTTGAAATGGATTTGTATCTTTGTTGCTATATAATTTCGTCTTGTCTTCAATCTGGTCAATCATTTTTGAACTCATCGCAGTATTTTTTAAATTTCGATAATATTGAATATACTTTTGTACTGAATCTACATATATTTTTTGCGAGGAAGAAATTTCATGTGTAAGTATGCAATATTCCGCAAAACCGCTAAAAGCAATAGATGCCACCATTCCCGTGTTTTCTAATGCTTCAACTTTTGTCATTATAGAACGGCTCTTTCCCATCTCTTTTCCGACATCACAATAAGCGTTAACATATTCATTCAATGAAATGGATCCCGTGGGCTTTGCTAACGTTTTCTTCGCTTCTGCCCACTTTTTTACCTTTGGACGTAGATTATCTTTTATATCATCTTTCTTTATATCTTTAAGAATAGCATCAAATGTACTATTCATGGTTAGACCATCTGCACCACAGGCTAGAAATGTGCCCAATTCATTTAAATCATCTTGTGAATTTGTGCAAAGCTCTACTGTCAGTTCATCAGATTCCCTTGATGTATCACTCGGCCATGCCTGTTTAACCATTTCCCAGTCTAAATTCACCGTGCCTTGAAATAATGATTTAACTTTTCTATAGAAGTTATCATAACCAGATGCTAAATTATAATTGAATTGTCCAAGCCCTCCATCTTCGGCAATATCAAAGCTGTATCTCTCATTCAGTCCATTGCTGCTATGTAATATATCTACAACCGTATTTTGACAAGGATATAAAACTATCGTATCCTCATCCATACAATAATAACTGTCAATTAAGTTTAAAAACATCGTAAAAGGAACATAAATCGTTCCATCTTTTTCAACAACATTTGCTCCCAAATCCGCATTCAAATCTCCCATATATCTTGAATACGCATATGCTTGTTCGGAACCTGTACGCAAGAAAAAGATTATTGGTGAATCATACGTTTTGCGTATACGCAATTCTTTTCCTCCAGAAAAATCACGAAACGCTTTTGCATATCCGGCAAGCATTTTTCCCATCTCTGGAATATCTTTAATATTCATATCAGCACCATTGATATGCACACTGTCTGCATTTTCCGCCTGCCAGAGAAATCCCTGTTCGCCATCTCGTACATCGTAAACAAAATGTAATTTGTCGCATAACCAATCCACATCCACGAGAAGCGTTTCATTCTGCACTAAAACATTTATTCTTTCTTCCGCTCCATCTTGTTCATATCCGCCTTTTTCACCAAACTTCATGGTTCGTACTGAAACGCGACCCTCTTGTGCTTCTTCATCTGTCGCCTGCACTTTGACCGGACACACAGAAACCAGTAACGCAACAATTAAGAATAAAGAAATACCTCTTTTCCATATCTTCATTTTATATCAATCCCCTTCGTTCATCTGACCCATTTCGTCAATAACCTTCATATATAATTCCGTCAAAGCAGAATTCATTCCTCCATTGACAGCGTCCTGATACTTAACAGAGTTCGTATCTATAACCAACTTTCCGTCCTCGTATGTAGCTGGAACTTCAACCTCAACTGTACGCTTTGCACAATCTTCGCTCTTTGCATACGCCAAAATATTTTCGTACAATTCTTTCGTTTCCAGTTTATTTAACTCATCAACGTTGTTCATCATGTAGCTGTATACATCCGGCGCTGTGATCTCGCAAACTACAGTCTGGTCATTTTTCTTATATTTTCCTTTTACTTGAACATCTGCCATAGATGCAATCTGTGCGTCAAGATCGTAATTTGTCTCGCTTTCTTCCTTCTCGTTCTTTTCGCCAAACAAGATTTCATTCACAATTGCATCCTCTTGTTCAGTCGACATCGATTCCGCTTCAACTTGTGGGCTTACAACAACGTCTACATTTCCTACAAAATGAGAATACAGATAGTATCCTCCTAGTCCTATCACAGCTATCACAACAATCGCCGCTATTCCTTTTCCTTTCTTCATTTTTTGCCTCCTTTTTTCATTTATAATTTATTATACTTGAACTCTTCAAAAAAATCATTCACATAGATTCATTTTTGACATTTTTTTCAAGAAAAAAAGAGCTTTCCTCGCGGAAAGCTCTTTTCTTATCCCTGTGTATTTTCCTGTTCCAAAAGCCGCTGCATTTTCCGTTGTTCCTTGCGCTTTTTGCGCAAATCTCGAAAGAAATCCGTCAAAATACCGGAGCACTGCTCTTTCATCAGACCTTTTACAATTTCTGGCTTATGATTATACGCGACATCAAACAAATTGATTAAGCTGCCGCAGGAACCCGCCTTGCTGTCATCTGCGCCGTAATACACCGTGCGAATGCGCGCATTGATAATCGCGCCGGCGCACATGGGGCACGGCTCCAGCGTCACATACAAATCGCATTTGTGCAGCCGCCAGCCGCCCAGTTTTTTACACGCCTTTCCAATCGCCTCAATCTCTGCATGAGAGAGGGCTGTCTTTTTTGTCTCGCGCCGATTTCTGCCCCGTCCGACAATCTTTCCGTCACACACAATGACACAGCCAACCGGCACTTCGCCTTCTTCTGCCGATTTCTGCGCCAGCTTGAGGGCTGCTTTCATAAACTTTTCCTGTTCTGTCTGCATTTACAGCACCTCCAAATTGCCGGAAATAAAATAAATCGTCAGTGCGAGGACAATCCATACCGGAACACTGGTCAAAATTGTCAGGGTCATTCGCCCCGGTGTCAAAACGCTGCGAATGCCAAACGTGCCGTCCCAAATCGGTTTCCATTCTCTGCGCCGCACAAACAAAATCACACCGGCAGCGCCGAGAAACAGCTCCAGCAGATTGACCGGCACGGCGACAATGGCACCAATCGTATGATTGTATGCATAACTTGCATTGATGAGAATATACACGCTGTTGACGGCAAAATGCGCCACCATAGATGGCAGCAGCGAGCCATATCGACGGCGAATATATCCGCCAATCACGCCAAATCCGCACGCCAGCGGAAAAATCTCCAAGCTGTCATGCGCCAGCCAAAAGCACACCGCCGTGAACGCAATCGCGCCCCACGTTCCCATTGACCGCACAGCGGTGTTGAGAAAAAATCCGCGATAGCACAGCTCTTCGACAATCGGCGGCACAATTGCCGTGGCGAGAAACTGTATAAGCAGTGCCTCACCGCTGTCCGGCAAGACATAGGCAGAAGATGGTTCTGTCAGCCCATACTGATTGAGAACGCTCTCTATGCCAACGCCCAGCCAACCGGCAACAATCGACCAGCCCAGCGTCAGCCCTAACGTCATGAGATATACTTCTGCACTCGGCTTTCCTCGTCCCATCAAATCACGAAAAGACATGCCGGACAATCTTGCACCGACAGCGAACGGAATGGCAAAGATCAGCAAATAGGTCAGCATATCCTCCATTTCATAGAGAAACGAGCCTTCTGCCGCCTGTGGAAACAGCGGCATGATCGGATACAGCAGACAATTGATCGCCATCTCCGCAAGAGTCGTCAGTGCGATAATATCCGCACTGCGGCGCACACGCCACGTTTCTGATGGAATTCCGTTCATGAACACCGCCTCCTTCTCATTCACGTGTTTTCATCATACCACAAACCCTATATTCTGTCATGGTTTTTACCAAAATTGACGAAAAAAAGCAGCATCTCTGCCGCCCGTACGTCGGTATTGTCGAGATGCTGCGATTCTTTTGTATGGATAGCTTATTGTGCTTAGTGACGCTTCTTAGCGCGTGCTACGCACTCAATCTTCTCGCCGTTCAGCTCCATCATTCTTGCTCTTGCCAGTTCTCCAAAGAATCCCATGATTTGTTCCTCCTTTATCTATACTATGTTGCAGTTGGTTTTGTATTTAGCAGGATGTGTTCTGTATGATTAGTGGTTCTTCTTAGCGCGTGCTGCGTATGCAATCTTCTCGCCAGACAGCTCCATCATTCTTGCTCTTGTCAGTTCTCCAAAGAATCCCATGATTCGTTCCTCCCTATATATTCCGTATATCGTATGTCTTTCGACTTAGTGGTTCTTCTTAGCGCGTGCTGCGAATGCGATCTTCTCGCCGGACAGCTCCATCATTCTTGCTCTTGTCAGTTCTCCAAAGAATCCCATGATTCGTT
>CAVAJF010000014.1:0-43424 GCA_963588905.1 Eggerthellaceae bacterium
GTGGCACTAAAGATCACACCAGCCAACTCATCCTGCTGAAACGATTTCAGATATTGCAGCTCTTTTTCCACACTATTTTCCGTATTGGCAAGCAGCATCCGATAGCCCGCTCGATTGAGCACCTGTGAAATGCCTGCGACCATACGCGAAATGCTCTCGGAACTGATTTTCGGAATGACAATACCAACGGTCGGACTTTTGCCTGGTGTGGTCTGCTGAGAAGCACGGTTGGGCACATATCCGGTCTGTTCCACGACTTTGCGGATTTTTTCCTTTTTCTCCTCGCTGACATATCCATGATTGAAATACCGCGACACGCACGCCTTGGACACATTCGCGAGCTGCGCAATTTCTGTAATCGTCATACCAATCCCTCCGTTCTATGCTAGTTCAAAAAACCACCGAATCCAAGTAGAAACGGTGGTTTTGCTTTTGCAATTGTTGCAGAAATAATAGTTGAAATTATCTCTTGGAGAACTGCGGAGCGCGACGTGCAGCCTTCAGGCCGTATTTCTTTCTTTCCTTCATTCTCGGGTCACGGGTCAGGAAGCCAGCTGCCTTCAGGATCGGACGATACTCGTCAGAATTAGCCTGCAGCAGTGCACGAGCGATGCCGTGACGGATTGCACCAGCCTGGCCGGTAAAGCCGCCGCCAGCTACAGTGCAAACGATGTCGAACTTCTCAGTGGTCTTGGTAGCTTCCAGCGGCTGACGAACGATCAGCTTCAGGGTATCCAGACCAAAGTAGTTGTCGAGGGTACGATTGTTGATGGTGATTTCACCAGTACCGCCCGGAATCAGACGAACTCTTGCAACAGAGGACTTTCTTCTGCCGGTGCCGTAGAAATATGCTTTCTTAGGTGTGTACATGACTTAATTTCCTCCTTGTAAGAATTACTTGCCAGCCCAAACGGTCGGCTGCTGTGCTTCGTGGTTGTGCTCCTCGCCTGCGTAAACCTTCAGACGGGTTGCAGCCTTGCGGCCAATGGAATTCTTCGGGAGCATACCCTTAACTGCCAGCTCGATTGCCAGTTCCGGACGCTCAGCCATCAAAGTCTTGTACTGAGTCTCCTTCAGGCCACCGATCCAGCCAGAATGTCTCTGGTAGTACTTCTGAGTCAGCTTGTTGCCGGTCAGGATTGCCTTAGAAGCGTTGATAACGATAACGAAATCGCCGGTATCAACGTGCGGGGTGAACTCTACCTTATGCTTGCCGCGAAGGAGAGCTGCTACAGTAGCTGCGGTACGACCCAGCGGCTTGTTTGCTGCGTCGACGATATACCACTTGCGGTCAATGTTTTCAGCCTTAGCCATATAAGTGGACATGATCTAACCTCCGATTATAATTTTTATCTGAAATGTTTCATTTCCATTCGGTATTGCTCGAAATCCGAACTTTTCCCCGTTTTTCGAGCGCTATATTGTTATACCACATTCAAAATCCAAAGTCAACACATTTTTTGAAGATTTTAATTTTCCACATATCAATCTCTTGTTTTCTCTTGTTTTCTCTTGTTTTCTCCCGAATACTCGCAACCCAAATAAAAATTTTTCTCTGTCCAATTGTCGAGGGATGCAGTATAATAGATATATTATGGCGCGAAACATGCGCGTTTCGGAGGAAAATCATGCAGAAAATGCTCTCTTATGTCCGCCGTGCGGTGGATCAATACCATATGATTGAAGAAGGCGACGTCATTGCTGTCGGCGTGTCCGGCGGCAAGGATTCCCTCGCCCTGTTGTCCGCGCTCGCAGGACTGCGGCGCTTCTATCCCAAGAAATTTGAAGTCAAAGCCATTACCTTGGAAATGGGCTACGAAGAAATGGATTTCACGCCGGTTGCCAAGCTGTGTGAAGAATTGCAGGTGGAATACATCACGGAACAGACCGAAATCAAAACCGTGGTCTTTGACATCCGCAAGGAGGAAAATCCGTGCTCCCTGTGCGCAAACATGCGCCGCGGCGCGCTCAACAGCACAGCCAAAGCGCACGGCTGTAATAAAGTTGCGCTCGGTCATCATTTTGACGATGTGGTCGAGACCGTGCTCATGTCTCTGTTATATGAAGGCCGATTCAGCTGCTTTTTGCCTGTGACACACTTAGACTGCGCGGAAATCACCGTCATTCGTCCGATGCTCTACGTGCCGGAATCCTATATTCGTTCGCTTGCCAAGCGGCTGGAGCTGCCCATCGTGCACAATCCCTGTCCGGCAGACGGCAGCACCAAGCGCGAAGAAATCAAGCAGCTGTTGCGC
This sequence comes from Eggerthellaceae bacterium, assembly GCA_963588905.1. Classification (GTDB taxonomy): domain Bacteria; phylum Bacillota; class Clostridia; order Oscillospirales; family Butyricicoccaceae; genus Butyricicoccus_A. Next base: position 2,256 of record CAVAJF010000014.1, read on the forward strand.
ACCTTGGAGCAGACCAATCACGGCGTGCGCCAGCGCATCTTTGGTGCCATCCAGCGGTATCCGCTCAAAGGCTGGGCACCGGATAAAACCGTGCGCAGAAAAAAGGGAGAATAACCGAAAAAAAGCTTCTTGTCCAATCAGACAAGAAGCTTTTTGCTTTATATTTACTTTGCCGAACGGCTATAGGTGCGGCTCTTTTTCGTATGCTTATTGACCGGCTTTTCGGTCTTGGTGCTCTTGCGCACGACGCGGTACTTATTGCTCGGACGCTTCATCAGGCGTGTGCCCTCATAGCGCGTCGGATGATAGGTATACACCTTGGTGTTCGCATGAATGCCGCAGTCTGCCAATTGCGCCAGAATCGCATCGGACAGCGCCGCGGTGTCCTCACGCTGTGCCAGCGAAATCTTCATGACGCCCTGATACGAGCTGACCAGAATGCCAAACGGCTGATAGCCGCACGGCAGAATCGCACCATAATCCTCGATATATGCCTGCATACTCTCCGGAATATCAAATCTGCCGATATTGGTCAAGATAAAGCTGTCGCGGTACACATAATTGCGTGCCATATCGCGCATCATGGTTTCCTTTTCCTCGATATTCATCTCGGCATGATGACCTTCCGAAACACGCGTGCTGCCAGCCTTACCCCAATATGCCGCATGGCGCGGCGCGCGCTGGGTGTCAAACATCGCGCGAACCTTCTGACAGGCTTCTGCAAACGGCAAAGAGAACCAATCGTATTCAAACGGCAGATCCAGCAGAGAAACAAAGAAATGGGTGGTGTCAGACGGAACGATCTGACGCAGATCCATCGGGATCTCTGCGACAACCGGTGTGCCTGCATCCTGCTCGGTATAATACGTGCGGTACAGCGCAAACGAAATCGCTGTGTACAGCAGGCTGATCGGCGATGCGCCGTGTGCATGAGTCCAATTTCTCAGCTCCGCATACGGAAACGTGATTTCCGTCATGCGCTCATTGCCTTCTCTGTCGGCAACCGGTGCATGGAACGACTTTTCCACGGTATAATGTCCCTCTTCCGACGGATTGGCCTGATCCAGCTTGGCATATCCATCTTCACATTCGCTGAGCTGAAAGTCTGTCTCATGCGTGCGAATGCTGCCATCGTTACAGACCGGCTTGCCGCACAGTGTCAGATATTCAAACAGCACGGCGCGGATAAACTGGTCAAACCCATGTCCATCACACAGCGAATGCTGATATTCCATATAAATGGTCTGATCCTTCCAACCCAGCGTAAACAGATAGCCGTTGTTGTCTTCCGAGCCGATATAATACGGGGAAACATCCGAGAACGGCAGAACAACCGGCGGCAGTGGATTGAAATAATAATGATAGGCATCCGTGTCACGCGACAGGCCGACGCGCATCTGCGGAAACCGTTCCAGTGCACGTTCTGCCGCCTGCTGCAGCAGTTCCGGACGAACCGGCTCTGTCATGCGAATGATATGACGCGGTGCACATGCCAGCTCTCGATGGGTTGCGTACATAAAAACCGGACCATAGCTGTCCGCTTGCAAAATCTTTTTCGGTAAATGCTTCATTGTATACATGGAAAAACCTCCTGATTTCCATCATGGTGGTGTTGCTCTTTTCTTGATGTTTCCAGTATACGGTTCGTTCGTGAGAGAAACAAGAGCAGATATTTCCGAAAATTTCCTGCTGTGTCCCGCCGGTTATAAGCATTTTAACCAACACTTATAATTTAACTGTCTAAAATAACACAAATATCATCGAAAACACTCGATATTTTACACTTCATCAGCAATATGCATAATAAAAGAACAGCCGTAAAATCCAAACGATTCTACGACTGCTCGTGCGTCTTTTTTATTTATGCTGAATGACTTAATTTCCCGTATTGATCGGCAAATACGGAATGAGCTTCTTTGCCAGCTCCGAGGTAGTCATAGTCTGGAGCCAAACCCGACCCGGTCCGCGCAGCGTGGACAGGAACAAGCCCTCACCGCCAAACAAAATATTCTTAAATCCCTTCACCATTTCAGCTGAATACTGAACCGAAGTCTCAAACGCGGCAATATTGCCGGTATCCACGCGCAACAATTCACCCGGTGCCAGATCAATGGCTTGCACACTGCCGTCAATCTCACAGAACACCGCACCGTTGCCGGAATACTTTTGCAGGATAAATCCTTCGCCGCCAAACAAACCGCCCTTGACACCGCGGTTAAAATAGGTAGACAGCTGTACGCTGTGCTCTGCACACAAAAATGCACCCTTTTGTGCGATAATCTCATAATCTGGACGAATATCAAACTTCAAAATCTGTCCCGGCATCGTCGCCGCAAAGGTCACTTCATCGACATCGCGGGTCGCGGTAAACGTCGCCATAAACAGAGATTCACCAGAAAACATTCTGCCGAATGCCTTTCCCAGTCCGCCCTTCATGTTAGAGTCCATCTGTACGCCCTCAGTCATCCAGCTCATGCCGCCCGACTGCGTATAGACACTCTCACCGCGTGACAAACGAATGGTCACTGCCGGCATCATATCGCCAAAAATCTTATACTGCATAGCTCCTCCTTATCTCCGGAGATGGTTCTCTCTACAGTATCAGTATAGCATACATTTAGTGCAAAGTATATTCCGTTCCGTTGACCGTCAGAGATTGTGCATGTTTCAGATCAATGCCGTCATGCATCTCAAAATAATGCGCGTAGCAATTGAAATTCTGCGCATCCTGTTCGCCATACAGTTCCACAGGCTTGAGCTGCTTTTCGCTGCCGTCCGCAAAAGTTACCGTGACATCCGGTGTGCCATAGACATACTCTTTCCAATCCGTATCCCACTGTGTAGACGGTTCTAAATAACCCGGAAGCGTATATTGAAGAGAAATTCGATTGGTATTTACGCGAATCTCATCGAGCGTGCCCTTTCTGCCGGAGGCGCTGGTGAGCGGTATATGCGGCTGGACGCTCTTGTCCTTCAATACCGTAATCGGCACGGTTTCATACACGCCATTGCCTTGTACAAAAAGCTTGATGTTCTCTGTGCCCTTGCAGTCCACACTGCATACAATCACTGCCTGTTTGCTGCGCTCGTCATACTCCAAGACACTGACACCACAAGAGCCGGTGCTTGCCGTAATCATCAGATTTTCTGCTGCCTGTTCGCTGTCTATCGGTTTCACAGCAATGCGCACGTCAGCTGTTGTTCCATCGGATACGGAATCCAAAATTCGGAGAACAGGCGTGCCCTTGGTGATTTTCAGTTGCTGCACAGCAGCTTTGCCCTGTGTGCTGCGCGCAGGCATTCCATTCTGCGAGGTTGCATAGCCCACACCGGTGCACACGGTTGCCGTAGCAACGGCGCATAAAATCAGGCGGTACGCGGTGTTTTTCCGGCCATTTTTCATATCTTCCAGCTCCTTCCAATTCTTACGTTCAATGATACTATCCTCTATTTGTGTATTATTGTAACATATAATTAGACCACTGTAAAGCTATTTATTGCCATATTTTTTTTCAAAGACAGTTATTTTTTTATCCGTGCAAGGTATAGTCGGTTCCGTTGACTGTCAGAGATTCCGCGTTTTCCAAATCAATCGCGTCAGCAAGCTCAAAATAATGGGTATACGTTTTCATGACTTCCGGCTCCAAATCGCCGTGCAGTTCCTGTAACTCTAGCGTCTTTGTGCTGCCGTCTGCAAAGGTTACCGTGACATCTGGTGTGCCATGCACATATTCCTTCCAATCGTTGTCCCATTCGTTCTGTGCTTCCAGATAGCCCGGCAGCGTGTACTGGAAGGTAATTGTGCTGGTGTTCAGACGAATCTCGTTGAGCGTGCCCTTCTTGCCGGTAGCGCTGGTCAGCGGCGTGTCTGTCTGTACACTCTTGTCCTTCAATACCGTCACCGGAACCGTTGCATACACGCCATCGCCCTGCACCAAAATCTTCATCTTTTCCGATGCATTCATATCCACACTGCATTCAAATAGAGCCTGTTTATTCTGCTCATCATATTTCAACACGCTGGCCGTGCAATCGCCGGTGCTTGTGGTAATCGTCAAATTTTCCGCCGCTTCTTTGCTGTCCAGCGGGGTCATCGTAAAGAAAATTGTCGCAGACTCTTCTCCAGAGGTCACATCAATAATCTGGAAAGTATATCCGCTCTGCTGAATCGGTGTGTGATTTTGTTTGTCATAGGTCAGCTCTTGGCTGGTCGTCTGCTGTGTGTTCTCGGATGCAGATCCGCTCGGCTGTACCGATGCACAAGCAACGCAAAAACAAGCAGTTGCCGCCGCCAATGCATAGGCAATACTCTTCTGAATGATATGTTTCATATTCGCAATCCTTTCATGAATTTTTTTCCATCCATCATAATAAAACAGCATCTATTGAATGTCAAAGGTTTCCGAAAATCTTTACAAACCTTTATCACAGATAACAGATGCTGTTTGCTATTATACACCGGATTTGTGAATGTTTCTCATTCCGCATCCGGTTGATATTCTAAAATGTCGCCAGGCTGGCAATCCAATGCGCGGCAAATGGCGTTAAGCGTCGAAAAGCGCACCGCACTGACCTTGCCAGTCTTTAATTTTGACAAATTGACATTCGTGACACCTACCCGCTCAGAAAGCTCATTGAGGGTCATTTTTCGGTCTGCCATCACGCGGTCAAGCCGCAAAACAATTGCCATAGTTCCAGTACTTCCTTATAGTGTTTCATCTGATTCCTTTTGCAATATCGTACCATATTCAAAGATATAAGACAAGCTGAGAACAACGCCGCCGATCAGCCATTGATCAATCTGAATCAAGCTGCCCGTTCCGCCCTCTCCGATACCGCACAGCATCAGAACAAGCGGGCACATTTGCCGAATGACGCTAATGACCGGAATCAAAACGCCGATCCGCCGCAATGCCTGACAATTTTTCAGGACAAAAGGCGTCTGTTCCCGTGCAATGCTGCGGAAAATGCTGCGCACCTGATACAAAATGCCGCAAAACAGCACTTTAGCAATCCATGCCGTAAAAAATCCAATCAAATACGCCAGCTTTGCCCGTTGCGCGGCATCTGCACGCAAGCTGCTGCGGGAAAAGTCAATCTCCAGCATGTTTCTGAAAAATCCCTGTCCAATCACGCCGTTTTGCGTCTGTGTCACGTGCAGAGAAAATTGATCTGCCCCCTGTGTCAGCATCCAAATGCCGATACCGAGCAGCACCAGCACATACACGCCGTACAGCCAAAACGCCGCCCGCGCGACCAAACCAATATCCTCGCACCGAGCCTGTACAGATCTCTTCGCCTGTTCACTCATTCCGCTCACATCCTTTCTGTACTTGCAGTATAGCACAGAATTTTACTTTTGTCATTATATTTTTATCGTTTATCATTAAAAATCTGAGAGAGTTTTGGCCTCACGCACCATTCAACTTGTCTCTCATGCAGACTTGTTCATGTGCTACTCCTTCCGTCACGGCTTGCGGCGTGCCACCTTCCTCAAAGAGGAAGGCTTTTGCTCTTTTTTCAATTCAAGCATAAAAAAGGACTGCCATCAAGCAGTCCCTAGATATTATCTATTCTCTTCCATTGGAAACGTCGCATTGAGCAAATCTCCCGCCCGAACATGCAGAGCGTCTGCAATGTTATACAAGATTTCCAGTGAAAACGGGCGAACAATGTTCGGCGCTTCAATGGAACTCAAATGAGAACGGCTCATCCCTGCCTTTTCCGCCAGCTGTTCCTGCGACATTCCTCGCATCTTTCGGAGTGCCGCAATCGTCAAGCCAAGTTCAATAAACCGATCTCGATTACGAAATGCAATGTCTTTGCTCACGATAAGTCACTCCTCTAGGTTATGATGCTATTTATTATAGAGGATATTTTTATTTCTTTCCGTCTTATCTATAGAGCTATTGACTGAAATTTTGAGCAATGATATACTATTCTAAACATCACCATGGAGGATATATATGATGAATATTCAAAATGAATTGTCCTTATTATTTAACTCTCTTTTTTCAGACGAACTATTACAAACGCTGCTGCAAATCTATCAGCAGGATATGATCCAACAAGGCTGCGAAATATACGAACGTGACTATCAAATCAGCATCAAATCGTTAAGCACCATACTATCTGATGCGCAAACAAAAACCTTGCAAGCAATAGAACAAAAATATGAGCAAAAAATGCGCCAATTTTTCATTTTAAGTTTTCAAAAGGGTACCTGTAGTTATTTTCAAGCGTGTTTTTCTCCTGCTGAGCCTCTCGATATACATCCTGAATATGCTTTTCAGATGCATGATATGATTCTGCACCAAGAAACAGTTCAAATGATTTCTCAAAAAATTCAGGATTTAACACAACAGCTAAACAATGAAATTCATACCATACAACGAGAACATCTTTCCTCTATCTGTGTTGCTTGGGAAGAACGATGTTATGGTGTTTTCCGATATGCTTTTTACCTTGGCGTCTGCTTTGCATCCTCTCTTTTTTCGCAAACTACAACAAATATAGATGCAGTCAATCATATGGCGGTCTATGTAGCAAAAGTAAAACAACGTTTCGGAATTGTATAGAGATAAAATATTGTAATCTCTGCCTGTTTTACTCACCTATTCAAGCGCAAAAAATCGCCGCGGCACAAACCGCGGCGATTATATTTCCATCTATTGCTTACTCAGAGAGCAAGTTTGTCATGCTGTCCAAGCTGATGCCCAGAGTGGACAGATTGTGCAGCATAGCAGAGGTTGCCGGCTGGAGCACACCTGCAACGCCGAGCAGAATCAAGCCGAGATTAAAGCCAATGATAAAGCGATAATTGCGGTTGATGCGCTGCATCAGCGCGTCACTGATCTTCTTCAGCGTAACCAGCGTATACAGATCATCGGCAGAAATCGTAATATCTGCGATTTCACGTGCAATGGCTGCGCCATCACTGATGGCAATGCCTGCGTCTGCTTCGGACAGTGCCGGAGAATCGTTGACGCCGTCACCGACCATGATGACCTTACGGCCTGCCTCATGCTCTGCCTTGACAAATTCTGCCTTGTTTTCCGGCAGAACTTCTGCATAATACTTGTCAATGCCCAGCTTTGCTGCAACAGCACTTGCTGTCTTGCTGTTGTCGCCGGTCATCATGACAACGTTCTGAATGCCCAGTGCATGGAGCTGGTCAATGACGTCTGCTGCCTCTTCACGCAGCGGATCCTCTACACAGATCACCGCAGCCAGCTCACCGGAAATTGCCAGATACAGCGGAGAATATTCCTCCGGAATGGTCTCAAACAGCGCCTTATCCTCGTCGCGCAGTGTGCACTTCTCATCCTCAAAGATGAAGTGATAGCTGCCGATAAGTACGCGCTGACCTTCTACCATACTGGAAATGCCGTGTGCTACGACATATTCAATCTCGGAATGGCATTCCTCGTGCTTCAAATCGCGCTTGGCAGCTTCCTGTACGACAGCCTTCGCCATCGAATGCGGATAATGCTCTTCCAAGCAAGCAGCCAGACGCAGCATTTCATTTTCATTGTTTCCACCGAACGGAATAATCTTTGCAACCTTCGGGGATGCATGGGTCAGTGTACCAGTCTTATCCAGAACAATAGTATCTGCCTCGGAAACAGCCTCCAAGAAGCGGCCGCCCTTGACAGAGATATGATGGGTGCTGCTCTCACGCATGGCAGACAGTACCGAAATCGGCATCGCCAGCTTGAGTGCACAGGAGAAGTCAACCATCAGAACAGACAGGGCACGAGTTGCATTGCCCGTCAGCAGATATACCAGCGCGGTGCCGCCCAAGCTGTACGGAACCAGCTTATCTGCCAGATGAGAAGCCTTGTCCTCGGACATGGACTTGAGCTTTTCAGACTCTTCGATCATCTTGACAATGCGGTCATAGCGTCCGCTGCCGGAATTCTTATCGACACAAATCACGCAAGTGCCTTCCTCGACAACCGTACCGGCGTAAACATAGGTGCCTGCTTCCTTGCGTACCGGCAGAGATTCACCGGTAATCGATGCCTGATTGACAGTCATTTCACCGGAAACAACCTTGCCGTCCAGCGGAATCATATTGCTGGTGCGAACGACGATCTCATCGCCAACCTGTACTTCGTTGACCGATGTCAGCACTTCCTGACCATCGACCAAGCACCATACCTTATCGACATTCAGCGACATGGTGCGTGCCAAATCATCCACAGATTTCTTGTGTGTCCATTCCTCCAGCGTCTCACCGATGCCGAGCAGGAACATGACAGACGAAGCGGTATCAAAGTCACCGCGCAGCATAGATACGGTAATTGCCGTGGCATCCAATACGGCTACCTCCAGCTTGCCCTTTGCCAAAGACGAAATACCATGACGGATATATTTTACCGACTTGACCAAAGCAATCGCCGCACGCATCGGTGCAGGAACAACCGTCTTGCATACAAGGCGGCGCAAAACCGATGCCGCAATCTTATCCTCATATTCGCGGCTCAAAGCACGGCCGGTATGATCCGGCACGACATCCAAAGCCTTTGCTTCGGCATAGGAGAACGCTGCCAGTGCTGCAATCACTTCGGAACGCGCACAGGTATACCGAATGACAATATCACAGGTGCGGTCAAAAACCTGAACGTCCTTGACACCGTCCTGATTTCTAAAATAATACTCTAACAAATCCGCCTGTTCCAGCGTCATGTGCTTCTGCTGCACACGCACACGGATTCTTCCGGCAGATTCATGCAGAATTTTACCCTTCATGTGAAAGGAAACCTCCTCTATGAACAGCAACAGTGCCTGCACTCAGGCAGGCACTGCACAAATTTTCCGTATGGTATGCGACAGCTTATGCCTCTTCAGCCGGAGCTTCTTCGGTCTTCTCTTCAGCCTTTGCATCCTCGATGTACTCGTCAGCAGCTTCGCGCTCCTCGTTGATGATCTTTGCATCGGTTACGATGTCATCACAGTTTTCACGCACTTTGGTGACAGTCTTCATGACACAGCTCTGTGCACGCATAGCGGCAGCTGTGGTCTGAGTGTAAACCTTCTTGGCATCCTTGCTGCTCAGAATCTTAATGCCAGCCGTACCGAACAGCACGCCGCCGGTAAAAATGCCAACCTTGTTCCAGTTAATCTCGTTAAATGCTTCTGTAACCTTAGAAATGATTCCCATGATAATAACCTCCTATAAAAATTCAGGCCTTTTCAATACCTGAAAGCACTGTAATAATAAAGCAAACGACGGTCAAACCTGCAAAAAACTTATGAATTTTCATGTATGTATCACCTCATTTACTATGGCTTTATTATAGCAGGAGTTTTTTATATCTGCCACTCTTTTCGGCTTTTTTTTGAATTTTTTTTACAAATGGATAGGAAAAAAATTTGCCGAATTTTTACACGAAAGAATTATATGATGCTAATAACCGACAACATCGGCTAATTTTCTCCAGATTTTCAGTTGCAAATATACAACTTTTTTCTCATATAAACGCTCAAAAATTCGTCATCTGCAACCAAAATGCAACATTTTCTCACTATACTCCGCAAAGATGCTTGAATATATACAACAGTTTCCGCAAATTTGATGAATAATTTCATCTCGCTTCCTGCATTTTCTAAATTTACACAAGGAATATTTTCCCGCTGTTTTCTCCTATTCAACAGCTCAAATTGCCCATATTGCCGGACAATTGCCGCATTTTTCGCTTTTTTTCTTTGCACCCGGTTAACCGGATGCATCTCTCACTCCGCCGGAAGGCATAGCCCGTTCGGACGTGAATGCTCCAATCGGACAATTTCGCGTCGATTTCTGCAAAAAAGACCCGCAGATTTCTCCGCAGGTCTCCGATATATGTTCATCCCTTGTAGTGAAAACATCCATTGCGGTCGCTCGGTCTGTTGTAACCGCCATACGGACCATCACAATGCACCCGTCCATAGTCGTCTTTATCGCGCCAGTTTGCATAAATGCAGTCGCTGCAATTGCCTCGAAAACATCCCTTTGGAATCATAATTTTCTTCGGACATTCTTTCATTTTGAACAGCCTCCTTGTCGTTTATATGGTAACGAGAGAAATCTCGTCACATGCAATACTAATCTGTTCCTGCTTTCGTGTCGCTATGTAAGAAACAATCTGCTTTTCAGGAAGCAGGATAACCGGAAAGTATAGCTGTGTGATTTCTTCCGGCATCGCCCGCATAATAACTTGAATATACGATTGATCGGACAACGAAAGCGTTTTGGATGCTCCAAAATGTGTGTGGAACATGCCGTAAAATTCAATTCCTTGTTCGCTCCATCGTGCAATGCAAGCATTCAATGCATCTACATCCGGTCGGTATTCACAATAGCTTTCCGGCTCTAATCCCTTGTCCAAATAGAACTGTGTGATAACCCCATCCGTTCCACCTAAAATTCCACCAAATTCGTACTTGGTTTTAGGAAAAGCAGAAAAGAGCGGTTGTATCATAGATTGCTGCAGTCTCATCTTAGTCAAGCCATGCGCAGTATAAACTTTACGACTGCACGCATGAGATAATATATGCCAAAAATAACCCCCAGCACATATCCCACAACGGCTTTGAGAATCTTATACTGAATGCCCTTCCGCTCCAAAATGGCGAACTGCTTCGCATTCACATAATTCCATCCCACATATACTGCCCATACGAAATAGGCAACCAAAAGTGCACCAATAACTGCCATGTTTTACTCCCCGTCTCCATTGTTTTGTTTTTGGCTGATACGTCCACTTATTTGCTGCTGTACTTTAGCCTCCAACTTTGCAAACATACAATCTTCTTCTGTCGTTGGAAACTTTACTTTAAGGTACTCTGGTATACCCTTACATCGATTAAACTTCGCATCATATAAAGAACAGCCTTTGCAGTTAAACGGAAAATATTTTTTCGGATGTATTTTCTCTCGTATTATGCCCACAAGAAGTACAAGCAGCATAAACGCTCCTTTTATCAAAGCAATAGCTGCAAAAATAATGAAAGCAATGATTCCAACAGCGACAATCCCTGGTAAAGCTACTTCAACTAAAAAATGAAGCGGCAACTCGATAAACAAGAATTTCAAGAAAGCTTCCAATTGCTATTCCCCCTTTGTTTTTCCATCATAGCACGTCACCCGCTTTATGTCAACTATTTTAATACTAAAATCAACCATATTCGTTTTTTAATTTCGTATGATGACGTAAACTACAAGTGGAATGAGGTGTTAATATAGTAGAATTTGGAAAGCAGCTCAAACAGCTGCGGCGGCAAGCGCGGCTGACCCAAACGCAGCTGGCGGCACAATTGGGCGTGAGCAAATCCGTTGTTTCCTATTATGAGTTGCAAGAGAGATACCCTTCTCCGGAAATCCTTATGAAAATCGCTTCGATTTTTCATGTAAGCACGGATTATTTGCTCGGAATTGAAAAAACGTCCGGTATTGATACAACCGGACTGACTTCAGACGATATACAATTGGTACACGCTCTGATAGAGACCCTGCGAAAGAAGAATGCGGAACTGCTAAAAAATAGAACGGAAGAAAGAGGTTAAGGAAAAGACGAGACAAAAAAAATCCCCGCGGAAATTCCGCGGGGATTTGCTTTGCGTTGAGATGTAAAGTAAAAACTTACTTCAGCTCTACAGAAGCGCCAGCCTCTTCCAGCTGCTTCTTGATCTCTTCTGCGTCTTCCTTAGAAGCGCCTTCCTTCAGGGTAGACGGCAGCTCGTCAACCTTAGCCTTAGCTTCCTTCAGGCCCAGGCCGGTAACGGCACGTACAACCTTGATTACGTTGATCTTCTTGTCGCCAGCAGCGGTCAGAACAACGTCGAACTCAGTCTTCTCAGCAGCAGCAGCCTCGCCAGCGCCTGCAGCAGCACCTGCTACAGCAACCGGAGTAGCGGATACGCCGAACTCTTCTTCCAGAGCCTTAACCAGCTCAGCCAGTTCCAGAACCTTCAGTTCCTTGACAGCATCAATAATTTCATTGACAGTCATGGTAGTAACCTCCATAATTTCAAAAGTTAAATGTGTGGATGGGGAATTTCTTCCCTGTTTTTAGCAGCAAAGCTTATTCAGCTGCTGCTTCTTCTTCAGCCGGAGCCTCAGCAGCAACCAGAGTGGAAACCAGAGCTTCCTGATCTGCCTCGCCCTTCTCAGCAATTGCGTTAAGCGCAATAGCCAGCTGCATAATCGGGTAGTTGAAGCTGTAGAGGGTCTGTGCGATGAGCACTTCCTTGCTCGGCAGCTTAGCCAGCTCTTCGATCTTGGATACCGGTACAACAGCACCATCGAGGAAACCGGTCTTAATGTTGAAGTTCTCATGATCCTTAGCGAACTTAGCGAGGATCTTTGCCGGAGCTACAACGTCTTCGGATGCAATTGCGATAGCAGTGGTGCCATGCAGATGCTCGAACATACCGTCGAAGCCAACTTCCTGAGCGGCAAACTTCAGCATGGTGTTCTTGACAACAGCGTACTCAACGCCGTTCTCGCGCAGCTCCTTACGGAGAGCGGTATCGTCAGCTACGTTGATACCCTTATAATCAACAACAACACCAGCCGGGGAATTCTTGATCTTTTCAACCAGAGAAGCAACCTGTGCCTTCTTCTGTTCCAGAACCTTTGCGTTTGGCATAGTCTGTTTCACCTCCATAAAAGTGATTGGGACATAGAAAATGCCCTTCTGCTCAAAGACAGAAGGGCATGAAAAATCATTTGGAAAATTTCACAAATGCTTGCCTCGGCAGGATGGTAAAAACCGGTTACGATGGATTGTCCATCTCCTGCTGTCTTTGAACGAGCTATTATAGTATAACAGCCCGATTCATTCCTGTCAAGGGCTTTTTTGAAAAAAGTTTAAAAATCTTAAACTTAGTTGTTGCCGAGCTTAGCAGCGTTGATCTTGATGCCAGGGCCCATGGTAGATGCAACTACGCAGGAGCGGATGTACTGGCCCTTTGCTGCTGCCGGACGAGCCTTCAGAACAGCGCCCATCAGGGTGTTGAAGTTCTCAGCCAGCTTCTCAGCACCGAAGGATGCCTTGCCGATCGGGCAATGGATGATGTTGGTCTTGTCCAGACGGTACTCGATCTTACCAGCCTTAGCCTCGTTTACAGCCTTCGCAACGTCCATGGTTACGGTGCCAGCCTTCGGGTTCGGCATCAAGCCCTTCGGGCCGAGTACACGACCCAGACGGCCTACCAGACCCATCATGTCCGGGCTAGCGATAACTACGTCGTAGTCGAAGAAGTTTTCCTTCTGGATGCGCTGAACCAGATCCTCAGCGCCTACAAATTCTGCGCCAGCGTCGAGAGCTGCCTGTGCCTTATCGCCCTTAGCGAAAACAAGTACGCGAACATTCTTACCGGTGCCGTTCGGCAGTACGATAGCGCCGCGAACCTGCTGGTCAGCATGACGGGAGTCAACGCCCAGCTTTACGTGAACTTCGACAGTTTCGTCGAACTTTGCCTTTGCAGTCTTTACGACAGTGTCAAAAGCCTCATCAGTGTCATAGAGCTTGCTGCGATCTACGATCTTAGTGCTCTCAATATACTTCTTACCTTTGCGCACGATAAATTTCCTCCTTTAGTGGTTAATTCGGAACGATTGGTTCCTCCCACCAGACGGCGCGGGCCGCCGTCAGCAAATGAAAATTAAAATAACTCAGGTCGCGAGAAATTACTCAGCGACAGTGATGCCCATGGAACGGGCGGTGCCTGCGATCATGCTCATAGCAGCCTCTACAGAAGCAGCATTCAGGTCAGGCATCTTGGTCTCTGCAATCTTGCGGACGTCGTCAATGCTGATCGTTGCAACCTTGGTCTTGTTCGGAACCGCAGAACCGCTCTGGATGTTGCATGCCTTCTTGATGAGGACAGCAGCCGGAGGGGTCTTGGTGATGAAGGAGAACGAACGGTCAGCGTATACCGTGATAACGACCGGGATAATCATACCTGCGTCATTCTTGGTGCGCTCGTTGAATTCCTTGGTGAAAGCCATAATGTTGACACCGTGCTGGCCGAGTGCCGGACCTACCGGAGGAGCCGGTGTTGCCTTGCCTGCCGGAATCTGAAGCTTAATAAATCCTACTACTTTCTGTGCCATTTGTATAGCACCTCCTTGAAAAATGTGGTAATGGCGAGTCGCTTGGCAATGTGCTTACGCAATCGCTGCGCTCTCCCACCTGCCAAAAAACGAGGAATTACTCCTCATCAACGGCTTTGACCTGATTGAGTTCCAGCTCAACCGGGGTCTCACGTCCGAACACGGGGATGGTAATGCGAACCCTGTTCTGTCCTGCGTCGATTTCGTCGACAACGCCGACAAAGTCGATAAACGGACCGCCGCAGACGCGTACCGAATCGCCGACCTTGTAACCGATCTGCACCTCTTCCACCTCGCGGGACACTGCGCCCCACTTGCGCGCTTCCTCGTCAGTCAGAGGCTGCGGCTTGTTGGAATTCGGGCTTACGAAGCCGGTGCAGCCGCGCGTGTTGCGCACGAGGTACCAGCTCTCGTCGGTCACGATCATCTTTACCAGAACGTAACCCGGGAACAGCTTGCGCTCTACCTCGCGGGTCTTGCCGTCCTTGACTTCGCGGACGGTCTCGACCGGAATGGTTACCTCGGTAATCAGGTCATGCATTTTGCGGTTCTCCACCGCTTTCATAATAGATGAGGCTACTTTGTTTTCGTAGCCAGAGTAGGTATGAACGACATACCATTTTGGTGTCTCAGACATTTGTTTTCAAACCTTTCCGCTTACGCAGCCACAGAGATCAGCGTTGTGATTCCGAGATTAAAGATTGCATCCAGAATCCAGATAAACACACCGATGACCAGAATGGTAGCTATAACGATGAGCGTATTGTTCGCAGTCTGCTTACGAGTCGGCCACACAATCTTGTTGCATTCGCTCTTCAGATCGTGGAACCACTTGCCAATTCTGGAAAAGAAGCCCGGCTTCTTCTCCTTACCGGAGTTCTTCTTCTCAGAAGCGTTCTGGTCTTTCTTAGCCATGAAGCCGTATCCTTTCTCCAGCCTTACTTGGTCTCACGATGGAGTGTGTGCTTCCGGCAGAACGGGCAGTACTTCTTCATCTCAAGACGCTCCGGGTTGTTCTTCTTGTTCTTCATCTTGTCGTAGTTTCTCTGCTTGCAATCGGTGCAAGCCAGGGTTACCTTAACGCGCATAACGGCACCTCCTTAAATAATTGCCTCCCTTTGCAGGGTTGCTTCCCAAAAGAGAGCATAAAAAAATACCCTGCATAGGTGTTGTTATTATAACACGCAGGGTATCTTTCGTCAATGCCGATTGGATAATTTATTTTTCACAAATTTTCGCAGATGTTTTTGTCACGAACACAGCACTGTGCCGACTTCGTCCGCCTTTAGCGGTTGATGATCTGGAAGAACCAGCTGTACGCGACGAGAACAGCGAAAATGGTGTAGCAGATCATGGTCATCGTGCGGCCTCTCTCCTGGGTGCGCGACGCAAAAATGCCGAGGATACTGCCGACAAACGCAATCGGATAGCCGACAAACGCGCCGATCTGTCCGCAGAACTGTCCGACCAGAATGCCGACCAGCATAATGGCAACAGAAATCAGTCCCATATAGGTATTCTTTCTATTCTTCTTTACTTCCTGTTCTGCCGCTTCAATCTCTGCTTTTGTTGGTGCCTTCGGTGGTGCCTTGCGCTGCGGCGCACGCTTTTTTCCGTTTTTTCTCTTGGATTTGGATTCTGCCATGTGTATATTCTCCTTTATGTTATAATTTCATGTATTCCTCACCCATTTCCCATAATGAGGAGCACAAACTGCATCGCGCACAGCATACAGAACACGCACAGGACAATTTTTGTAATCTTATGGTTGGTCGTGTCCCATTGCGTATTGACCATAGACGCTGCGGCGCCGATAAATGCCAGCGGATAGCCAATCAGAGAAGTGATGCGATTGTCAATCAGTGCAAGCACAAATCCTACAATCATCACGCCCAGACAGGCAAATCGGATTTTTTTCTCTTTATCCCAGTCCCGCATGGTTGGAACCGCGTTTTTTGTCGTCTGTGCCGCATGGGATTTATTGTTCTTCTTGCGTCCTTTTTTTCGATTGTTTTTGGATTGTGCCATATCATCAACCCCTTCTCTCATTTTTTGCTTGTTCTATTATAACAATCAAACGCAAAAAGTGCAATGTCATTTGCATCGGAATCCCCCGTATGCTACAATAGATTTATAGAATAAAGGAGTTTACGGAACATGAAAATTATGGGAATTGATTACGGCGATGCACGCACAGGTGTGTCGATTTCTGATCCGACCGGATTTTTGGCAGGTTCTCCACAGGTCATTTCCACTTGGAATACCGAAAAGCTGCTGGAAGAACTGACTGCTCTCGTACAGAAAGAAAAAATTGAAGAAATCGTTATGGGTCTGCCGAAAAATATGAACGCCACCCAAGGCGAACGTGCAGAAAAGTGTAAGGCGCTCGGCGCAGAGCTGGAATCGCGCACCGGTGTTCCGGTTGTCTACTGGGATGAACGCCGCACCACCATTGAAGCCCATGCGATTTTGCACGCCTCTGGCAAAAAGCAGAAAAAGCACAAGAAAAATGTCGATGCAGTCGCGGCATCCCTCATTTTACAGGGCTATCTCGATTTTAAACGAATGCAGAACAACGTCTAAATACCGGTTTAGAAAGAAATCGCGCAGGTTTTCCGAATGACGGAAAAACCTGCGCTGTTTTTATTCTGCTTTTTTTGTCGTCATGCCTACCAGCCAAAAGACAACCAAGAACACTGCCGCGACAAGAGCAGACAGTGTCATGCTGCCGGAGCCCATCAAATACTGCACGCCCGCCGTCAGAAGAACAAACAGAATACAAAAACCAACTGCTTTGTTGCGCGCGAAACTATAAGAGATCCAGCGTGCCGCCATGGCACCGAGCACCGCAGAGATAATCGCCGCAGGCTGCCAAGTAAATTTCATCGTAAGTAAAGCAAAGCAAATGCTGTCTACTAATAAAAAGGAAAACCATCCAAAAATACCCGCCAAGATCGCATTTCGTGTGCTGATTTTTTTCATGATCGCGATACCTCCCGCCTTTGTGCAGAATTATAACACGGTCATCCAATACCCGCAATGCAAAAATCCCATGCAGGACAGCTGTGTATCATGCAGAATTTTTTGCACATACTAGAATATCGTCAAACGCTAGGGAGGATTGGATATGTTTGCAGTACAAACGGCGCTCACTGCTCTGCTCGCCTTGGCAGTCTTATTTGCTATCACCAAGGCAATCGGGCATCGGCAATTGGCACAGCTCAGTACCTTTGATTATATCAACGGGATTACAATCGGTTCGATTGGCGCAGAACTCGCCGTCGCAGAGGGACAGGAATTCTGGAAATGGCTGGTCGCCCTGCTGGTATTTGGTGTCGCAACATGGATTCTTGCCGTCTTGCCCAATCGTTCACTGCCTTTGCGCCGCTTTCTCAACGGCCGCGCGTCGATTCTGCTCGACAATGGCAGATTATATGATAAGAATTTCAAGCGGGCGCACATGGACATCCATGAATTTCTGATGGAATGCCGCAACCAAGGCTATTTCGATCTCAGTCAAATTCAAACAGCTGTACTGGAGGCCAACGGCAGCATCAGCATTTTGCCGGTCAGCCGCTACCGTCCGGCGACACCGGAAGATCTCGCTCTCTCCGTTTCTCAGGAGACCGCCTGCGGCAATGTGATTTTAGACGGCGTGCTCATGGAACGCAATCTCAAAAACATGGGATTTGACCGCGCTTGGCTGGACAAGCAGCTCGCGCGGCAGCATGTACGGATAACGGACATCTTTTTGGCTATTTGTTCAGCAGACGGCAGTTTAACCGTATTTCCCTATACACACAAGGATCATCGCGATATTTGGGAGTAAAATTCTTTGTGTATTTTTTGTGATTCTCGTTCTTTTAGCAAACAAATTGTGTTATACTAACTCTGAATTGTATCGATACAGAAAAGGAGTGACAGCAACTCAATGAAATATCCATTTTGGGGTTGCGCGGCAGCTGTCGCATTGAGTGCTTGCCTGATGGGCGCACCACATGCACAAGCTGTCGATTTAAAACAGGCATCGGAAGATACCAAAACCGTGCTCTCTGCGGCGGATCAAGCGTCTCTGCTGCCGGACAGTCTAGATGGGCAATTGGCAACCGCTTCTATTACGAAGGAGCAAGCGTGTTCTTTCGCCGTGCGGCTGTATGCATCTCTGACAGACACTTCCTATGACGCACTGATGAGCCGTGACCAAGCCAAACGCACGGTATGCCCGTTTACGGACACCAAAAGCGCGGATGTCCAAGAGGCATGGCTGTTGGGTTTGACACAGGAGGAAGCCGGCATGTTTTCGCCGCGTGAGCCTGCCAATCGGCAGCAGCTGTTCGCTGTATTATATCAGGCTGTGCGCAGTGCAAACAGCGGTACAGATCTGTCAGAAAATGAAATCGCCGAAGCGTTGTATTCGTATACCGACGGCGCCTATGTGCCGGATTGGGCACAGGAAGGCGTGGCCTATTTTATCCGGCAAGGTCTCACGAGCGGTATCGGTGACCAGCTGCTCGGTGTCGGTGAACAAATTTCCGCAGAGCAAGCCTCTCTTTTAACCTATCGCGTTGCCGCTGCCGTACATACAGGTCGCGGTACCAGCAGCACAACCGAAACCATCAGCACCATTTCTATGCACTCGGGCACGAACGCCGTCAGCTGGACAGGCAGCGGTGCAGACTATTATCTGTTGTACTTCTATCAGCAGGAAAACTTCGCACAAAAGCCGATGTATGTCGAACAAATTGCTTCAACCGGCAGCGGTGCACAGGAATATACTCTGCCGACAGAAATCCAAAATCAGCCGGGCATTTGGTATTGGTCTGTCGATGGATTTGACTGTGACGGTAAATTACTGGCATCTGCCGACACAGCTACCCAGCTGGTTGTCACAGCAGACGCAGCACAGCCGGATTCTTCCCTGCTGAATCCAGCGATGCGGACATATACGTATACGGTTCCAGCCCAGACACAAGACGCTTCGTCTGACAGTACAACTGAGAATCAGACAACTACCTATCAGCAGACAACGGAGTCCGTGATTTCCTCTACGATTCCAGCAGGCATGACGTATGCCGGTGAACGATACAGTGATAAAGTTGCACGTATTTTCGGTTCCGGATCGAGCTATCACAAATACGCCAGTGCATCGGAAGCCAGCAAACATCAGGTAGATATTGCTGTACAGGTATGGGATTTCGACAGCGATGGCAATAAAGTGACTCGCACCAAGCATTTACAGGTACATGAAGCGTTGGCAAGCTCTGTTCGTCAGATTTTTGCAGAAATTTACGCAGGTAATGAACGCTTTCCGATTCATTCTTTGGGCGGTTACAGCTGGCGCGGCGACGGTTCTTCTTCTGAGCATTGTCTTGGCACAGCTTTGGACATCAACTGGGAAGAAAACTATATGTGCACCAAGTCCGGCGCACCGCTGACCGGCTCGTATTGGAAGCCGGGCGAGGATGCCTATTCCATTCCGGCAAACAGTGAAGTCGTTCGCATCTTTGCCAAGTATGGCTTCGGCTGGGGCGGCACATGGAACAGCAAGAAGGATTATATGCACTTCTCGTACTTTGGTACGTAAATCAAAAAAAACAGAGCCAGAAGTCTTATCTCAGAGACTTCTGGCTTACTTTTTTAAAAAATTTTGAATTTTCTCCTATTTTACAAGTTTTTCCTTGCAAGCCCTTTGAAATCGTCGTATACTGTTCGTCGCGACTTTTTTGAAGGGAGCTTTTTTATGACGTTTTATCAAGAATTACAACTCAATCAAGCGGGTTCTAAGAAGATCATCCGCGAGAGCCAAACCGCACAGGAAAAACGGCGGCACATTTTGATTTATCTGTTCAAAATCGCCATTACCGTCGGATTTTGTTTTGTTTTTGTGACGCTGTACAGTCTTATTTTCGGCTCCGGAAACAGCATTGTCGGTGTTGTCGTTTTACTGCATCTGTTGGTCTTTAAAAATGCAGATCTTCGGATGGATGCCAAGCAATCAACCGGCTTGCTTGCACTGTTTTTCGCCATCATGACGATTGCCACGCATGTTGCCAATATGGCCAATCCATTTGTCGGGTTGCTCATCAACGCCGCAGCCATTTTGATTTTAATCTTATTCGGCTGCCACGAACCACGCATGTTCAATCAATCTACGCTGGTTCTCAGCTATCTGTTGCTGTACGGCTATGACGTCTCCGGTACAGAATATCTGACACGTATCGCCGGTATGGCAGTCGGTGCTATTCTCGTCTGTGCAGTCTTTTATAAGAACCATCGGCATCAGACCTATGATCTGCATGTACAGGACATCTTACCAGCCTTCACGCTGACGCATCCGCGTTCTAAATGGCAGTTATGTCAAATCCTTTGTGTTCCGCTGGTCATTTTCCTTGCCGAACTGTTTGGTATGCCGCGTGCCATGTGGGCAGGTATTGCCGCCATGTCTGCGATTCTTCCTGTCATGGAAGACATGCAGTCTCGCGTGCGCGGACGCATTATCGGCAATATCGCCGGTGTGCTGTGCTTTTTTGTTTTGTATACCTACCTGCCGTCTGCGATTTATGCGTATATCGGTGTCATCGGCGGCATTGGTGTCGGTTTCTCCGCCAAATACGGCTGGCAAGCAGTCTTTAATACCTTTGGTGCTCTTGCCATTGCTTCCCAGCTCTATGGCGTATCCGCGGCAATGGGCCTGCGTGTATTTCAGAATGTATTCGGTGTTTTGTTTGCGCTTGGCTTCTGTTTAATTTTCAATTGGATTATGCAGCGCACCCAGTGTACCCAGCAAACCGCCTGACGGCAAAAATCTCCTTAGCAATGACTTGTTGAGGAGATTTTTTTGTTTCCCGTATCAACAGAAATACAAAAAACCGCCCATTTCTTACGAAACAGACGGTTTATCATGGAGCTAGTAGTATCTCAAATACCGTTTCGGCATCCAGGATACTAACCGCACACATTCCGAACCTCAGCATTTCTTAGCAGCCTAATTGCGTCACATTTTCCGTGACCGTGCTCTATGCATTCCGTCTCCTGTGCAAGGTATCCCGTTTCAGGACACCCTTTCATGCATTCCTCTTCCCTCTCTCCTGCAAATATTCCGCTATTTTGCAGCTGATCGGGCGTGCTGCAGCTGCATTTTCTGCAACTCCCGCCCGTTTGGGCATCAAAAAAGAGAGCAACAAAGCGTCACTCTCTTCCTGTAAAACTGGCACTCTGGCAGGCGTAGCACTCTCCTGCGTCTCTTTTGACCCAATGGGTGCGTGGTTGCTACGAAATTCACCACCTCGAAGTGCATACCTACTGCTGAAGAATAAAAAGTCGCCTTCCGAAGAAAGCGACCCTCTATAATATTTTAGGGTTATTGGATGGGCGGCGTATCCATCATCACGTCAACTTTCGTTGGTATCGGGAGCCATTTCCGACTTCAACAACCCTCTCATATTCTATCTTTTGTTCATGTATATTATACCGCGTAGATTGTGTAAAGTCAATCTTGTTGTTGTACTTTTTTCAAACGTCCACTATGTATACGATTATGTAGCTTTCCATCTGAGATATTATACAGCGATGCCACATACAAGTAATTGTTTTTTATATCCAATTTGATAGCAACCAAGATATTATCATCAAACACTTTTACAAGCTCCATACTATCCGGTTCTTTAGGATTCTTCCCTATATAGTCTGGATTCAGTAATATTTCCGGCAATTTATCCATGTATCCCACAAAATCAGGGTGCCTGCGCTGTATATGATTTATCAGCCGTGAAGATCTATAGATTGTCCCTGTTGGCAAAGATATATCCAATTGTTTATTGAAGGATTCTTGATACTCTCCAACAGGTATAAGCTCTTTTGACCCAATGGGTGCGTGGTTGCTACGAAATTCACCACCTCGAAGTGCATACCTACTGCTGAAGAATAAAAAGTCGCCTTCCGAAGAAAGCGACCCTCTATAATATTTTAGGGTTATTGGATGGGCGGCGTATCCATCATCACGTCAACTTTCGTTGGTATCGGGAGCCATTTCCGACTTCAACAACCCTCTCATATTCTATCTTTTGTTCATGTATATTATACCGCGTAGATTGTGTAAAGTCAATCTTGTTGTTGTACTTTTTTCAAACGTCCACTATGTATACGATTATGTAGCTTTCCATCTGAGATATTATACAGCGATGCCACATACAAGTAATTGTTTTTTATATCCAATTTGATAGCAACCAAGATATTATCATCAAACACTTTTACAAGCTCCATACTATCCGGTTCTTTAGGATTCTTCCCTATATAGTCTGGATTCAGTAATATTTCCGGCAATTTATCCATGTATCCCACAAAATCAGGGTGCCTGCGCTGTATATGATTTATCAGCCGTGAAGATCTATAGATTGTCCCTGTTGGCAAAGATATATCCAATTGTTTATTGAAGGATTCTTGATACTCTCCAACAGGTATAAGCTCTTCATTCATATTCTATTTCCCTTCTCCGGCAGGCGCATCGTCCCGCTGTATGGTTTCATCTATCGCACGTTGAATAAACCCGTTGAGACTTTCTCCCCGCTGTTCTGCATGAGCCTTGACTTCTTCTTTTCTTCCTTTCGGAAGTGTAAGATTTACTCGGTCATAAGCCTTTGCAATATATTTATTTGTGGCTCTCTGCTGAGCCTTACTTACTTTTGGCGTTTCGCCCATGTAGATATACCTCCCTATTATCTGAATATTATATACCAATTTTTATACTTACGCAAATATAATTTTCGCAAAAATATATTTATACAAAAATGAGCAGCTGTGAGAACAGGGAAGCGAATACCGGCACGCCCTGACGGCATCAGATGAAGTGATTAAACGGCTGCGAGAAGAAATAGACCTGCTCAAAAATGAGCGGGTTGCACCGGAACCAGAAACCGAACCAGAAAAGCCAGCTTTTTCCACAGCTCCCGCCAGCGAGTCGGAAAACCAAGACAGCGAAATCTTACGCCTGTTTGAATCCGGTATGAGCCTGTCGCAGATCGGCGCACGGTTCGGAATCTCCAAATCATCCGCACACGCTGCCAAAGAGCGAGCAAAGAAAGCACAGACCGCCTAATACAATCAAAAGCACCCCTTGTTCCAGCCGTAAACCGGAATGAGAGGTGCTTTTCTGTTGTCCGTCTATGTTGAACGGCTCACGCATGGCTTATTCGCCGCCGTAGACGCCCGCTGTGGCGTTTTGACATGTCTCTTTCATTGTCCCCTCCTTCGGCTTCTGACAGCTTCTTGTATGTTACGTCAGAGCTTTCCTTGCCTGCTACATCTTGCGCCGCGTCTCTTGCTCTCGCCAGTTTTCCCCATCGAAAAGCATTGGTATCCGCTTCTGTCTTGTCCATGCTTCGAGTATACAAAGCGCATCAGGCAGAACAACGCTTGAAACTGGGCAGTGCATGGAATCCGGCATGGACAGAGCACCCGCGACTGTTTACCCAGCTTGACGGCACGCCCATCAATCCCGACAGCGTAACCAAATGTTTCATGCATTCATTGCGCGGTCTGATTTACCGCCGATTCATATTCACAACTTGCGGCACCCGTATGTCAAGCACACGACAAAAAATATATCTGGGCAAAAGTAGGAACCCCAAGCTACCAAAAATAATCTGATAGTCTGGGGTTTCTGTTTTGGTCTATTACACTCGCACGGAGCACTATACCAGTCACTGTATGGTCAGTTTTTGCAATCGCTTTAAACTATTCGAGGCTTATACGGTAGGAAGATTTTGGAACTTCTCTATCTTTCAAAGAGGAATATCTCAGAATACTCCAAGTGCTTTTCAGCAATACGGTGTTCATCTGAATAAGTCCAACAACGGGTTCTGCATCTTTACAGACAATATTCTCTAAAATGGACGAAGGAATCATGATTTCCGGTACCAGTCTTTTCATTGCGTGGTGCCACAAATAATACCGAGTTCCCAGGAATTCGCATGCAGCCATATGCAGCATGTGTGGATAATATCCTAAATTTCTTCTGCCCCTATATTCAGACAATTCTTTGGCTGTAGCAGCTATCCAGATGGCGGCTAGTTCCTCTTCGTTGCGAGCTTCCATCAACATTTCAGCAGTTTGAATTGTACCCTTATTGGTGGGTTTTGTGAAATACAGAAACTGTGTAGGATTCTTTTCAATCAATTGTTTTCTTTCATGAGCTTCTGTAACTTCAAGCCAATCGTACCCGTAGATGTAACCATCTTGCTTGTATTCTACAAATACCGTTTCAGCGGATACAGGCTCTGTAAGCACTTTGGGAAAATGATAACCGTACATCCTCCAAAGCTCATAGACGTTTTCCCACTTCATCTGTTCAAACATTAGTTTCCTCCATGTTCATTTTGTATTTCACTGGCTTCAAATACTACTGGCCGCAAGATCAATCCATATAAAACTGCTGGTCATTCCAATGCTCAAAATGAAACGGATGATTTTCAGCCAGATACTCATTCGAATATAGGTAAGTGATGATATCCATATCATCAAACATGTCAAAGACCCAATCCTCTGAATGATCGAGATGCTCGTTATCAATGAGATTATCCGCACCTACACCGATTTCGATAAGCGTCTGTGCTTCTTCATTGCATAAATAAATAATCAGCTCCTCCAAAATACTATGAGCAGCTATCGGCATCCCATGCTTTGCCCTCCATCTTAATTGGAGAAGAACGCATTTCATATTATAGAGGAAGTCGTAGTTATACCGCATCAAAAACTGCGGAGGGAGTTCCTCAGAAATGAACGATGTACTCAGTTGACCAATATGTGAACCGGAAGGCATAGATGCAAGATCTGATTGATCCTGATTAATATAATCGAGCAGGATATCGCTGCCTATTGCAAAAGCCATAGCGGCGCCGGAACCGTAGTTATCCGCAAGAAACTGAGACCAAGCTTCATGATCCCGGCATTCTTCAACCAGAGATTTCTTCTCAGCATCACTTTTCCCATCAGGGAAATCACGCCAGTTTAGTGCTTTACAAATCCCCCTGCATTTGTCCCGGCGAATGGATTCACCCGCTTCGTAGCGACTCCAAGTTTTTGTACCTACCCCAGCTCTCAAGGCAGCTTCTTCGATCGTTAAATTCAGTTCGTTGCGCCTATTCTTAATCTTTCTTGCAAGTTCTTGATTGCCTTGAATACTTCTTTGAGCCATTTTTGCTCCACCTCCTGTTTTTCTGACGCGTCATTGCCATATCAGTATGTCACAATGTACATGCATTGTCAATATTAAAAATGGCTGATAGGAAGTGCGTGCTCTCTCTTTTTGCCCTTCCGAGACCGTACAAGGGACAGTTTTTGAGGGCAATAAGGGACAAATAAGGGACAAATAAGGGACAACGTTGATAGTTTCTAAAATATAGTTTCTCTAAAAATACAAAAAACCGCCCATTTCTTACGAAACAGACGGTTTATCATGGAGCTAATGGTCGGATTTGAACCGACGACCTGCTCATTACGAGTGAGCTGCTCTACCCCTGAGCCACATTAGCATCTGTATTGTATTTTATCACAGCATATATCGGCGCGTCAAGACAAAATCTCAAAATATTTTTTGTTTTTTTTCGCATCACCTCTTGACAAACGCCTAAAAAGCGTTATACTGGTAAAGTATCCTTGCTCACACACAAGGTGTGGGCCAAAGGCCAGAAGGAGGTGCTTAAATTGGCAAAGGTAAATGGTAAGTACGAAACAATTTTCATTGTCAACCCGAATCTTGGTGAGGAAGCAATCACCGCTATCGTGGAAAAGTTCAAGTCTCTGATCGCTGACAACGGTACTGTAGTATCTGTTGACGACTGGGGCAAGCGTAGAATGGCATATGAGATCAACGACCTGCGTGAAGGCTACTACACCCTGATCGAGTTCGAGTCTCTGCCGTCTTTCCCGGCTGAGCTGGATCGTGTTTACAAGATCACCGATGGCGTTATGCGTTCCATCATCGTTTGCAAAGACTAAGGATTGGTGACAGAATATGCTGAATAAAGCAATTCTTATGGGTCGCCTTACCCGCGATCCAGAGCTTCGCTACACACAGAGCAATATTCCGGTCGTTACGTTCTCTATCGCTGTTGACCGCAATTACAGCGGCAATAATGGAGATCGTCAGACGGATTTCATTGACATCGTTGCTTGGAGACGTACCGCAGAATTTGTTTCGCAGTGGTTCACCAAGGGCCAGATGATCGTGGTAGTGGGCAGCATCCAGTCCAGACGCTGGCAAGACAAGAACGGCAACAATCGCACATCTATTGAAGTTGTCGCAGACGAGGTACAGTTTGGCGAGTCCAAGCGTTCTCGTGAGAGCGGCGGAAGCTATCCGAACAACAATGGTGGCTACCCGCAGAATGGCGGATATCAGAATCCGAATCCGTATGCTGCTCCGCAGCAGTCCGCTCCTGCACCAAGCTTTGATATGCCGGCAGGCAATTCGGATTTTGCTGAAATTTCCGATGATGACGGCGAAGTTCCGTTTTGATTATCGAACAAGGAGGTTATGACAATGGCTGAAGAAAAAAGAGAATATCGCCCCAATCGCGGCGGCCGTCGCCGCAGAAAGGTTTGTTCTTTCTGTGTAGATAAGGTTGAGGCTATTGATTATAAGGACGTAGCAAAGCTGAAGAGATACATGTCCGAGCGTGGCAAGATCCTGCCGCGTCGTATGACTGGTACCTGTGCCCTGCATCAGCGTCAGCTGACCGAGGCTATCAAGCGTGCTCGTCACATCGCTCTGCTGCCGTATACTGCAGAGTAATTTCAATCCCCGATTATAACAGGATACCATCAAAGAACACATCACACGATGTGTTCTTTTTTGTTGTAAAAAAGCAGCTCTTCCGTTTGGAAGAGCTGCTTCTCTATTTCGATGGATTATCGATTGTTATACAGGAATGTCACAATCTGTGCACGAGTGCAGGATTTTTTCGGGCTAAACGTCGTCTTAGACGTACCGCCGGTAACGCCCTTTGCCACTGCCCACTGAACAGCCTTGTAATACCAATCCGAGGACTTGACATCGGTAAACGGATTCTTTGTCGAAACCGTCGGCTTTCCGGCACGATTCCACAGGAAGGTCACAATCTCTGCGCGATTACAGGTCTTATTCGGGCTAAATGTCGTCTTAGACGTACCACCGGTAATTCCCTTCGATACCGCCCACTGAACAGCCTGATAATACCAATCCGAAGACTTGACATCCTTAAATGCATTCTTTCTGGAGACGGTCGGTCTGCCAGCCTGATTCCACAAGAAGACAACCGCCTGTGCACGGGTGCAGGTCTGATTCGGTGCAAACTTGGTGTCGCTGACGCCAGCCGTAATATTGTTGGATACCGCCCACATAACCGGCTCATAGAACCAATCACTCTGCGAAACATCCGTAAACTTCACAGTCGGGGCATTCGGCTTCTCTGTCGTGGTATATGCCTTGCTGATATAGCCATCCTGACCGTTGTACTTGATTAAGTACCAGCCATTGGTTTCACCAAGAGTTTCCACAGCAGTTCCCTGCTTGAGCACACCCAAAATAGTCGAGGTGTTGTTCGGCTGTGCACGAACGCGCAGATCCTCCTTCGGATATACGGTCAGCACCGGAGACGGAGACGGCTGCGGTGTATTGGTATCCGAGGTATACTTCGCACTGATATAACCGGTCTGACCGCTGAACTTGATTTCATACCAGCCATCTTTCAGACCGTAGGTTTCTACCTTCGAGCCCTTTGCCAGCGTACCCAACACTTTCGCATTCGTGTTCGGCTGTGCGCGAACCTTCAAATTTTCCGTCGTATACACGGTCTTAGTCTGTGGTGTCGGGGTCGGCGTCGACTGAGACGGATCCGTAGTCGTGGTGTACTGCGCGCTGATATAGCCGGTTTGACCGTTGAACTTGATTTCATACCAGCCATCCTTCAGGCTATATGTCTCTACCTTCGCTCCCTTTGTCAACGAACCCAGAACCTTCGCACTGGTGTTCGGCTGTGCACGAACCTTCAGATTTGCCGTTGTATACACCGTCGTTGTCTGCGATGGTGTCGGGGTCGGCGTCGGCTGGGACGGATTGGTATCCGTCGTGTACTTCGCGCTGATATAGGCAGTTTGACCGCCAAAGGTAATGGTATACCAGCCATATTTTTCCGCTGTCACCGTAACAGCTGTATTCTTTTTCAGTGTACCAAGCACCTTAGACGAAGCGTCCGGCTGCTCGTGTACATTCAAATCTGTGGTAACGTATACCGTCTTAGAAGCCGCTACATTCTGGCTCTGAGATCCAGCATTGTCCACAGCAGCAACAGCTGCCGGAACAGTTGTATCCGTATTCTGATTCGGTTCTACAGCAAATGCGCCGCTCGAACACAGAAGACAGGCAGAGGCACCTACCGCGATAACTCGTTTTTTCATGTTCTTATCCATATTTGTCACTCCTTCGAGATCTATTTGGATCTTTTCATTGCCTAGATAATAGCACTGTTGGGTGACAAATGCAAGGGATTGTTACATATTTTTATGTTTTCTTAAGAACTGTTATTGTTCTGTTATTTTCGTTATCATTCTGTCATTTTTACAAAAACTGACAATCTAATCTTGATATAAAAAATGAGCCGTCTGCTGCGAACAGACGACTCACCATAAACGTATTGAACTGTCAATATTATTTAGTCTTCTTTATAGCTCCACTGGGTGCCTTGACGCGTATCCTTGATGACAATGCCCTTCTCATTGAGCAGATAGTCGCGGATGCGGTCAGCTTCAGCAAAGTTTTTAGCCTTCTTGGCAGCGGTGCGCTGAGCAATCAGCTCTTCTACCTCGCTGTCGATGCTCTTCTTTTCCAGATGGTCGACAATGCCAAGGACGCCGCACAGCTCCATCATCAGATCGAAGCAAGCCTGTACAAAGGCATGGGTGCAAGCCGGATTCTTGACCTCGGTATTGATTTCACGAACCAGCTCAAAAATAGCAGCCAGCGCATCGGCCGTGTTGAGGTCATCGTCCATGGCATCCATGAACTTCTGGCGGTACTGCTGCAGCTGTTCCACCTTTGCCTGCTCCTCTGCGGTCATCGTGTCACCGGTCTGATGGTCAAGCAGGAACTGCAGGTTCTCTGCCGCAGTGTACAGACGGGTCAGCGCATTCTTTGCCATAATCAGCGACTCTTCCGAGTAGTTGATTGGGCTGCGGTAATGACCGGACAGCATGAACATACGAATGGTCTCATAGCCGTATACCTTCGCAGCATCACGAACCATAAAGAAGTTGCCCTTGGACTTGGACATCTTCTCGTTGTCAATGGTCAGGAAGCCGTTGTGCAGCCAGTAATTGGCAAACGTGCAGCCGTTAGCGCACTCAGACTGTGCAATCTCATTTTCATGATGCGGGAAAATCAGGTCTTTGCCGCCGGAATGAATGTCAATCGTCTTGCCCAGATACTTGTTTACCATTGCCGAGCACTCAATGTGCCATCCCGGACGTCCCTTGCTGCCCCACGGGGTATCCCAGCTCGGCTCGCCCGGCTTTGCTGCCTTCCAGATCGCAAAATCCATCGGATCTTCCTTCTGTTCGCCGACACTGATGCGGGCACCTGCCTGCAGCTCGTCCAGCGGCTGATGCGACAGCTTGCCGTATTCTGGGAAGCTCTTGGTGCGGAAGTATACGTCGCCGTTCGCCGCAACATATGCATGACCGTTGTCAATCAAGGTCTTGACAATGTCAATAATGGCATCCATGGTCTCGGTTGCGCGCGGATGCACGGTAGCCGGATGAATGCCCAGGCCCTTGGCGTCGACAAAATACTCCTTGATATAGCGGTCAGCAATGACGTCATAGGTCACGCCTTCCTCATTTGCCTTCTTGATTACCTTGTCGTCAATATCCGTAAAGTTCTGTACAAACTTTACTTCATAGCCGCGGTACTCAAAATACCGGCGCAGGGTATCAAAAATGATGAACGGGCGCGCATTGCCGATGTGGAAATAGTTGTACACCGTCGGGCCGCAGGAATACATCTTGACCTTGCCCGGCTCCAGCGGGACAAACTCTTCCTTTTTGCGCGTCATCGAGTTATATAATTTCATAATAGCATCCTTCCCCTTTAATTTTTTGGTTTGGTTGCACCCTCCGCAACCAGATTCCAGTTGCGGTGCAGGTAATCATAGCCGGAATACAGTGTAATTGCCATCATAATCCAGCCGCACAGCTGAATGAGAAAGGCATCGTGCAGGCTTTGTGCACCCGTGATGATAGTGCACAGGAAAATGAGAATTACGCCTGCAATCTGCACACAGGTCTTAACCTTGCCCGACCAAGCGGCTGCCATCGCAGTGCCCTTCATCGCAGCAATGGTGCGCAGAGACGTGATGATGAATTCGCGGGCGAGAATGATAAATACCATCCAGCCGAACATCAGGCCACGGTCAATAAAAATGACCATCGCCGCACAAATGAGCAGCTTGTCCGCGAGCGGGTCGACGAATTTGCCGAAATCCGTCACCTGATGATATTTGCGCGCCACATAGCCATCGAGAAAATCTGTAAAGCTGCACACGCAAAACAACACCAGCGCGATGACATCACAAGTCGTTCCGCCAATCGTCGCAAAAATGACGAAGAACGGAATCAGCGCGATACGCGCCAAAGTAATCTTATTCGCAAGTGTCATAACTTGTCCCATCCTTATTTCAATTTGCAGAAACTATCCGCAAAAATTATTATACGGTCTCTATCCGAACGTGTCAACCGTTATTCTGCGGTCTCCGTGCTGCCAGTGAGATCTGCTCCCTGCGCACCCGTGATACGCACCGGTACAAACTCGCCTTCTTCGACAGAGAACGCGCTGTCAAACAGTACGCGGCCGTCAATATCCTGCGAATCGGCATAGCTTCTGCCATAGTACAGACCGGTCTCTCCGTCCCAGCCCTCGCACAGAACGTCGAGCAGTTGTCCCTGCATCCGTGCCGCAAATTGGTCGAGCACATCCGACTGCAATTCTTCAATAATCATCCGGCGCTCGTTTTTCAGCTCTTCATCAATCTGATCCGGCATCTCAGCAGCTTCGCTGCCCTCCTCCGGCGAATAGCAGAACACACCGGCGCGTTCAATCTGCATCTCGCGCAGGAATTCGCACAGCTCTTCAAACTCCGCATCGGTCTCGCCCGGGAGACCGACAATCAAGCTGGTGCGCAGCACAAGTCCCGGAATTTCGCGGCGCAGCTTGTGGAACAGCTCACGCAGGAACTGGGCATCGCCGCGGCGGTGCATGGCGCGCAGAATGCGGTTGTTTACGTGCTGAATCGGAATGTCCAGATACTTGACGATTTTTGGCTCCTGTGCAATGGTCTGAATCATATCGTCTGTGATTTCATCCGGATACAGATAATGCAGGCGCACCCAAGTAAAGTCCATCTTACATAGCTCGTGCAGCAGCTCAGACAGCTTGTGCTCATGATACAAGTCCATGCCGTAGCGCGTGATGTCCTGTGCCACAATGATAATTTCGCGCACGCCCGCATCCGCCAGCGCCTGTGCTTCCTTCAGAACATCCTCCATCGGACGAGAGCGGAACTTGCCGCGCAGCGACGGAATAACACAGTAGGCACAGTGATTGTCACAGCCCTCTGCGATCTTAAGATATGCCGAGTAACCCGGCGTCAGCAAAATGCGGCCGCCCTCCATTTCTGCCTCGTTGATCTGACCAAAATTCTGATATACCGTGCCCGGTGCCTGCATAACAGCGCGCACGGCATCGACAATATTGGTATAGCTGCCCGTGCCCAGCACAGCATCAATTTCCGGCAGTTCCTCGACAATTTCCTTCGGGTAGCGCTGTACCAGACATCCCGTCACGATGAGCGCCTGCAGCGAACCGGTCTTCTTCAGCTCCGCTGTCTCCAAAATCGTATTGATGGCTTCCTGCTTGGCAGACTCAATAAAGCCGCAGGTATTGACGACAGCGACATCTGCATCTGCCACATCTTCTACAATGGTCACACCGGCATCCGCCAGCTGTGCCAGCATGTGCTCGCCGTCTACGAGATTCTTTGCGCAGCCCAGCGAGATCATACCCAATTTAATCGACATAAAATCCTTCTTCCTCCTGATTTCGTTCTAATGCAGCGCGATAATTCTCCATAGCGATTTTGATTTCAGAAAAAGAAAATCCGCGGCGCTGCAATGCCGCCATCGCCTTTTCGCGTTCTTTTCGATCCGAGACATCACCGCGCAGCTTTTTTTCGAGTAATGCGTGCATCTTGTCCCAATTCGGCTCCATCTGTTTCAGCAGT
Organism: Eggerthellaceae bacterium; assembly: GCA_963588905.1. Lineage (GTDB taxonomy): Bacteria > Bacillota > Clostridia > Oscillospirales > Butyricicoccaceae > Butyricicoccus_A. The sequence continues at coordinate 34,668 of CAVAJF010000014.1, forward strand.
TCCGCTGCAATTTCCTTTGGCACACCGCGCTGATACAGCTCCTGCCGAATGCGCAAGGCTCCATATCCCTTGTTTCGATACGAACGAATAATGGTCTCTGCATACGCTTCGTCATCAATCGCATGCAGCAGGCGCATCCGCTCTACCGCATAATCTACCGCTTCCGGTGCAAATTCTTTATCCAGCAGCTTTTTTTCCAGCATCGCCGCAGACAGTGGGCGGCGGCTGAGCATCCCAGCCGCCGCGACCTCTGCCTCTCGATACTGTTGTTCGTCACACATCTCCGGCATATTTAAATATCGTCATCACCGAAGTCATCCGCGTCAATGGAGACAGCGGCAGACCGTCTCTGCGGCGCTTCTTCCGGTGCCGGCGCATGTTCGTCTTCGTCCACGCTGATAGCTCGTCCCGCGCGACGCTGTGCCATATGTGTCGCGCGCTCCTGCTTTGCCTTCTCGCGGCTCTCCTGAATCGCCTCACGAATCTTTGCTTCCAGCTCATCCGCAACATCCGGGTGTTCTGCCAGATACTTTTTGGCGTTGTCTCTGCCCTGGAAACGCTCTTCGTTGATGGTGAACCATGCGCCGCCCTTTTTAATCAGATCATACTCCACGCCCAAGTCAATCAGCTCGCCGGTACGCGAAATGCCCTCGCCGTACATAATATCAAAATATGCCTCACGGAACGGAGGTGCCATCTTATTCTTGACAATCTTCGCTCTCGTATGGCTGCCGATAGCGCGGTCGCCTTCCTTGAGATATTCGACGCGGCGCACATCAATGCGGACGGACGAATAGAACTTGAGTGCACGGCCGCCGGTCGTCACTTCCGGATTGCCGTACATGACACCAACCTTTTCACGCAGCTGGTTGATGAAAATCGCTACGCACTTGGACTTGGCAATGACGCCAGCCAGCTTGCGCAGTGCCTGACTCATCAAACGGGCGTGCAGACCCACAAACGAATCGCCCATCTCGCCCTCAATTTCGGCACGCGGAACCAATGCCGCTACCGAGTCAATGACGATAATATCCAGCGCACCGGAGCGCACCAGCTGCTCGGCAATTTCCAAGCCCTGATCGCCGCTGTCCGGCTGCGATACCAACAGGCTATCTACGTCAACGCCCAGTGCCGCTGCATACGCCGGATCCAGCGCGTGCTCGGCGTCGATAAACGCCGCAATACCGCCCTCTGCCTGTGCCGACGCAATGGCGTGCAGCGCGAGGGTAGTCTTACCGGAAGATTCCGGTCCATAAATCTCAATGATTCTGCCGCGCGGCAGTCCGCCGATGCCCAGTGCCATATCCAGACCGATGGATCCGGTCGAAATGACGTCTTTATCTACCTGTTCGACTTCCTGACCGAGATACATGACGGCATTTTTGCCGTGCTGCTTTTCAATCTGCGCCAGAGCCTGATCCAGTGCTTTCTTTTTATCGGTTGCTACCGTAACGGTAGGCAATGCTTTTTTCTTCGCCATAATCTTGCCTCCTATTGTCTCTTATTTGCTTTTTTCCGCGCAGATAATCCGCGGAATTCCCGCGAGATCCTCTCGCAGATGGACGTTGTTCCATCCCGCCTGTCGGAACAGCTGTGCCGCCTGTTCGCCTTGCTTCCAGCCGCACTCTGCAAACAGCAGACCGCCGGGTGCCAGCGAAAACGCCGGATGCTGTGCCATCGCGCGATAAAAATCCAGTCCGTCCGTGCCGCCGTACAGTGCAAGATGCGGTTCATAGGCATCTACGCTGCGGTCTAGCTCGGTCATCTCCTGCGCCGTAATGTACGGCGGATTGGAGACGATGATAGTAAATATATCATGAATACTGTCCGGACGCAAGGCATCTCCCGCCGCAATCGTCACGCGTGGCTGAGATAGACCGTGCAGCGCGGCATTGCGCCGCGTGACAGCAAGCGCTTGCTCCGAGCAGTCAATCAGCGTCACCTGTGCCTGCGGCACAGTCAACGCTATCGACAGGCCAATGCAGCCGCTGCCGCAGCACAAATCCAAGATTTTTGGGTGTTCCTGCTGCTTTGCCGCCTGCACTGCCGCATCACACAGCCATTCGGTATCGCCGCGCGGAATGAGTACATCCGGTGTTACAAAAAACCGATTGCCATAAAAATCCCACTCGCCCAAAATATAGGCGAGCGGTTCATCCTGTTTTCTGCGTTCAAACAACGTATGCAGCCGTTCTCTTGTCTGCTCGTCCAGCGGCATGTCCCGCCAGCGGCGAATTTCCCGCGGCTGTTCATGCAGCGCAAAGGCAGTCAGCTCTCGTGCCTCCAGCTCTGCTTCCTCTACGCCAATATCCGTCAGTGCCTGCCGCAGAGAGAGGTATTCGTCCCAAACGCTTACCATTTGTCCTCCTGTTTGTCCTCCGGAATGACGCGCTCGAGTGCTTCAATCGCCACTTCAATCATGCTGTCATCCGGCTCTAATACCGTGATGTGCTGGAGCATCATGCCCGGCCAGCGCAGAATACTGGACAGAACGCCGTCATGTCTGCCTGCAAAGCGATTGACCTCATAGCTCAGGCCGATGACAATCGGCAGCAGCACAATGCGCAAAACCAGCTGCGCGATTCTGCTTTCCGCCGTGACGACAGAGAACACCAAAATACTGATAATCATAATCACAAACAGAAAGCTCGTGCCGCAGCGCGGATGCTCCCGCGGCTGAACACGGACGTTTTCCACCGTGAGTTCCAACTGCTTCTCATAACAGTAAATCGTCTTGTGCTCGGCACCGTGATAGCGGAATGTCCGTTTCATATCGGGAATCAGGCTCATCAATGCCATATATCCGATAAAAATGATGATGCGCAGCACGCCCTCCAGCAAATTCTTGCTCCAGTGCGCCATACTATCCGGCAAAAATCCGGTTGCAAACGCAGGCAGCAAGATAAACAGACCGACAGCCAGACCAATGCCGACGACAATAGACAGAAAATAAAAGACAGATTCCACCAAGCCGTCTCCAAAATGGTCTTTAAACCACAGCTCCAGCTTGGACGGCTGTTCTTCCTCTTCGTCCTCCATCAGGATCTTTGACGAATAATCAATGGCCTGAAAGCCCTCGATGAGCGACTGCACCATCAGGACAAAACCGCGAATGACCGGCACACCGGCAAGTTTAACTTTTTCTCTGAGCGGGGTATATTCCTTTTCTTCGATGGAAAGACCGCCATCCGGCTTGCGCACAACAGTGCAGGTCTTGCGCGGTCCTTTCATCATAATACCCTCTAAAATCGACTGACCGCCGATGGTTGTCTTGTGTACAACCTGTTGTGATGCTTTGCTCAATCGTTACTCCTTCTCTGTTTCCTGCGGCGCTTCTTCCGGTTCTGCACTTCTCGTCTCGGTATTGGCGAGCGGGAGCGTCACCGTAACCGTCGTGCCTTCGCCATAGGTGCTGGCAATATTCAGCGTACCGCCGTGCATCCGAACAATTTCATCCGTAACAGCCAATCCGATACCGCTGCCGCGCTGCTTAGAGCTGCCCTTATAGAACTTCTCCTTGACGAACGGCAGTTCCTCTTCTTTGATGCCAACGCCCCAGTCGCGCACCTCTATAATGACGGTGTAGCTGTCACGCGACAGCATAATCTGAATGCGCCCGCCGCTCTTGCCGTACTTTGCCGCATTGTCGATGATATTCAAAAATACCTGCTTCATGCGGTGACGGTCACCGTTGACCGGACACATCTGATCCGGAATATCATATTCCAGCTGGATATTTTCCTTTTCCAGCATGTTTTCGTACATATAAACCGCTTCATACAGCTCTGCACCGACATCGAACAGCTCCATATTCAGCTTCATCCGACCGGATTCCAGTCGAGTAAAATCAAGCAGTTCTTCGACCATCTGGGTCAAACGGCGGCTCTCCTTCTGGATAATGCCGAGACCCATGATGACTTCCTCCGGATCCGTCGCACCGCCCGCAATCAGCGTATCGCTCCATCCGCCAATCGCCGTCAGCGGTGTGCGCAGCTCATGAGAAACCGAGGAAATAAAGTCATTTTTCATGCGCTCTGCGCGGCTGATTTCCTCAGACATATGGTTGATGGTGTCACACAAATCACCGATTTCATCGTCATAGACCTTGTGCAGGCGCATACCATAGCGACCTGCCGCGATTTCCTTGGCAATGATATTGATCTTCATGACCGGCTCAACAATGGACTTGATGAAATAGCGATTGGACAGCTCGACTGCCAGCGCAAAAAATGCGCCGAGCATCAGACAAGCCAGCACAATAAAGATAATCTGCCGCTGCACCAATACCATCGAAGAAATGCAGCGCACACAGCCAATCAAATTGCCGTTGGTATCATACAGCGGTGCCGATGCGGAAATCACACGCTCCCCGGACACGCTGTCCTTGCCCATCCAGACAATCGTTGCATTTTGCTCCAAACACTGTGCGGTGTCCTTGGTACCCGGTTCCGATCCAATCGTCGTAAAAGAAGACGATGACGACAAAATACTGCCGGAACTGGAAACAATCTGAATTTCCAGCTTGTCCTTATCCTCCATATTGGCGACAAAGGATTCGCTCGCGGAGAGAAACTGGTCATAGCTGGAATTGAGAAAGCGATTGATGAAGCTCGCAGACTGTGTGACACGCGTATACAAATTCTGCCGAATATTATTGTAATAATAACTGGCGGAGATTGTCGTCACAAAAATCGTCACAATCGCAAGCGCAGCCATGATGATAGTCATGGAGTTCATCGTCCAACGGCCCTTCAGGCCGCCGTGTGCGTGCTGCACACGTATCTCGCGCGGGCCGTTCTCTCCATCCTTTTTTGCTTTAAATTCCTGCGAAATATCAGGCAGTTCTCTGGTATCCGCAGTTACTTTTTTATCCATAGAACCTTAATCCTTCCACATATAGCCGAAGCCTCGCACAGTCGTGATATGCTGCGGGGATGCCGGATCGTCTTCCACCTTGATGCGCAGACGGCGAATATTCACGTCTACGATTTTCAGCTCGCCGGAATAGTGTTTGCCCCAAACTGCACTGAGCAGCTCTTCTCGATCCATCGCTCTGCCGCGATTTTCCAAGAATGTCTTCATCAGAGAAAATTCTACCTGCGTCAGATCTACGCGCTTGCCGTTTTTCTTCAGCTCGCGGGCACGCATATCCAAACAAAATGCTCCTCTCTGAATGGTCTCCGTAGTAAACGAATGCAGACCCAATCGACGCACTAGCGCATCGACACGAGCTGTCAGCTCCAAAACCGAAAACGGCTTGGTCACATAGTCATCCGCGCCAGTCATGAGACCCGTCACTTTATCGGATTCCTGTGTACGAGCTGTCAGCATGATAATGCCGCCCTCGTAGCCCTCGCCACGCAGGGTGCGGCATACCTCATACCCATCAATGCCCGGCAGCATGACATCTAAAATGCAAACAGCGACATCGGTGTTTTCCTGATATTTTTCCAGTGCTTCTTCACCGCTGCCCGCCTGTACTACCTCATAGCCAGCTCGCTTGAGATTGATTACCACAAAAGCGCGGATATTTTCCTCATCCTCCAGCACCAAAACTTTTCGCGTCATCATTGTCGTTCTATACTCCTTTTTCACCACTCCGCATTATTGCGACCATTCATTCACAACAACACAGAACGCATCTTCAATCTGTTTCTGAGACAGGGCAAGACTGCTGTCTGTATTCCCTAGCTTTGCCGCATAGCTAATATCAGAGGTGGAACCGAGATCAATCAGCCCCTGTTGCCCGGCCTTCTGCTCACGTCCATCGCCGGTAAAGACATACAGCGTCAACAGCGGCGTATTTTCACCCTTTGGTGTGAATACCGTCTGATTGACACCGGTTCCGCTGTTGGCACTGATGGTAATATTTCTGCGCCAATTTTCCGGGAATTTGAGCATCCAGCCCTCTGTCGGGCTTTTATATGTCGTCAAAACCAAATTGGCTTTGCCCGTGCTGTCGAACTGGTACCAATCCATCAAGCTATTGATGTCCGAGCTGCTTGTCTCGCCGAGCACACTGTCCGTCACGCGCACGGCACTGGAAGCATCCGGCGATGGCTGCGGCACTTCAATGGCAGCATCGCTGTCAATATCCTCACAGAAATACAGCGTTGTCGCACGGTAGGTCGATGTACTGGAGTTCTGCGACAAATTGCGCAGTGTCGTGTTATTTTTGTCCAGCACGTAAATATCCGTCTGCATACCATTGTCGTTTTCAATCTTGTTATCCACAAAGATCGCCTGCGTGCCGTCTGGATTCAGCTGACCTGCCTGCAAGTTGGCAACCGTCTGGACATCCTGCGAAGCATACGCCTGCGACAGCAGGCTCATCTGATGATCGGCATAGGAATACACCTGCGCCGTCTTTCGTCCGGCTCCTTCATAGGACAGCGTAAACAGCTCTTCTGTGCCGTCCTGGTCGAGATCGGCAATGGTGTAATCCGTGCACGTCGTGTCGAGCAGTTCCTTGAGTTTTCCGTCTTGAATGCTGTATACAGTCAAGCCCTTGCCAACACCGCCGGACAAAGTCCAGGTCAGCGTAAACAGTCTCTGCTTGCCGTTGTCCACGCGGATAAAATCCATCGCACCGATTGCCGTGCCCGGGCCTTCTACGCTTCCCAACTCTTGGTATTCATCGTTCTCCTTGGTAAAGGCATAGACATAGATTTTTCCGCCGGATTCATCGCGCAAAAAAGCAATAGCTTCCTTGCTGTCATCGCCGTTAATATCCGCAAATGTCACGGCATTGCGATAGGAACCGCTCTGCGGGGCAGCATACGTCATTTTTGTGCCCATAATCTGTTCCAATTTGTTTTGCAGCAACGTATACTCCTGTGACGGCTTCGGTGTTTGCAGCAAATCATCTCCGCCGGAGATAATCTGACAACCACTGAGCAACACCGCACACAGCAGCAATGCCACATAGTTTTTGAGTCTTTTCATCATTCTGTTTCCTTTATCGTCTGCGCACAATCCCGCGCCCATCGTTTTGTCTTCACAAGTACTTTTATTGTAGCATATTTTCCGGTATTTGAACACTCCTGCCCTGACAAATTTCCCATTTTCGCTTGACAACACGGAACAGAAAATGATAGGATAAAGATACAAAAAAGGCACACCGATAGACGGCGCGCCTTCATGTTTGCGTTATTAAGAAAATAACCGTCTCATGTTAGCAGCAGGGCGGTTATTTTCTTTTGCCTAAATAGGTAAGCAAAGCCAGAAGAAACATACCAGAAGCCGCGAAAGCAGAAATCAACTGGAATAACTCCGAAAATGTTACGTACATAGCATCGCCCTCCCTTCTGAAAGAGAGGGTAAAGAAAATATTTCACTCCCTCTCTGAAGTAGAGAAGGCGCGCCGCCTATCCGTTTATGGTGTACCTGTTGATAAGAATACTATAAACTATGACAAAAATCAACTATATTGTCGAAAAAAGAGCCTTCCAGTATGCACCACAGCTATTTTACTGTCCTATCTATCGCGCCGAGACAACCGGTCGGACAAATTTCCCATTTTCGCTTGACAATCCAGAACAGCCTATGCTAGGATAATATTGTTATATGTATGCGCGGATATGGCGGAATTGGCAGACGCACTAGATTTAGGTTCTAGCGGGTTTCCCGTGCAGGTTCAAGTCCTGTTATCCGCACCAGACAGCAAAGCCCCTCGAATCGTACGATTTGAGGGGCTTTTTAATATATCAAAAAGAAAGATTTTTATTTATTTTATGCCGAAACGCGCACAGAATTTCATCTTGTATCAACCGAGATTTTGGAATGGCACTTTTCACGTATTGACCTTTCTTCTGCCTAGTGCTATACTTATTTGGAAGGATTATTAAACAATATGTTGCATCTTCCCTGATAGCAACTCCACGATGATGGAACAATAACCACGCAAGATCTTATTTCTTGTGTGGTTATTGTTTTTATGTAAAAATATTGCTAAAAATCATTTCCCAATCCATGCCTGTCAGCCACGCAAACACATCCATGCCAGCAAGAAACAAAACAGCAAAAATAATGCCTGCACACACCGGCAAACCCTTCGCGGCCACGCGCACATCCTGGCGACTCATGGTAGACTGGATAAAAACAGAAAATAAAATGTATCCCAGCAAAATAGTCTGCCACGCACTGGTACACAGAGGTAGCCCATATTTTCCTAGCCAATATACCGTACAGCACCCAAAGACAACCGGTGCAATGGAAACCAAGGTGTATTGTATGGCACAGGAACCGGGATACAATCGGCGCGGACGCCAAACAACACAGCCCAATTGATCGCCCTGCGGATGAAACAGCTGCATCTGTTCTATCTTTCCGCCGGTCAACACAGCTACTAGGGCGTGCGCGCATTCATGATGGACAACACCAAGAAATGTCGCACGATTCGCGATAAACCAAGCGGTTTCTCCGCCTACTACTTCACCAATCAAACGAAGAATCATCGTCCGAATGAGGTGAATCAAACAGCCAACTGCCGGAATGACGAGCAAAATACAAATTGTTCCAACAAGCGCCGTCAATAATCGTTGTTCCATTTAATATTCCTCCTAAGGGAAATAACATGCCGCTTGCCCTCACGCACAGGCCAAACTTGTCTCTCCCTTTGGGAGAGATGTCACGCAGCGACAGAGAGGGCTTCTAACTTCTGAGCATAAAACAAAAGAGAGTACAGATTTGTACTCTCTTCTTTGGTGGGAGGTGGTGGATTCGAACCACCGAAGTCGTTGACAACAGATTTACAGT
>CAVAJF010000015.1:0-169992 GCA_963588905.1 Eggerthellaceae bacterium
TATAGGGCCCTTATAGGGCCTGGTCAAACCACCGGTTCAACCGGTGGTTTTGATTGTATCTATTGCAGAGAATGTGTGCAATAAAAAACATTGACGTTTTCCGACAAGTGGAGTAGGATAGGATACTGTGGAGGCGTAATTTATGAAAATACTACGGCAATTTGGGTTGATTATAGCAATCACCTTTGCAGGCGAAGTGCTCAAGGCACTGCTTCCGCTGCCAATTCCGGCAAGTATTTATGGCATGGTCATCATGCTGATCGGACTTATCAGCGGATTGTTAAAATTGGAAGATGTACAGGACGTCGGGGATTTCCTCATTGAAATCATGCCGATTCTGTTTGTTCCGGCAGCGGTAGAGCTGATGGACAGCTGGGGAACCATGAAAACCTTGCTGCTCCCATCGGTTGTCATTCTTATCGTGATTACGGTGCTGGTTATCGCGGTTACCGGCAGAGTGACACAGTTTTTGATTCGTCGAAAGAAGGGAAAGCATGAATAATTTATTTTTGCAATGTACCTATTTTGGAGCGGTTCTGACCATTGCGGCATATATTTTTGGCCAGTGGTGCAGAAAAAAGTGGAAGATGACGATTTGCAATCCGCTGCTGATTGCGGTGATTGTTGTCATTGCGTTGCTTTTGGTGTTCCATGTAGATTATGATACCTATTATGAGGGTGCAAAGTATATCAGCTACTTATTGACACCGGCGACCGTGTGTCTGGCGATTCCGTTGTATCGCCAGCTAGAGTTGCTCAAGCAGCACGCAGCTGCGATTCTGCTGGGTGTGTGCTCCGGCGTCGTTGCCAGCATGGGCGGCATTTTTGTGATTGCGATGCTGTTCCATCTGTCGCATGAGGAATACGTCACGTTTTTGCCGAAATCCATCACGACAGCAATTGGCATGGGCGTGTCCGAAGAACTGGGCGGTATTGTGACGATTACCGTTGCCATTATCATCTTGACCGGTATTATTGGCAATGTCATTGCTTCGGCCGTGTGCAAGATATTCCGCATTGAGGAGCCGATTGCAAAGGGTCTTGCGATTGGCACGGCGGCACATGCGATCGGCACGGCGCGTGCACTGGAGATGGGACCGATTGAAGGCGCGATGAGCTCGCTGGCGGTTGCCGTCGCCGGCATTTTGACGGCGTTTACCGCATCGTTGTTTGCGATGCTGCTGTAAGGCGTACATAGAAGACAGCAGGGAATATCCCTGCTGTTTTTTTGTCAAAAAAGAAGCAAGTTGGTATTTGTCGAACGGTTTTCAGCCGGAATATCTTGACTTTTGCAAGCTGGAATGATATACTGAACACGCTTCCGGAGCAGTACATTGATCTCGCATATGTTGTAAGTCATGACGTATTTAGGACGGATGATTTGCAGGCATATGTGATTTTTTTTACCTGAACCCGCAAAGCATATTTTTTGAATGGAGGTACCTGTAATGAAAAAGGGTACAGTAAAGTGGTTTAATGCAGAAAAGGGCTACGGCTTCCTGTCGAATGACGAGGGCGGTGAGGATGTATTCGTACATTTCTCTGCAATCCAGACCGATGGCTACAGAACGCTGGAGGAAGGCCAGAAGGTTGAGTTCGAGGAAGAAATGGACGAGAGAAAGGGCAAGCTGCGCGCAGCAAATGTAAAGCCGCTCTAATTTTCTGATCGGATAGAGGAGAGACAGCTTTTCGCTGTCTCTCTTATTTTTTTGCCTGCTCTCTGGTGACATAAGCAAACATCTTGCGCGGAGAGACAAAATCCGATACAATACAGCAAAGGATTTGAGAGGTGTTTGTCATGTCGAAGTATGCAAAAGGTGTGCTGATTACCCTGCTGGGCGGCACGTGTTGGGGATTATCGGGAACGTGCAGCCAATATCTGTGCTCCGTACAGGAGATGGATACGCGCTGGGTGACAGCGTTGCGGCTGCTCGGCGCAGGTGTTATTTTGCTGCTGCTGGCAGCGATCCAGCAAAGAGATCAGCTCAAAAAGCTGCTGCACGATAAAGGCGCCGTGCTGTATTGCGTGATCTTTGGTGTTTGCGGTCTGCTGTTCACCCAATTTTCGTATATTACTTCGATTACCAAGAGCAATTCGGGCACGGCAACCGTGCTGCAATATCTGTCGGTTGTGATTGTGCTGTTTGTCGAGTGTATCACCATGCGCCGCCTGCCGGTGCGCAGAGAATGGCTGGCATTGCTCTCCTGCCTGTTTGGTACCTTTTTGGTCGCCACACACGGCAGTTTGAATAGCCTGTATATTTCACGGGACGGCTTGATTTGGGGCGGTATCTCTGCCGTTGCTGCGGCGGCGTATATCATTATTCCCCAGCGATTGATGCGCAAATGGGGTAGTATTTTGCCGGTTGGCATGGGAATGCTGTCCGGCGGCATTGCCTGTGTGCTGCTCATGCGCGTTTGGACGATTCCTATTGCGTTTAACGTCCAATCTGCCGGTATGACGGCCTTTGTCGTACTGATCGGTACAGCACTGGCATTTACTGCATTTTTGCAGGGCACGGCAATTATTGGCCCGGCGCGCGGCAATATGCTGGGCTGTGTGGAACCGCTGGCTGCGACAGTGACAACAGCACTGTTCATGCACACGACATTTGCGGGCATTGATTTGGCGGGTTTTGCATTTATTCTGGCAACGGTATTTATTTTGGCGAAAAAAGCGTAAAGCAAAGGGCTTCATCTCATGATGAAGCCCTTTGCGTATGTTAGAGATTAAAACGGCATAGTTTTTCTGGAAAAGCTGCGGCTTGCCAGAGCGAATAAAATCACAGCGAGTACCAAGAGTACGAGCGGCTGCACGCAGGCCTGGATATTGGTTTGCAAGATACCGGTGGGATCGAGCAGCGTGTACGGGGTGATGTAACGAAGATAGGACAGAGTGCCGCCGACATTTGCCGCCAGTCGAAGCATGTAAAACAGCAGACACAGAACGGCATTGACAATCAACGCTTTGCCGATGCTGTTAGAGCGGCAGGAGACAAGAAAGCACAAACCGGCAAAGGCGAGCTGTAAGGCAAATACGCAGGCGGTCAGCAGTAAAAAGTGCTTGACAGCGAGCTGGCCGGGATAATAGTACTCGCATAAAACAATTGTTGCGAGACAAATCACAGCGAACATGGCAAACAGAGAGACAATCAGCACATTGCGCTGGGTATGGACGATGCACTTGCGGGAATTGGGAGATGCCAGCAGATAAGACATCGTACCGTTGGAAACATAGTGCGCGATGAGCTGCACAGATAGCAGAATGGTGAACAGCATCGGCAGAGCGAGAAGCAACATGCCATACAGATAATTGACGATAAATGCGGTAAAGGTATTGTCAAACTGTGTCATGCCGAGCAGCTCCATCGCGTGCGGCTGAGACTGCACAAAATGCATGAGGGCTTTGCCGGAAGCGGGATCATACATTTGTACAACGGAGAATGCGTATAGACACATCAAGGCAGTACACACGAGCCATAACAGACAGGAACGCTTGATGCTGTATCGAAACAGGGGAAAATTCATTTGTTTTCACCTCCATAATAGTGCAAAAAGATTTCTTCGAGCGTTTGTCCAACATTATCTAAGGTAGACACCGGATAATTGACGAGAATAGAAAGTAGGCTGCGTAAATCTCGATACACGGCGATTTTGACCATGCGTCCCTCGTGCTCTAAGACCATAATATTTTCGCGGCACAGCGTTTGGGCAGCCTCTTCGTTGTCCAGCGTGACGAGATAGACGCGGCGTTCGGTTTTTCGCAAGTCCTCCAGAGAAGATACGGTGGCGAGATGTCCCTTTTTGAGGATGCCGATGCGGTCACATGTCTTTTCCACTTCGCTGAAGCGATGAGAGGACATGAGGATTGTCTTGCCCTTTTTCTTTTCTTCCAGAATCAGATCAATAAATGCGTGCTGCATGAGAAGATCCAGGCTTGCTGTCGGCTCGTCCAAAATGACGATGTTGGGGTCATGCATAAAGGCGCAGACCAAAGCGAGCTTTTGTCTGTCGCCCTTGGACATGCGGCGGATGGGCTGTTTGAGATCCAGCTCAAAGCGATCGGTCAGTTCCTTGATGCGGCCGCGTCCCTTCATGCCGCGATAGCGAGCGAGAAAGTTGACGAAGGATTTGCCGCTCATCTCCGGAAACAGCGAAATATCTCCGGGGAGATACCCGAGTGTCTGTTGGATGACAGAAGCAGAAGTAAAGCAATCGCGTCCTTCAATCTGACAAGAGCCGGAAGCGGGGCGGACAAATCCCATCAAATGACGAATGGTCGTTGTCTTGCCCGAAGCGTTTGGACCGAGAAACCCAAAAACTTCTCCGGCGTTGACGGAAAAAGTTACATCAAATATACCGTGCCCGTGCCCATAATCGCAGGTCAGGCCATTGACATCTATGCTGTTCATGAAAAACCTCCTTTATATCAAAACGAAACAGATAAGCAATGCAACGTCTCTATTATACTGGATTCTGCCGCGCGGGAAAAGACCTCTTTCGGCAGAAGTGCGAGAAAATGGCAGATATGGCGGAAAAACGGCAAATATGGCCGATGAAACACGCGAGAACAGGGGAAATCCTTTGTGAATATTTCACAAGAAAACAAGAAGGATTTTGTTCAGATAACAGAAAGATTACAAAGATTACAATTCGGTTACGCAAACGTGGAAATTTATGATATACTGAGTATCGGTAATTCTGATAAAGGATAGGAGGAATTCCGTTGAATTTTCACTTGCGAAAGAAAAAGATGATTTCTGCGGTGCTGTGCGGCTCGATGATGCTTTCTGTGGGCGTGCCGGCATTCGCATTTAGTGATAGCTCGATTGCATCGGAAGTATTTGAGGAAACGCCGGTTGTCAGCAACCAGACCCTCATGGATGCCAGTGCAGATTTGTCGCAGAGTCCGTATGTGCTCCAGCGCCTTGGACTGATTGCCGGTGATGACAAGGGCGATTTGATGCTGGAGAAGGTCGGCACACGTGCAGAGGCGCTGACGCTGTTCATCAACATACAGGGTGAGCAGGCTGACGCAGCAGCTGTGGACTATTCGTATCCGTTCACGGACGTTCCGGATTGGTTCCATTGGTTTGCAGGCTACGGCGTCTTCCGCAGCTACACCGGCGGCATCAGCCCGACGGAGTTTGGCTCATACAATACGGTGACCCCGGAACAGTACATGACATTTATCCTCCGAGCACTGAATTATGTGTGCGGAGAGGACTTCACTTGGGATCGCTCGCTGGACAAGGCGGTTGAAGTTGGTCTGTGCACGCAGGCACAGGCAGACGGCTGGAAGAACGGATCATTCCGTCGTCAGGAGATTATGGAAATCTCTTATCTGGCACTCAATACCAAGTTAAAGGACAGCGACAGCACCCTGACCGATAAGCTCATCGCAAAGGGCACGATTACACCGGAGCAGGCGCGAGAAGAAAAACTGACCTTCGGCGTTGTCTATCAGGCACAGCAGGAACAGAACAATGCGTCTCCGATTACCTGCACCAATCTGCCGGACGGCAGTTATGAGCTGCACAGCGCAGACAATAACCGCGTCATGACGGCTTCTGCCAACAAGCAGGCAGCCCTCTCACTGGCAGCGGACAAGAACGGCAGCGATCAGCAGTTCACGTTCGTCAAGAACAGCGACGGCAGCTTCCGTATCGCCAGTACGGCGAATAAAAACCTTGTAGTGGATACCAATCCGACGAGTGGAGCAAACGCTCTGCTGTGGACGCAGAACGGCACGATCTGCCAGAACTTTGTGGCAGTCGGCGAAGCAAGCGGTGCATATTCCATGCGTTTGGCGAACAATCCGAGCATGGCTCTGACAGCATCCGGTTCCCGTGTGGTGCTCAGTGCGTATACCGGCAGCGCGACACAGCAGTGGAAGCTGTCTGATAATTCGGAAGATACTGCGGCAGCCTCTGCCAAGCTGGCTTCGATTATGACGGTACATCCAAATGGCAAAAACCTGGGAAGCAGCTATTCGTTCGCTGGCGCAAGCCAGTGCATGGGCTTCGGCAGAGAGGTATTCTATCGCATGTATGACCAGCAGGCACACTGGAACTACGATGGCAGCCCGAAGTCTGCGAGCGACGGCAAGATGTATTCGATCACCGCATCGTCTACCTCTTATTCGGCCAGCAGCATCAAGGGCGTTATCAGCAAGGCAAAGCCTGGTGATGTGCTTCAGATGAATACGCCGAAGATGCACACGATGATTTTCGTGTCCAAGGATGTAGACGGCTTTACCGTATATGACGCAAACTGGACGGCATCGAACACCGTCAGCGTGCGCTATGTGAAATACGGTGCGTGGGCAAGTCGAAACAGCTCTGGCATTACGCTGCTGCACGCAACCAATTATCCGACAACATAATGGCAAAACAGCAGATCGATCGGCACAGTCTTCGGAATGTGCCGATTTTTTATGCCGAAGAGTGAAATCAACAAAAAAGTTCATAACAATGACACAAAATACATGCCTTAAAAGACATTTACAAAGTTCATACAGAATGCTATACTAGCACGAGAGAAGTAAGTTTTCTCCAGAGTAAATGCCTACTGAAACGAGTTTAGAAAGGAGCAAACACAATGAAAAAACGTTTGCTTGCCGCTTTGATGGCGATTTCGATGCTGATTCCATCCGGCAGCGCACTGGCGGCAGAGCAGCAGATTTATCATACCTGCACATATGTCAATCCGCTGTATCAAGAGGAAATGACAGCTGCGGAGCTAAAAACGACAAAAAACGATGATTCGCAGGAAAGTTCCGTCAATTATTTGACCTCAGAAAGCGAGATATGTAAAGAACTGCGTGAGGCTTTGGTAGAGCGTAAGAATACGATTACGCTGCACTATGAGTCCCAATCCTATGATAAGACAGACCCTACCCGGTTTTTTGAGAAGGCTGTTGCACACACGGGAAAGCCGACAGAAGGCGATTACCTCAAATGGCAGTATGCCGGATGGGATGCCACCCAGTCGGGACATGTCGATGGCAACACGTACTATCTGACCATCAAATACACCATGACGTGGGACACGACAGCGAAGCAGGAAACGGCATTGGATGTGAAAATCAATCGGATCTTACAGTCGTTGGATCTCGATGGAAAGAGTGACTATGAAAAAGTTTCTGCGATTTACTCGTATGTCTGTCAGCATGTGACGTATGACAGCAAGCATGATGCGGATGATTCGTATAAGCTCAAGTATACCGCGTATGCGGCGGCGATAAACGGAACCAGTGTCTGTCAAGGCTATTCGGTATTGTTGTACCGATTGCTGCTGGAGGAGGGCATTGACTGCCGCTTTATCTCCGGAACGGCAAATGGAGAAAACCACAGCTGGAATATTGTCAAATTGGGCGGAAAATACTATAATCTGGACGCAACATGGGATGCAGGCAGTGATACACCGTCGTATTTCCTGAAAAGCAATGCGAACTTCTCCGACCATGAACGAGATGAGGCATATTTGACGCAGTCCTTTGTTCGCAATTATCCGATGGGGGAAACGGATTATGAAGAACAGAGAGACACACATACACACACGTATAAACAACCGGAATTTGAATGGAGCTCCGACTTACTCTCTTGTATTGCTCGTTTTTTTTGCACGCTTGGCGATGATATACAGCAGGAAGCCTGCACCGTCACCGTGAATGAAGATGGCACACGTATTGCTTCCTGTACGTTTGACGGCAAGACATATACCGATCAGATTATTTCGGACACGCGCCGCGTGGAGGATATTTTTACCGATGTTCCGGCGACGAGCTGGTATCGGGATTACGTGCAGTATGTTTATGACCACGCACTGATGGGCGGTGTGTCCAAGACGGAATTTCGACCGAACGGCACACTGACACGTGCGCAGGTGGCGCAGATTTTGTATAATCAGGCGGGAAGCCCGGAGGTCATAGGAGAAAGTCGATTTACCGATGTAAAAAGCACGGCGTGGTATTATGACGCGGTCACTTGGGCGGCGGAGAATCGCGTCGTCGGCGGCTATACAGATGGAACCTTCCGACCCAATCAGTCGATTACCCGGCAGGAGGTTGCCGTTATGCTGTACGCGCGCGCCGGAAGACCGGCAGTCAGCGGCTCGCTGGATGGCATCTTTGCAGACAGCGGTTCTGTTGCCAAATGGGCAACAAATGCCATGGTTTGGGCATATCAAAATCAGATTATGTCCGGCGAACGGACAGGAGACAATCTGTATCTTCACCCGAAAAATAATGCAACTCGTGCACAGGCTGCGGTGATGATTACGCGCTACGCAGAACAGGCAGAGTCTGAGTCATAAAAGTAACCCCCCTGTTTCTCGGGAAACAGGGGGCTTTTGCGTCTTATCGACGGTTGTTGCGATGTTTGCGGTTTTTCCGCCTTCTGCGCTGCTGCTTTTTGATGCGGCGGTTTCGTCTTGCGATGACAGAGAATACCACATACAGGATAAACAGAACGATAACAATGGTGATGAGGATGCGAACCGGTGTCCAGTGCAGGAACTTGGAGACCTGATCCAGTGCGTATAAGAGCGTGGACCGCTGAACGGCACTCAGCGCAATCAGATCCTCTTTTGCACACACGGTTCCGTTATACGAATAAGTAACTGTGCCGAGCTTCTGCCCCTGCGCAATCGGGGCATCGTAGCTGTCGGATACATCCAGCTTGGTTTCCAGATCGGAGGATTCTGATCCCTTCGGCAGAAGGACAGAGACATCCTTGGAGGTAACGAGCGTCACATGATCGACGCCCTTGCCGAGACGAACGGGGCACTCTGTCACTGCGGAGCCGCCCTTCGTGGCGGTCTTCATACGGAAGTTGTCAAAGGCCCACTCAAACAGCCGCTTGGTCTCGGTAAAGCTGCCTGCGTATTCGGTGCCGCCCTTGGCGCCGAGAATGACGGAATAATAGGAATAGCTGCCCTGCTTGGCATAGGAGACCAGACAGTATCCGGCAGGGGTGGTATGACCGGTTTTGATGCCGTAGCAGTTGTCGTAATAGATAGACGAGTAGCTGCTGCGGATTAACTCGTTGGTGGTATAGATAATGCGCTCCGGATTCATATTTGTCTCCGGCAGCTTTTTCTGTGCGGTATTGACAATGGTCTGAAAGGTCGAGTTCTTCATCGCCTCGCGGGCAATCAGGTACATGTCATAGGCACAAGAATAATGATCGGTATCATGCATACCAGTTGGATTGACGAAGTGTGTGTTGACACAGCCCAATTCGCTGGCGCGGTCGTTCATCATCTTGACGAAGTTATCCACAGAACCGCCAGCTGTGCGAGCGAGCGCATTTGCAGCCTCAAACGCTGACGGCAGCATCAGGCAATACAGCAGATTTTCTACGGTGACTTGCTCACCGGCTTTGAGTCCGGCATTGCTGGCACCGGCGCCTGCGGCGGCAATATCTTCCTGTTTCATCGTGACAACGTCACTCAGTTCGCAGTTTTCCAGCGCGAGCAGGGCGGTCATCATTTTGGTTGTAGAAGCCGGATATTCCTTTTTCTTCTCGTTTTTTGCCTCAATGATTTCACCGGTCTCTGCGTTGACAAGAATCGAAGCCTTGGCATCAATGGTGATGGTCGGATTTTTCGGATCCTGTTCTTCGGTTTCCTGGGCAGCAGAGTCGTCCGTTTTGTCCGAGCTGGTACCGCTGGATTTGTCGGTTTTTGTCTCTGTGCTGTCAGAGGCTTGGTCGGACGATGTGGAAGTGGTGCTTTGCGTGCTCGATGTATCAGAATCGACAGCGAACACCGGTGCTGCCATGCCGGTGAGCAGAGAGAGAGACAGCAAGAAGGCAGCAAGCTGTTTTTTAACCTTCATCTACGTGTTCCTCCTTTGTTTCTTCTGTTTCTTCCGAAACGGATGCGGTTTCTTCTTGTTTCGCCTGTTCGGCAGTTACATCCGTTTCTGTATCGGTTTCCGGTTTGGATTCGGTTTTCGGTGTTTCGTCATCATCCTCCCAGAGGTCGGCAAATTGACTGAGATCCTCGGAAATCAGGGGAGGATGCTCCTCCTCTGGCTGTTTGGATGGGGTAGAAGAAGCCGAATGCGGTGCTTCCGGTTCTTTTTCTTCAAAGAAGAAATCTGCATCACTGAAGCGGCCGCGAATGCGGGCTGGCTTCGGCGGACGGCGGCGCAGGGCATCATAGGTAAACCGGCGGCAGCTGCCTGCCATGGCTACGATGCCGCGAAATTCGCAGACGCCTTGGTATTCATTGTCCGGCTTACAGTGAGCGCAGTACGCACAATGCGGCTCAATGGATTCATTGTATAAGCAGTTCCTTCGGAACAGGTTAAACATAGCAAGTCTCCTTTTCTGTCATAAGACACTATCATAATATTATAGCGTATTTTATCCGCGGTTTCCAGACGCAAGAGGACGAAAATATTACTGAAATTTATCGTGTTTCCAGCCAGCTTGCCGGTACGACAGAAATAGCCAACAGACAGAGACAAAAAGCAAGGACGGCGTGAACCAGCTTTCCGCGGATACAGGCGCGGAAGGATAGGCCTTCTGTTACAGCGGCGGTTTGAAACAGCACGGAACATCCGCCAAATGCACATAAAAAAGAAACCGCGGTGAGCCGCGCAGAGAGGGGGCCGGAATCCAAGGTCAGACAGGAAAGCCCTTGGGTGAGTTCGAAGATACCGATTATCACCCCTGTGCCGTCAGTCAGACCGCCTGCGCGAAATACCGGTGCAAAGACAGAAAGAAGAACAGACAAGATACCGATCTGGCGGAGAAGAGACAAGATGACGGAAAAAACAAGCACAAAGGCAGATACATGCAGGCTGGCGCGTCCGGCAGACAGCACAGCCTGCACAAACAACGGAATCCAACGCAGAGATTTTGCTTGCTCGGTCAGAACCGTTGCCTTGGGCGCAGTCTTCGGACGCAAGAGAAAGGCCGTCAGCAGAGCTGAGACGATATGCACGAGATATAGAAAGATGCCAGCGCGCAGGGAGTGAAACAGGCCGTTGCCGCACATGCCGATGAGGAAGGCGGGGCCGGTGTTGTTGCACACTGCCGCCAAGGCGTTTGCCTGTTCGCGCGTGCACTGCTTGCTGTGGTATAGCTCGGCTGCCATGCGTGCTCCGGCAGGATAGCCGCCCAAAAAACTCAGCAGCATGGCTGCTGAGCCGCAGGCAGGTAAATGCAATAGCTTGCGAAACGGAACCGCGAAGAGCGCGCCGAGCGTTTGCGCCAGTCCGTAGGAGATAGCAAGTGTGCTGGCGACAAAAAACGGAAATAATGCCGGAATGACAGAAGATAGGCAGAGATGCAGAGCTGCGTGTACGGCATCGGTACACGCGGCGGAATATCTGCACAAAAGCAGCAAAAAAACCAGACATCCGACGGAATATAGACGGGAACGCATACGAATCAGCTCCTTTCTCGCTTCATTTTATCGGGACATGGCAACAATCATGCTGCCGGTGCATACAAATTTCCAGAGGAGGGAACGGGTGTGGAAACAAAATTTCCGGAGCTGGGCGGTGCGCCATGCATCGAGCTGGACGGAAACCGCAGCATCGTGATAACCGGTCGCTGCGCGATTGTGCTGTATAGTCAGGAGGAGATGCGGATTCACTGCGGCAGATTGCTCATTCAGATCACAGGCAGTGCGTTGGAGCTGGGGACGCTGGATGAGCAGGAGCTGTCTATTACCGGACTGATTGCCCAGGTGGGATTTTTGACAGAGGGAGTGTGAGTGCAGAATGGTTGCCGAATGGATTCGGCTGGCAGGGGGAATGCTGACCATCCGTGTGCGCGGCGCAGAGCTGGAACGCTTTCTCAACATCTGTTCGGCACATCGAATTTTGCTGTATCGCATTCGCCGGACGCAGTTGGATGAGCTGCAAGCGGAGGTGTCTCTGCGCGATTTTTACCGTCTGTCGCGCGTGCGCAAACGATCGCGCTGTCGGGTGCATATTCTCCGGCGACGCGGCTTTCCGTTTTTTTGGAAGCACATCCGCCATCGGCACGGCTTGTGGATGGGATTGGTTTTGATGGGATGGCTGTGCTGGGAGCTGTCCACACGCATTTGGATGATAGATCTGCAGCTGGGGCAGGGCGTGGACAGTCAGGTCATCATGCAGGAGCTGAAACAGCTGCATATTGACGTTGGCACGAGAAGTGCGGCGATTGATGCCAAGGATGTCAAGCGGCATATGATGATAACCTTGGATGAACTCAAGTATTTTTCCGTCAATGTAGAGGGAAATGTGCTGACGGTACAGGCGGCCGCAGCGAAGCCGCCGCCGGAGGACGAGACCAAGCAAGGAATTCATGATGTTGTCGCATCGAAAGACGGCGTGATTCGGAAAATCTCTGTCGGCCGCGGCACACAGCTGTGCAAGACCGGCGATGCCGTTGTGCGCGGACAGATGCTGGTTGATGCATTGGTGGAGAAACAGGGAGAGCTGGACGAGGATCGGCTCACCGATGCCAATGCGCAGGTGTGGGCGGATGTGCGCTATTATGTGACGCGGAAACTGCCGCTCGAAGCCTCGAGAAAAACCGAAATAGGCAGAAAAAAGCACCGGTATGCCCTGTGTTTCGGAAAAACACGGATAAATTTGTATAGGAGCAGTAGTCTAACCGATGGGATTTGTGATAGAATAATAACGATGAAAACGGTGCGCCTGAATGAACATCTGGTGCTGCCGATTTCCCTGTACTGTGAGACCGTGATTCCATATCAGACAGAACCTGTGCTGCTCCGGGCGGAAACGATGCAAAACCGGCTGGAATATGGAACAAAGCGGTCTGTACAAGCACAGCTGCAGGAAGGCTGCCTGACATCCATGCAGGCAGATCTGAACACGGAAGATCATGCCGCTGTCCTGCGGTCTGTCGTATGGTGTTATGAACAGATTGCTGAACGTGTGGAAAGCAGCAGAACAGAGCTTCCGCCATCAAAGGAAAACAAGGAGAGCGAAGAATAAATATGGCAGAAACGACCATGCATATTGACTCCATTGATTTAATCATGGGAATTTTTGGCGCATTCGATGAAAACATGAAGGTGCTGGAAAAAGCGCTGGATGTCACGGTGCTCAGCCGAGAGACCGAACTCAAAGTCACCGGATCGGATCCCGAACATGTGGAGCTGGCGATGAAAACGATCCAGTCTCTGATGCAGCTTGCCGAGCGCGGCGAGAGCATCGGCACACAGACCGTGCAGTATGTGCTGGGGCTCGTCAAGGACGGCAGACAGAATCAGATTGCTGAGATTGGCAAGGACGTCGTGTGCATCACGGCGAAGGGCAAGCCGATCAAGGCAAAGACGCTGGGACAAAAACGGTATATGGATGCGATGCGCACACATACGGTCACGATTGGCATCGGACCGGCGGGCACAGGCAAAACCTATCTCGCCGTTGCAGCTGCTGTGGCGGCGTTTCGTGATAAGCAGATCAGCCGCATTATTTTGACCCGCCCGGCTGTCGAAGCGGGAGAAAAGCTCGGCTTTTTGCCGGGTGATTTGCAGAGCAAGGTAGATCCGTATCTGCGTCCGCTGTATGACGGTCTGTTTGATATGATGGGTGCAGAGACATTCAATAAGCTGCTGGAGCGCGGCAGCATTGAGGTCGCGCCGCTCGCATATATGCGCGGACGTACCTTGGATGATTCGTTTATTATTTTGGACGAAGCACAGAACACGACGCCGGAGCAGATGAAGATGTTCCTGACGCGTATCGGCTTTGGCTCTAAGGCGGTTGTCACGGGTGATATTACCCAGATTGACCTGCCGGGAGACCGCGTGAGCGGTCTGAAAGAGGCGGTTCGCGTGCTCAAGAATGTCGAGGACATCGCGCAGTGCCAGCTGACAGATAAGGACGTGGTACGACATGAGCTGGTACAGCGCATTGTTCGTGCATACGAGAAATATGAACAGCAGAAGCAGCTGCGCGCCAAGGAAAGCGCGGCAAAGCGTCGGACACAGAACAGAAAGTGAGGCAAAGAGTATGCATCGCATTCGCATTACGCCGGAGGCAGAGATCGAGCAGTTTGAGCAGGTTGCCGAGCTGATTACGCGCTGTGCACAAAAGGCATTGGAAACCGAAGGCGCACCGGAAAACAGCTTTGTGGATGTCACGATTGTGGATAACGAGACCATTCGCACGCTCAATCGAGAGAACCGTGGAAAGGACGCCGTGACCGATGTGCTGTCTTTTCCGATGCTGGAATTTTACAACGGCGAATGGCCGGAAGATGTGGAACTGGAGCGCGATCCGGGAGATCATTCGTTGTTTTTGGGCGATATGATTCTCAATTATGACCGCGCTGTGGAGCAGGCGAAGGAATACGGCCATTCGACCGAACGGGAATGCGGCTTTTTGACCGTGCACTCCATGATGCACCTGCTCGGCTACGATCATGAACGCAGTGAGGAGGAACGGCAGCTTCAGCGCAAGCATGAAGAGGCGGTGCTGGAATCGCTGGGGCTGCGCCGCGATACCGACCAGTTTGAAAAGTAAGTGGAACGAGAAGGAGAACTAGCATGAGTGTAAAAAAGAGTGCCATTATTTCCATCGTGGGCAAGCCGAATGTCGGAAAATCGACGCTGCTCAATCAGTTGGTCGGCACAAAGATTGCCATTGTATCCAATAAGCCGCAGACAACGCGCACGCGCATTACCGGCGTTGTGACCAAGGGAGACTGTCAATTTGTCTTTCAGGACACACCGGGTCTGCATAAGCCGCGTTCCCGTCTGGGCGATTACATGGTAAAAGTCGTCAATGATACCGTGACAGATGTAGATATTGCTGCGATGGTTGTCGATCCGGTGCCGCACATCGGACCGGCAGAGCAGGAGCTGATGGAGCGCATGACGCAGTATCATATGCCGTCTGTCCTCGTTATCAATAAAATTGATACGGTGAAAAATGAGGATTTGCTCGCGGTCATCGCGGCATATTCGGAGGCGCACAAATGGGATGCGGTTGTTCCGCTGTCGGCAAAGACCGGTGAAAACTGCGAGATTCTGTTTGAAGAATTCGCCAAATTTGCCATTGAAGGCCCGCAGTTGTTCCCGGACGATATGCTGTGCGATCAGCCGGAGCGTCAGCTCGTTGCGGAGATTATTCGTGAAAAAATGCTGCGCAATTTGGAGCGCGAAGTGCCGCATGGCACCGCTGTTGCCGTCGAGCAGATGCATGAGCGCGACGACGGTCTGATGAATATCGCTGCGACGATTTACTGCGAGAAAAAAAGCCATAAGGGCATTATCATCGGAAAAAATGGCACGATGCTGCGCAAAATCGGTGCAGAAGCGCGAAAGGATATTGAGGAACTGCTCGATACCCGTGTCTATTTGCAGCTGTGGGTCAAGGTCAAAGAAGGTTGGCGCAACAATCAGTATCAGATGCGCAACTTTGGCTATGAAAACGAGTAACACATGGCACAGCAGCATATCACGGTCAGAGGATTGGTGATCCGACAGACGGACTTTGGAGACAATGACCGGTATATCACGCTTTTGACCGAAAAATTGGGCAAGATTGAAGTGCTGTGCCGCGGCATCCGGCGCAAACGCGGACGCTTGGTGACAGCGACTTCTCTGTTTCAGTACAGCGAATTCACTTTGTTTGCGGGCAGACAATACCAGCTCAATGACGCTGTCATAGATACCGCGTTTTGGAGCGGTATCACGAGCAATATTGAGTACTATGCACTGTGTTGCTATTTTGCTGATTTGGCAAATATCGCATCGGTCGAGGAGCAGACAACGCAGCAGATTTTGCGGCTGTTTTTGCGGGCGCTGTATGCGCTGGATCGCCAGAGCCGCCAGGTACAGGCGGTCAAGGCGGCGTTTGAGCTGCGACTGGCCTGTCTGCTCGGCTTTCAGCCGGAGCTGAACGGCTGCGGTGCATGTGGCGAGACCGAATGCGGCAATTGGTCGTTTTTGCTGGAAAATGGCGCACTGATTTGTGACAGCTGCCGAAAGCGTGTCGGCGGCACGTATTTTTCCGTGTCCGAGGGCGTGCTGCACGCGCTGCGGTATATCGCGTATTGTCCGGATAAAAAAGAGTTTTCGTTCGCTGTCAGCGAACAGACTGCCAAACAGCTCGGCACGATTTGTGAAAGATATTTGCTGTATCATATGGATGTGCAGTGTCAAGAGACATTGGGCTTTTATCATTCCCTGTTTGATATAACGTGAGGAGGGATGGTTATGCGCACGAGGCGGCATACTGTATTAGAAGTTGTTGCGTGGCTGTTGTTGCTGGCAAGCTATGGCATTGCCATATACGGCATGAGGTATTTGCCGGAAACTATCGCAACGCATTTTGCGCTGGATGGCACGCCGGATGGCTATGGCTCTCCCGGCTCCATGCTCATTCTCCCGCTTATCATCACGATTGCGTCCGGTGTCGTCAGCTTAGTCGCACATTTCGTGCCGGTAGATATGCTCAATATACCGTTTGAGATGAACAAGAAAAACGAAGAGCGCGTCTATCAGACCGTCATAACCATGCTGCATGTATTGCAGATAGAAATCGGTGCGTATACGCTGTACATGACAATCATGAGCTATCGGCAAGACGGACGGTATGCGATATTGAGCCTGGTCATCTTTTTGACGGCACTCGCTGTGACAACTATCGGCGCGACGGTGCGGGCGTATCACATCAATCAACAATAATTACATAGAAATAGAATATTTTTAGGAGCTTTGACAAGAAAAATGAGTAAACTTTCTGAAAAAAGTCTGAAAATACTGGAATATTATACAATTCTCGATCAGTTGGCAGACAAGTGCGTCAGCCGGAAGGCAAAGCAGGCGGCAAAGAATCTGCGTCCGCTGCACGACATCGAGGACGTGCAGGAGTTGCTGACGCAGACCGATGACGCAAAGCGTCTGCTTATGACCGGCGGCACACCGGCGTTTGGCGGCATTCGTGAGGTGTCTGCGGCACTCAATCGATCAAAGATGGGCGGCATTCTGTCTACGCGCGAATTGCTGGATATTGCATCGCTGCTGCACGCGGCCAATCAGGTGCGCAAGTACGGCAACGAGCAGCAGGACAACGGCGTGCATACGTCGTTGGACACGATGTTTGCGCGCATCAACAGCAACCGCTATCTGGAGGAAAAAATCAATCGCGCCATTATCAGCGAAGAGGAAATTGCCGATGCGGCATCGTCTGAGCTGGCCAATATTCGCCGCCAGATTCGACAGCAGAATGTCCATGTGCGCGAGACGCTGAATCATTATGTTTCTTCTGCGACGTATTCCAAATACTTACAGGAGACCATTATCACGCAGCGTGACGGCAGATATGTTATTCCGGTCAAGAGCGAGCACAAGGGCGATGTGCCGGGCATGGTACATGATGTTTCGTCCTCTGGCGCCACGCTGTTTATTGAGCCGACACAGGTTGTCAATGCAAATAACCAGATTAAGATTTTACAGGGCAAGGAAAAAGTGGAAATCGAGCGCATTCTCGCGGAGCTAACTGCGGATGTCGAAGGATTTTCCGATGCTATCGCGGCGGACTATGATGTGCTGTGCAAGCTGGACTTTATCTTTGCCAAGGCAAATTACTCGTTCCAGCTCAATGCTTGTTCGCCAAAGCTGAGCGAAAAGACACAGGTACAGCTGATTCAGGCGCGGCATCCGCTGCTCGACCAGAAGAAGGCGGTGGCAATTGATATTGCCCTCGGCTGTGACTACGATACGCTGGTTATCACAGGCCCGAATACCGGCGGCAAGACGGTCAGCCTGAAAACGCTGGGTCTGCTCAGCTTGATGGCGGCATCTGGTCTGCACATTCCGGCAAATGAACAGAGTGAAGTATGCCTGTTCCAGAATATTTATGCGGATATTGGCGATGAGCAGAGCATTGAGCAGTCACTGTCTACGTTCTCTGCGCACATGAAGAATACCGTATCTATTATGGAAAAGTGCGGCCCGGACGATTTGATTTTGTTCGATGAGCTGGGTGCCGGCACAGACCCGGAAGAGGGTGCAGCACTGGCTGTGGCGATTATCGAGTACGGCAGAAAGATGGGCTCGCTGGTTGCGGCGACCACGCATTATTCTGAACTGAAGGTCTTTGCGCTGACGACAGACGGCGTAGAAAACGCTTCGTGTGAATTTGACGTTAGAACGCTTCAGCCGACCTATCGCCTGCTGACCGGTGTGCCGGGCAAATCCAATGCGTTTGCCATTTCCAAGCGTTTAGGCTTACAACCTGCGATTATTGAACAGGCAAAGAAGCAGATTTCTGAGGAAAATGTCCGCTTTGAGGATGTTTTGGGCAGACTGGAAAAGGAACGGCATCAGCTGCAAAAGCAGCGTGAGGACGCGGATCGACTGCGCCGCACGGCACAGTCGGAAAAGGACAAGGCGGTCACGATGAAGGGACGCGCCGAGGACGAGACTGACGCGATTCTCGAAAAGGCGCGCGAGCAGGCAGCGCGCATTTTGCGTGATGCTCGCATGGCATCGGATACCGTTTTTGCTCAGCTGGACGAGATGAAAAAGCAGGCGGCTGCCAATGCGGCGGATCAGAATTTGGCTGCGGCTCGTGCGGCACTGCGCAGTACGCTGGGACAGGCAGAAAAGAAGGCAGGCCGCCGCGAGAAAAAGACCGTGGAGGCGGACAGCATTCGTCCGCTCAAGGCCGGTGATACGGTTTATCTGCTCAATGTCGGCGTGCAGGGCACAGTGCTCAAGCCGGAGGACAAGGACGGCATGGTTTACGTGCAGGCGGGCATTTTGAAGGTCAATGTGCCGATTAACGAGCTGCGCATAGAGCAGCCCAAGAAAAAGCCGCAGCCCAAGACGCGCAAAGCGTATCGGACGGCGGGCGCATCACCGGAGGTACGTCGCTCGGCGGCAAAGAGCGAGCTGGATGTCCGCGGCATGATGGTCGAAGAGGCGTTAATGGAGGTTGACCGCTACATTTCCGACTGCCTGATGGCACGACTGGATGTCGTGACGATTATTCACGGCAAGGGCACCGGCACTTTGCGCACAGCGATTCAGGATCACTTGCGGCATGACAAACATGTGAAGTCCATTCGCAACGGCCGATACGGCGAGGGCGATATGGGCGTAACAATTCTGGAATTGAAATAAAACCTAACAAAACGCGAAAAATAGGGCATAAAAAACGTCAATATGTTGAGAACACTGGTGTTGCAATTTGCGGTATTTGAAAATCCTTTACAAATTTTCGATCGAAAATGCTCTCTTTTGTTACAAAAACATATTGACGAAATCGGAAAAAACAGGTATGCTATAAATAATAATATATGATTCAGGAAAAAGAATCTGCATATTCATGTATTGTGTTGTATAGGTTTAGTTTAATTTTGTTTATAGGAGCGATGTTGAAATGTTTTCACAGGAAGTTCAGGTAACAAACCAGGTTGGACTGTATGCACGTCCGGCTACATTCTTCATTCAGTGTGCAAATGGCTTTAAGAGCACCATTCTGGTTGAAAAGGAAGAGCGCAGAGTCAATGCAAAGTCTCTGCTGGGCATTCTGTCTTTGGGCATCACCAAGGGCACGACAATCACGCTGATCGCAGACGGTGTTGACGAGGTTGAGGCTGTCAACGCACTGACCGATCTGATTCAGTCCAATTTTAGCGATTCGAACTTCAGCGACTGATTTCAACCCTACGAATGAACAGAGGACACCGCTGGTTTGCGGTGTCTTTTTTTCGTAACTTTTTCGGAAGGAGACATGGAGATGACCCGCGAAGAACTGCATCAAAAGGTACTGACACTCCCGAAGGAACCTGGCGTGTATATCATGAAAAACCGGCACGATCAGGTGATTTACGTCGGCAAGGCGAAGGTGCTCAAAAATCGCGTTTCGCAGTATTTCCAAAATGAAGCGAAACATACACCAAAAACGCGGAAAATGGTGGAAAATATCTATAATTTTGATA
The DNA here is from genome assembly GCA_963588905.1 of Eggerthellaceae bacterium. Lineage (GTDB taxonomy): Bacteria > Bacillota > Clostridia > Oscillospirales > Butyricicoccaceae > Butyricicoccus_A. Next base: position 19,938 of record CAVAJF010000015.1, read on the forward strand.
TTATCGTGTGTTCTTCTGAATTTGAAGCGCTGGTTTTGGAAAATCAGATGATTAAAAAATACCAGCCCAAATATAACATCCTTCTCAAAGACGACAAGGGCTATCCGTTTATTCGCATCTCAACAGACGAGCCGTATCCGACGTTTGAAGTTGTGGGAAAGACGAAGGCGGACACGGCACGGTATTTGGGGCCGTATGCCGGACGTGGCGCGGCTTTTCAGGCGATTGACACTGTGAGCCGCGCACTTGGTCTACGCGACTGTCATCGCGTGCTGCCGCGCGATATTGGCAAGCGGAGACCGTGTCTGAATGCACAGATGGGGCGTTGCTGCGCGCCGTGTGCGGGCAAGGTGTCGCAGGACGAATATGCGCAGCGTGTCGCACAGGCCATTCGCGTATTGGAAGGCGATTATGAAGCACTGGCGGCACAGCTGGAACGCGAGATGCTGCAAGCGGCAGAGGAAGAACGCTTTGAGCAGGCGGCACAGCTGCGTGACCGAATGCGAGCGATTCAGCGCGCCGGACAGCATCAGATGGTTGTGGCGAGCGGCTTTTCGGATATGGATATTTTGGCATTTGTGCAGGGCGAGACCAAGGGGTGTCTGGTTGTGCTGCATTATATCGCGGGCAATTTGTACGACAAAGAATATACCATGCTGGATGGTACCTCGGAAGAAGACGGCGCAGAACTGCTGGGCAGCTATCTCAAACAGTATTACGCGATGCGAGGTGCCGTGCCGGGTCTGGTGCTCATCTCCGAACCGATAGAGGATATGGAGGCAGTCAGCGAGTTTCTGCGCACAACGGCGGGGAAAAAAGTGACGGTATCCGTGCCGCAGCGCGGCAAACGACGAGAATTGATGGATTTGGCGCGAAAAAATGCGCGGGAAGAAATCGTTCGCTCGGAGACTACCGGTCAGCGCAGACAAAAATCCTTGGAGCTGTTTGGCAGCATGATGGGACTGGAGCAGACGCCGACAACATTTGAAGCGTATGATATTTCCAATCTGGCGGGAACCAATACAGTCGGTTCCATGATTGTATTTGAAAACGGACAGCCCAAACGCAGCCGGTATCGTCGGTTTCGTATTGAATCGGTAGCAGACGGGCAGGATGATTACAAGGCGATGGAAGAAATGCTGACGCGGCGTATGCAGCGCTGGAAGGACGGCGATGAGAAGTTTTCACCGCTGCCCAGCGTGTTTATGATAGACGGCGGACTGGGACATGTGCGCGTGGCAAAGGGTGTGCTGGATCGATTTTCCTGCGATACGCCGGTCTTTGGCATGGTCAAGGATGACCACCATCGAACGCGCGGTCTGGTCGCACCGGACGGACGGGAATTCAGCATTGCGACGACACCGGCAGTATTTGCGCTGGTCGGGCGGATGCAGGAGGAAGTGCACCGGTTTGCCATCACATATCAGCGCACGCTGCGGCAATCACAGGCGGTGCGCTCGCAATTGGATCAGATTCCGGGCATTGGAAAAAAACGCCGCACGGCGTTGCTGCAAACGTTTAAGAGCCTCAAGCGTATCCGAGAGGCATCGGTAGACGAACTGGAAGCGGCTGTTCCTCAGGCGGCGGCACAGGCGGTCTATGACTATTTTCACAAGAAACAGGAGGAGCAGACATGAGAGTCATCAGTGGAAGCGCGCGCGGCAGAATTTTGGACGCTGTGCCGGGAAAAAATACCCGTCCGACGACGGATAAAGTCAAAGAATCTGTGTTTAATATTTTGCAGTTTCGATTGTACGATGCTGCCATGCTGGATCTGTTTGCCGGAACCGGGCAGATGGGTATCGAGGCACTGAGCCGCGGTGCCAAGCACGCGGTATTTGTCGATCAGGCGCCGAAGGCAATTGGCGTCATCAAGAAGAATCTCGCGGCAGCCCGCGTGGAAGATCGTGCGGAGGTCCTGCACATGACATATCAGCAGGCGCTGCAGTGTCTTTCGGGCAGGCAGTTTGATGTCCTGTTTCTCGATCCGCCATATGGCGGCGAGTTGTTAAATTCTGCGCTGAAAGCTGTAGAATCGTTTGACATCCTGTCGCCGGATGGTATAATAATATGTGAAAGTTCCGTGGAAGATAGCGTCAGGTGCCCAGAATCCTTTGCTGTGCAGAAAACTTATCAATACGGCACGATCTGCCTGACGGCAATGTGCCGGAAGGAAGAAAACAGCTAAGGCACTCCACAGGAGCAGCCGGAAAGGACACGTATGAGAATCGGGGTATACCCTGGCAGCTTTGATCCTGCCACGCTCGGACACTTGGATATTATTCAACGCGCATCCAAATTATTTGACAAGCTCATTGTTGCGGCAATGATTAACGGAGAAAAAACTTCCGCCTTCACCATGGAGGAAAAGGTCGATTTTCTCAAGCGCATGACGGCAGATCTGCCCAATGTAGAGGTGGATAGCTTCAGCGGTCTGCTTGCGGATTATGTGCGTGAGAAGAACGCCTGCGCGATTGTCAAAGGACTGCGTGCGGTGTCTGATTTTGAATACGAATTTCAGATGGCACTTGCCAATAAAAAGCTGAATGCAGATCTGGATACGGTCTTTCTCATGACCGATCAGAAATATCTGTTTCTCAGCTCCACGATCGTGCGTGATATTGCCCGCCACGGCGGCGATATTAGCGAGTTTGTCTCGGAAGAGGTTCGAGAGGACATTTTGAAAAAGCTCGACCGCACGCATCAGTAAAAAAGATCATCACGATAAAGCAAAGATAGAAAGACAAGCAGATGGAGGGACACGCATGGTAGCTGTTTTGGAAGAACTCATCAATTCGCTCTATGATATGATTCAGGAAGCGCGCAGCGTTCCGCTGAGTGCAGACAAATGTATGATCGATCAGGAAAAGGCACTCGACATTCTCGACGAAATCCGTTCGAATATGCCGAAGGATTTGGAGATGGCACGAGCACTCGTAGAGAAGCGCAATGAGATGGTAGAGGCGAGCAAGAAGGAAGCAGAAGATCTGCGCCGCAAGGCAGAGGAATACGTTCGCAAGACGGTAAATGAAAGTGCAATGATTGCAGAAGCACAGCGTCAGGCGGATGAGATCGTTGCCAATGCAGAAAAGCAGGCAGCGCAGATTCGCGCAACCGTCAATTCGTACTGCACCGAGAAGCTCAACGCAACCGAAACCTGTGCTGCACAGTCGCTGGAAGAGATTCGCAAGTGCCGCGCACAGTTCGAGCAGGTAAGCCCGAAGTAACAGCAAGAATTCAATATAGGTCACAAGCAGAAAGCGGAGATTTGTCTCTGTTTTCTGCTTTTTTCTTCGCCTAGGCGAAGAAGTTTGTTTGAACTTCCGAACAAGTGTTCGGAAGTTCAAAATTGATTAAAAATCGTGGAAAAAACTCTAATTATTCCTATAAAAAAATGCGGGAGAACCTTGCAATTTAAGATTACAGAAAGTATAATAAAATCATAGTGGAAGAGAGTGGGAGAAAAGCCCACATGAGACCACGACTGCGGAACGGGAGGACGGCGGCGTGAAGGGTGAGTATCAGCATACCTTGGACGCAAAGGGTCGTTTGTTTATTCCCGCTAAGCTGCGCGAACAGCTGGGAGACAGCTTCGTTGTGACGAAGGGACTGGACGACTGCTTGTTTGTGTATCCGCAGGAGGCATGGGAAGAGCTGGAACAGAAAATCCGGCAGCTGCCTATGTCTAAATCTCGAAGCCTACAGCGCTTCTTCCTGTCTTCAGCGGCGGATGTGACCGTGGACAGGCAGGGGCGCATCGTTATTCCGTCTGTGCTTCGCAGCTATGCGAAGCTGGAGCGCGATGTTGTTGTCATCGGCGTGGGAGAACGGGCAGAGCTTTGGGATGCACGGCGTTGGAACGCCTATACTGACGATTTGGACTCTGAGAGCATCGCGCAGGCGATGGAAGAACTGGGATTTTGAGACGGAGGACTGACGAAAAATGGAATTTCAGCATATTTCGATTTTGCTGTCCGAGTGTCTCGACAGCTTGAACATTCGCCCGGACGGTGTATATGTCGATGCGACATTGGGCGGAGCTGGCCACTCGCTGCATATCGCGCAGCGTTTGACAGAGGGCGGACGTCTGATTTCGATTGACCGCGACGATATGGCGCTTGCCAACGCGGAAAAGCGTCTGGCAGAGGTGCGCGACCGCGTGACACTGGTAAAAAGCGATTTTCGCAACATTGACACGGCGGTTGCTTCGTGCGGCGTAGAGCAGGTAGATGGCATCCTGTTTGATTTGGGTGTGTCATCGCCGCAGCTGGATATTGCGGAGCGCGGCTTTTCGTACATGCACGATGCCAAGCTGGACATGCGCATGGATCAGCAGCAGGCGTTATCCGCCTATGAGGTTGTTAACACGTGGGATCGTGCCGAAATTCGCCGCATTCTCTGGGAATATGGCGAGGAGCGGTATGCGCCGCAGATTGCAGCGGCAATTGAACGCGCCCGGGAGCAGAAGCCGATTGAAACAACGCTGGAGCTGGCAGACATCATTCGCGAAGCGATGCCGCCGGCAGCCCGCCGAGAAAAGCAGCATCCGGCTAAGCGCAGCTTTCAGGCTATCCGCATCGCCGTCAATGATGAGCTGAAGGCGGTACAGGAAGCCATGGATCGCTCGATTGATTTGCTGGCACCGGGCGGCAGACTGGCTGTTATTACGTTCCACTCGTTAGAGGATCGCATTGTAAAGAATGCCTTTCGCAGCGCCGCACAGGGATGTACCTGTCCGAAGGATTTTCCGGTGTGCGTCTGCGGCAAACAGGCAAAGGTAAAATTGGTAGCACGCAAGCCGTTGCTGCCGTCTATGGAGGAAATCGCTCGAAACCCCCGCGCGAGAAGCGCAAAATTGAGAGTATGTGAAAAAATGCCAAAGAAGTAAAAAGGGAGAGCGAACTCGTATGACAAAAGAAACACGGCGGAATCAAACGCCAATTCCAATAGATTCCGCGGAACGGCGCAAGCTGGCACGCAAAAAAGAACGTGCTCGTCTGCGGCGCAGACGCGATCGTATCCGTAAGCTGGTCATTGCAGCAGTCTTTGCTGTGTTTATGGTTGGTGCAGTGAGCACTGTCGTGGGATACATTCAGATGACAGACCTGACAAAACAGGTAGAAGAGAAAAAAACACAGCTCGCACAGCTGGAAAGTGAATATACTTCTCTCAACGCTAAGAAGCAAAATTCTGTGGATCTTTCCGAAGTAGAGACGTATGCAGAAAATGTACTGGGTCTGGTCAAACTCGACCGCAGCCAGGAAGAATATCTGGAGCTGCAGAAAAACGATCAGGTGCAGGTAAACGAAGGCTCTAGTGGGGTGGAAAAGCTGGCATCCAGTTTTGTGAAGAGCTTTAGTGCAATTTTGTCATTTTTACGCTGATGTATCATATACATAATAAAACGGTGGGAGTGAGAAGCGTGAATAACCTTCTGACTCCTTGTTTTTTGTCATGTTGACGATGCAATTGATACATAGTTGTGCTATAATCGAAGGTATTCTTAAAGGGCGGATATTTCGCAGAACAATGGATTGGAGATTACACGAATGGCTGGAAAACATTCCAACAAAACGAATAGAGACATGCGGTTTCGCCTGAGCTTTTTGATTCTTGTATTTGCTGTGTTGGGCTTTGTCGTTGTGGCGGGTAAGCTGCTGTATTTGCAGGTCATCAACACCAATTTCTATCAGAGCAAGGCAGCGGAAAATCAGACCAAGGATCTGATTATCACGCCGATGCGCGGTACGATTTATGACCGCAATATGACAGAGCTTGCTGTCAGCGCGACGACACAGGAAATTAGCGTCTCTCCGGCGGACATTCGCAAGAAGGGCTTGGCGTCGGTTGAAACCAAGAAAGACAAAAAAGGCAAGACGATTGCGGCGACCGATGAGGAAAAAGAGGCAGCGTGTCTGAAGTATCAAAAGCGCTTGGCGAAGCTGCTGGCGAAGTATCTGGATCTGGATTATAAAGAGACTTTGCAAAAGATACAGCGCAATCAGTCGTATGCCCGCATTGCGCGGCATGTCGATGCCGATGTTGCGGATGAGCTGGTTGCAAAACTCAAGGAGGAAAAGCTCTACACCGGCGTCAGCACAACAGAGGATTCCAAACGCTATTATAAATACGGCAATTTTGCCTCGCAGGTGCTGGGCTTTACCAATGATGACGGACAGGGCTTGTATGGTTTGGAGCTGCAATATAATGATGTGCTCAAGGGCGTTGCAGGCCGCGTGGTCAAGGCAACCAATGCCCTCGGTTCGGATATGCCGTATGACTATGAAAAATACGTCCCTGCCAAAGACGGCAACGGCGTTGTGACAACGCTGGACGAAGGTGTGCAGCACTATTTGGAAAAGCATCTGGAAGAGGTGTTGGAGCAGACCAGCGCGAAAAAAGGCGTCTGCGGCATTGTCATGGACATCAAAACCGGCGAGATCTTGGCGATGTCCACCAAGCCGGACTTTGATTTGAACAATCCGCGCGTCATTCCGGAGGAATACACCACCCTGCTCGAGCAGCTGAACAATTTGAGCGGAGAAGAATATGATAAAAAATACAGCGAAATTCTGCTGAATCTTTGGAGAAATAAGGCACTCAACGATACCTATGAGCCGGGCTCGACATTTAAGGTATTTACCGTGTCTACGGCACTGGAAGAGGGGCTGGTCAATGACAACAGCACCTTTGTTTGCGGCGGCTCCAAAACAGTCAAAGATAAAACCATTAAGTGCTGGAAGGACGGCGGTCATGGCACACAGGTGCTCAAGGATACACTGGCCAATTCCTGCAACGTGGCAATGATGGATATAGGCGCACTGATTGGCACGGATATGTTCCGCAAGTACTTTGAAGCATACGGCTTCATGGAAAAGACTGGTATTGATTTGCCAGGTGAGGCAACCGGTATTTTCTTCGACAACATGGGCGAGGTAGACTTGGCGACGGCATCGTTTGGTCAGAACTTCCAGGTTACTCCGCTGCAGGAGCTGAGCATGGTTTCCGCTGTTGCCAATGGCGGCAAGCTCGTCACGCCGCATGTCGTGCGTGAAATTGTCGATTCTGACGGCAATGTGCAACAGACCGTCGGCACGGAGGTCAAGAGACAGGTTATCTCCAAGGAAATCAGCAAGACCATGGACAGCTATCTGGAAAATGTTGTTTCACAGGGCACCGGTCAAAATGCGTATGTTGCAGGCTATCGTGTGGGCGGCAAGACAGCGACGTCGGAGAAACAGCCGAAGAGTGATAAATCGCTGCGTATTGCTTCGTTTATCGGCCTGGCACCGATGGATGATCCGCAGTATGCCGTGCTCGTTATGATTGATGAACCGCAGACTGCCAATAAGGGCGGCGGTGCGGTCGCAGCACCGGTTGTCGCACGTATTTTTGAGGATATTCTGCCGTATCTCGGCGTCGAGGCGATTTACTCGGATGAGGAAGCAGATCGACAGGAAATCACCGTGCCGACTCTGACGGGACAGTCCGTGGACGATGCGAAAAAGGCACTGGATGATTTGGGGCTGAGCTATACCGTAGAAGGCAGCGGCAAGAAGGTCACCGATCAGCTTCCGGTAGCAGGTATTTCTGTCCAGCCGGACAATAAAATTGTTCTGTATTGCGGCGAAAAGAAGCCGACAGATAAAGTCAAGGTTCCGGATGTCAGCGGCATGAGTGTATCCAATGCACGAGCTGCGCTGGCACAGGTCGGATTGTATATGAAACAAGACGGTATTGCCAGCTGGAGAACATCCAGCGCATCTGCCGCAGTGCAGCAAAGCCCATCGGCTGACAGCAAGGTGGCAAGAGGCTCCGTTGTGACGGTAGCATTTGGCAACAACGTAACGAGTCAGGAGTAATAAGGAGACAGATATGAAACTGGAAAAGATTCTCAAGGGCGTTGAAATTGCGGAACAGACCGCAGACGCAGCAATGGAAGTTGGAGAGTTGAAGTATGATTCCCGTCAGGTGCAGAAGGGTGATGTCTTTGTGGCAATCACCGGCTATGCGACGGACGGCCATAAGTATATCGGCAAGGCAATTGAGCTGGGTGCAAGTGTGATTGTGCTCGAGCATGTGCCGGAAGGCGGCATTTCGGTGCCGTATGTTCGTGTCGAATCGTCCCGCCGTGCGCTGGCAGAGATGGCGGCGAACTACTTTGACCATCCGGCGCGCAGCATGACGATGGTCGGCATCACCGGCACCAACGGCAAGACCACAACCACTTATCTGCTCAAGACGATTCTCGAAGCACAGGGTCACAAGGTCGGTCTGATTGGCACCAACCAGAACATGATTGGCGATGAGATTCTGCCGACAGAGCGCACCACGCCGGAATCCTTTGAGCTGCACAAGCTGTTCGCAGAGATGCGTGATGCGGGCTGTACCCATGTTATCATGGAAGTTTCGTCGCATTCTCTGGTATTGGATCGCGTCTATGGCATCGAATTTACCGTTGGTGCATTTACCAATCTGACGCAGGATCATCTGGACTTCCACAAGACCATGGAAGCATACCGCGATGCGAAGGCGCTGCTGTTCCATCAGAGCAAGACCGGTGTGACCAATCTGGACGATGCGGCAGGTAAGTTCATGCTGGAACAGAAGGCTTGCCCGTTCCTGTCCTATGGCGAGCACGAGGCATGTGACCTTCGCGCCGTAGATATTCAGCTTCACGCGGACAGCATCGGCTTTATCTGCGAGAGTGCAGAGGGCAAGACCGAGGTGAAGCTGGGCATTCCGGGACAGTTTACCGTATACAATGCGCTGTGCGCCCTGTCCTGTGCGAAGGCACTCGGCGTATCGGTTGCCGATGCAGCAGATGCGCTGCACAAGGCACATGGCGTCAAAGGTCGCGTAGAGGTTGTTCCGACAAATACCGATTACACCGTGCTCATTGACTATGCGCATTCTCCGGACGGCGTGGAAAACGTGCTGGAAGCAGCGCGCGTATTCACCAAGGGCCGCGTGATTGGCCTGTTTGGCTGCGGCGGTGACCGAGACCGCACCAAGCGCCCGAAGATGGGTGCCATTGCGGCAAAGCTGTCGGATTACTGCATTGTGACATCGGATAATCCGCGCACCGAAAAGCCGGAGGCAATTATCGAGGACATTCTGGAAGGCATGAAGGACACCAAGACACCGTATGATGTGATTGTCAATCGACCGGAAGCGATCTGGCACGCGCTGGACATCGCACAGGCGGGCGACACCATTGTCCTTATGGGCAAGGGACATGAGACTTATCAGGAGATCAATCATGTCAAGCATCATCTGGATGAGCGCGAGGTTGTCGCAGAATACTTCGCAAAGAAAAATCAGAAGTAAGAGATAGAGAGCGAAAAGGGGAAAACATATGAAGATCATTACGGCTGCACAGGCGGCTGCCTTTGCAGGCGGCACAGTTGTCGGCGATGGAACTACGCAGATTACCGGTATTTCTACCGATTCTCGCTCGATTCCGGCTGGAAGTCTGTTTATTCCGATTCGTGGTGAACGATTTGACGGACATGATTTTTTGGAGAAGGCAGTGGAACTGAAAGCCGCTGCTGTGATGTCGGAAAAGGACGTCGATCTGCCGGTTCCGGTCATTCGCGTGCCGGACACGAGAGCGGCACTGCTGTCTCTGGCCGGCGGGTATCGCTCGCTGTTTGATATTCCAGTTGTCGGCATCACCGGTTCTGTCGGCAAGACGACGACCAAAGAGATGACCGCGGCGGTTGTCGGTCAGAAGTTCCGAACCCTGTACACACAGGGCAATTTAAACAACGAAATTGGTATGCCGCTGACGCTGTTCCGACTCGAAGAGTCCACAGAGGCCGCTGTCGTCGAGATGGGCATGTCCAATTTCAAGGAAATCTCCCGTATGACGGTACAGGCAAAGCCGAATGTTGCCGTTATCACGAATATTGGCACGGCGCATATTGAATTTCTCGGTTCCCGTGAAGGCATCCGTGATGCCAAGATGGAAATCTTAGAAGGCTTGCAGGAGGGCGGCACGGCGGTTCTTAACGGCGATGAGCCACTGCTGTGGTGCAAAAAGAACCGCATTGCAGCCAAGACGCTGTATTTTGGCATCGAAAATCCGGCATGTGATGTGCGGGCCGAGCATATTGTGCAGGAGGGAGACCATATCAATCTGACGATTGTGCATCCGAATGGCAGCTTTGATGCGGTCATTGGCACCGTCGGCAGACATAATGTCTACAACGCACTCGCTGCTGCCAGTGTAGGTCTGTGCTTGGGTCTCTCGCATGAGCAGATTGTGGCGGGTCTCAAAGGATTTCAGGACATTCATCAGACCATTACGCAGGAAAACGGATATACGATTATTGATTCGTGCTATAATGCCAGTCCGGATGCAGTCAATGCCTCGTTGGAGCTGCTGTCTCAGCTCAAGATCACCGGTAAGCGCATCGCTGTGCTCGGCGGTATGCGAGAGCTGGGCAGCTTTGCGGCGGCAGAGCATCAGCGCTGCGGCAAAACCATTGCCAAGTGTGCCGATGTCCTGTATGCGTATGGCGACGGCGCAGAGGACTATCGTCTCGGCGCCATAGAGGCAGGAATGCCGGATGCCAATATTCATATCATGCATTCGCATGAGGGAATTGCCGGTGCGCTCAAGCGCGAAGTCAAAGCGGGAGATGCTCTGCTGTTTAAGGGCAGCCGCTATTGGAAGATGGAAAAAGCCTTGGAGCTGTTCCGGGCAAACTAAAAGAGAAAGTCAGGGAAATTGTACATGACAACCATTATCGCTGTGTCGGTCATCGCATCGTTTGTTCTTACGGCAGCAATTGGACCGGCGCTTATTCGCTACTTACACAACATGAATTTTGGACAGAAGATTCTGTCCTATGTGCCGGAACATGCCGGTAAACAGAACACCCCGACAATGGGCGGCTTTATGTTCATCATAAGCATCGCTGTTGTGACCATTCTCACCAATGTGATTCTTGTGCATGCACTGTCGATTCAGTCGTTTACGGTTCTGCTGCTGTCGCTGTGCTATGGTCTCATCGGATTTATTGATGACCGCACCAAGATTCGCAAGGCAGAAAATGAAGGTCTGACCTCCAAGCAGAAATTCGCGCTTCAGCTGGTGCTGGCGCTCGTATTCCTGTCCGTGCTGCACATGGGCGGCTATCTGCTGCCGAGCCTGTATATTCCGTTTGTCGGCGTTTCGCTGAACATTCCGTGGTTGGTATATATCGTTATTGCAGCCTTTATCATGGTCGGCTGCAACAATGCCGTAAACCTGACCGATGGTCTGGACGGTCTTGCCGCAGGTGTCACCTTGCCGGTTGCTGTTTACTTCATCGTCATTGGCGTTATTTCCAATAATATGCCGGTCATTGTCTTTGCTTCGGCGTTGGCAGGCGGTCTGGCAGCATTCTTGATCTTTAACTTCAATCCGGCAAAGGTATTTATGGGCGATACCGGTTCGCTGTTCCTCGGCGGTGCGGTTGCCGGTCTGGCATTTGCCTGCGATCAGCCGATTGCCCTTGTATTTGTCGGCCTGATTTACGTCATCGAGACCCTGTCGGATATTTTGCAGGTTACTTACTACAAGGCAACCAAAAAGCCGGTGCTGGACGAAAATGGTCAGCCGGTACGTGATGCCAAGGGCAATGTGAAGATGCAGGGCAAGCGTATCTTTAAGAAGGCGCCGATTCATCATCATTTCCAGCTGTGCGGCTGGAGTGAGAAGAAAATCGTGCTGATTTTCGCCGGTATCACCGTTATCATGTGTGTGCTGGCATATTTTGGCACGGCACCGCACTATCTGTAAGGTTACACGGTATTTGAGAAAAAACGGAGGTGATTTCCATGGCCTTTGCTTCAAGGGAAAAGCGCAGCAATCAAGCGGTTCGCCGCACGGCATCCCGTGATTTACACAAACAGACGGAAAGACGGAGAAAGAAGGCTCGGAAAACACAGGAGCTCCAAGCATTTCTTTCGAGCAATCCCTATACCAGACAGCTGTATGCTTGGTATAGAAAAGAAAAAGACAAACGGGCAGATGCTCCGCTGCTGCTCGTGACATTTATGCTGCTGGCAATCGGATTGATTGCGCTGCTGTCTGCCAGCTATCCGAAAGCATATTACAGTTCGTCCACCGGACCGTTTTATTATTTCATCCGTCAGGCGATGTTTGCGGCGGTCGGTCTGGTGCTGATGTATTTGGTTTCGTGCTTTCCGTATTGGAAGTACAAACCGTGGGCACTGCATCTGTATGTGCTGTCGGTCATTTTGCTGATCGTCGTGCTGACACCGCTCGGCAAGTCGCTGAATAATGCGCAGCGCTGGTTGTTTGGCTTCCAGCCGTCGGAGATTGCCAAGCTGGCCGTCATGATTTTGTTTGCCAAATTGGCGGCAAAGAATCCTAAATCGGTGCACCGTATCAAGGATTTGGCGTTTTATGCGCTGCTCATTGCGGTGCTCATTGGCCTGCTGGCATTGGAGCCGCACATGTCTGCGGCAATGATTATTACCATTGTTGCGTTTTCTATTTTGTTTGTGGCAGGCATGAAGGTGTGGTTTTTGGTTCCGCTGAGCGCTGCCGGCGCTGTCATTGCGGTAATTGCCTTCTTCAACATGGAGCATGTCAACACGCGATTCAAAGTGTTCCTAGACCCGTTCAGTGATGCACGCGGCAAGGGCTATCAGATTGTACAGTCGCTGATTGCGATTGGATCGGGCGGTCCGTTTGGCTTGGGTCTTGGCCAGAGCCGACAGAAATTTTTGTATTTGCCGGAGCCGTTTAATGATTTTATTTTTTCGGTTGTCTGTGAAGAGCTGGGCTTTATCGGCGCGACGCTGATTTTGGGTCTGTTTGCTTTCTTTATCTATCGCGGATTCTCCATTGCCAAGCGGGCGGGAAGCCGATTTGGCACCTACCTTGCGACCGGCATTACGATGCAGTTCGCGTTTCAGATTTTGCTGAATCTCGCCGTTGTCACCGGTCTGTTTCCGGTAACCGGCGCATCTCTTCCGTTGTTCAGCTACGGCGGCACGGCGCTTGTCATGCAGCTGCTGGAAATCGGAATATTACTCAATATTTCAAGAAACATTCCGCCATCAAAGAAACAATGATGAGAAGAAAAGGGGTAGCTTGATATGAAATTGCTTATTACAGGCGGCGGCACGGGCGGCCATGTCAATCCGGGTCTTGCCATTGCAAAATATGCGCAGTCTCGCCGCAATGATGTAGAAATCCGTTTTGCCGGTACATCGACCGGCATTGAATCCAAGCTGGTGCCGCGCGAGGGCTACAAGCTGTATACCGTGGATGTGCGCGGACTCAAGCGTTCCATGTCTCCGTCTGCCGTGCTGTATAACATTGCGACACTGCAAAAATCTCTGACGGCGACATCCAAGGCAAAGAAGATTCTGCGCGAATATCAGCCGGATGTCGTTGTGGGATGCGGCGGTTATGCGAGCTACCCTATGGTACATGCGGCGCAGCAGCTGCATATTCCGACGGTGCTGCTCGAAGTCAACGCATTTCCGGGTGTTGTCACCAAGTCTTGTGCGAAAAAAGCAGATCGCGTGCTGATTAGCTTTGAAAACACGCGTGAGCTGCTGGAAAACCGTCCGAATATTCGTTTGACGGGTGCGCCGGTGCGCGGAGAAATTATTTTTGCCGATCGCGCGAAGGCGAGAAAGAAAATGAAGCTGGCGGATGACGAAAAGTTGGTTGTTTCGTTCTGGGGCAGCTTGGGTGCCTTGTATATGAACCGCCATATGGCAGGATTTATCGAGCTGGAGAGCCAGCACGACAGCTTCCGCCATATTCATGCGACCGGTACCGCCGCGTACAAGTGGCTGCCGGAAAGCATTAAGGAAAAGGGTGTGGATCTGGACAAGCATCCGAACATTGAGCTGCGGGAATACATCTATGATATGGCAGATGTCATGGCAGCAGCAGACCTCGTTATTTGCCGCGCCGGTGCGGCAACGCTGGGCGAGCTGTGTGTGCTGGGCAAGCCGTCTATTATCGTGCCGTCTCCGTATGTCGCAGAAAACCATCAGGAAAAGAATGCGCGTGCGTTGGAGCAGAAGGGTGCATGTAAGGTCATCACAGAGCCGGAGTGCACGCCGGAGAAGCTGTACAATGCCGTGACAGAGCTGCTCAGCGATGAGGAAAAGCTGGCAGAGATGGGACGCTGTGCCAAGACGATGGCCATTGTGGATTCCAGCGAAAAAATCTATCAGTACATTCTGGAGGCTGCACGAAAGTGAGAGACAGCAGGCGAAACAGCCGGAATACCCAAAGACGTTCGTCTCGAACGACGTCACCATCCACGCAGCCGTCGCGCCGTGTGCCGCAGAGCCAATCCGGTATGCAGCGCACAGGTGCGCGGTCTCGTCGCGCCATTCGTGAGCGGCAGAGAAAAAAGCAGCGCAGACGCATGCTGTCGCGCATCTGTATTGCGGTGCTGGTGCTGCTTGCCATTATCTTTGCTCCGACGATTTTTTTCCAGGTGTCTACCATTGATGTGAGCGGGGATACGCGGTACAAGAGCGAAGAGCTGATCAAGTCGACCGGTGTCAAAGAGGGAGACAATATGTTTTTTCTGGACACCAAGCAAATTGCAGAGGATTTGAAAAAAGACTACCCGTATTTGGATACCGTCAAGCTGCACCGCAAGATGCCGAGCACCCTGCAAATTGAAGTGACAGACCGCACCGAGGCGCTGTCTTTAGAACAGAAAGGCAAGTATTTCATTCTGGATTTGACAGGAAAGGTGCTGGAAGAGAAGAAATCCGCAGCGAAAGGCACGGCAACCGTTACCGGCATCTCAACAAAGGGACTGGAAGTCGGCACGACCATTGATGCGGATAAGCAGGATAAGATTGCTTCGGTCATCAAGCTGCTGGAGCTTGCGGATTCCTATGGCATGAAGGCGCATATCAAGACGATTGATGTGGAAAAGGCATATGATGTTCGCATTACATATGACAAACAGTACACGATTTTACTCGGTGCACTAGAGGAAAGCAATCTGGAACATAAGATTCAGTTCCTCAAGGCGATTCTCAAAGAGCCGTCTTTGCCGGATAGCGGCGTCATTGATCTGACCGATGAAAAGGAGGCGCGGTATCGTCCGACGGAGGATACCACCGAGGATATTGTCGTAGATGAAAAGGCACTGGAACAGGCTGCCGGAGATAGTAAGACTGACAGCGAAGACAGCGCAGATACTTCGGATAAGAAACAGACAACGACTTCTGATTCTGACAGCTCGGACAGCACGACAAGTTCCGATTCGTCTAAACAGGATACTGCAGACAACAGTTCTTCCACAGAGAACACAGACAGCAGCTCGTCGGACAGCTCCGGCAAAACTTCCGATGATAAGACGAGCAGCGACAGCGGGACAGACTCGGAATCGTCTTCCAACAGTTCATCTGATGAAACCATTGACTGACAGGAGCGGTGTTCGGTTAAAAAATAAGAACTTTTTTTGAAGAATGTACCTTCTTGTCTTGCCAAAATGGCGGGAAAGAGGTAAAATGAAAGAAATAGATTTTAGAGCATCTGCCTGTTTGGCAATGGCTTCGGCTGAGATGAGATAAAAATTACTTCACATAAAACGATGGAGGAGATCAAACATGGGTTTCGAGTTTGAAATGGATTATGATACCGTTGTCAATATTAAGGTCATCGGTGTTGGCGGCGGCGGCAATAACGCAGTAAATCGAATGGTTACCAGCGGCTTGCAGGGTGTAGAGTTTATTGCGGTTAACACCGATAAGCAGGCACTGAATCGCTCGGAGGCTTCTGTCAAGATTCAGGTTGGCGTGAAGCTGACCAAGGGTCAGGGCGCAGGCTCCCGTCCGGAGACCGGCCGCAAGGCAGCTGAGGAGAGCCGCGAGGACATCGCAAAGGCTCTGGAAGGCGCACACATGGTATTTATCACCGCAGGTATGGGCGGCGGCACAGGTACCGGTGGTGCTCCGGTTGTTGCGCAGATCGCACGTGAGATGGGCATCCTGACCGTTGGCGTTGTCACCAGACCGTTTGGCTTCGAGGGCAAGAAGCGTATGGAACAGGCAAATGCCGGTATTGAACAGCTGAAGGAGAGCGTAGACTCCCTGATTGTCATTCCGAATGAGCGCCTGAAGTATGTATCCGATCAGAAGATCAGCTTCAAGAATGCATTTGAAATTGCCGACAGCGTTCTGCATCAGGCAGTTGCATCTATTTCTGAGCTGATTACCGTGCCGGGTCTCATCAACCTGGACTTCGCAGACGTTACCTCTATCATGCAGGGCGCAGGCTATGCACACATGGGCGTCGGCGCTGCTACCGGTAAGGGGAAGGCTGAGGAAGCTGCAAAGATGGCAATTCAGTCCCCGCTGCTGGAGTCTTCGATCAATGGTGCACACGGCGTCATCCTGTCTGTGACGGGTTCCGAAGACATTGGGCTGGATGAAATCGAGCAGGCTGCCAGCATGATTCAGGCTGCTGCTCATCCGGACGCACACATCATCTTTGGTGCTTCGATCTCTGAAGACATGGCTGATGAAATCCGTGTTGTTGTTATTGCAACCGGATTTGACAACCCGCCGGCAGCAAGACAGCCGCAGGCTGGACAGATGTTTGCAAACGCGCAGAAGCAGCAGCAGGCAGCTTTTTCCGCTCCGGCACAGGAGTTTGCAGCTTCGGCACAGGCATTTTCTGCCGCATCGGTTCCGCCGGTACAGCAGCAGCAGTCAATGCAGCCGCAGCAGCCGGTACAGCCGCAGGCAAGCGCATCGAGCAATCAGATTCTGGACGACGACGATCCGTTTACCGATATTATGAGAATTTTCAGCAAGTAATTTTGCTGAACGGTTCGCGCTTTTTCGCGTAAAAACAAGATAGAACAGGACAAGCCCTTCTTCTTCGGAGGAAGGGCTTTTCATCGGAATGAAATTTGACAGGGAGGTGTGCGCTGTGGTTGAGTATCTGAAGTCCGAGCAAGGAAAGATTGTTCGTTTGGACAGTGCGTGTCCAGGCTGCTGGATCAATCTTATCAATCCGACAAACGCGGAGGTGGAAGACGTCATATCCTCTCAGGAGTTGGATGCAGGCTTTGTTCGTGCGGCGCTCGACCCGGAAGAATCCTCCCGTGTGGAATTGGAAGACGATCAGGCACTGCTCATTGTAGACATCCCTGTGGAAGAGGAGAGCGACAGCATCACGCGCGATGTGCAGATGTATGCCACGCTGCCAATGGGCATTGTCGTGTCGGATCAGGTGGTTGTGACGGTGTGTTTGGAAGACACCAGCGTGACGCGGGATATTGCGTCGGGAAAAGTCGTGCGCGGGATTCAGACCGCGATGCGGACACGCTTTGTTTTCCAGCTGCTTTTGCGCGTAGCAGGTCGATTTTTGAATTACTTGCACCGGATTGAGCGCAGTTTCAATGAAATTGAGCGTCGGTTATACGACAGCCAAGAAAATGAAGATCTGATGCAGCTGCTCGGCTTGCAGAAATCTCTCGTCTATTTTTCCGCTTCCCTGAAAGGCAATGAAGTGACGATGGAAAAGGTTCTGCGCGGTCGTATCCTCAAGCTGTACGATGATGACCGCGACTTGCTGGAGGATGCCCTCATTGAGATTCGTCAGGCGATTGAGATGTCCGGCATTTATTCCACGATTTTGGCGGGCACGATGGAAGCCTATGCTTCTGTTGTATCCAACAATATGAATGACATTATGAAGGCATTGACGGTTATCACCCTGATTATGACGATACCGAATATGGTCTTTGGTTTTTATGGCATGAACGTTTCCTATCTGCCGGGTGCGGTCAGCTTTGTTCCTGCCATTGTGTCGATTATCGCCTGCTTTATCGCATGGCGTTTTCTCAAGAAACATAAGCTGTACTGATAACAAGGAGAATATATATGACAACAAAAAAGATTACCTCTGTGGTATCGCTTGCTGGACTGCTCAAGAGCATCTTTGTTTCCGGCAGATTTAAGAAGGATCTGCCGATGCAGATTATTGATCCGAAGGGAAATCCGGTTTGTGAGATTCGCGTAGAAGATCCGGAACGCTGGATTCGCACCAATTATAAAGACAGCATTGCCTGTACACGCAAGCTGTGCACGCGCTCGCAGTGGGATAAGATGGATATTGTAGAACAGGTCAAGCTGTGCGATTGCTGGGAAGCTCTGGCTGTGATGGAATATCTGGATGTCGGCTATGATGAGGGCAACCGCTTCGAGATCGACGAGTACGAATGCTAATCAAAAGGCGGTGACAGGAATGTCATCGCCTTTTTTATATCAGGAAAGGGGAAAAGTCTATGGCTGAAATACAAAAAGAAAATAAAATGGGCACCATGCCTATTAACAAACTGCTCATTACGATGGCACTACCAATGATTATTTCTATGTTGGTCATGGCACTGTACAACATTGTAGACAGCATCTTTGTCGCGCGAATTTGTGAGGATGCTTTGACGGCGGTTTCGATGGCGTTTCCGGTACAGAATTTGATGATTGCCATTGCATCGGGCACAGGCGTTGGCATGAATGCCCTGCTGTCGCGCTCTTTGGGTGCCAAGCAGCAGGATCAGGCGAATCATGCGGCGAGAAACGGCGTGTTCCTGGCCATTTGCAGTTATTTGGTCTTTCTGGTGTTTGGCTTGACTGCCTGCGGTTTGTTTTTCCGTTCCCAGACTGACAATCCGGCAATTATTCAGTATGGCATGACATACATGAAGATCTGTTCGATTCTGTCGTTTGGTCTGTTTATTCAGATGGTATTCGAGCGCATTTTGCAGGCGACGGGACGTACCATTTTTACTATGTGTACGCAGGGACTTGGCGCGATTATCAACATTATTTTGGACCCGATTTTGATCTTTGGTCTGCTCGGTGCACCAAAGCTCGGCATTGCAGGTGCGGCGATTGCGACAGTTGCCGGTCAAATTATCGCTGCCTGTCTGGCGATTTTCTTCAATCTGAAATTTAATCCGGATATTCACTTAGATTTTCGCGGATTCCGTCCGAGCGGAGAAATCATTCGACGGATCTATGCCGTCGGTGTGCCGTCTATTTTGATGATGTCGATTTCTTCTGTCATGGTTTACGGCATGAACTGCATTTTGATTGCGTTTACTTCCACCGCGACGGCGGTATTTGGTGTGTATTATAAATTGCAGTCGTTCATATTCATGCCGATTTTTGGCATGAACAATGGCATGGTGCCGATTATTGCGTATAATTACGGTGCGGGTAAACCGGATCGGATCAAAAAGACAATAAAACTGGCGATGACCTATGCGGAGATTATCATGCTGATCGGTTTTGCGGCTTTTCATGTGATTCCGGAACCGCTGTTGTCCATGTTCAGTGCTTCGGAGCAGATGATGGCGCTGGGCGTTCCAGCACTCAAAATTTTGTCCTGGAGCTATTTGGTTGCCGGTCTGTGTATCATTTCCTCCTCCGTCTTTCAGGCCTTGGGCAATGGCGTGTACAGCCTGCTCATTTCATTTGGCCGTCAGCTTGTCGTACTGCTTCCGGCGGCGTATTTGCTGTCCCTGACTGGAAATGTGGATATGGTATGGTGGTCATTCCCGATCGCAGAGGTCGCATCGGTGCTGCTTTCTGCGCTGTTTATGCTGCGCATCAACAAGAAGATTCTCAAACCGATGGAACAATAAAAATTTTCTACCACTACTTAACAAAAAGAAGTATTTATGGTATACTAAAAGAGCAAAACCGCAACGTTGCTGTGCGGGAAAATTAAATATTGTATTCCACAGTAGACGGGGCAGAGGGTACCAAGTGTATTCTCTGCCTTGTTCTGTATCGGAAAAAGCTGTAATTGACGCAGTCTGACAGCTTTGGTATAATTTTTATAGAATACAAATGAAGGGGGTGTGCGTCGTGCTGGGACTGGAGCAGCGATTGCATCAATATGAACCGTTTTTTGGCGGCTGGTATCTGCGTGGCGAGATTGGGAGCGGCAGCTATGGCAGAGTATACCGCGTGGAAAACCGAAATCTATTCGGCGTGACGTACACGGCGGCACTCAAAGCCATTGAAATTTTGCCGGAGGATAAAAATTTGCTGGATCAGCCGGAACATTTGCGCAAAGCGGCATATGAAGAGGCGATGAGCGAAGTGGAAACACTGGCACAGCTGCGCGGCTTGAGCAATGTTGTCCACATGGACGATCATGCCGTATTTGAAATTCGAGAAAACGGCAAATTGATTGGATATGATTTGCTGATTCGGATGGAATTATTGGAGAATGTCGGCCGTACCCTGCGGTATCACGGCGGCACGCTGTCCTCGATGGAAGAAGTGCAAAAATTGGGACGGGATCTCAGCCGTGGACTGGTATGTTGTCATCAAAAGGGAATTTTACATCGAGACATCAATCCGAATAATATTTTACGCAATGCATTTGGCGACTATAAGCTCGGTGATTTCGGTATCGCCAAGCAGCTGCACGGCACCATGCACGCACAGACTGCCATCGGAACCAAACGATATGTTGCACCGGAGGTAGTGCATCACGGCGGACAGGATGCCTATGATGCACGTGTCGATATTTACTGCTTGGGATTGGTGCTGTATCAGCTGGCAAATAACGGCTATCTCCCATTTTTTCATGCAGATATGCCGAAAGAACAATGGGAAGATGCCATTACCCGAAGATTATCCGGCAGAACCTTGCCGCCGCCAGCCCAAGCGGATGAGGCATTTTCCGAGGTGATTTTGAAGGCGTGCGCATATCGACCGGAGGATCGCTATGCGTCCGCGCAGGAGTTGTATGACGCCTTGCAGCGGCTCGCGTATCCGCAGGAACAGCCAAATATGGCGCTGGTTCCAGAACCGCAGACGGGATTGCTGCATCGAATTGAACAGGCGGTGACCGCGACGTCCGAGCTGCGCAGTGTGGCGGAGATTTTGCATTTGGTGCCCAGACAGCCAATCGTGCAGACGGATGTATTGTCCGCGCGTATGGCGGCACGGCTGCCGGTATGGCGCATTCGCGCTCCATGGTTTCCGTTTAATAAGCTGCTGCTGCGCGAGTATGTTTCGGTTGCTGAACGGGCTTTTGCGGGACGTAAGGATTTGGCTGTGCTCAAAACGGGCGGCCGGATGCAGCGTATCGGTGCAGGCGCGTTTGCGCAGTGCACCAGCCTCAATGAGGTGCGCTGCGGCAGTGGGCTGACGGAAATAGAGGAGAATGCATTTTCGGGATGCAGCAAATTGGTCCGTTGCCAGCTGCCGGACACGGTGCATACGTTGGGGAGCAGTGTCTTTGCCAGCTGTATTTCCTTGGTATCTTTGAATTTGCCGGATTCCCTGACAGAATTGCCGGAAAAGTTGTGCATCAACTGCCAGCAGCTGGGGCAGGTTGTCTTGCCGCAGCATGTGCGGGCGATAGGAGAACGGGCTTTCAGCAGCAGCGGACTGGAAAAAATTGTGATGCCGGATTCCTGTATCCGGCTCGGCACCGGTGTGTTTATGCACTGCAAAAATCTGCGCTTTGTGCAGGTTTCTCTGCGATTGGCGATTATCCCCGAGGATTGTTTCGCCGGTTGTACGGGACTCAAACAGTTTGATTTGCCGTTTCGACTGACAGAAATTCGTGAACGTGCCTTTTATGGCTGCACAGGATTGGAGCATTTGGTCATTCCGGAGGGAACGCGACGGATTGGCGCACAGGCCTTTGACCGCTGCGAGCATTTGCGCACCATTCGCATTCCAAGCTCTGTGCGAGAGATTGGAGATCGTGCGTTTGGAGAGCAGCCCAAAAAGCTGTTTGGCAATGGAAAATTGACGGTGATCGCCTCTCCCAAAAGCTATGCTTGGCAGTATTGCAAACAACAGGGCATCCATGTCAAAGCCAGTGAAAACAGAAAAAATCCTGTATGATAAAAATCATACAGGATTTTTTCACGATAGTGTTTCTGGCTTCCAAACCAGCTTGCTGTATAGATCGAAAACGTCGGGCAGATATTTTTTGAGAGAAACTGGTCTGCCGGTCTTTCCGATAAAGCAGTGGTCGGAAGTGGCCGTGCCGCACAGCTCGTCGGTTTCCGCGTCGCGGAATTCATAAGAGAGCGACATGCGTACCGGCGTGAGCTTAGTGACGCGCACGACAACGCGACAGGTCTGACCGAAACGCATCATGGATTTGTACTGACAATCAATGCCCAGAACGGGAATGGCGATGCCGTCTGCCTCCATGCGGTCGTAGCCGTAACCGGCATCTTCCATATAGGCAATACGGGCTTCTTCCATCCAGTGGATGTAATTGGCATGGTGTACAATGCGCATTCCATCGGTTTCATAATACTGCACGCGGTGCAGATACGAATAGGTTGTGTCCATAATAGATACCTCATTATATACATATCGGTGATTTTCTTTCTTCTCTAGCATACCGCAAAAAGCACAAAAAGAAAAGCCCTTAATTTATGTGACGAAATATTATACAAATACTCGAAAAATGTGGAGAAAATTTGAATGATTTTCCGTGTTTTTGGGGAAATTTCTTTGTTTATAATTTACAAATCAGAAGAATTATATTATACTAAGTATAGTAACCTTCCAAACCGCCGCAGAATAGGAAAAATAGTGAAATGGAAAAGGCTGCGGTGATGTTGGGAAAAGGAGAGAAACATGATGGAGAAAAAAACAGTCAGACCTCGTACCCCGAAGACTGCAAAGAAACCGGAAGCACAGCCGTTTATTACGGAATTTGACCAGTATTTGTTTGGTCAGGGCGTACATTATGAAATTTACAAAAAGATGGGCGCACATACTGCTATGAAAAAAGGCAAGAAGGGCGTGTATTTTGCTGTTTGGGCACCGGATGCCAAGAGTGTATGTTTGGTCGGTGATTTCAACGGCTGGGATCGCGAAGCAAATCCGATGACCCGTCTTGATCCGCTCGGTATTTATGAATTGTTTGTGCCGAATATGAAGGAAGGCGCGCTGTATAAATACGCAGTCACCGGTCAGGACGGCAATACGATTCTCAAGAGTGATCCGTATGGATTCAGTGCGGAGCTGCGCCCGGGCACAGCATCCAAGGTAGCTTCGATTGAAGGCTTTAAATGGTCGGACAATCGCTGGATTGACACGCGCACCCAGTCCAATTTCAAAAAGGAGCCGATGGCTATCTATGAGATGCATCCGGGCTCTTGGAAAAAGCACGCGCCGAAAAATGAAGATGATCCGGGATATTACAATTTCCGTGAGCTGGCACCGGAGCTGACCAAATATCTCAAGGAGATGGGCTATACCCATGTCGAGCTGATCGGCGTGGCAGAGCATCCGTTTGACGGCTCGTGGGGCTATCAGGTGACAGGATATTATGCGCCGACTTCCCGTTACGGCACGCCAAAGGACTTTATGTATTTTGTCAATTATCTGCATAAGCACAAGATTGGCGTTATTTTGGACTGGGTTCCGGCACATTTCCCGCGCGATGAGCATGGCTTGGCTAATTTTGACGGCAAGCCGCTGTATGAGTATGCTGACCCGAAAAAGGGCGAGCATCCGGACTGGGGCACCAAGATTTTTGACTATGGCAGAAATGAAGTGAAGAACTTCCTGATTGCCAATGCCTTGTATTGGCTGACGGAATACCATGTAGACGGTCTGCGCATTGATGCGGTGGCATCTATGCTGTATCTGGATTACGGCAAGCAGGACGGTCAATGGGTCGCAAACAAGTATGGCGAAAATAAGAATCTGGAGGCCATTGAGTTCTTCCGTCATTTGAATTCCATTGTGCATCAGCGCAAGCCGGGCACGGTTATGATCGCAGAAGAGTCTACCGCGTGGCCGATGGTTACCGGCGATCCGGAAAACGGCGGTCTGGGCTTTGACTTCAAGTGGAATATGGGCTGGATGAACGACTTCTTGGAGTATCAGAAGTGTGATCCGTATTTCCGCAAATTCAATCACAACAAGATGACCTTCTCCATGACCTATGCGTACAGCGAGAATTATATCCTCGTCATCTCGCATGATGAAGTGGTACATCTCAAGAAATCCATGCTGGAAAAGATGCCGGGCAACGATGAGCAGAAGTTCGCCAATTTGAAGGCCGCCTATGCGTTCATGTTGGGACATCCGGGCAAAAAGCTGCTGTTCATGGGACAGGAGTTCGGTGAACGCCGCGAGTGGAGCGAAGAACGCGAGCTGGATTGGCCGTCGTTGGATGACCCGAAGCATGAAGCACTGAAGGAGTATGTCGGTCAGCTGCTTGCCATGTATAACAAGTATCCGGCACTGTATGGCATGGATGACACGTGGGATGGCTTCCAGTGGATCAATGCAAACGATGGTGACCGCAGCATCTTCAGCTTTGTTCGTTACTCGCCGAGTAAGCGCAACAATTTGCTGTTTGTCATCAATTTCACGCCGGTAGAGCGTCCGGATTACCGTGTTGGTGTGCCGAAGAAGAAGCGTTATACCAAGATCTTCAGCACCAATGCACCGGAAATCGGCGGCACGGCAGATACCGAGCCGGTAATCTATCAGGCAAAGGCTTCTGAGTGCGATGGACAGCCGTATTCGATTGGCTATCCGCTGCCGGGCTATGGCGTTGCTGTGTTTAAGTTCTAATTTTATCCAATCAAGAACAGCCCCTGCAATTTTGCAGGGGCTGTTGTGCTATCCTATCAGATAGCACCAGATGGGAATCGTAAACATAGAGAGTATGGTGGATAAAACAACACAGTGCGTAGCGAAATCTGCATCACTGTGATACTGGGCTGCAAAAATAGCCGCCGTTGCACCGGCGGGCATACCGGTCATCATGACAGAAACGCCGCTTCCGATACTATCCAATGCCAGCAATTGACAGAATAAATAGGCGATGGCAGGAAGAAGAATCAGACGAAATACGCTGAATGCTGCGCTTTGCCTGTTAAAAATCGCAGTGAACCGACCATCTGCCAGAATGGTTCCGATGATAAACATGGTAATCGCGGCATTGCAGTTTCCGATATAGATAATAGGAGAAGAAACAAAGGAAGGGAGTGCAATGCCGCTGACCATGAGAAACAGACCAATATAAACGGCAACCAGACACGGATGAGTAAGAATGTTTTTGAAAACAGCTTTTTTATCTGTTTTTTTCTCGATAAAATAGGAAGTGCCGACAGACCACATCACCATACGCATGGGAATGAGAAAAACAGAGGCGTAGAGCAGACCAAGATTGCCGTAAATACCTTCCGCGACTGGATTGCCTAAGAAACCGCCGTTGGACACAATCGTGCAATATTGTAAAACCTTTTTTCGCTGCGCGGAAAAAGAGCGGAACAGAAATGTATTGAACAATAGACACACGAGCTGCATGAGGAAACCGACAGCGAAAATTTTTCCGCAGGATTGCAAGACATTGCTGCCGAGAGGAGTAAGACAGGATTTGATAATATTGCAGGGGATAATGATTTGCACGCACAGATTGGTCAAGCATTGTCTGCCGGCATCGTCAATGTAGTTCTTTTTGCGCAGGATGATGCCGATGACAATCATGAGGAACAGACTGATTTGCAGACTGCATGGTACAGTAAGATTCATGCGCTTATACCAAGTGATAGATTGGCTGGATGTGGCCGTTTAGGTAATCTAAGACATTTTGTGCTGCCGTGCGGTTCATAGCAGAAAAATTTTCGCTGGTGAACGGCGCGGTGTGCGGCGTCAAGATGGCGTTTGGGCAGTCTATCAATGGAGAGTCCGTGCAGGGTTCTGTGTCGAATACATCAATGCCTGCGCCGCGCAAATGACCGGAATCCAATGCCTGTTTGAGTGCAAATACATCCATGATTTGACTGCGGGCAATATTGATAAAGACACTGCCGGGCTTCATGGCAGCAAATTGTTTTGCGCCGAACATCCCGCGCGTGCTGTCGGAGAGATTGACATTGACGGATACATAATCACTGGCTGCTAACAGTTCGTTGAATGGGCAATACGTTACGTGATAGTCTTGCTCCCACTCCGGTTTGGGGTGACGGCAGTAATATAACACGTGCATTCCAAAAGGAACCGCTCGTTTGGCGATTTCTTTTCCGATTCCGCCAAAACCGACAAGACCCAATGTGCGATTTTTTGCACCGAATGCCATGGAACGATGCCACACGCCAGCGTGCATATCGGCGTTTTGCTGGGAGAGATTTCGGGCAAAGAATAATAGATACGCGAGTACGTGTTCGGCCACTGCGCCTTCCACAGCTCCGGTGGTTCGTGTTACCGTGATGCCCGCTTGTTTGCAGGCGGCAAGATCGACAGAATCATAGCCGATCGAACGTTTGGACAGCATTTTTATGTGTGGGCAGGCGTCAATCACTTCCTGTGAAAAAGGTTCTAATCCGGTAATTGCGATGTCGGCATCTCCAAGATAACGAATCATTTCACGCACACTTGTGCCGGTGCCGCAGTTTTGGTCGCTGTAGTCTATGATTTCCAAATCGGCATCGCGCAGCATTTGCAGGGCGGAAGTGTCCGGTTTGGAGAAATTTCGTGCTGTGATAACAACTTTCATGATAAATTCCTTTCTATGCTTGCTGGATATAGTGTAGCACAGAATAAAACAATTGACGAACTGTAATTCTTTGTATACAATACAGATAAAATCCTGTGATATGGGTGAAGCAAATGAATTTTACCAATATTGATTATTTTTTAATGACGGCGCAAGAACGAAGCTTTTCACACGCTGCCGAAAAATTGCATGTGACACAGCAGACGCTTAGTGGACAGATTGCCGCGATGGAGCGGGAATTGGGATGCCGCTTGTTCGTTCGGCATGTGCCGCTGGAACTGACCGATGCCGGACAGACCTTTTTAAACTACGCATTGTCCTTTCGGCGCAATTATCATGCCATGCGACAGGAACTGCACGATGTCACGCAACAGGAAAAGGGAACGCTGCGGATTGGCGTTGCATTTACGCGTGGACATGTCATCCTGCCGCCATTCATTCGCAGTTTTCAAGAGAGGCATCCGCAGATTACCATTGCGTTGCAGGAACAGGCAAATGAGGATTTGCTGTGCAGCCTGAAAAATGATACGGTTGATTTGATTCTGGCGGATATCCCCGAACAGCTTCCGGGAATACAGACGGAAGAATGGTACCAAGAAGAGGTGTATCTGCTGCTGCCCGATGCACTGCTGCGCGCGGAGTATGGAACGCGGGTACAGGAAGTTTTGCAGGCATTGGAACAAAGAGAAGATTTGCACGTGCTCGCGGATTGCCCGTTTCTCATGAGCTATCCGCAGGACATCGCGGGTAAAATTGCAGAAAATTTGCTGCAAAGAGCGGATTTTCAGCCAATTGTCAGAGTAAAGTCACACAATATGGAAACTTTACTTTCTTGCTGTATAGAAGGAATGGGTGCGTGCTTTTGTCCGGACAGCCTGATTCGTTCCGGACTTACTGCACAACAGCTGCGCGATGTACATCAAATTCGTTTTCACAGTGGGACGACTTATGCCATTCGGTTTGGCTGGCGAGAAAATGGGCATTTGTGGCGTATGATTCGTGAATTTATCGACCATGCACATAACAACAAAGGCTGTCTCAATTGAGAGACAGCCTTTGCTCGTTCCAGAAGGAAAGAGATATTTGTGTTAGTCGAAGAAAAAATTACGAGGCATTGCTTGCATTGGAAGAATCGGATGCAGAGACAATCTTGCCTGCCTTGCGTGCTTCGCGTTCCGCCTTGATGGTTGGCTGGAATCGCTTGACTTCCTTTGCAATGACACCGGACAGAGCCAGCAGACAGATCAGGTTCGGAATCGCCATCAGAGCGTTGGCAATATCCGACAGGTTCCAAACGAGATCCAGAGACATCGTTGCGCCAACGAAAGCGATAATCGAGAAAATAATACGATAAGCCATGCAAATGGACTTCTTCTTGACGATGTATTCGAGCGCCTTTTCGCCGTGATACTCCCAGCCGAGAATGGTGGAGAAGGCGAACAGGGCGATGCCAATCGTGACGATCCATGCACCAAAAGTGCCGAGAACTGTGCGGAATGCTTCGATGGTCAGTGCGGAGCCGACAACCAGTTCGCCGGAAGCATCAGTCATGCCGAGCACGCCGGAAGAACAGATAGCCAGGCCGGTAATCGTACAGATAACGATGGTATCGAAGAACGTACCAGTCATGTTGATATAACCCTGACGAACCGGATCATCCGTAGTAGCAGCGGCAGCGGTGATTGCTGCGGAGCCCATGCCGGCTTCATTAGAGAAGCAGCCGCGAGCCACGCCGTAACGCATGGAGCTCATCATGCTGGAGGTGATCGTGCCGAGCACGCCGCCAGCAACAGCGTCTGGGCTGAATGCACACTTGAACATCAGAACAATGGCACTCGGAACGGCAGTGATGTTGCCGAGGATGACGACAATACCAAAAATCAGATAGAACACAGCCATAACCGGAACGATGACAGAGGAAACCTTGGACAGACGGGTGATACCGCCGAGCAGGATAACCAGAACCAGTGCGGCAACAACCAAACCGACGATCCATTCCGGTACGTGGAACGTGTTGTTCAGTGCGGTAGAAATGGAGTTTGCCTGCGTCATGTTGCCGATACCAAACGAGGCAATGACGGCAAAGATAGCAAACAGCATCGCAAGTACAGCACCAAAGGTCTTGTTCTTGAGTCCGCGCTTCATGGTAGTCATTGGACCGCCGAGCATTTCGCCGGCCTCAGTCTTGACGCGGTACTTAATCGCCAGCATACATTCGGAGAACTTGCTGGTCAAACCAAAGATAGCGGAGATTTCCATCCAGACTAGGGCACCAGGGCCGCCGCTGACCAAAGCAGTGGCAACGCCTACAATATTGCCGGTACCGATTGTAGCGGCTAACGCCGTCATCAGCGCAGCGAATGGGGAAATATCGCCGGTGCCGCGGTGTGTGCCGCGTGCTTCCTTGCTGAATACCGAATGCAACGCATACGGCAGGTTTCGCCAGCTGGCAAAACCGATGCGGACGGTCAGGAAAATGCCGGTTCCCACGAGGAGCACGAGCATGACTGGACCCCAGACGAAGCTGTCCACCGCAGAAACGATGTTCGAGAATGTTTCCATACTGTTTGACTCCCTTCTTATTATACAGGCATGACAGAAACTTTGCGAAAAAAAGCAGATAGACAAGGGCGGGAACGAGACGCCTTTGTCTATCTGCTGTCATGCGGTATTTAAGTTGCTCCTATCATACTGCATTTGCAGGAAAAAAGCAAGCGTCTTTCAGAAATTTTTTGAAAAAATTTTAAAAATACTACAAAAGGCGGTTAAAATATCTGAAAATTAAGAGAAAATTTTCTCGACATAATAAAAATGAATGAAATTATGCATCAGTAGTTGCAATTTACACGCATCCGTGATAAGGTTAACGCAAAGAAAAATACGAAGGAGAGACGAATGTGACGAATTTTCGATTGACGATAGAATACGATGGAAAGCGATACAGCGGCTGGCAACGACAGGGCAATACAGACAACACGATTCAGGGAAAGATTGAACAGATTCTCAGCCGCATGACAGGTCACGCGGTGGAAATCAACGGCGCGGGCAGAACCGATGCCGGTGTTCATGCGCGGGCGCAGATCGCAAACGTCAAAATCCATACAGACAAACAGGCGCACGAGATACAGGATATTTTGAATCAATATCTGCCGCAGGATATTGCCGTGACTGCTTGTGAGCAGGCGCCGGAGCGATTTCATGCGCGGCTCAATGCCAAGGGCAAGCATTATCGCTATCGGCTGTGCGATGGCGGTGTACCGGATGTCTTTGCGAGAAATTATGTTTGCGCGTGGGAAAACAAACTGGATGTCGAGGCGATGCGGCAGGCGGCAGCGTATCTGATAGGAACGCACGATTTTCGTGCCCTGTCCTCTGTCAATAAACGATTTAAGAAATCAACCGTGCGAACCATCACGTCCATCACGATTACACGCAAGCCGCGAGAGATTTGGTTTGATGTCGAGGGCACAGGCTTTTTGTACAATATGGTAAGAATCTTGATTGGAACGTTGGTCGAGGTCGGCGAAGGAAAGCGTGCGCCGGAGAGTATGCCTGCTGTTTTGGAGAGCTTGGATCGCCAGCAGGCGGGCGTGACCATGCCGCCGCAGGGCTTGACACTGGAAGCAGTTCTCTATTGATTTCTTCTGAAAAAGTGGTATGATAAGGAGTATGCCAATATAAGGAAGAATATGTCATGAAGAACAATACACTCACGCAGCGCACGGCAGACCAGCTGCGCCATATGATCGTCAAACAACAGAAATTTCACTACGGCGAAAAACTGCCAAACGAGAACGACTTGTCAGAGCAGTTGGGCATCAGCCGCACGACGCTGCGCGAGGCCATCCGCATTTTGACTTCGGAGGGCTTGCTCACAGTCAAGCGCGGCAAGGGTACGTTTGTGTCGGATCAAATCAATCAGTACGCCAACACAGACAAGCTGGGCTTTGGTGTACTGACAGACACCAAGATTACCCTGCGCGATTTGTACGAGGCGCGTATGATTTTTGAGCCGGAGGCAGCAGCACTTGCCTGTCGGAGAGCGAGCGATGAGGAAATTCAACACATCTTGGAGCTGGGACGCATTTGTCAGGAACAACTCAAAAGCAATCCAACCGGAAAAAAACGCATCGAGTCGGAAAATATGTTTCACGGAGCCATTATCCGTGCCGCGCATAACGACTTTCTCAGTCAGTTCGTTCCGCTACTGACACAGGCCATTGAAAAGACGTTTTCGTTCCAATTTGACTATGAAGTGATCGCAGAAGACGCGTTTAAAGACCATATTTTGATTATGGAGTTTTTGCAGAAGCGTGACGCGGAAGCTATGCGCAGCGCCGTTCGTATCCATCTGCATCACGCGGTCTGGAATGAACAGCTGCCGGAACGGATATAAGTTGGAAAAATGACCAAATTTAGCGACTCTCTTTTGTGCAAAATGTTTTGCGATTTTTGTTGACAGGAGGGGGGAGCAAGAGTATAATAAAACACAGTTAAAGAATGAGTTGTATGACAACACAACATAAGTTGTGTGACAACTCTTTGGAGGTAATTATCATGGCAAAAGCAAAGATTTTCTACGAATCCGATTGTAATCTGTCCCTTCTGGACGGCAAGACCATCGCTGTTATCGGTTACGGCAGCCAGGGTCATGCACACGCACTGAACCTGAAGGAATCCGGTTGCAACGTTATCATCGGTCTGTACGAAGGCAGCAAGTCCAAGGCTAAGGCTGAGGCACAGGGCTTCAAGGTATACAACACCGCTGAGGCTGCTAAGATGGCTGACATCATCATGATTCTGATCAACGATGAGAAGCAGGCTGATATGTATAAGAAGGACATCGAGCCGAACCTGGAAGAGGGCAACATGCTGATGTTCGCTCATGGCTTCAACATCCACTACGGCTGCATCGTACCGCCGAAGTTCGTTGACGTTACCATGATCGCTCCGAAGGCTCCGGGTCACACCGTTCGTTCTGAGTATCAGGCTGGCAAGGGCACTCCGTGCCTGGTAGCTGTATACCAGGATGCTACTGGTAAGGCTCAGGATCTGGCTCTGGCATACGCAGCTGGTATCGGCGGCGCAAGAGCAGGCGTTCTGGAGACCACCTTCCGCACCGAGACTGAGACCGACCTGTTCGGCGAGCAGGCTGTACTGTGCGGCGGCGTTTGCGCTCTGATGCAGGCAGGCTTCGAGACTCTGTGCGAGGCTGGCTACGATCCGAGAAACGCTTACTTCGAGTGCATCCATGAGATGAAGCTGATCGTTGACCTGATTTACCAGTCTGGTTTCGAGGGCATGAGATACTCCATCTCCAATACTGCTGAGTACGGCGACTACGTAACTGGTCCGAAGATCGTTACCGCAGAGACCAAGAAGGCTATGAAGCAGGTTCTGACCGACATTCAGGATGGTTCCTTCGCAAAGGAATTCCTGCTTGACATGAGCCCGGCTGGCCGTCAGGTACACTTCAAGGCTATGCGCAAGCTGGCTGCTGAGCATCCGTCTGAGACCGTTGGTAAGGAAATCCGTAAGCTGTATAGCTGGAACAACGAGAACGACAAGCTGATCAACAACTAATCCGCTTTTGCCAATATATAAAAGAGGGGCATCACATCTTGTGATGCCTCTTTTTTAGTCAGGAGGAGTCATATGAATACAAAAACAATTGGACGGGAGTACGCTGTTTTGCTGCTGCTCGGCTTGCTGGGTATTCCCATTGGTGCAGCAATTGGCGCAGTAGATGTTTTATTTGGGCGCGTGCTGCTGTCTGTCAGTGCCGTGCGCACAGCGCATGTCACACAGCTGGTTCCATTTTTGGCACCGATTGGTGTGTTGATCGTGTGGGCGTATGCCAAATATGGCGGCATCAGCAGCAAGGGTATGTCGCTGGTGTTTGATGTTGGACACGGCAAAGAAAGCAATATCCCGCTTCGATTGGTTCCGTTCGTTATGGTCAGCACATGGCTGACGCATTTGTTCGGCGGCAGTGCGGGCAGAGAAGGTGTTGCCGTGCAGCTTGGCGCAGCGATTTCACATGGATTTGGAAAACGCTTGGAGAATTATATTTTGGATGCCCCACGGATTTTTCTCATCACTGGTATGGCAGCTGGCTTTTCCGGGCTGTTTCAGACGCCAATTGCCGCCACACTGTTTGCCATAGAGGTGCTGTCTGCGGGCAGTTTGGCACTGTCCGCGCTGGTTCCGGCCGTGACCGCTTCGTTTACAGCGTGTTGGGTTTCCAGCGCATTGGGATTGGAGAAATTTTCCGTTACCATTTCGGCGAATATTTCGCTGAATCTGCCGGTATTGGGAAAATTGGCGATACTTGGCGTGCTGTTTGGTTTGACAGGCGGCATATTTGCATGGGGATTGCGGCAGGCAAAGGCATTGGCAGCGCAAAAGCTTCAACATCCGCTCGTGCGCATTGCAGTCATGGGAGCTTGTTTGAGTGCTTTGCTACTGTTGTTGCATACAGGACGGTATTGCGGCTTGGGAACCAATTTGATTTCCGCCTGCTTTTCCGGAGGAACCGTGTACAGCTATGATTGGCTGCTGAAATTGGTGCTGACCATCGGCACGCTGGCAGCGGGCTATCAGGGCGGTGAGGTAACACCGCTGTTTTCGATTGGTGCCACGCTGGGTGTATTGTTGTCTGGCATGATTGGATTGCCGGTGGGATTGACCGCTGCACTCGGCTATGCGGCAGTCTTTGGCAGCGCAACGAATACCGTCTTAGCTCCTGTGCTCATCGGCGCAGAAGTGTTCGGTATGTCGAATTTGCCATACTTTTTTATCGTGTGCGCGATCGCATTTGCCTGCAACCGCAATGCCTCGATCTACACCAAACAGCATGTTACACAATTTTGACGGGGGAAGAAAAAAATCCTGCATGGTCTAAAAACAGCGGACTGCGAAAATATACAAAAAACAGGGGAGAAATCCTGTGTTTTCGTGCGTTTGTCCGGTTGTTTGCGTCGATTTTTTCGTGATGTTTGGTGCATTGTTACAGATAGAACCTGAATTTTTGCCTGCGTATTTGGCATGGTATGCATTTGTTACAAATACAGTCGAAATTTAATTGGGAACTTTGAACAATTTCGAGGTTGTATTTTTGTTGTAAATGACTATAATAAGAATTGTTAAGAGGAACGAAACAAACAGAAGAACCTCTTAGCAAAAATGTTTTTTCATTTTTATTTTACCTTCCTTTTCTACTTTTTTTACTATATTGTGTGGTCTGGGATTGCTATTCTTCGTATCTCTCTATCTCTCCTTTCCTTGTTGTTGAAAGAATAGTTTCTCTCTCTTATTCCACAGACCACAAAAAAAGATTCCGTCCAAATGGGGGACGGAATCTTTTTTTGTCTACTTTTTTTCAGCATCCATAGGAACGGTTTCCAATGTCTGCTCTTCGGATTCCTGAGAAACGCCCTGCATCTTGTGCAGCGTTTCAATATGTTTGTCCAGCGCCTCCATCTCTGCTAAATAGGCGTCGACAGCCTTTTTCTTCTGTTCATAGGTACCTTTGGCAAAGGGAATGCGCAGACGCGGCTCTGCATATTCCCGGCTGATAAAGAAACCGGCAGCGGCACCGATAATCTGCCACCAGCCGACAGCACCCTTGGTCATACCTAAATCAAAGACCTGATTGATGATGCCGTATGCAATCATGCCGATACAGAAGAAAATCAGTGTCAGATAAAAGCGCAGCGCAGGCATATTCCACAGCGTGACCTCGGTTAATTTTGGCTTTAACGCAATGTAATCCGGATGATCGGGAAAATCTGGGTCAATTTCCGGCTGCTTAGTTTGTGATTGTTCCGGTTCAGAAGCCGATGCGGAGGGTTCCGGCAGATCCGCAGTCAAATCCCGCAGTTTGGTTTTATCAATGTTTTTGTCGTGCATTTCGTCTTTGAGTTGACTGAAAAAGCTCATAGGTATCGTCTCTCCCTGTTTTTTTCCAAATCGATGTAGTTCCGCTATTAGTATAGCATACTGCACAAGAAAAGTGTGAATAAATTGGAAATTTACCGTGGATATGCTGTGCGGTATCGCTGGGTTACTTGTTCTAAGCTGCGAACACCGGTCGAAGCACCGATAGATTCCACGGAGACTGAGGCAGCGGCATTGGCAAATCGAGCACAGTCGATAAAATCACGACCGTCCAGCAGACCGGCAAAAAATCCTGCGGCAAATGTGTCTCCTGCACCTGTCGTATCAATACAGTGCGTGTCCGGACAGGCAGGGACTTGTGTGCGCAGACCGGTTTGATCTGCGAGCAAACAACCGCGGGCACCCAATTTGATGATGACATGCCGCGCACCGGCTGCGATGAGACAATCCGCCATGCGCATGGGATTGGATTCTCCGGTCACAGCACCTGCTTCTGCTTCGTTTGCAAAGAGATAGTCCAGCTGAGAAAAAGCCGGTGTCATTTCCGGCAGGCGTTCGCCGTGCTTGGGCAAAGTCATGTCTGCGCAGACGAGCAACCCTTGCTGCCGCACGCGCTGAAATAGCTGGGCGAGCTGTTGGGGATTGATTTTCGGAAAGACAAAAATGCTTGCGAAACAGAAAATAGATGCACCGTGCAGTGCTTCTGCCGTGATGTCCGTGGCTTCCAAGGCGCGCAGACTGCCATGAGGATTGGTGAAGAAACGACGCTCTCCTTGCTTGTCTACGAGGACGACATTGACACCGGTAGAGAGATCGTCGCGTTCCTGAAAAAACGAGGTGTCAATGCCTGCTTGTGCACAGGTTTGTTTGATGTATGCTCCGGCGTCATCGGTTCCGATGCGAGTAATCAGCCGCACCTGCTTGCCGAGACGAGATAATACCATCGCTTCATTCATGGCATCTCCACCTGTAGTCAACATGATATTTTCTGCAGGGGTAGAGACGCGGGAAAAGACATCAGGATCTGCCGGTACGACCGGCACATCGACAATCGCAGCACCGGCGAGAACGAGATCAGACATAAAAAGACTCCTTTCCGGTCAAATGGGATTGCGCCGAAACGCAGCAGGGGTGATACCGGATTTACCGGAAAATGATGTGATAAAATTTGCTTCACTGTGATAGCCGACCTGATAGGCAATCTGTTTGATAGAAAGATCGGTTGTCAATAGCAGCTCTTTGGCGGCATCAATGCGGCGCAGAGTAATGAATTCGTGCGGAGAAAAGCCCGTTTGCATTTTGAACAAACGCGATAGGTGAGAAGGGCTTAAATTGACAGAAGCCGCAATATCTGCCACAGAAATCGGCTCAAATAAATGCTGCATCATAAAATCCACAACTTGTGATACCGCGTCTTTTTCGGACGGCAACGAAGCTGTGCAGGGAAGAACGATCAATTCGCACAGCAGTCGATGAATTCGCTGCGATTGTTCCGTTTCGCTCATACGACCGGGCAAACGGAAGCTATGAATCAGCTGCATCATCATATTTTTTGTGCCCATGGATGACGGCGGTGTAAAGACAATACGATTGGTGTCTAAACTGCGGATGTAGGAGAAAAATTCCTTTGTATTGCAGCCTTCAATGTGCATCCAAAGCGTCTCGCTCGGCTCTAATGCGTGGAAACGATGAGGCAGAGCGCAGTCAATCAAAGCGATTTGGCCAGAGCAGACGATATTGCGAATGCCGGCGTTTTCGACTTGCACACGGCCGGAACAGACGTAATATAAGGTAGAATTGCGATGACTGGGCAGCTGAGCCACATCGCAGTCGTCTCGGAAATCATATTCCGGCGTGCAGTAATAGTGTCCGCATCGCGTGATATAATAAAATAATTTTCCGGCGGCGGCGCTTGGTGTGTTAAAATAGCGATCCGATTGCAGCAAAACGCCGGGTTCTGTACATTTTCCCATAAAACCTTCTCCTTTGTTTCTAGTATATCATTTTCACAGCATAAAATCAAAACGATTGGGCGGAAAAATGAATTGTAATTTATTCAGATACGCGTATAATAGAAGAAACAAGAGAAAATATGCAGCATTTGGTGCGATTTTGCGAAAAAATATGTAGAAAGAGAGGAAAATTATGTATGATTCGAGATAAGAGGTTTTATAAATCGTTTGCCGGATTGACGGCGAGTATTGCTCTGCAAAATTTGCTGACGTATTCGGTTAATCTGGCGGATAATATCATGATTGGACGGTATTCTCAGGACGCACTGTCCGGTGTGTCGCTGTGCAATCAATACCAGTTCTTTTTGCAGATGCTGGTTGTCGGCGTCAGCGAAGGCATTGTGGTGCTCGGTTCGCGCTATTGGGGCAAAAAGGATTTGAAGCCGATTCCGAGTATTATCGGCTGCGGTCTGCGGTTTGGCTGTGGTCTGGCCCTGCTGATGTTTTTGGCAGCCCTGCTGGTGCCGAACCAACTGATTGGCCTGATGACCAACGATGCCGCTGTCGCTGCGCAGGCGTTGGACTATTTGCAGATTATCTGCTTTACTTATGTGATTTTTGCGGGAACCAATATGCTGGCAAGTTCGTTGCGTTCGATTGGCATTGTGAAAATCGGGTATATCATAGCGGGCTCCACACTTTGCATTAACATTGTACTCAACAGTCTGCTGATATACGGTCGATGTGGTTTTCCGGAATTGGGTGCCCGCGGTGCAGCTATTGCAACACTGATTTCACGCACAGTGGAACTCCTCATTGTGATTTGGTTCCTCAAATACAGAGAACATGCGCTGAATCTCAATCTCAAAAAGTTGGTGTGCATTGACACGAGATATATGCGTGATTATGTGCAGGTATCGCTGCCGCTGCTCATTACACAGGCGTTATGGGGCTTTAATTCCATTGCACAGACGGCAATTATCGGCAATATGGATGATTCCGCGTCCGTACTGCCTGCCAATTCTATTTCTGTTATTGTATTCCAGATTATTTCGGTTGTTGGTTACGGAGCAGCGAGTGCCGCAGCGATTATCACCGGCAAAACACTGGGAGAAAATGAGAAGCAGCCGGTTCAAGCGATCAAACCACTGCTGCATACGCTACAGATTGTTTTTGTTGGGATTGGTATCGTGACCGGCGTGGTGCTGTTTTTGGCGCAATTCCCGATTCTGCATATTTATGATACCCTCACGCCGAGAGCGGCACAACTGACCAAACAATTTATCACCGTTTTGGCGATTACTACCGTCGGCACGTGCTATCAGATGGCAACCGACAGTGGCTTTTTGCGGGCGGGAGGCGATACGCGCTTTTCCATGATAAACAACAATATTTGGACTTGGCTCATTTGCCTGCCGTGCGCA
Source organism: Eggerthellaceae bacterium (assembly GCA_963588905.1). Taxonomy (GTDB): domain Bacteria; phylum Bacillota; class Clostridia; order Oscillospirales; family Butyricicoccaceae; genus Butyricicoccus_A. Next base: position 57,743 of record CAVAJF010000015.1, read on the forward strand.
TATTTGTCCGCTTTTGTGTTCCATTTTCCGCCAGCTGTTGTATTTTTCTGTTTGAAAATGGATCAGATCGGAAAGTGCCCGATTATTTACCTGCGAGCAAAGTCGTACCGCTGGATTCATATTCTGACAAGAGAATCGGCATCTTGACAAATAGCAACCAAATCACCCGGCTGCTTTACAACATGTGCTTTTTTCCGTATAATACAAAAGAAATAATAAGAAGGAGAAAAAGCATATGAAATTGACGATATTGGGAACCGGCAATGCGCTGGTGACGGAATGTTATAACACCTGCTTTGTGCTCAGCGAAGGGGAAAAGCATTTTATGGTAGATGCAGGCGGCGGAAACACGGTTTTGCGTCAGCTCAAGCAGGCAGGAATTGATGTCAACACCATTCACGATTTGTTTTTGACACATAAGCATGTCGACCATTTTATGGGTGTGATTTGGATGATTCGCATCATTTGCCAGAATATGCAGAAGGGTGTTTATACAGGAGAAGCGCGGATTTATGGTCATGCAGAGGTGATAGAGCAGGTCAATCAGGTTGCGCATATGCTTCTGGGTAAAAAGCAGACCAAGTACATCGGAGACCGTGTTCATCTCATCGCTGTGGCAGATGGTGAAACACGGGAGATTCAGGGCAATTCGGTTACCTTTTTTGATATTCAGTCTACGAAAGCAAAGCAGTTTGGATTTCAGATCACACTGCCGGATGGAAAGCGTTTGACCTGCTGCGGAGACGAACCGTATCGAGAATGTGAAGAAAAATATGCGAAAAACAGTGATTGGCTGCTGCACGAAGCCTTTTGCTTGGATGCACAGGCAGATATTTTTCATCCGTATGAAAAGAGCCATTCGACAGCGAAGGATGCCTGCCAGACGGCAGAAAAGCTGCATGTCAAAAATCTTGTATTATATCATACAGAAGACAAAAACATTGCTCACCGGCGGGAGCTGTATACGGCGGAAGGTCAGCCGTATTTTAGCGGAAACTTGTATGTGCCGGACGATTTAGATGTGATAGAGCTGTAAAAAAACAAGTCTGATTCTTTTTTGAATCAGACTTGTTTTTTCAGTTGGCGGTATACTGTGAAGTACATGGTTGTAAAGCTGGCAGCGCCGCCGAGCAGGTTGGAAATCGGCTCAGCGAGGAAGACACCGTTGACGCCCAGCGCGGCAATATGTGGCAAAAGCAGCGTCAGCGGAATCACGACAATAACCTTGCGGAAAATAGAGAAGAAAATTGCCTGATGTGATTTGCCCAGAGCGGTAAAGACCGATTGGGCGGAAAACTGAAATGCCATGAAGCAAAAGCCAAAGAAATACAAATGCATGGATGGCACGCCTGCGGCGAGCAATTGCGGATCGGTATTGAAAATCGAGATAAAAAAGTGCGGAAAGAGAGAAACAATGCCCCACATGAGTGTCGAATAGACAAACAACAGCCCGGTTAAAAACACAATCGCCTTGCGGACACGCTCCAGCAGGGCGGCACCGTAATTGAAACTGATGACCGGCTGCGCGCTGCTAGTAATACCATTGACAGGAAGCATGATAATTTCCCGTACAGAGTTGAGCACGGTCATGACGCCGACATATAGATCACCGCCAAAGGTTTGCAGGGTGCTGTTGCAGGCAACCTGCACCAAGCTGTTTGTGACGTTCATGGTAAAGCCGGCAAGTCCAAGCGTTAAAATTCTCTGCACGCGCTGTGCTTGCAATCGCATGTATTTGGTGCGAATGCGCAGCAGTGTTTTGGAACCGGTCAAAAAGCGGAACGTCCAGATAGCAGAAACAAATTGTGAGAGCACCGTTGCACATGCTGCACCGCGCACGCCCATATGCAGAGCAAAGATAAAGATTGGATCGAGAATTAAATTGAGCACTGCGCCGATGATGACGGTTAGCATACCGGTAGTGCCGAAACCCTGCGCATTGATGAACTGATTTAATCCCAATGACAGCATGACGAAAATGGTACCGAATAGGTAAATCGTGATATAGGACATGGCATAGGGCAGGGTCGTTTCACTTGCGCCGAGCGCCAGCAGAAGAGGGCGGCGGATAAGCAGTCCCAAAACGGTCAAAGAAACACCAATGCCCAGAAGCAGGGTAAAGCAATTGCCTAAAATGGCTTCTGCTTCTTCGGATTCTCCGGCGCCGCGCTTTATCGAGAACAGCGGTGCACCGCCCATACCGACGAGGTTGGAAAAGGCCAAAATCATCGTGATAATGGGAAAACATACGCCCAAACCGGTTAAAGCGTGCGTGGCATCGGCGCCGATTCTGCCGATATATACGCGGTCAATAATGTTATATAAGACGTTGACCAATTGCGCCAACGTCATAGGTACAGCGAGTCGAATGATGTTGGAGGACACACTGCCCTGAGAAAAATCTGTATTGGTCTGCGCTTGCAAGACAGTCGCTTCCTTTCTGAAAATTATAGATTCTTGAAAAATATTATAACATCTTGCTATAGAAAAAGCAAAAGATTGGCTATCTTTCAAATTGACATAACACAAGCAATTTTGTATGCTAGTGTTCGTGAGAAACAATATAAGAGGAAAGGTAGTATATACAACAAATGGAACAAGAAAAATCTTTTTTTCAACGCATTGGAAAAGATAAGCGATATATTGTATTAAACTTGTTTTTCGCTTATTTTTCGCTGGGTGTGGCACTCATTATGCTCGGCTCGGTGCTTCCGGTGCTCAAATCCGACTATGCACTCAATTATCAGGTCGGCGGTATGCTGCTGTCGGTGCAGTCGATTGGCTATGCCGTAGCCGGTCTCGGTGCAGGTTTTCTGCCGCTGTATCTGGGGCTGAAAAAATCGTTTATTTTGCTGACTTCCGGCACATGCATCGGTATGGGAATGCTGCTCGCAAGCGGCAATCCGGTTTGGCTTCTCATTGCGATGGGCTTGATTGGCATCAGCAAGGGTGCAGTGACCAACTATAACAACCAGATCATGACGGAACTGGCAGAAGGCGACGCCGGTCCGCTCAACCTGATGCACGCATTTTTTGCAATTGGCGCATGTCTGGCACCGCTTATCGTATTGGTGTGTGGAAAAGTTGATGCGAGCGGTTGGAGACTGGCGGTTTTCCTGTCGGCAGCAGCAGTCGGTGTGGGACTGGTCGCCATGTTCCGCATGAAAATGAGCGATACGCAACCGACGCAGGAGCACAGCGAAAGCAAGGCCAAGGTGTCTTATGGTTTCTTCAAAGAAAAAATATTTTGGATTACAATGCTCATTTGCTTTTTCTATCAGGGCATTGAGGGAACCATGATGGGCTGGCTGACATCATTCTTTGTCGATTCGCACGTGATGACAGACAGCTTTGCACAGGTAGTTACCTCTACGCTGTGGATTGCTTTGCTCATCGGCCGCATCAGCTGTTCGCGTTTGGCTGCCAAGTTCAAACCGAGCCAGATGATTCTGGCAATGGCCATCGGCCAGTTTGTCTTTTTGACTATGCTCGTCACGAGCCATAGCTTTGCCGGTATGATGATTGCGACGATTGGGTTGGGTCTCAGCATGTCCGGCATGTATGGCACATCGGTATCCAATGCCGGTGATTTGTTCACTCGTTACCCGGTGTGCATGGGATTCTTTGTCCTGATGACTAGCTCCGGTGCCGTGGTTGCTCCGGCGGTTGTCGGTGCCGTGGCAAATGCGTCGAATATGCGTTTGGGCATTTCGTGCCTGTTGCTGGCAGCGGTTGCGCTGGTTGTCATGGCTCTCGGCAATGTGCGTATGGGATACCTGCGCCGCCAGAGAGCGAAAAAAGCAAACAAGCAGCACGCATAATTATCGTGTATATCATAAAATCCCGCGGTTTTTACACCGCGGGATTTTTGCATGGATAAAGAAAGCTTACTTATTCACACCAAAATGAATGGTCGTGTCTTCATCGTTTCGCTGCTGTAAGTGCATATTCAGCGGCATTACCCAGCTGTTGTGATCGGTATGCAGCAGTTCTTCTGCCAGCTCGGACATTGGCTCGCCGAGATAGGTATCGTACAGAACATTGATTTCCTTGTTCTCGTGCGAGTAACGCAGCGGGCTGAGACGGTCAAGGCTGTACAGCATGTTGCCGCGTGCGTCCGCAAGCTCGTTCTGCTCGAACGGAATCGGCTGACCGCCGCCGCCGACACAGCCGCCCGGACATGCCATGATTTCTACGAAGTCATAGTGTACCTTGTGGGTCAGAACTGCCTGAATCAGCTTGCGGGCATTGCCCAGACCGCTGGCGACAGCGCAGCGAATGGTCGTGCCGTTGAGGTCAAATTCTGCCTCGCGCCAGCCCTCCTGACCGCGGATGGAACGGAAAGCATCTGCCGGAGCGTTTTCGCCGACAACCGTGTGATATGCCGTGCGCAGAGCAGCTTCCATAACACCGCCGGTTGCGCCGAAAATGACACCGGCGCCGGAGCCGATACCGAGCGGAGAATCAAATTCTGCTTCCGGCAGGCTGAATACATTGATGTTCTGCATCCGCATCAGGCGATCCATCTCGCGGGTTGTGAGCACGATGTCCACATCCTGCATACCATGTTTTTTGTTTCGGTCAAAGACATGACCGTCTTTTTCTGCCTTTTTGGCAATACACGGCATGATCGCAACGCTGCAAATCTTTTCCGGATCAATGCCCATCTTTTCGGCAAAATAGGTCTTGGTAATCGCGCCAAACATCTGCATCGGGCTCTTGGCGGTGGAAATCTGCGGCACGAGCTGCGGGTACTGCGACTTGACAAAGCGCATCCAGCCTGGGCAGCACGAGGTAAACATCGGCAGATCCTTTAGCTCGCCGCTTTGCAGGCGCTTCAGGAATTCGGTGGACTCTTCCATAATGGTCAAATCCGCAGAAAATGCGGTGTCAAAGACATAATCAAAGCCCATCGAGCGCAGAATGGCAGTCAGGCGGCGAACCGTTGCCATTTCACGCGGTAGACCGTGTGTTTCACCCCAAGCGGCGCGAACCGCAGGCGCAATCTGTACCACGGTAATCTTGTTCGGATCGCGCAGGGCATCCAGCACTTCGCGGGTGTCGTCGCGCTCACGCAGCGCGCCGACCGGACAGTGCGTGACACACTGTCCGCACAGAGAGCAGTCCGAGTCCTTGATCCGTCGGTTGTATGTGACATCGACGGTCGTGCGGGAGCCGGAACCGCTCATGCCCCAAATGCCCAGTGTCTGAATCTTTTCGCAGTACTGGACACAGCGCATACATTTGATGCACTTTTGTACGTTGCGGTACAGTGGGAAGGTTTCTGTCCAGATGCGCTTAGGCAGATCCTTTTTGTATGGGTTCTTCAGCAGGCCAAAGTTATTGGCTACCTGCTGTAATTTACAGTTTCCGGCGCGGACACAGATCGAGCACTCGCCGTCGTGCTGGGAAAGCAGCAGCTCCACATTGATGCGGCGTGCTTCCAGTGCGCGATGAGAGTTGGTGTGAACGACCATGCCTTCGTATACCAGGTTGTTGCAGGAGGAGACCAGACGGCTTTCTCCTTCAACCTCTACGCAGCAAATGCGGCACGCGCCGATTTCATTGATTTCCTTGAGATAGCACAGGGAAGGAATGGTGACGCCGGCCTTGGCAGCGGCTTCCATAATCGTTGTGCCTTCCGGTACGCGGACGGCAATGCCGTTGATAATTACATTTACCATTGTCTCATTCGACCTCCTCTAAAGTTGCCGTAGCCGTAATGATCGCAGCGCAGGCAGCGGGAAGATTCCTGCAGAACTTCTTCCTCTGTCATGCATTCCTTGATGTCGTCAAAGTTATCGACACATTCACATGCCGGACGGGTGCGGACGTTGACGCGGCCGCAAGCCGTTGTCGGAGACAGCGGAGCCTCCGGAATATCCTCGACAGCAGCATGAATCACATGATTGTAGCCGAGGAAGTTGTCGATATTCGCAGCGGCAACTTTACCGGCGGCAATTGCGCGGATAACCGTGGACGGACCGGTTACGGCGTCACCGCCTGCGAAGGTCTTGGTGCTGCCTTCTACGATACTATCCGGCAAAGCGGAGAAGCGTTCGCGGTTGACGGCGATGCCAGCGGCAGCAAATGCCTTGGAGTCGATGCCCTGACCGATTGCCACGATGACAATATCACACGGAATGACATTTTCTTCCTTGGTTGCCTTGATTGGACGCGGTCTGCCGTCTCTGCCGACAGGACCAATGTGCTGCGGCTGGGTGATAAGTGCTGTGACGTTGCCGTCTTCGTCGTGCTCAATGCGCAGCGGAGCCTGCAACGGCAGAATGGTAACGCCTTCTGCGGCTGCCTCTGCAATCTCTTCAGACAGCGCTGTCATATCGTCGACACGGCGGCGATAGACGGTAGTGACATTGGAAGCGCCCAGACGAATTGCCGTGCGGCTGGCGTCCATGGATACGTTGCCGCCGCCGATGACGCAGACGCGCTTGCCGGTCAGATCCGGCGGATTGCCTTCGCCAATGGCGCGCAGCATAGCAACAGCAGAGACAACACCGTTGCTGTCCTCGCCGGGAATACCGACCTTGCGGTCTACATGGGCACCGATGCACAGCAGAACCGCATCGTATTCACGCTCAATGTCGGCAACCTGAATGTCCTTGCCGATGGAAATATCGGTATGTACTTCGACACCGGTGCTGAGAATAACATCAATATCGTTTTGCAGCATGTCTTCTGGCAGACGATAACGCGGGATACCGTAACGCAGCATACCACCCAGCTTCGGACGCTGTTCGTAAACGACAGTCTGATGACCCATCAGCTGCAGGTAGAAGGCACAGGTCAGACCGCACGGGCCGCCGCCGATGATGGCAACGCGCTTGCCGGTAGACGGCTGGTTGGCAACCGGTGCAACGTGCAGAGCATGGGTGACAGCGTAATGCTTGATGCCGCAGATATTGACGGCATCATCCACCATATTTCTGCGACAGCGCGCTTCGCACGGATGCTCACAGATAAAGGCACAGGCGGTCGGGAACGGATTGTCCTTGCGGATGAGCTTTACGGCATCCTCGCAGCGACCGGCGCGCACGAGAGCGATATAGCCCGGAATATCTACGTGAGCCGGACACAGAGCAACACAAGGAACCGGCTGTGTCAGGCCGCTGGTACAGCGGTTGTTGAGCACATGCTCCTCATAATCGTCGCGGAAGCCCTGAACACCACGCAGCACCATACCGGCAGCCTCGTAGCCAATGGCACAGTCTGCTGTTTCCAGAATCGTACGGGCGGTACGCTCAATGCGGTCAATGGTCTCTAATGTGGCGCGTTCGCTCAGAACGTCATCCATGAGACTGGCAAGCTGGCCCAGTCCGATACGGCATGGGGCACATTTGCCGCAGGTCTGTGCATGACACAGCTTTAGAAAACCGAGAGAAATATCTACTGGACATAGTCCCGGAGGGCTGGCTGCAATACGGCGCTCCAGATCTTTGTACAGACCCTCGACAACAGTTTGCGCCTGATTCGGGGTATCAAGACTTAATCTGCTCAAATCGACTCACTCCTCACTCATAAATACAGAAATGTACGAAAACGAAAAATAGATAATACTATTCCTATTCTACCGCATTGTACAGATATTTGCAACAAAATCAACCAGAAAAAGCCCAGAAAACGAGAAGTTACAAAATAAATCGGATATTTTACCCAAAAATATAAGAAAAAGAGAAGAAAGTTTTGACGCGACATGACGGCAAACGTGCAAAAGCAAAAAAATCCCGCAGACACATGACGGCGTGCCTGCGGGAACGAAAAAAGACGGAAATTAGAAACGGAAGTCGCGCTGACCTTCGTGGATATTTTCAATGTATGCCGTTGCTTTTTCTCGTACGGTTTCATTCGGGATGGTGAGCAGTTCTTTCTTGATGAGGGCTTCACCAATCGCACGGGTTTCCGGAGAAGCATAATCTTCCAGATATTCCTTGAGTGTCATCAAGGCATTCGGATGGCAGCAATTGACGATCTGTTTGCTCTTGAGCAGAGACATGAATCGATCGCCGGTTCTTCCGGCGCGATAACATGCCGTGCAGAAGCTCGGAACATAGCCGAGATCCATCAGCCAGTGGACAACTTCATCCAGTGTGCGCCGGTCGTCGACTTCAAACTGGGTGGTATCATCCGGACGTTCTTCCTCTGTGTAGCCGCCGACACTGGTGCGGGAACCGCCGCTAATTTGCGAGATACCCAGATTCAGCACGCGCTCGCGGCTTGCCTGGCTCTCGCGGGTGGAGACGATCATGCCGGTGTACGGCACGGCGATGCGGATACAGGCGACAATTTTGGCAAAGGTATCATCGGAAATGCCATTGTCAAAAACGTCAGGATCAATGTCATCCGCACGACGGACACGCGGCACACTGATGGTGTGCGGCCCCACGCCCTTATATGCCTCCAGATGCTCCGCGTGCATGATGATACCGGTAAAGTCGTAGCGGTAGTTGTTCAGACCGAACAGCACGCCGAGACCGACATCGTCGATGCCGCCGTCCATGGCGCGATCCATGGCTTCCGTGTGATATGCATAATCCGACTTCGGGCCTGACGGATGCAGCTGTTCATACGACTTTTTGTTGTATGTCTCTTGGAACAGAATATAGGTGCCGATACCTGCGTCCTTGAGCTTGCGGTAGTTTTCCACTGTCGTTGCGGCAATGTTGACATTGACACGGCGGATAGCACCGTTTTTGTGCTTGATGCTGTAAATCGTATGAATGGATTCCAGAATGTATTCGAGCGGGTTGTGAATCGGGTCCTCACCAGCTTCCAGCGCCAGACGTTTGTGTCCCATGTCCTGCAAGGCGATAACTTCCTGACGGATTTCTTCCTGCGTCAGCTTTTTGCGCGGAATGTGGTGGTTTTTCGCGTGATATGGACAGTATTCGCAGCCGTTGATGCAGTAGTTGGACAGATACAGCGGCGCAAACATGACGATGCGGTTGCCGTAAAATTCCTCTTTGATTTTGCGGGCAAGCGCATAGATTTTTTCGTTTTCGTCCTCCAGCTCACAATCCAGCAGAACGAGGGCTTCTTTGTGGGAAATGCCCTTCATCTTGGCTGCTTTTTCCAAAATCTGGTCAATGACTTCGCGGTTGTTTTTGTTTTTTTCTGCGTAGGCAAGACATTCGCGGATTTCTTCATCGCTGATGAATTCCTCTGCCTTTGGTGACATCACGTTGTACATACAATTTCCTCCTGATTTCTCTCTCTTACAGCTTGGAATATACGGATTTGGCCGTCACACCGTCCAGCATACCGATTTTTCCGGACATAGCACTGATAATGGATACCGGCGCATCGACGGCGATACTGATGAGCGAGATTTGCCGCTTTTCATATGGCAGCCCCATGCGGCCGATGATATACTTTCGATACTCGTGCAGAATTTCGTTGAGCTGGTCGATGTGATCGGCGCGTTCAACGACAATGGCGAGAATCGCAACGCGGGTTTCTTCCATAGTAAACTCCTCCTCATATAGATAAAAACATCCCTGCGCGGCTGCGCAGGGATGCAACGAGCTTGTTGTTCACATCCGTCTTTCCCGTGAGAAATTGGATTCTTGCGGGGCAGTCCATGTGCAGTCAGCAGCGGTTTGCAGTGAGAAGAAACCTTCTGCCTGCGCACCGATATTATACTAACTATACCATAGATTGCCGAAAAAGTACATGGAAATCCTGTTGTTTACGCCTCATCTTGGATAACAAGCTGATTATCCAGATGTAATTCATAGCGGACACGGTCAGCAATGGTCAGAATCAACTCGCGATTTGGTGGACGGCGCACAGAGCTAAAGCCTGCCATGCGTCCGCCGGAACGCTTCCATGCGATTTCTACAGCATTGCGGATGTCGCGCTCGACACTTGTCCATGTCGTGTGATATTTCCGAGCAACAGCCGGATACAAAATTTTGGTCACTGACTCTGCGACAGAAGGATCTTCCAGCGTCATGAGAATGCATTCTCGTGCATATCGATAACCGGCGACATGCGCGGGCAAGTGCAGACTGTTGATAATCTGCGTGACACGGCGCGAAACATCGTAGGCGGAGGGCTGTCGATGCTCGGAGGAAAACCGACGAGGAATACAGCCATACCGTGTGATCAGTTCCACAAGGGCTGGCAAGTCAATGGGCTTGCGCAAGAAAAAGCTGACACCGAGTCTGTCGCATTCTGCCACGGTATGCGTCGAGGCAAACGAGGAAAGAATGAAGATGACAGGACATTGTTCTGCCGGCAGGTTGTGCAGCTCCTTGAGAACAGAGAGAGCGTTGTTGCCCGGGATCATCAAGTCAATCAGCAGGGCATCAGGCTGTTCCCGTAGGATTATATCAGTTAATCCATCGCCGGAAGTGTAGATGCCAGTAATCGACAGTTCTGCTGAGGACTCGATAGCCGATGAGAGCGCGCGGGTGAAGATAGAATCGTCCGATGCAATCATGATACGAGTGAGCGATAACATAATAAAATCCCCTTCTTATAAAATTTTTGCTTGGCGTATGTTTGTGTATGCCTTGTATCTATTACTATACCGGAATTTGCAAAAATGGACAATGACGGAGTTGTACAAAAAGTTGCTCAAATCGGAGGATCGACAAAAGTGAGTTGCAACAAATAACCTTGTATAAATCGAAGATTTTAGAGAAAAAAGCGAGAATTTGCACGAATTAAAAAGGTGTTTGCCATCGGTGAAAATGACGATAAATAAGATGTTTAGAATTATCGCGCTGATTCGACAAACAGAGAAAAAAACAACAGATCCCCCGGAAATATCAGGAGATCTGTGCAAAATGTGCGATTATTCTTTGTTCGCCAGACGTGCGTTGACCTCATCAAAAGTAGCAAGAACGTCTGCAGACGGAGCCGGTGTTACCAGGCTAACAACAACATTGACGAGCAGAGCTAGAACAAATGCCGGCAGCAGCTCATAGATACCAAAAATGCCGCCCATCGGTGCGATCAGGAATTTCCAGACGAATACCATGATGCCGCCAACGACCATACCGGACAAGGCACCCTGCAGGGTGGAACGCTTCCAGAACAGTGCCAGCAGAACAATCGGACCGAAGGTTGCGCCGAAACCGGCCCAAGCGAACGATACAATCTTAAATACCGAGCTATCCGGATTGCGAGCCAAGAATACAGCGATGACAGCGATGACAACGACGGTCAGACGAGCCACTGCGATGCTCTGCTTCTGTGTCAGCTTGACGCCAAACAAATCTTGCAGCAGGTTCTGTGAGAAGCTGGAAGAAGCGGCGAGCAGCTGTGAGTCAGAGGTAGACATCGTAGAAGCCAGAATACCGGACAGAATCACACCGGCGATGACAGCGGCAAGAATGCCATGACTGCTGATGAGCTGTGCAACGGTGATGATAATGCGCTCCGGATCTGCCAGTACCGGCAGAGCACCGGCCTTGGTCATGCCCAGACCGGCAATACCAATGAATACAGCGACAGCCATAGAAATCACAACCCAAACCGTTGCAATGCGGCGGGAAGTCTTAATTTTCTTGTCGTCTTCGGTTGCCATAAAGCGCAGCAGAACGTGCGGCATACCAAAGTAGCCGAGACCCCATGCCAGCATGGAGAACGAGGTCAGTGCGCCGTAAGCGGAGGCAGAACCGGTTTCCGGGTCATATACATTGGTCAGGCTCAGGTAGCCCGGCAGTGCGCGTGCGTTGGTGAGAACGGCGTCCATACCACCAGCCATGTGCGTGGCGTAAACCACAACGATGACAATCGCAATGGTCATGACAATGGACTGAATCAGGTCGGTGGTGCTGGCTGCCAAGAAGCCGCCCAGTGCGCAGTAACCGACGATGATTGCCGCGCTGACAATCATGGCAACCATATAATTGACACCGAACAGCTGGTTAAACAGCTTGCCACAGGCGGCAAAGCCGGAAGCGGTATACGGAATAAAGAAAATGATGATGATGACAGCGGCAACAGAAGAAAGAATGTGCTTTTTGTCACCGTAGCGATCCGCGAAGAAATCCGGAACCGTGATCGAGTTGGTGGTGTGGGTGTACACGCGAATGCGGCGTGCCACGAGCAGCCAGTTGAGATACGTGCCGATTGCAAGACCAATTGCCGTCCAAGCGGCATCCGCGACACCGGTTAAGTAGGCAACGCCCGGCAGACCCATGAGCAGCCAGCTGCTCATATCAGAGGCTTCTGCACTCATAGCGGTGACCAGCGGGCCGAGCTTTCGACCGCCTAAGTAGAAATCATCGGTGTTTTTGTTCTTGTTGGACATTCTGAAACCGATGAACAGCATCATTGCGAGATAGACAACAATCGCAACGACAATGATAACGTTAGACATGTTTCGTACTCCTTTTGTGAAAGTATCATATTTGCTTATTCTAGCATAAAACAGATCAAATGGAAATATAGAACGAATACTAGAACAAAGTTTGTACTATACAGACAAAAGAAAACGCATTTTTGACAAATATGCGTGTGAAATGCCGGATTATTTTGCTTTATATGCACTTAAAAACAGCGGAAGTTCTGTACCGGAATACTGATACAAAGAGTAATCTCCATTGCAGATACACCAATCGTAAATCATCGCGCGCTCCAGCATCGCGTAAGCTTTGATGATTTCATTGACGGAAACATCGGTGCGCAGCTGTCCGCGGCTCTGGCCCTCGATCACGATTCGACGCAAAACGCGGTAGTAGGTGCGGCTCTGATTGAGCAGATGCCGGTCTCCGTAGGTGATGAGCTGAGAGGAATACATCTGCGCGAGCAGATCCATTGGCACGCTGTTTTCGATCATGAGAAACAGCTCATGATTGAGGTAGATGAGCTTGTCGAAGCTGTTCATCTCCGGATCCATTTCCTGCATCAGTTGTTCGTATTTGGCGTCGAATAAATAGGAAAGAGAGGAGAGCAAGGCATCTTTGCTGTCAAAATAATGGTAAAACGAGCCTTTGGATGTCTCCGAGCGCTCGACAATTTCTTCAATCGTTGTGCCCTCATATCCCTTTTCGTAAAATAGTGACCATGCAGCATCGACGATGCGGCCTTTGGTGTTGCGGGCGTCCTTTTTTGCCATGCAGGTGACCTCCTGTTTCTTTTTTATTTCTATTATACGGCAAAAAAATCCGGTTAGACAAGAGAAAAGTTTACAAATACAGGCGATTTGTTTACAAAAAGTTTCTTGTAGTTACCTGAAAAAACAAGTAAAGTAGACATATAGCCCACAAACAGAGAGAGGAGATGGCGCAAATGACGATGGAAAAATACAACATTTTCTTTGACAGCCCAGTGGGTTTGCTGTCCGGCACGTTGGATTTATGCCAAACAGACTGCGGTTTGACGGGACATATCACGATGATGGGACACGGAACCAATATTACCGACGGAAACATCATCGATGATAAGCGGGATTTCTATGGAACCGTTTGGCTCCGAGAGGAAGAAGTGCCGTTTCATGCACAGGGCGTGCTGGAAGACGGCATGTTAGAGCTGGATATGAATATTGGGTCTCAGCTGTTTCCGCTCACAGGATTTCCGGTTCCGATAGCCTGAACTGTTGCACGAAACAGGGAGGACTGGTATAATAAAACCAGTTTTTTATCTCAAGGAGGCTTCCTGTATGGCACGCACGAGCACAATCGAACGCAACACGAACGAGACCAAAATCAAGCTGTCGTTGAATCTGGACGGAACCGGCAAGGCAGATATTGCCAGCGGTGTGGGTTTCTTCGATCATATGATGAACGGATTTACCCGACATGGACTGTTTGATGTCGATCTCAAGGTCAAGGGCGATCTGGAGGTTGATTGTCATCATACTATCGAAGATACTGGCATTGTTCTCGGCAATGCAATCCGTGAGGCAGTTGGCGATAAGAAGGGCATCAAGCGCTATGGTTCCTGCATTCTTCCGATGGATGAAGCACTGGTTCTGTGTGCGGTGGATTTGTCCGGTCGTCCGTATTTGGTCTTTGACGGCGAGTTTACGGCTGACCGCTGCGGAGATATGGATACTGAAATGGCACGCGAGTTTTTCTACGCCGTATCCTATGGCGCCGCGATGAACCTGCACATCAAGGTGCTGTACGGTTCCAACAACCACCATATTATGGAGGCCATGTTCAAGGCATTTGCCAAAGCGCTGGATGCAGCCACCATGTATGATGAGCGCATCACAGATGTGCTGTCCACCAAGGGCACACTGTAAAGACGGAAATAGAAAAAATGCTTCTCCAGTACATGGAGAAGCATTTTTTTGTGTCTGTGTTACTGCATTTGCAGAAAATATTCATGAATTGCCGTGTTGTCATCTAATTCCGGATGGAACGCCGTGACAAGCTGATTTCCCTGCCGCGCGGCGACAATGTTTCCGTCCACAGTCGCTAATATCTGCGTATCGCCCTCAACAGAGGCAATATACGGCGCGCGGATAAAGGTCATAGGCAAAACGCCCAGCGAACCAAACGATTGTTCCGTGTGAAAACTGCCGAGCTGTCTGCCGTAGGCATTGCGCTTGACGGAAATATCCATCGTCGCAAAGCATGGCTTGCCGCCGTCTACCTGCTTAGCTAGTAGGATAAGACCTGCGCAGGTACCCAATACCGGCATTCCGTCTGTGATGCGCTGCTTGAGCGGCTCCAACAGCTCCAGCTCTGTGAGCAGCTTGCGCATGACGGTGCTCTCGCCGCCCGGCAGAATCAGTCGATCCATCGGCTGAGATAAATCACGCTTTTGCCGGATTTCAAAATGCGGCACCTGAAGCCGATCCAATACAGCGGCGTGTTCAGCAAAGGCGCCTTGCACTGCCAGAATACCTACAGCCATCTTACTTGCCTCTTTCTGCCATCAGCAGAGCAATTTCATTTTCGTTGATGCCGACCATCGCTTCGCCCAGATCTTCAGACAGCTTGGCGATCAGCTTGGCATCTGTGTAGTTGGTGACGGCCTGTACAATCGCAGCGGCACGCTTTGCCGGATTGCCGGACTTGAAGATACCGGAGCCGACAAAAACACCCTCTGCGCCCAACTGCATCATCAGAGCAGCATCAGCCGGTGTGGCAACGCCGCCAGCGGCAAAGTTGACAACCGGCAGTCTGCCGTTTTCATGTACATAGCGCAGCAGCTCAACCGGTACCTGCAGCTGCTTGGCTGCTTCAAACAGCTCATCGTCGCGCAGATTTTGTACTCGACGGATTTCTGCATTCATCGCACGCATGTGACGAACAGCCTGCACGACATCACCGGTGCCCGGCTCGCCCTTGGTGCGGATCATGGATGCGCCCTCCTCAATGCGGCGCAGAGCCTCGCCAAGATCTCGTGCACCGCATACGAACGGTACCTTGAACTGGGTTTTGTCGATATGATAGACATCATCTGCCGGAGAGAGCACTTCGCTCTCGTCAATATAGTCGATTTCGATGGCTTCGAGCACCTGCGCCTCTACAAAGTGGCCGATGCGGCACTTTGCCATGACCGGAATAGAAACCGCTTCCTGAATGCCGCGGATCATTTTCGGGTCGCTCATACGGGATACGCCGCCTGCTGCGCGGATGTCAGCCGGAATGCGCTCGAGTGCCATGACGGCACATGCACCGGCTTCTTCTGCGATCTTTGCCTGCTCCGGTGTGGTGACGTCCATGATAACGCCGCCCTTGAGCATCTGTGCCAACTCTTTATTTAACTGGTATCTGTTCTCCATGATAGGAAACCTCCTCAAGGTCTTTACTTTTTGGATGTCACCCAGTATAATGCTGTTGTGGCATGAAGAAAATACCCAATGAAAAGATATTCAGTCAGGTCAGATTGGAGAAAAGAACAGTTGTGATTACCTATAATCTTATGAATAGCGGGTCAGATTCGCTGTATGCGTATCTGTGTAAAAGCATCAAACAGGATATTTTGCAGGGGACACTCAAGAAGGGAGAGCGGTTGCCGTCCAAGCGCGCCTTCGCGTCCAATCTCGGTGTCAGCGTCGTTACGGTAGAAAACGCATATGCGCAGTTAATTGCGGAAGGATATATCTATTCCATCCCAAAACGGGGGTTTTATGTTGCAGATTTCAGCGATCTGCCAGCAGAGCCGCAGCAAAAGACACCGACATTTTCTCAGGAGATGGTTTCGCTCACCGGTGGAGACAGCTCGTATTTTGCCGACTTTTCCAGTAATCAAACCTCTTCTGACCTGTTTCCGTTTACGATCTGGTCTAAAGTCATCCGAGAGATTCTCAATGACAGCCGCGTGCAGCTCATGACAAATTCTCCGTGCGGCGGTATTTTTGCCCTGCGTGAGAGTATCGCACGGTATTTAAAAGACTTTCGCGGCATGACAGTTCGGCCGGAACAGATTATTATCGGTGCGGGCACGGAATACTTGTATGGTCTGCTCATTCAGCTGCTCGGCAATGACAAGGTTTATGCGGTGGAAAATCCTGGCTATCGCAAGCCGGAGCGCATTTACAATAGCTATCATGTGCCGCGCGCGTGGATTTCCATGGACGAAGCAGGCATTCGCGTGCCGGAGCTGGAGCGAGCGGAAGCGGATATTGTACATATCACGCCGTCTCATCAATACCCGACGGGAATCGTCATGCCGATTAGTCGACGGTATGAGCTGCTCGCGTGGGCATCGCGCAAAGAAGGCCGATATATTATTGAAGATGACTATGACAGCGAATTGCGTTTGAGTGGACAGCCGATTCCAACTTTGCAAAGCATTGATATGTCTGGCAAGGTCATTTATATGAATACGTTTACCAAAACCCTGTGCTCTACCGTTCGTATCAGCTATATGATTTTGCCGCAGCCGCTGTTGGAGCCGTTTTATGAAAAGTTGTCATTTTATTCGTGTACGGTATCCAATTTTGAACAGTATACCCTGGCTCGCTTCATTGAAGAGGGAAAATTTGAATCGCATGTCAATCGGCTGCGCAGTCATTACAGGAAAAAGCGCGACATTTTTCTGGAAGCTCTGCATCGCAGCAAATTGGAGCATTTGGCAACGGTTTCCGGCTCAGAGGCGGGATTTCATTTCTTACTGACGCTTCGCACGGATATTCCGCAGGAAACGGTGATAGCTCGAGCGCAGTCGAAGAGCATCAAATTGGTACCGCTGTCCTCGTATTATTACGGAGAAGTGCCAGAACACGTACAAAATGTGTATGTCATGAATTTTTCTTCGTTGGATGTCGGCAATGCAGAAGAGATTTGCAGGAGATTGTATGCGTGCTGTGTATAGAAAGCGATTTACTTTTTTGCATAACGTGGTATGATAGATAATACCGGAAAAGGAGTTGAAACAAATGTCAGTGTTAAACAAGATACAGCCAGAGGGCGTATTTACAATTTTTGAACAGCTGTGTGCGATTCCGCATGGTTCGCGCAACACCAAAGCGATTAGTGACTTCTGTGTAAATTTTGCACAGAAGCGCGGTCTGCGGTATATTCAGGATGAGAGCAACAATGTAATTTTGTTTGCTCCGGCATCGGAAGGCATGGAACATGCACAGCCGGTTATTTTGCAGGGACATCTAGATATGGTCTGTGAAAAGACGCCGGACTGCGATTTGGACATGGAAAAACAAGGCCTGCGTCTGAAAACCGATGGAGAGTGGATCTGGGCAGATCAGACCACGTTGGGCGGTGATGACGGTATTGCGGTCGCGTATGCACTGGCAATTTTAGACGATGCCAGCATTCAGCATCCACCGCTGGAAGTCATTTTGACTGTGGATGAAGAGATTGGTATGCTCGGTGCAGCATCCATTGATTTGGGTCAGATTGGCGGCCGCCGTCTGCTCAATATTGATTCGGAAGAGGAAGGCGTTTTGCTGACAAGCTGTGCGGGCGGCGCAACGGTTTGCTGCTCAATTCCGATGATGTGGAGTGTAAAGAAGGGCTTGCGCGTCAGCGTTAAGATTCATGGTCTGCGCGGCGGCCATTCCGGCACGGAGATCAACAAGGGCAGAGCCAATGCCAATATGATGCTCGGACGTTTTCTGAATGAACTGGACAAGGAGTATCCGTATGCACTGTGCACGGTAGACGGTGGACTCAAGGACAATGCCATTCCGCGCGAGAGCACAGCGGATATGATTATCTCTCCGGATTATTTAGAA
This sequence comes from Eggerthellaceae bacterium, assembly GCA_963588905.1. Classification (GTDB taxonomy): domain Bacteria; phylum Bacillota; class Clostridia; order Oscillospirales; family Butyricicoccaceae; genus Butyricicoccus_A. The sequence goes on from CAVAJF010000015.1 coordinate 75,867, forward strand.
GAGCTGCGAGCCTATGCACAAAAGACACAGAACGCATGGCGCGAAGAATTTGGCGAGAACGATCCGGATATTGCGATTTCCATTGATGAGATTGGCATAGATAGCCACGAAGTCATGTTTGGCGATTGCCGCAGAAATACCCTCGCTGTGATGAGCCAGCTGCCTAACGGGGTGCAGGCAATGAGCCAGGAGATTGAAGGGCTGGTACAGACTTCCCTGAACTTGGGTATCTTAAAAACGGATTTTCGCGGCGTGCACATGACGTTCTCTGTGCGAAGCTCGATCAATGCAGAAAAAGATGCCCTGATGGAACAGCTGGCAGATCTGATGGCACGTTACGGCGGTGGCGCAGAAATAGAAGGAGAATATCCAGCTTGGGAGTATCGCAAGGAATCCAAGCTGCGCCGCATCATGACGCAAGTATATACAGAGCAGTATGGGCAAGCACCGAAGATTGAAGCCATTCACGCGGGCGTAGAGTGCGGCTTGCTTGCTGGCAAGCTGCCGGATCTGGATGCGATTTCCTTCGGACCGGACATTGAAGAGATTCATACGACGCGCGAGCGTTTGTCTATTCCGTCGGTACAGCGCACATGGAAGTTTCTTCTCGGTGTCCTCAAGGCGTGCAAGTAAAGAGAAAAAATCAGGGAGAGCCACTTTGGCTCTCCCTGATTTTTTCTGCAATTAGTTTTGCTTGACGCCGCGCATCGAAAGACTGATGCGTTTTCTGTCCGTATCTACAGAAAGCACGACGGTTTTTACGACATCGCCGACGCTGACAATGTCAGACGGATGCTTGACGAACTGGTCGGACAGCTGAGAAATATGCACTAAGCCGTCCTCATGCACGCCAATGTCCACAAATGCGCCGAAATCGCACACGTTGCGGACGGTTCCGACAACTTCCATACCCGGCTTGAGCTGTCCGAGCGTCATGACATCTGCGGAACGCAGCAGCGGAGCAGGCAGTTCGTCACGCGGATCACGTCCCGGCTTTTGCAGTTCTGCCGCAATATCGTTCAAGGTCGGCACACCGACACCGCAGCGTTCCGCCAATTCGGATTTCCCCGCTTTTTTGATGCGGTCGTTCAAATCAGATAATTGGTGATTGGCGACATCCTGCTCCGTGTAGCCGCACAGAGACAACAGGGTCTTAGCTGCCGGATACGATTCTGGATGTACCGCAGTACGGTCGAGGACTTCCTTGCTCTCTGCCACACGCAGGAAACCGGCACACTGTTCAAATGCCTTTGGACCGAGCTTGGCAACCTTGAGCAGCTGTTTGCGCGAAGTAAAGGCGCCATTTTCTTGGCGATACGCCTCAATATTCTTGGCGATTGCCGGAGAAATGCCTGCGATATGCTCCAGCAGGGAAGGAGAGGCGGTGTTCAAATCAACGCCGACTGCGTTCACGCAGTCCTCGACGACGCCGTCCAACGCCTGAGACAGCCGCGCCTGCGGCATATCGTGCTGATACTGGCCGATACCGATTGCCTTTGGATCAATTTTCACCAGCTCTGCGAGCGGATCTTCCAACCGGCGGGCAATAGAGACAGCAGAACGCAGATTGACGTCAAAATCCGGGAATTCCTGTGCGGCGAGCTTGGACGCGGAGTAAACCGAAGCACCCGCTTCACTGACAACCATATATTGAATTGGCAGACCGCTTTCACGGATGAATTCTGTCAAGAATTGTTCAGATTCACGGCTTGCAGTACCGTTGCCCAGTGCGATACAGGTGACGTTGTTTTTCTCACACAACTGCTGCATGGTTTTCTTTGCTTCCGGAATCGACTTTTTGGACATAGTCGGATAAATAACAGCGGTATCTAAAACAGCGCCGGTCTCATCGACAACAGCCAGCTTACAGCCCATGCGATAACCCGGGTCAAAGCCGAGTACGACATGGTTTTTAATCGGCGGCTGCATGAGGAGCGGACGCAGATTGAGCGCAAACGTAGCGATAGACTGCTCGTTTGCCGTATCCGTCAATTCCTTGCGGATTTCGCGGCTGAGAGAAGGAAAGAGCAGACGTTTCCATGCGTCCTGCGCCATTTCTGTCAGCTGCGTTTCATACGGATGCGGTTTGCGAAATACGGAACGACAGATAAGCTGAAGAGCAGCTTCTTCGTCACAGACAACATCAATTTTCAGCAGCTTTTCGCGCTCGCCGCGGTTGAGTGCAAGCACCTGATGGCTCTGTATACGGCGAATTGGGCTGGAGAAATCTGCATATTTTTCATATACCGTTTTTTCTACGTCTTTGCCGGTGGAAGTCAACGTGCCGGTATTGCGAATCAACGCGCGCAGATGACCACGCAGAGAAGCATTGACGGAACAATCCTCTGCGAGAATATCCATGGCACCGGATAAAGCATCCTGCCACGTGTTTACCTCTTGCTCGGCTGACACAAATTCCTGTGCCAAGGCTTCGACAGACTGCTTGGTGCCGACAATCAGGCGAGTTGCCAGCGGCTCCAATCCTTTGGCGCGTGCGGCAGAGGCGCGCGTTTTGCGCTTGGGGCGGAATGGCAGATACAGATCCTCGACAGCCGTTAGTGTGTCGGCGCTTTCAATGGATGCTTTGAGTGTATCGGTCAGCTTGCCCTGCTCAGAAATGGCGTGCATGACATCCTCTTTGCGCTTTTCCAAGCCGCGCAGATAGGTCACGCGGTCGGACAACTGGCGGATGACCTGATCGTCCATCGAACCGTGCATTTCCTTGCGGTATCGCGCGATAAACGGGATGGTATTGCCCTCGTCGAGCAGGGAAATAACATTTTGTACGTGTTCTGGGCGCAGATGGAACTCCTGCGCCAATGTTTCTATCATATTCATAAAGAATCCTTTCCTGCATTGAAAAATACTCTTTTATTGTACCGACTATTTTTCCTCTTGGCAAGAGACGGCATAAAAATTCTTTTTTGCGTTCTTTCTCTGATGCGGGAAATATGCTATACTAAACATATCAAAACCAGAAGGATGTGAGCACATGAATCCTGCTTATGAAAAACTGACAAAATGTTATGAGAGCCTGCGTGCGCTGACGGATTTTCAGCCGAAATTTGCCTTGGTGTTGGGCACGGGCTTGGGCGCATTTGCCGACCGCATTCGCGTCGTACAGACCGTTAGCTATCACGCGATTGAAGGGTTCCCGACCTCGACAGTAGAGGGACACAAGGGACAGTACGTTTTTGGCTATGTGGATGCCGTTCCGGTAGTGATTATGCAGGGGCGTGTGCATTATTATGAAGGATACGAAATTTCCGACGTCGTGTTGCCGATTCGCTTGATGAAGCTGATGGGGGCAGAAATTCTCATGGTGACCAATGCGTCTGGTGGTGTTAATGCGTCGTTCCATGCGGGAGATTTGATGTTGATTCGTGACCAGATTTCTTCATTTATTCCGTCCCCGCTGCGCGGTGCAAATATTGATGAGCTGGGCGTTCGTTTTCCGGATATGACGGAGGCCTATGACAAAACGCTGCGTGAAATCATTCGCAGCACGGCAAAGAGAGAAGATATTCCGCTGCAGGAAGGCGTTTATGTTCAGCTGCCGGGACCGCAGTTTGAGTCTCCGGCGGAAATTCGGATGGTTCGCGCGCTGGGCGGCGATGCTGTCGGCATGAGTACCGCGTGTGAAGTGATTGCGGCGCGGCATATGGGAATGCGCGTATGCGGCATTTCCTGCGTGTCCAATATGGCAGCCGGCATGACTGGCGGGCCGCTGCTGCATGAAGAAGTACAGCAAAACGCAGATCTTGTGGCACCTCGATTTGAAAAGTTGGTGTATCAGTCCATTGTGGCGATTGCAAAGAGCATATAAAAAGAGAGGCGCATCTGTCAGGGAGGACAGATGCGCCTTTGCGCAGGAGGGGGTGAACCTGCGCAAGAAAGGAGGGCATAGAACAAAAAATGTTCTGAAACAGTCTTAATTTTGCGAATTTGCACGCTTGAGTTTAGAGAGCGCGATAGCGGCAGTGCGTAATTCCGCTCCAACCGTCTCTGCCTGCGCGGGCGGAATATTTTCCGTCAATTGTGCGCGGTATTTTCTCGTGAGAGAGTCTAGGGCAAAGACCATATGGGTGATCTCGTCTCGATAAAAGCTGTCATAAATATGTGATGCAATTTTTTGCTTGGCAGAAGCAAGCGTTGTTTGCTTGGCGAGATCTTGTTTCGATGAAGTCCGGCGCTCTCTCAAATCGTTTTCCATATCAGAAAGGCATTTGAGGAGCAAATCAGATTCAGCCGGAGAAAGCGGAGTCTTAAGCTGTAACATGGAAAGCACCTCATTTCAGATAAATAATACATAAATAAAAATCTAAATAGTAAAAATCTGCTCGTTAAAAGACGCACAACACAACTTCCATCATATGCGCGGCAGAAATAACGGATGTATAAGATACTTTAAAGGTTTTTTTCTTGTTTTGATTATAGCATAATTTTCATAAAGGTTCAATAACGTAACAATCAATCAACCCTACAAAGTTACTTTTGCACATTTGTGCAGAATGACAAAAATTGTGTCAAAATTTCGGATAGATGAAGAAAAGAGGAACGGTATGAAGGAAATACGGACGGTTTTTCTCGGAGACAGCATCACGGAAGGATACGGCGTTTCCCGCGGTGAGGGCTGGGTGGAACGTCTGCGCGGCGGAGAGAACATCAATCACGGTATCAGCGGCGACACAACAACGGGAATGCTGCGTCGGTTTTCTGCCCATGTCTTGCGGGAACAGCCGGATCGCGTGGTAATTATGGGCGGTATCAATGATTTGAGTGAAGGAGGAAGCCTTCAAACAGTAATACACAATTTGGATACGATGTATACGCGGGCAGAGATGCATGGCATTGAGGTGGTTCCAGCGGTATGCGTCATGCCGGATTATCCTATGCTGCTGGAAAATGACTGGGTACCATATTATCCGGGAATTCAGATGCTGCCGCAGAATTTAGAGCGGCTCGCGGATTGGATTCGCCACTGTGCGCAGGAAAATGGCTGGTTCTGCTTAGATTTTGCCCGTGAATTTCCAAAATATACAGTGGATGGGTATTCTCGCTATTTTTCAGATGGCACCCATCCCAATGAGCGAGGACATGAAATTCTCGCGCGCATTGCGCAGCAGCGGTTGTTTCCGCACAGCTAACATGGATTTTACGAACCAAATACAAAACTTTACATTGTTCAGGGAGAAAAGTTTACGCAGGCTTGGTATGATACAGACAAAGAAAAAAGAGAGACAAAGGAGGAAACAAGTATGCGTAACCCGATGGAAACCTATGTTTCATATGATGAAGACGGCAGCATGAAGTTGTCTATTCCGACTACTTTGTTCGGCGGCTATGACAGAACACAGACCTGTGAGATGATAGAAAAGGTATCCGATTATTATAAGCAGCGCATTATGAAGCTGATGGATGATCTGGCAGAGCAACAGGAAGAAAATGATCGCTTACGTGCCAAGGCGGGATAATTCGTTACACCCCGCCTATACAAAACCATACAATACGCAAAGAAAAGTTCCGAAGATGGGACTTTTCTTTTTTATTTGGGCATACTGGGTATCAGAGAGGGGAGATACCATGGAGAAAAAACAGCGCAGTACGTGGTGGCTGACCGCAATCCTCGTCGGTTTGCTTGTTCTGCTGTGCAGTGGTATCATTTTGCGAGGGATTTCTGGTATTGCGCAGCTGTTTCGCACATTTTTGCTGGGGATTGTCATCGCCTTTGTGCTCAATCAGCCCAGTGAATTAATACAAGCCTTCCTGATTCAAAAAGCCAAATGGCGAAAAAAGCCCGCCAAAGTTGTCGGTATTTTGGGCGCGTATCTGTTTGTTCTCGCGCTGCTTGCTGCGGTCATCGGCGTTGTCATTCCACAGCTCATTGACAGTGTGCGCACATTTGCCATGCATATGGATGACTATCTGACCAATTTACAGCAAGAGCTGGATCGTATCACGATACCGCTTGGCTTACAGCGTATTGATTTGAGCAATCTCATGGAGCTGGCGCATGTAGGGCTGGGAAAATTTGATGCCGCCGTGGTGCCGCGCATTTTATCCGTCACCGGAACGATGCTGCGGGCACTGGGAACTCTCGCCATTGGCATTGCTTTTTCCGCGTATTTGCTGGCGGGAAAACAGCGCATTTTATCTCAGGTGAGACGAATTTTGCGGGCTTATCTGCCGGAACAGACCTATGAACAGGTACACAATGTGTTGCATGTCATTGTCGATTGCTTTCGCAATTATTTAATCGGGCAGACCACAGAAGCGGCGATTCTGGGTAGCCTCTGCTTTATCGGTATGCTGCTTCTCCGATTGGAATATGCCGGTGTTGTCAGTGTTGTGGTAGGCATCACAGCAATGATTCCCATTTTAGGCGCATATATTGGCGGCATGGTTGCCATGATTTTGCTGTTTATGATTTCGCCGTGGAAAGCGATATTGTTTTTGGTGTTCTTTGTGATTTTGCAGCAGATTGAAAACAATGTCATTTACCCGCGAGTCGTCGGCGGTCGCTTGGGCCTGCCGGGCATTTGGGTACTGCTGGCCATTACAGTCGGTGGGCAAATTGGCGGCGTAATCGGTATGCTGTTCGGTGTACCGATTACCACGGTACTGTACACCCTGCTTCGCAACAGTGTGCGCAGCAGAGAAGATAAAAAAAGTTCCCGCTGAGGGAACTTTTTTTCTAGTCTATCCGAAATGGTTCAAGGACTTCATTCATGCGCTGAATGTTTTGCACGACGCGGTCTTTCTGTCGAATGGCAATGCTGACATACAGACTGTCGATAAGGGAAAACTGCGCTACACGCGGAGAGACGAACAGCTGCTCCGGTGAATACAGCTCCAGACAAATATCCGAGGATTCTTTGAGCGGCGTGTTGGGATAGCCGGTAATACCGATGGTTTTTGCGCCGTATGCCCTGGCAGTGGCGAGCGCAGAGACGATTTCATGTGTTTTGCCGGTGTGCGAAATGCCAATCATAACGGTAGAAGCATCGCATTGTCCGGCTCGAATTTGCATCAAATGGGAGTCGGTGAGCGATTCTGCGCGAATGCCGATGCGCATCAGACGGATGTAGAAATCTTCGGCAATCGTGCCGGAGGCGCCGACACCGGCAATGAGAATACAGGAAGCCTGACTGAGAACCGCGGCGGCGCGGTCAATTTTATCAAAGTCAAGCAGACTCAATGCGCGCTCCAGTGTATCAATGTTTCGCGCAAAGACATTCTTGGTGATGGATTCTACCGTATCGTTTTCCGAAAGATCTTCAAAAATTGTATGTACTGCTTTGGAAGCATATTTGGCGAGCAGCAGCTTCATCTCGCTGAAGCCGGAGCATCCGACCAGCTTGCAAAATCGAACAATACTCGATTCCGCGATGTCGAGTTCCCGCGCCGCCTGCTGTACACTGATCTCTGTGACATGAACGGGGTCATCTAGCACAAAGTCGGCAATTTTCTTGCTGACCTTGGAAAAGGACGAATATTGTGACTTTATCGCTGCATAAGGGTTCTTTTTCATACCGAACCTCCTAGATTTTCATCGTTGATAGGGATATTATACCACATGTTTGGCGGCTTGTGTAGAATGCACAAAAATGAACAATATTCTTTTTACAACTTGAATTATTGAATTTTATTCGATAAGGTGCTATACTAAGTTCAGTCAAAGAGAGGTGCCATTGCAGAGAGCTTCTGCAATTGTCCGGGCGGTATCTCCGTGTACAGGAAAGGATTGAGAAAAAATGGGCAACTCGAAAAATCCGACGTTTGCCGGCGATAAGGAATTTGAAAAAATTCATTTGAAAGAAAAATTCTCGTATGGTCTCGGTGATGTCGCGTGCAACGTTGTTTATGCATTGACAACGTCTCTGCTGATTTACTTCTACACCAATGTAGTTGGCATTTCAGCGGCTATGGTCGGTACCATCATGTTGGTATCCCGATTCTTCGATGGTTTTTCGGATGTCTTGATTGGACATCTCGTAGACCGAACACATTCGAAACACGGTAAATCCAGAGCTTGGATTCTATGGATGATGATTCCGTATGGCATTGCAGCAGTTTTGCTGTTTACCGTTCCGCCAGCTACGCCGATCGTCAAGGGCATTTATGTATTTATTACCTATAACTTCTGCACAACCGTTGTATATACCGCATTGAATCTGCCGTATGCAACGCTGGCAACTCTAATGACCCGTGATACCGACCAGCGTGCGGTTGTCAATCTGTTCCGTACCGGCATGTCCGCGATCGGCAACATGATTATCACAGCGATTACCTTCCCACTGGTTACCATGCTGGGTGATACGCAGCAGGCTTGGATTGAACTTTCCATTGTTTATGCCATCGTTTCGATTGTCATGCTGATGATCTGCTTCAAAAACTGCCATGAACGTGTTGTCGAAGAGACCAAAACCAAGGACGGCAAGAATGTGCCGCTGCTTATGGGCATCAAGCTTTGCCTGACCAATAAGTACTTTATTATGTTCTTCCTGCTGGCAGTATTCCTCTCCTTCTATGAAGCTGTCACAGGTACTTGCAACGCATACTATGCACAGTACATTCTGGGCAATCGTGATTTGCTCGGTGCACTGGCTTCGTTTGAATCCATTCCGCAGGTTATCACCGTATTGGTTCTTTCCCCGTTCATTGCAAAATTTGGCAAGCGCAATGTCGCCCTCATCGGTGCAATTGTCGCTGTCATTGGTACCGTATCGCTGTTCCTGAATCCGAGCGCATTGAATCTGGCACTGTTTGCCTGCGTGATGCGCGGTATTGGCAAGGGCTGCTTCCGCGGTGTAAAATATTCTATGCTGGCTGATGTCATCGAGTATGGCGCTTGGAAGAGCGGCATTCGCGTACAGGGCTTGATGGTATCCGCAACGACCGCTGGTCAGAAGTTTGGCTCCGGCATGACCAGTGCGATCTTTGGTGCATTGATGTCTCTCGTCGGTTTTGCCGGCACAGCAACCATCAATGCTGCACAGTCTCAGATGCTGATTGGTATTTATATCATCGGCAATATCATTGCTTGGGGCGGCATTGGCATCCTGCTTCTGTTCTACAAGCTGGATAAGATTTATCCGCGCATCATCACCGAGATGAAGCAGCGCGAAGCAGCAGAAGCTTCTGCACAGCAGGCATAAGAAAATTTCCTTCTTTTTCCCCACTCAGCCGACAGAATGTGCAAGCGTTCTGTCGGCTGACTCTCTCAAGAGAGAATATTGTGAATTGTAACATCAGAAAGGTGTGTTGAATATGGAAGCGATGTCCTATGAAACGCGTATTGCACTTGGCAATCAGGTACCGGATCTCGGACAGTTCCGCGTCATGGAGAAAATTCCACAGTATCAAACCTGTGAAGTACATAATTTGGTTCCGGCTCCCCAAACGGTACCGGAGACCCTCAAGCATGTGGTATTTAATATCGAACGCGGCGTGACACTGCATGAAACCATTGATTTCCTCCAGATGTGTCCGGATCTCCGCGATATGGATATTATTTATGCCAATGAGCTGGATGACGGCGCAGAACGCTCCGGAAACCAGAATGTTGCCATGGAAATCGCACAGGCAATCGGCATGAACTATGCGTATGGTTTGGAATTCATTGAATTGGTCAACCCACATGACAAAAAGGGATTTCATGGCAATGCGTTGTTTTCTCGCTGGCCGATTCGCTGGGCAAAGGCCGTGCACCTGCCGGAACAGTACAATTGGTATTTTGATCGGCAGAAGCGCATCGGTGCGCGTGTTGGCATTATTTGCTCGTTGGATGTCGGCGGACGGGAAGTCGGTGCTGTCGTTGTGCACTTGGAGAACCGTACGGACAGCGAAGGACGCGCTGCACAGATGGACGCAATTTATCAGGAAATCCAGCGATCCTTTGCGCCGGATGTCCCTGTCATGATTGGCGGAGATCTGAATACAAATACCTTTGACGGAAATGATATTCCGGGCTTTACCAAGCTGTTCAATGATCCAAAGCGGCTGGCTGAGCATATGGCACAGGTAGAGAAATACGAGCGTGCTCTGCCGCAGGCAGAAGAGCACGGCTTCTCTTATCATGAATTTAGCAGCACAGAAGGCACCAGACGCAAGCCGATGCCAAATGGTGCGTGTATGTTGCTCAAGCTGGATTGGCTGATGGCTCGCGGCATGACCTGTCAGCAGCACGGCACCATTTCGACGGAGAGCAAAGACTGCACATGGGCAGTACCGGGAAGTGCACTGGCGCAATTTACCGGAAAAGAATTGTCCGATCACAATGCCTGCTGGGCGACCTGTAAATTTCAGTAAGCAGCGCTGTATTCTGTAAGAAAGGAGACGAATCAGCGATGAGTGATATGCTGCAATATCTGCGGGAATTTCATTTTGCTTCGGTTGTGCTGCGTCTGCTGCTGGCGATGATTATTGGCGGCTGCATTGGACTGGAACGCGGGCGAAAACGAAGACCGGCGGGATTTCGCACGTATATGCTGGTTTGTCTCGGCGCCACGCTTACCGTGCTGCTCAGTCAGTATGAATTCACGATGGTGCAGGGGCCTTGGCGGGAATTGGCACAGCAGATTGGCATCAAAACCGATGTGTCACGTTTCGGCGCACAGGTCATCAACGGCATCGGCTTTCTGGGTGCCGGTACGATTTTGGTCACAGGACATCAACAGGTGACAGGACTGACGACAGCTGCCGGATTGTGGGCATCTGCCTGCACGGGTTTGGCGGTTGGCGCAGGCTTTTATGAATGCGTGTTGGTTGCGTTTCCGCTGATTTTTTTGAGCATTCGCGTGTTCCCGATTGTCGATGTGATGATTCAGGAATTTTCCCGCGACATCAATTTATATATTGAATTTTCTTCGATGAACCAAGTGGGAAATATCATCAATCATTTAAAAGCACAGGATGTACAAATTTACGAGGTGGATATAGAGCGTGGCAGAGAAAAGCAATCGCGCAATCCCAGCGCATTTTTTTCCGTTCGCATGAATCAGAAACAGACACACAGTCAACTGCTGTCAAATCTTGCTGGTTTGGATGGCATTTGCGTGATTGAAGAAATTTAAGGAGGCGTTTCCCATGCTATCTATGTTTGACGGTTTGCGGGAAGTCACGCTGGCCTCTGTATTTGTTCGGCTCACATTAGCTGTGCTGTGTGGCGGTATCATTGGCATGGAACGTTCCTATAAACGTCGGCCAGCAGGATTCCGCACGCACATTTTGATTTGCATCGGCGCGGCAATTACCACGTTGACGAGCCAATATTTGTACTTAAATATGCATTACTTTACCGATATGGCGCGTCTGGGTGCGCAGGTCGTTGCCGGTATTGGTTTTATCGGCGCGGGTACGATTATTGTCACGCGCAGACAGCGGGTCAAAGGCCTCACGACAGCCGCCGGACTTTGGACGTGTGCCATTATCGGCCTTGCCTTTGGCGGAGGATTTTATGAGGGCGGTATTTTGACAACGGTGCTTATCATGGCGGCTGAACTGGTATTTTCCAGGCTGGAATATCGCGTGCTGGAAAACGTACCGGAAATCAATCTGTATATGGAATATACAGGAAAGAGCTGTCTCGATCAAGTGCTGCAATTGTATCGTGACAATAATATCAAGCTGCTCAATATTCAAATCACCCGTTCTACCGGAAGTAAAAAGCACAACGCCTGCGCGATTTTCTCGCTGCGCCTGCCGCATGGCTGCGGTGTCAGCCGCGTGCTCAAAACAGTGGGGGATACCGAAGGTGTGATCTCGGTAGAAGAATTGTAAATTTTGCTTGTTTCCTAAGTCCTATATTCATTATAAAACTCTTCACAACAAAAGGCTCCCGAGAGGGAGCCTTTTGGCATATAACAGCGTACAATTAGTCGCGGGAAAGGGTATAGGTCGTTTTGCCAACGGTAACACGTTCAATATCATCCAGCGGAAGGATAGTGTCAGAACGAAAAACACTGATGAAGCGGGTCGTTTTTTTCTGATATGCTGTGCTGCCGCCAACATATTGCATAGAAACCGTTGTTCCATCTGTTTTGGTTATGGTCATATCAAATGCATAGCTATGATCGCTTGCTTCCGGTACTGTCCATACGAAATAGGCACCGAGTGGAGAGAGATACGCTTTGTTGAGCGTTGCTTTGTGTCCATTCAACAGTTCAAAGGTTTTGTCTCCTTTGAGTTTGCAGGAAAGATCAGAGTAATCGGTCTTGGTAGTTAGCTCCCAATTGCCCTTGGCAAGAAGATGCGTCTGTGTTTCACCGGTTTCATCTGGCCAGCACAGTTGAATATCACGAACATGCAGCGTAAACTCTTTTTGGATTACAGGTTGCTCAGAAGATAGACGGAGTAAAAATTTGATTTGCCGCTTTTCTTTGGATACCTGTACAATTGTTGCATGCCAAGATTTTGGCGTCTCGTCTTGGAACAGCAGTTCTGTATTGCTGGTGTCCCAGGCATCGGCGGGAAGATTGTCCGGCAATTCAATAGAGGTTTCTTTATCCCAAGATAGCGTATACAATATACAAGCGTTGTATTTGTCTCCGATGATGCCGTTTGCCGTGAGTGTCACACCGTTTTGTGTGACCGATTCATCCAATGCAGTGCCCATGATGCCCATAATTTCTGTTTGCTTTTGGTCGGAGCCGAAATAAGGGGAAAACAATTCAGAGACAGGGCGGAGAGCACCAATTGCACCTGCTGTGATGACGAGCAGCAGGACAGCAGCGACAATAGAAACTGCCATACGATGTTTCGGATGCCGCTTTCGTGCGTGCTTGCATTCCAACTCTGCCCGGTGCAGAGAGGCAGAGGCGAGTTGTCGCTTTTGGCTGGCAGAGTACTGGAGTCGATGTAATTCCTGCTTATATTCATTTAATTCGTTGCGCATAGTCGTCCCCTCCTAACTGTTTTTTTAACAGCGTTCGTCCGCGAGATAATCGGGTGTGCACAGCGGCTGTAGAAATGCCGAGCAACTGTCCGATTTCCTGTGCTGAGTATTCTTCGTAATAATACAAGTAAATGACAGTTCGATAGCGAACCGGTAAATTTTGAACGAAATATAATACAGAATGTTCATTCGGCTCTGGTGCGGGAATATCTGCGACGACATCAAGGCCGCAAGTCTTTTTTCGCCACGGACTTTTTAACATATCTTTGCAACCGTTGATTGTCATACGAATGATATAGGCTTTTTCATGTGCGGGACTGTCAAATTGTATGGGACGTGTCAGCAGACGGACAAAGACGGTTTGACAGATGTCTTGCGCATCATGTGTGTTTTTCAAGTAGGTATAACTGAGGCGAAGAATCAGATCTGCGTATGTGTCCGCTAGATATTCTGCTTGATTGTAATCCATCATATGATACACTCCTTTCCGTGAAGGTATTGAGCGCTCTTATCTAGTATACGACACAGCGGGAGAAATCCTGTCAAAAGAACTGGAATTTTGCAAAAAAAATTTCCCTGCCGAAGCAGGGAAATAGAAGTTGCTGCATTTACAATTTTTCAAACTTACTTGCCGGCTGTTTACATACCGGACAGCGGAAGTCATCGGGCAGGGTGTCCGACTTGTGCACGTAGCCGCAGACCGAGCAGCGATAGCCGTAGTGTTCATCCAGCGTGCGATAAATCGGCGCATTGGGCGGAACCTCTTTGCCTGCGTTTTTGAATGCATCGACGGTGAGCGCGCCGCCATCCTGCAGGACTTCGGCTTCCGTCACTTCTGCGATGAACAGCACAGCAGAATCCAGATCAACCTGCTGCAGCACACGGAAGCTGAGACGAGCGCACATGCCGTCTGTGATATACGGACATCCGGCATCATCGGTTTTGGTGTCATAGGCAGCAAATTTGTCGGTGATGCGTCCGGATTTATAGCCGAACAGATTGATGATGTCATGCGGGCAATCTGCCGCTGCAATCGTTGCACAAAATGCACCGGTCTGCTCGACAGCAGCTTCGGTCAGATTGTATTTGTTGAGTGTGACGGCGAATTTTGCCGGAGAGGACGAGGTGAGCTGCTGGAGTGAGTTTACCACACAGCCGCGGTATTTGCCGTCCTGCAAGCTGCCGACGATGGAAATCGAGTACGAGATGCTGTTGTATGCTTTGCGGTCGATCATAGAAATTCCCTCCTTTTAAAACTGAGAATGATTCTTATTTATGTTTCTATCATACAGGAATTTCTTTGTGTTGTCTATGGAATAAAAATAGAAAAATATGGGTGATATTTGTGCAATCTATCCAAATTAAAAGAGAATTTGGTAAATACTTAGATCTAAATATCTGCCGAACTTCTTTCCGCATTTGCGGATGACGCCGCACAGGGAAAAGCCGAACGTTTCATGCAGATGAACGCTGACTGCGTTTTCACTTGTGATAAGAGAGACAACTGTGTCAATGTCCGGTTGTTGTTCAGCGAAAGCGAGAATTTTCTGCATGAGCTGTGAGCCGATGTGTTGCCCGCGAAAGTCGGGATGCAGATAAATGGAAATTTCTGCCGCGCCATCATATGCCGGGCGTTCCCGATAGCGGGAGAGCGATGCATAACCGGCAACGACACCATCTGTTTCATAGACGAGCAGCAGATATTTTCCCTGATGCGCCTGAAACCAGGCCAGACGGTCGGCGTCATCGCGGGGAGACAGATCAAATGTCGCTGTAGAATGCAGGACGGCATCGTTGTAAATATCCTTTAGCCGCGGCAAATCGGCAAGCTGCGCTTTGCGGATCAAATTTGACATGGAAAACACCTCGTTGCGTGATAAGATACCTATAGTGTACTGCAAAACGAAATAATTGTCCAATTGGGTGTTTGTTTCCTGTCTCAAAAGGGGAAAATGATTTGACGGAGACCGTGTCGTATGGTACACTGTGTTAAAACCGACCAGTCGGTCGGAAATCAATCTATAGGAGGGACACAATGCCAACAGTCAGCGTAAAGAAACCATTTACCGTTTTAGTCGGCATCATATTGGTGCTTGTGCTCGGCGTGGTAGCGTTTACCAAGATGACAACAGATTTGCTGCCAAATATGGACTTGCCGTATATGGTCGTATATGCGACAGATCCGGGTGCTTCACCGGAGTCCGTTGAGGGCGAAGTGACCAAGCCTTTGGAATCGGCACTCGGCAGTACAACGGGGCTAAAGAATATTACATCAACATCCAATGAAAATGTCGGTATTGTCATTCTCGAATTTGAACAGGGAACCGATATGAATGCGGTCAGCATCGAGATGAGCAATACCATTGACCAGATTAAGGGAAATCTGCCGGAAAATTCTGGCACACCGGTCATGATGCAGATCACACCGGATATGATGCCGGTTCTTGTGGCCAGCGTTGATGTAGACGGCAAGGATGCGAAGGAAGTCTCTCAGTATGTCAGTGACGAACTGATGCCGGGCTTTGAGCGTCTGGACGGTGTGGCTTCGGTCAGCACGACAGGTCTTATTACACCGGAAGTACAGGTAATTCTGGATCAGGATAAGATTGATGCGGTCAATGATAAGGTGCTGGCATCTGTGGATCAGAGTCTGGCAGACGCGAAAAAGCAGTTGGATGACAGCCAAGCACAGATAGATGATGCCAAGGCACAGCTCAATTCCGGCAAGTCCAAGCTGGACAGCTCGGCGGATGAAGCCTCGAAGCAGCTGGCGCAGGCGAGTGCGCAGGTGGATTCGGCAACGGCACAGCTCAACGCGCTGTTGTCGCAGGAAACTACGCTCAAAGCAAATCAGGCGGCGTATCAGGCTGAGCAGAAAGCTTTACAGCAGTATGCAGATATGCATGACTCGGTCAATATGCTCGGCATTATGGTCGTTGCTTATGATTTTACCGGCACCGTACCGACGATCAGTGGCGTGCCGTCATCGGAAGATCTGGCGGCATTGGCACAGAATTCCGCCCAGATGCTGGAAGCACTCAAGGATCCGGCGACATATATCGGCGGCATGAGCGATGAAAACTACGCGAAAGCCATGCAGGCTGTACAGGGCATGATGCAGAACATGGCACCGAATCAGGACATGTCTCAGCTGCTGAGCCTGTCACGAGCGGATTTTGCCAAGCTCGTGCAGACCACGGCATATGCTTCTCAGCGCGTGCAGGAAATCACGGCGGCACTCAATGACGTCAATACCCAGTTGGCAGCAGCAGAGGCGATGAAACCGCAGCTGCAGCAGGCATTGGATCAGGCGAACGCCGCATATGAAAAAGTGGAAGCGGGCAAGATGAATGCTACGCTGAATATGGCGGAGGGTGCATCGGAAATCTCTGTCGGCAAGGCATCCTTGGAGAGCGCGCAGAAACAGCTGGATTCTGCGGTAGACGAATTTGAAAAATCTCGCGATCAGGCGTATGAATCGGCGGACATCAGCGGCATTATTACTGCGGATATGATTAGCAAAATTCTCATTGCAGAAAACTTTGAGATGCCGGCAGGCTATATCTCGGACAGCAGTGACAACTCGTATGTCCTGAAAGTCGGAGAAAAGTATGATTCGGTTGAGGCTTTGTCTGATATGGTACTGTTCCATATGGATACCGGAGACATTGGAGATATTCGCCTGTCAGATGTAGCGGAAGTCAAATATGCGGATCAGAATTCGGATACGTCGTATGCCAAGGTAAACGGCAACGATGCTGTTGTGCTCAGCTTTTCCAAGCAGTCCACGGCATCGACATCTGCGGTTTCTGAGGCGATCAATGATAAAATCAACGAGCTGCAAGACAGCAACAGCAAGCTGCACATCACACCGCTGATGGATCAGGGCGATTATATTCAGCTGATTGTCAGCAGTGTACTGTCGAATCTGGTATACGGCGGTCTGCTCGCCGTGCTTGTCTTGCTGCTGTTCCTGCGCGATATTCGCCCGACAATTATTATTGCGTTCAGCATCCCGCTCAGTGTGCTGTTTGCGATTGTACTCATGTACTTTAGCAATATGACATTGAATATTATTTCGCTGTCCGGCTTGGCACTCGGCGTTGGCATGTTGGTGGATAATTCCATTGTCGTCATTGAGAATATTTATCGTCTGCGCAATCTTGGCGTTCCGGCGGCAAAGGCAGCCGTACAGGGCGCAAAACAGATGAGCGGAGCAATTTTTGCTTCGACGCTGACAACGGTGTGTGTATTCCTTCCGATTGTGTTCACACAGGGTATCACCAAACAGCTGTTTGCCGATATGGGCTTGACGATTGCGTATTCACTGTCTGCATCGTTTATCGTGGCATTGACGGTTGTTCCGGCAATGAGCGCAAATCTGATGAAAAAAGAAAAAGTCGTCACACACAAGCGGTTTGACGGCTTCCTGCGCGGTTATGAGAAGGTGCTGCGCTGGTGCCTGTCGCATCGTGCTGTGACGCTGCTCGCTGTGACAGCGCTGCTGGTCGTATCTGTCGCGGCAACAGCGTCAAAGGGCATGATTTTCATGCCATCTATGTCCTCGGAGCAGATGAGCGCGACGATGACCATGCCGTCTGGCTCGGACGATACAGAGATGCAGGCGATGGCAGACAAGGCGATGAAAATCATGCGCAAGGTAGACGGCGTAAAAACCGTCGGTGCGATGGCTGGCGGTTCAGACATGACGTCTATGATGGGTTCCAACAGCAATAGTGTTTCGTTCTATCTGATTCTTGATGAGGGAGCAGATAACGAGGCGATTGCGAATGAAATCACGAAAAAGACGAAAAATTTAGACTGTGATATGAGTGTTTCCGCCTCCAATATGGACATGGGCTCGTACATGGGCACCGGCGTACAGGTCGATATTTACGGAGATGATCTGGACGAGCTGCAAAAGGTTTCCGCAGATCTTGCGAAAAAGATGAAAAAGGTAGATGGTCTCAAAGACATTTCCGATGGCAATGATGACCCGGATCAGGAAAAAATTATTACGGTGAATAAAGATGCGGCGATGGAGCAGGGCTTGACGGTGGCACAGGTTTATCAGGCTCTGGCGGATAAGCTCAATACAGAAGTGGATTCCACAACGCTGACAGTTGGTACAGAAGATTTGCCGGTTGTCGTCAAAAAGCCGTCCAGCATCACAACCGATGATTTGATGAAGCAGACCATCACTTCGACGGATCAGCAGACCGGTGAGACCAAGGAGGTCAAGCTGGACACGATTGCTTCTGAGACAGATGGACAGGCGCCGTCTGCCATTCAGCGAGACAATAACGAGCGCACAATGGCAGTCACAGCGTCGGTTGATGATGACCACAACGTCACACTGGTCAGCCAGGACGTACAGAAGATTCTGGATTCTTACAATATACCGGATGGTATGCACGCGGAGATTTCCGGAGAAATGGAAAACATCACGGACTCCATGAAAGATCTGGGACTCATGCTGCTGCTTGCGATTGTCTTTATCTATTTGATTATGGTAGCACAGTTCCAGAGCCTATTAGGACCGTTTATTGTCATGTTTACGCTGCCGTTGGCATTCACGGGCGGTCTGCTTGGTTTGCTCATTGCGCGGCAGGAACTGTCGATTATCGCTATGCTGGGCTTTGTTCTGCTGGCGGGTGTCGTTGTAAACAACGGTATTGTATTTGTCAGCTGTGTCAATGAGCTGCGACTGGATGGTATGCCCAAGCAGGAAGCGTTGATTGCAGCGGGTAAAATGCGTATGCGCCCGATTTTGATGACGGCACTGACGACGATCCTGTCTATGTCCACGATGGCAATGGGTATTGGCAGCGGTGCGGAAATGGGTCAGGCGATGGCGATTGTTGTCATTGGCGGCTTGAGCTACGCCACTATTTTGACTTTGGTGATTGTACCAATCATGTATGATTTGTTTAACCGGAAAAAGACGTTAAAACGAGTAGATGTGGGGGAAAATGATGCAGAATAAGACCTATTCGCCAAAGGAGATCGCGGCCTTTCGCGGTCTCCTGCAATTGGCGGCGGGAGGAAAACACTTTTCTAACATCAAGGTGCAGGATATTGCGACTGCTGCCGGTATCGGAAAGGGGACACTGTACGAGTATTTTTCTTCTAAAGAAGATATTTTGAGTTGTACCATGCTGTACACCGTGCAGCAGTTTGCCGATTGGATCGAACAGCAGATGACACGGGAACAGTCGGTGTACGATATGTTGGACAGCCTGATTGATGCTTTGGAGCAGGAAATCTTTTTGCCGGTTTCCGCTCTGCCGATGGTTGGTTCATTTTTGTCGCATGAGCAGCAGGTGGAGCTGGGAATGCGCAATCGGGAAAAAGCGCAGGAAACCTTCGAGCGGCTGCATGAGTACGAACGCCAAATTTTTGCAAGAGGACGACAAAATGGAGAAATTGATCCGTCTTTGAGCGATCCTTTTTGTGAGTACACCATTTTGTCCGCACTTAGCGGATTTGCAAGCCGATTTGGAAAAAAGACGGGTTGCTGTTCGGATAATCCATCAAATGTTTGTAAAAATATGGTGCATCAGCTGATTTTTCGGGCGTTGTGTCCATAAATAAACAATAGAATTTATATCAAATCTGTGGTATAATAATTAAAATATTGCTAAAATTGCCGCATTATGTCGGTATAGAGAGGGAGAGATACATGAGAACGGAAAAGATTGCATTGCTGACGGATTCCTGTGCAGACATTCCGGTAGAGGTTGCAAGAAAAAATCATATTTATGTCGTTCCGTTTACGATTACATTTGACGAAGGCTCGTATCAGGACGGTGTGGATATTTTTCCGGACGATGTGTATCGTCGACAGCCGAATGAGACCATTAAAACATCGCTGCCATCCGGCGCCGTGATTGAGGACACGCTGCACAAGATCAAAGAAGACGGATATACCAAAGTTATTGCGATTATGCTGTCCAGTGGTTTGAGCGGCGGCTATCAGATTGTGCGGATGCTCGGCGAAGAGGATGAAGATTTGGAAGTTGCAGCATTTGACTCGATGAGTGCCAGCTTGGGCGAAGGCGTCATGGTGCTGACGGTTGCTCGCTGGATTGAAGAGGGCAGATCGTGGGAGGAAATGCTTGCACTGATGCCGCGCATGATGAAGAATGTGTATCCATATTTTTCTGTCGATACCCTGGAGTATCTCAAGCGCGGCGGCCGTATTGGAAAAATCACGGCAATGGCAGGAACAGCCCTTGGCATCAAGCCGATTCTTGCGTTTGAGCAGTCGGGCGAGCTGACAAGTATTCACAAGGTGCGCGGCAGACAGGCGGCGATGAAAAAACTGGTACAGGTTGCCGTGTCCAACTTACAGCCGAACAAACGGTATAATATCATGTGGGCACACGGCGGTACGCCGGAGGAAGGAGCACAGATTGCTGAAATGCTGCGCAAGGCAGCACCGGATTTCCAGCAGGAATTTTCCGGTGAAGTAGATTGTACTCTTGCTGCATATGTCGGACCACGGTTGATTGGTGCCGCTGTACAGGTACTTGATGACGATATGTAAGATAAGACGAAACCGGTGAGGGGAAACCTTCGCCGGTTTTTTGCATTCGGAAGGGAATTGCAAATACAGGCGATTCAAGGTATGATAGAAGCAGTGATTCCAACAGAAAGGGAGAACGTGATGAAGTTTTTACATCTCGGAGATCTGCATCTCGGCAAACGGGTATATGGCTATTCTATGCTGGATGACCAGCGGTTTGCTTTGGAACAGGTCATTCGCATGGCAACAGAAAACCAAGTGGATGCTGTTGTCTTGGCGGGAGATATTTATGATAAGACGGTTCCGTCCGGCGAGGCGGTCTCGCTGTTTGATTGGTTTTTTACACAGCTATGTGAACGAGCTATTACGGTTTTGGCGGTGAGCGGCAATCACGATTCCGGCGAACGCTTGGATTTTGGCAAGACCCTGTTGTCTCAGCAGGGAATGCATCTGGTGGGAACCTTGGATGAAACAGTAGCCTCTGTCACTTTGGCGGATCAACAAGGCTGCCGCGTACAATTTCATCTGTTGCCGTGGCTGCGGCCGATGGAATGGCGCGAAAAATGGAACTTAACAGAGAGCACACAGCAATGTGTCATGCAAGAAGCACTCAGACGGGCAGCGTGGGAACAGAATGTACGGCATGTGCTGATTGCACATACCTTTGTGACAGTTGGCGGTGTGATGCCGGAACAGTCAGAATCGGAAATTCTTCCCGTCGGCGGCATAGACGCTGTGGATGCTGCCTTGTTTGATGCATATGATTATGTGGCACTGGGACATATTCACCGTCCGCAGCGGTTGGGACGAGACAGTGTGCGGTATTGTGGCTCCCTGCTCAAATATTCGTTTTCTGAGGCACGATACCCAAAATCGGTACCACTTGTGACGATAAATCAAACCGGTGAAGCAGAGATTACCTTGCTGCCGCTGGCGCCGAAACGAGATTTGCGCGAGCTGCGCGGAAAATTACAGGATGTCGTTTCGGATTTGGTACAGCAGGCGGGAAATCCCAACGATTATTTGCGAGTCATTTTGACCGATGATGAGGAATTGTACGATCCACAGGCGGTGCTGCGTGCCGTATATCCTAACTTGATGCGGTTGGATTTTGACAATATCCGCACGCAGACGGCGAATGCAGAGGGTCTGCAGCGCGAAGAGGCTGCGCGGCAGCTGACACCCGTCCAGCTATTTGAACAGTTCTTTTTGGAACAAAACGGAAAACCGATGACTGCATGGCAAAAGCAGCAAATTCTGCGGATTGGCAGAGAAATGGAGGCGAGCGATGAAGCCGATTCATTTGACGATTAGTGCGTTTGGACCGTATTCCGATACCGTGACACTGGATATGCAGGCATTTGGCGGACAGGGCTTGTTTCTGATTACAGGAGATACCGGTGCCGGAAAGACGAGCATTTTTGATGCCATTTGTTTTGCTTTGTTTGGCGAGGTCAGCGGTTCGCAGCGCGGCGCCGATCAATTGCGCTCGGATTTTGCCGCGCCGACAGCGGATACCTATGTCAAATTTACGTTCTCCCATGGCGGAAAGACGTATCAGATCCACCGAACACCAAAATATGAACGGCCTAAAAAACGGGGAACAGGTACAGTTACCCAACAGCCCAACGCGGTCATGACAAATCCTGATGGCTCAGCCATTGCGGGAGCAACAGCGGTGACGGATGCGGTGCAGCAGTTGCTGGGTGTAGATTGCCGTTCATTTAAACAGATTTCCATGATTGCACAGGGAGAATTTATGAAGCTGCTCACGGCGGACAGTCAGTCCAGAGCAAAGATTATTCGCAATGTCTTTCACACCGAAGCGCTGGTGACACTGCAAAAGTGTATCAAGACGGAATACCTGACAAAGAATCGAACCTGCGAGGATACGCGTCGTGCACTGTCACAGTATGCAGAGGGCTTTCAATTGGAGCAGGAAGGAGAGATACAAGAGCTTTCCGAACTGCTCAAGCAAGTAAAAGAACAAAACAGTCGTGATGCGCAAACGATAGAACGGTTAAACGCGCAATTGCATCAATTGCGCGCAGCGCGCACGGCGGCGACAGAAGCGGTTGTCAAAGCAGAAACACAGCTGCAAGCGCGAGAGAAATGGAACGCTGCCAAGCAGCAGCTGGCGCAGCTAGAGGCACAATTGCCTGCAATGCGCGCGCAAACCGAACGGCTGGAACGAGCACGCCAGGCGAGAGACTTGGTACAGCCGCAGTGGCAGGCGTATCAGTCAGAACAGACGCGATGGGAGCAATTATCCAACCAAGTACAACAGCAAAAACACAATGTAGAACAATTGCAACAGCAAAGCGCATCGCTGGAACAGAAAAAACAGCAGGCAGAAGCACAGCTTCCGCAATTGGATCTGTTACAGCAGGAAATGACTCGCTTGCGTGATGCAAAACAGCAGGCAGAGCACTGGCGGGAGAAACAGGCACAGGCGAAAAAAGCGAGAAATTCTGCCAATTCCCTGCAAACGCGCCATCAACAGACGGCAAATGCGTTACAGACGGAACGACAGCGCATAGAGATGCTACGCCAGCAGACGGTGCGCTTGCATGACTTGCAGATAGAATGCGAATCCCTGCGCAATCAGTGGAGAGAAGCATTTCAGTTAGAGAAGCAGCTGAAGAGCAAGGTGGGCTTGTTTACAGAGCTGACAGACAGCCAAACTCAGCTGAAAAGCCAGCAGGAAGCGTATGGAAAACAGGAACACAGCTATCAGGCAGCAGAACAACAGTATCGCGCGGCGGAATTGTATTGGATGCGTGGACAGGCAGGTATTTTGGCGCAAGATCTGCGGGATCATGTGCCATGTCCTGTGTGCGGCGCGCTGGAGCATCCGCATCCGGCTCAGTTGCAGGCACAAGTGCCGACAGAGCAAGAATTGCAGACCCTGCGGGAACAGGCAGAGCACAGCCGCGCAGCATTGCAGCAGATCGGTGAGCAGGCAGCAGCAGCGCATTCGCGCGTAAAATCTGCCCAACATGCTGTCCGGCAGGCCATGCAGGACTTGTTTTATGAGCCGGAGACCACACAGGAACAGCTGTTACAGACGATTGCACAGAAAACGGTTGAGACCAAACAGCTCCTAGAGAAGGGAAAACGGGTTGCCGAGCAGGTCAGCCGCATGGAACAGATTGCCGCGCAGCTGCAAGAGGCACAGCAGCAATTGCCGGAACTGGAACAAGTGGCACAGCAGGCAGAACAAGCATATCATACGGCAGACCGTACTGCTGCTGCAATCGAAACGGAGGCGCAAACCATTCAAGACACCTTGCCCATGCGGGATCTTGCCGAAATGGATGCGAGATTGTGCGAGAAGCAGGCGGCCTATGATGCGCTGCATCAGCGCATCGAACAGGCGAAACAACAGTGGGAGAGCCATCAGCGCAAGCTGAGCAGCGCAGCCGAAGTCTATCGCTCTGTCTGTGTGCAGGAGCAGCAGCAACGGCAAATGACACAGACGGCTCAGACTGCATGGCGTGATGCTGTGCATACGGCTGGATTTGCAAGTGGAGAAGCTTATCAGGCGGCATTGCTGTCACCGGAAGCATTTCGAGATGCAGAACAGCAATGCCAGCAATTTTCTCAGCGATTGACGACGGCGCGTTCAATGGAACGGGAATATGCTGCTGCCGTTCCGTCTGGGAAACCGGAAGACATCGAGCTACTGAGACAGCGGCGGGAACAGGCAGAGCGCATGTGTCAAGAGAAAGAACGGCTACACACACAATGTGCCGCACGAAGGGAAAACAATCAAGCGTTGCTCGCGCGCATTGGACAAATGCAGGACGAATTGGAACAAGTGGAACAGCAGACTGCTGCTCTGCGCGAGCTGTCTCAGACGGCAAACGGCGAGCTGGCGGGAAAACAGAAGCTCATGCTGGAACAGTATGTACAGGCGGCCTATTTTGAGCGTGTGTTGCAGCGCGCCAATCTGCGCCTGCGTGATATGACGCAGGGACGCTATGAGATGCATCGGCGCAAAACAGCAGAGAATCATCGCAGTCAGTCGGGCTTAGATATTGACGTCATGGATTATTATACCGGCAAGCGGCGTTCGGTCAAAACACTGTCCGGCGGAGAATCGTTTCTCGGTGCATTGGCGTTGGCGCTTGGCATGTCGGATGTTATTCAGAGCTATGCAGGCGGTGTGCTGGTAGAGACTGTTTTTTTGGACGAGGGCTTTGGCACGCTGGACAGTGCGGCACTGGAGCAGGCGATTGGTGTGCTGGTTCGCCTGTCTGGCGGAAATCGGCTCATCGGCATTATCTCACATGTCACAGAGCTGAAAGACCGGATTGGACGGCAGATTGTCGTTCGTCGCGGCGTCTCCGGCAGTACAGCAGAAATTTCTACGGGGTGATAGAATGAATGACAATGAAATGCAGGTAATTGCCACAATTCGCACGGATTTTCCGACAAAGTTCGGTATTCCGCGGCAAAGTGGCATTGTAGATACGCTGCGGGCGAAGATTGTATTTGAACCGGAATACCGTAATCCCGATGCACTGCGAGGATTGGAGGATTTTTCCCATTTGTGGTTGATCTGGCAGTTTTCCGGCAATGCGCGCAGAAAAACATGGTCTCCGACCGTGCGGCCGCCGCGTCTGGGCGGCAATACGCGCATGGGCGTGTTTGCGACGCGCTCGCCGTTTCGACCTAATCCAATTGGTCTTTCCAGTGTGCGGATAGAAGAAATTCAGCTGCACACACAGGAAGGTCCGGTGATTTGGGTATCCGGTGCAGATCTGATGGATGGCACGCCGATTTATGACATCAAGCCATTTATTCCGTATGCCGATAACCATCCGGACGCAAAAGGTGGATTTACCAATGATACAAGCGGATACACGTTGACGGTAGATTTTCCGGAGCAATGGCTGAAACAGGTGCCGGAATCGCATCGGGAAGCCCTGTGCGGTGTGCTCGCACACGATCCGCGACCGTCTTATCAGCACGATCCGGCGCGCGTGTATGGCATGGAATTTGCGGGACTGGAAGTGCGGTTTCGTGTTGACGGCGATCAATTGACCGTGTGTAGTGTTGCACCGATTGCATGAAAAAAGCAGGCATTTCTCATGGAAATGCCTGCTTTTCTGTCTGCTTTTTTATGAGCCGAGCAAGGAAGAAGCAACGCCGGTCAAATAGTTTTTGAGGATCTGTGCACATTCGGCGCGCGTTGCGGAATCTTTCGGAGCCAGCTGCGTGCTGCTCTTGCCGGATATAATTTTGGAGGCAACAGCCCACTGCATGGCGTCTTGCGCATAAGAAGAAACCGAAGAAACATCACGGTATTGGCTCAAATTTGCACGGATACTGGTGTCAAGCTGCTGCTGACTGGAATAGTGATACAGCACAACGGCAAAATCTTGCCGGGTAATCGGATCGTTTGCACCAAACCGGTTATCCGGATAGCCGTTCATAATGCCGTTTTGCTGCGCCCACGCAACAGCATTGGCAAACCACTGGTCAGAGGTCACATCGGAAAAAGACGACGGCTGTGTGACAGCCGGTGCACCGGAAAAGTTGTACAGCACCTGCGCCACCATAGCGCGGGTTAAAGAGATGTTCGGTGCAAATTGGGTAGAAGAGGTACCGTTCATCAGCCTGTTTTGGAAAGCAAATCGTACTGCAGGAGCAAACCAATCGGTTGACAGCACATCCTGAAAACCACAGGTAGGTGTCGGCGCAATCAGATCGCCATGGGTCAGATAGAAATTACAGTCTACATCCGCAGAAATTCCTTGGACAGAGCCAGCCCGGGAATACTGCCAATAATCATAGTTGCTGAAACTGGTGCTTGTGGTGTAGTGAGCCAACCAGATTTTTATGCCGCTATTTTGGATCTGTGTTCGATTCACATCATTGGTTAAAAAACTTTTCGTTGCATACAGCATGGGTTCGTATCCGGCATCACGAATGGTATTGCAGAAGGCAAGGACATTGGCTGTTTTTTCAGATTGGCTCAATCCTGCCTGATCCAGTCTGCCGGAACCATCGGAGTATTCATAATCCATGACGATGGGCAGCTGAATATTCGCTGTCTTTACGCGGTCAAGAGCAAACTGTGCTTCTTCCACCGCCTCTGCTGTATTGAGCGCCTGAGAAAAGACATACACACCGATGGGAATGCCGGCAGATGAAGCACCAGTCGAATATGTAGTAAAATTGGTATCCTCGTATAAAACACCGGAACTGGTGGCGCGGTATCCAACGCGCAGAAAGGCGAAATCGACGCCGTCTGTTTTGACAGCGTTCCAATCAATGGCACCGGTCCATTTGGAAACATCAATGCCTTGATATATATCATAGCCATCCGGCAGCGTATAATTTTGACCGGTAAAATGACTGTATTGCGATACCGTGGAGGCAAATACTTTGCTGAATACATCGGAATCATAGGAAACGGGTTCTGTGTGTGGCTGTGCAGCAAAAGCGGTGACGGAACTGCAAATGCAGCAGGATAACAGGGCTGCAAGAAGTTGCTTCGATTTCATAGAGACACACCATCCTTTTCAAGTTTAGAATAGTATGACATAGACTGTCGAAAGATGCAAGCATTCGACAAAAAAAGAACAGCAGTGCGAGACTGCTGTTCTGAAAGTGCATCAATTAGTTCTGCGAGTTGGAATCAGAAGTTTTGGAAGCATCATACTTTGCGGTTGCATTGAAAATATCCTCAATCTGATTCTTGTAATAGATACCGTCATGGTGCTGATCCGCAGCCATGATAACGACAACATACTGTGGCTCATTATTGGAATCCAACAGGGAAGTCACAATCCATGCATTAGTGCTCTTGCCGGTCTGAGCGGTACCTGTCTTTGCGGCAACGTGCCAGCCCTGATCGCCATAATAGCCGAAGCCATAATGATCTGCGGCAACCTCCATGCAGGAAACAACTTCATCAGCGGTTTCTTTTGAGGTGACGGTGGTTAGTTCTTCTGCCGAGTCTTTATAGGTATCATCCTTCGTGCCGTTTCCGGCAGTGACGGACTTGATGAGATATGGCTTGAGCATCGTGCCATGGTTGACAATGGACTGACAAGCCATGGCCATGTACAGCGGCGTGACTTCGGTTCTGCCCTGACCGAAGGCAATGGAACCGACAACTTCATCACGTCTGTCTTCAAAATCCAGATTGGAGGTCAGCGTGGTGAAATCCAACGGAATGTCTTCGCCGAGCTTAAACTTGCGCAGGCTGGCTTCCAAATTGTCTGCACCCATCTCCAATGCTTTGGTGATGAAGTATACGTTGGAAGAGTTGCGGATCGCGCCCTTCAAACCGATAGAGCCGAAGGAACGGCTGTCATAGTTTGTGATGGTCTGACCATTCTTAAAGGTGTACGAACCGCGGTCGTTGACGTTGGTGCCGTCTACGCCGTTGTCGATGACTGCGCAGGCAGTGATGATTTTAAAGTCCGAGCCTGGGGCAAAGGTCGATTTATATGCATTCGGCAAAAACAGACCGGTTTTCTGCGAGTATTCTGACCAATTATCCTCCAAATCAGACTGGATAAAGCTTGGTGTCGATGCCATCGAGACGATTTCACCGGTTTTTGCGTCGAGAACGACGGCCGCACCGTTTGCAATGTCAGAAATAGCCGAATAGGTTGCGGTCTGCAAATCGGTATCCAATGTGGTTTGTACCGTATTGCCGACCTGCTTCTCACCGGATTTACATTTGCTAGAAATCAGCTGCGTGTTAAACGTCTTTTCCAAACCAAAGGTACCATATGCCGGAGAATAATATCCGACGACAGTAGAAAACGCGCGCTGTTTGGTTTCTCCGTCGATATAGCTGCGATAGCCATTGGCTTTATTGGACCAGCTCAGCGGTGTGCCATTGCGGTCTGTGATGCTACCGCGGATATAGGTACGCTGCAGGGTCTCCTGACGGGCAGCCTCACGGCTTTCCGGATTACCGAGCGTCGTCCACACCAGACCGGCTGCGATTGCGATTGCGCAGATGAGAAACGCGCTTTGAATGCACTGTACGCGCTTTTTGAAGCTTGGAGTCATAACTGGTGTAATCCCTCCTTCCGTTCCACAGGTTTCCGGCGGAGATCACAAGGATCACCGCAATATTGATAAATGTTGCCATCAGAGAAGAACCGCCGCGAGAAATCAGCGGGAGCGTGATACCGGTCAGCGGCATCATGCCTGTGGAACCGCCGATGATAATAAACGCCTGAATGACCAGCTGCAGGCTCAGACCTGCGCTGACTGCCTGATGGTATCGATCACCGCAATGATAGTAGATGCGGCTGCCGCGAATGAGCAGCAGACCGAAAATCACACAGATCATGACGGCAATAATCAGACCGCATCGCTCCGTCAGAGCAGGGAATACCATGTCGTTGGACGGATTGGATAACGGCGTTGTAGTGGTGCTGCCAAACAGATTGGAATTGAGCAGAGCTTTTCGTCCCTGTAGGATCTGATAACCGGCACCCTGTGCGTCCTTCGCCGGATCACGCCAGTAGATAAAGCGGTTGGCGATTTTCTGTACCTGATTGAGCACGAACTGCATTGGGCCGAAATCACTCTTGCCGCCGGTGACCTTAAGCAGAGACATACCGCAGGCGGCAGCAGCTGCGCCTGCTGCGACAATAATGGCTGTGACAGAGGCAAAGACCTTGATGTCCGGAACAAACAGGAAAATCATGCACAGGAATGTGCACAGAATAAGCAGGAAGGTACCGAACTCACCCTGAATGCCCAAGAAGCCGAGATTGATCAGAGTAAAGACAATCGCATACCAGATGCGTTTGCGTCCCGGCTTGTCCTTGGTGCACAGCAAGCCTGCCATGACGAGAACATAAATGATCTTATTGAACTCGGATGGCTGCAGGGAAAAGCCGGCGATGTTGATCCAGTTTCGCACGCCGCCGCCGACAGCCTTGCCGATGAGCAGGGTTGCCATATACAGAATGACGGACAAAACCATCAAGACAGCAATACCGGATCCCGAAGCGATAAACGGCGCGTGTTTGTATACGATGGCCGCAATCACTCCGGCAACAGCCGCCAGAGCATAAATAACGATCAGAGACGTTGGCATCTCATCTTGCTTGAGAAGCAGACACTGAATCATGGTGCCAAATGTCAGCAGCATCGCAGTGTCTAGGAAAAACGGAACGTCTGCGTGCATACGATTGACGCACAGCCAGCCGCCGTATGTGATAATCATCAGCGGGATCATCATATAGAGATACGCTGTGCCGCGTCCAGAGATCTGAACCGTAAGCAGAGAAACCAGCTGGAACAGAATAAACAGTATCAGCACCTGAATGCCGAGGGACTTTTTACTTGCACGAGCCGGTCTCTGGGTTCTCTGTACTTTTTTTGCTACTTTTTTCTTTTGTGCCATGGTAGCTTACATCACCTCCGAATATACTGTGTGTCATCGGATACGTCGTCCATCGCGCGTTCGATCTGCAGCACAGTTGTGCCGAGCTGAATGCGCTCACCGCCAACGATGACAATTTCAGAGCGCGGCACCTTGTTGACAATGGTTCCGTTGAGAGAACCGAGGTCGCGCAGGCACACCTGTCCGTTTTTGCGGAACAGCTCTGCATGTTGACGAGAAACGGTGGAGTCGGTGACAATCAAATCGTTGTCGTTGCGGCTGCCGATGGTGAACGGATAGTGCGTCACCGGCACGCGACGCCCCTGATACACGATGAAAAATTCCAGCGGGGTAGAAGAAGCTGCGCGAGCTGGAGCTTTTTTCTTCGGCTCTGGGGAATTGGTATTTTCTTTTTCAGGCTGGTCGGCTGTCGTAAAACGATTTGCCTTCCAGATAATAAGTACGGCCAAAATAATGATAACGGCGATCAGAACTGGTTTTAAAATATTATCCATAGGTGTTCCTCCTGTGTCTCTCCATATTATAGCATAAAAAATGAAAATGCAAATAGGTTTTAACAAATATATCGAAAATCTAAGAAAAAATGGAGATTTATTCCCGAAATTATGGAGAGAAATTCGGAAATAATCGGTCAATATGACAGAGAAATTTCGGTTGACGTAACAAATCCTTAACGCAAGAGAGCTTGTTTCGACAGGGTGTGATTGGTATAATAGAAGCAAAGAAATAAAAGCTGTCGAATTCGTTGGAACGCAGCTGAAAGAAGGGAAATCCTGAATGGGTGAGAAAAAACGAAAGAAACGGCAGTCGATTTCGATCAGCCGAAAGAATGTGCTGGATCTGGGATTTACGATTGGCATTATTCTCGCGGCGTGTCTGGCGTCCTCGCTGCTGGTACATTATTCTAAAAGCTCTGCCAATGTCACGGCAGTGTTTACGCTTGCTGTCCTGCTGACGGCACGCGTGACAGATGGGTATGTTTGGGGCATTGTCGCCTCCATTATCGGCGTATTCGCGGTCAACTATGCGTTTACCGATCCGTTTTTTGCTTTTAACTTTACATCGGCGGGCTATCCGATTATCTTTGCTTCCATGGCGCTCATCGCCGTGGTGACCAGTGCGACGACAGGCAGCGTAAAATTGCAGGCGTACCGAGCAAAGACGAGCGAAGAACACACGCGGAGACTGTATGACTTTTCTCAAAAACTCGCCAGCGCACAAAATGCCGACCAGATGATTGATTTGGCCATGCAGTATCTGCATGAACAGCTGAATTGTCCGGTTTTGTATTTAGAAGATGAAAACGACATTCGTGAAAATCGAGAGCGCGTGGTGGGAGAAATTGGCGGCTTTGTCTCGGATTCCATCGAGCACAGCGCCATTTCCGATTGTTTTCGCGAGGCGTGTGACACTGGTGTCGGTACGGTGCATTCGCCGTATGCACGCTTTCATTATATTCCGGTGCCGGGCAGCAGCGGAATGCTGGGCTGCATTGGCTTACTGTGGAGCAATGACTTGGCAAAGGAAGAAACCCAAGAGTATATCAAAGCCATGCTGGCTCAGACGGGCATCTCATTGGAGCGGCAGCGTCTGGCAGAGGAGCGCAACCGCGCCGCGATGACTGCTGACAGAGAAAAGCTCCGAAGCAATCTGCTTCGCTCCATTTCGCACGATCTGCGCACGCCGCTGACCGGTATTATCGGCGCATCGGCAGCGATTGAAGAAAACGGTGAGAGCATCGGCGTAAAGGAAACCCGCAAGCTCGCCGCTGATATTCATGAGGATGCAGAATGGCTGCTGCGTATGGTGGAAAATCTGCTGTCCGTCACGCGCGTTTCTCAGACGACGGAATTGAAAAAGTCCGAAGAGGCAGCGGAAGAAGTCATTGTGGAGGCCGTATCACGATGCAAAAAGCGGTTTCCGGATGCACAAATTCGGGTGGATTTGCCGGAAGAAGATATGCTGTTTGTCCCGATGGATGCCACACTTATCGTACAGGTGCTCATCAACCTCATGGAAAATGCGGTGCGCTACGCCCAGACGCCGATTGATATTGGTCTGCGCCGCGACGGAGATGTGGCAGAGTTCTCTGTCAGAGACTTTGGACCGGGTATTCCGGAGGAGAAGAAGCAGCAGTTGTTTGACTCCGTGCAGGCACAGCCAGACAGCCGCCGCGGCGGTTTGGGTATCGGCTTGACCCTGTGCCGTTCCATTATTTCCGCACACGGCGGAACCATTTGGGAGGTCAATCATCCGGATGGCGGTGCACAGTTCTTATTTACCCTGCCGCTGGAGGAGGAAGAAACATGAATGGGGAGACCATTTTAATTGTAGAAGATGAGCAGCCGATTGCGCATGTGCTCATGACCATTTTATCCGCCAATGGATACCATACCCTACAGGCATCGACGGGCACGCTCGCGCGTTCCATTATCAATTCGCATTGTCCGCGTCTGATTTTGCTGGATTTGGGTTTGCCGGACATGGACGGTTTGGAATTGCTGCGCTGGCTGCGTGAGTGGTCGGGTGTTCCTGTACTGGTTGTTTCTGCAAGAGAAGAAGAAAACCAAAAGGTAGAAGCCTTGGATCTTGGCGCAGATGATTATATTACCAAACCGTTTGGCACATCGGAGCTGCTTGCCCGCATTCGCACGGCGCTGCGTCATCAGGCAAAGCTGGAATCCGGCGAAGATATGCCGCGCGGCAGCTACAGTGTGCGCGATCTGACCGTAGATTTTGAACGCCGCAAAGTCACGCTGCGGGGAGAAGAGGTTCATCTGACGCAGATTGAGTATAAAATCGTCGAGTTGATCGCGCGCCGTCCGGGTCGTGTGCTGACCTATGATTATATCATCAGCCGCATCTGGGGGCCGTATGCGGTGGATAATAACCGCATTTTGCGCGTCAATATGGCACATATTCGCAGAAAATTGGAGGACAATCCGGCGGAGCCGTATTACATCCGAACCGAAATCGGTGTGGGATACCGGATGGCAGAAGAATAACACAAAAGCCTGAGAGATTTTTTCTCTCAGGCTTTTTTTATGGTCGCAGCGGTTCCGGTCTCTCGTGGACAATTACGAGGATTCTGACGCGGGGTTTTTCCAGCTCACGCTTGATGGATTTGATGTAAATGTGATATTGAAATTTTTCGACATACTGATGATAGAGTTTGGCATCGGTTTTGTTGAGCTTTCCGATTTCATCGCCGTTTTCTGTAATAACGGTGCAATTGGAACCGTTTGAGTCGCAGATGATGAAAACAGGCTGCTGTTTGGTGCAGGAATCAATGGTTTTCATGCGCTCATGCTTGCCTGTGCCTTTGAGCTTCCAGATGAGATGTACATCGCCGTTTGCCATGGGCTTGGGCAGATACATCCCTGCAAAGGTTCCGTCTGTTCGCAGTTCGACCTCTGAATGGACAGAGGGTTCAAATGTCATTGTATGCTCCATAAAACGACCTCCGTTTCTGTATGCTAACAAAAATATCATAGCATAAATTGAGCTGTCCTTCAATGATTTGGCATGAAATTTGCATAAAGACTGTGTATAACTTTTGTAAACAAATTTGCGGGATTTGCAAACACAGTGGAAGAAAACAGGCATTTTTGTGCAAACTATTGAAAAAGAGAAAAGCCGAAGGATTTTTTCCTTCGGCTTTTTGTGTGCTTACAAAAAAGATTTCATTTGTGTGATGTTGGCTCGTTCGGTTGCCAGCAGCTTATCCGCCAGACGCGAAACAGCGGTATCCTGTACATCGCAGCTGCGAATTGTTTGAATGCTTTTCGTCACGCCCATCGTGTTTCCCTGAATCATCATATTGGCAATATTGGATTCGGAGGAATCCATCATGGTTTTCAGTCCGGATGTCAATTCGCTGGACCATTTGGCAAACGTGCCGACATTTTCCGGCTCGCCGCCGAGCTTTTGCAGCAGAGAATCGGCGGAATCATGAATTTTTTTGTATTCTGTACGTTGCTGCTTGAGTGCTTGACGGAATTCTCCGTTGGTGTATGGCAATACTGAGTCGATGCCATCCGCTCCCATTTCCGTTGTCTGGCGAATGTGGTTGAGCAGTGTGCAGTCATCCTTCATCAATGTTCTCACCTCAGAATCAGTATTGACCGACTGCACAAATAGTATGCGCAAAATAGATCACTCGTCAAACAGCGGCGTGCTGAAATATCGTTCGGCTGTATCCGGCAAAATGGTCACAACGGTTTTGCCTTTGCCGAGCTGTTTTGCGAGTCTGCGTGCTGCGGCGACATTGCTGCCGCTCGAAATGCCGCACATCAAACCTTCCAGTCGCGCCAGATCCTTGGCGGTCTGCAACGCTTCTTCATCGGTTACAATTTCGACGTGGTCATAGATCTGTGTGTTTAAAATATCCGGAATCAGTCCGTCACCGATGCCCATCTGCAGATGTGTGCCGACGGAGCCGCCGGACAAAATCGCTGCATGTTCCGGTTCCACTGCCCAAATCGTCATGTCTGGATGGACGGCGCGCAATGCTTCGCCAATACCGGTGATGGTGCCGCCGGTGCCGACGCCGGAACAGAATCCGTCGATGCAGCCATCCACCTGTTCCAAAATTTCCTGTGCCGTCTGCGTGCGCTGAATGTCTGCGTTTGCCGGGTTGGCAAACTGCTGCGGCACAAAGACGTGCGGATCTTCCTTTGCCATGCGCAAAGCAGTCTGGAGGCATTCGTCAATACATGCGCCAATATCTCCATCATCGTGAATCAAAATCACCTCTGCGCCGTAATGGCGGACCAGCTTGCGTCGTTCTTCGCTGACGGAATCCGGCATGATAATGATCGTGCGGTAGCCGCGCACGGCACCGATGAGCGCCAAACCAATGCCCTGATTGCCGCTGGTCGGTTCAACGATGATAGAATCCGGATGAATCAGACCTTTCTTTTCTGCATCCGCAATCATGTTGAAAGCGGTACGCGTCTTAATGGATCCGCCGACATTCAGACCTTCAAATTTTACCAAGATTTGTGCGCTGTCTGGTTCTGCCATGCGGGAAAGCCGAATCATTGGCGTATGTCCCATTGCTTCTAATACGTTGTTGTGAACCATATGAATCATCCTCGTATACAAAAGCCGAAATCTCTCTCATTTTCGGCAAAAAATTGTGGTATTTCTACACTAGAAAATCATTATACCGGTTTTTAACGAGCATTGCAAGATGATATGGATAAAAACAAATCCTATTAAAATGCTAGGAATCTGCACTTTCTTTGGATTTTTCTGCGTATGTTGCATCATATGTTTTGGGAATGGTCTTTGCAATGAGATATTTTCCGTAGGCATTTTCCGCGATGCTGCGAAGATTGGCGGGAGAGACATCGCAGCGGCCTGCAAGCGTGTGCTTGGCTGCCATTTCTTCTGTGTAGTCATCGAGGGGGATAACGCGGAAGCTGTGTTGGTTGCTGGAGGTGCACACCAACGGCATTACACCCGGATTTTTTACTGTCACTGTGCCGGATTCGTCGCGCGTCAGGGTAACCTGCAACATGCCTTCTACGATGGTTTCCGCTTTGTTTTGACCGGAGATAAAGTTGCCGAGCGAATAGACGCAAAATGCGCGATTGCCATTTTCCGATGTGACCCAACCCGCCGGCTCACATACGTGCGGATGCGCGCCGATAATCAGCGTTGCACCGTTTTCTGTCAGAAATTCGGCGAGATCTTCCTGTTCTTCATTTTGCGTTGCGTGATATTCCTCGCCCCAATGCATGACAACGACAACCGCATCGCATTGCTTTTTGACGGAAGCAATCTCTGTTTTCATTTTGTCTTT
Organism: Eggerthellaceae bacterium; assembly: GCA_963588905.1. GTDB lineage: Bacteria > Bacillota > Clostridia > Oscillospirales > Butyricicoccaceae > Butyricicoccus_A. The sequence goes on from CAVAJF010000015.1 coordinate 111,490, forward strand.
GTCGATGAGGGAGACAAGGTCTGGATTGCTTTGCGGCAGTTTTGCGCCGTTTAACCCGTATGTATAGGCAAGAAATCCGACTTTGATGCCGTTTCGCTTGAGGTATCGCACCGTGGCGCGGTCGTCTGCATCGCGGCTGATGCCGATACGGATGACGCCTTTGTCCGCCTGTGAATCCCAATAATCCATAGTGTCATAGACCGCGCTGGAGGTAGTGTCCATGATGTGATTGTTTGCCTGAGAAATGACATCGAAACCGGCATCAACAAGAGCGTCTCCGCACGCTTGCGGCGTATTAAAGCTCGGATAGCCTTCTGCCTTGCCTTTGCCGAGCGGAGATTCCTGGTTGATTACGGCGATGTCTGCTGCCTGTACATAGGGTTTGATTTGGGAATAGAATGGCGTAAAATCGTAGCCGGTACTGGTCGAGGCATCCGCGAGCAGTGTGTTGTGCATCAGGTTGTCGCCGACGGCAATTAATGACAGACTGCCGGATTTTACCGTTTTTTTCTTGTTGCTGTTGTCGGATGAGGTCGTTTGGACGGTTTTATTCTGCGCCTGCTGGGTGAATGTCTGTCTGGCGCAGCTCACACCGCGTGAGAGGAACAGGATAAGAACAACGGCAAGCACGGCGAGCAAACTGACACGCCGGACTTGCCTGCGGTGTTTTCGCTTGCGCCGAGCGATTTCTCTGCGCCGAGAGGGCGGCAGCTGCCGATTGGCTGAAGGACGGTTGGACGGTTGCTTTTTCATAAGACATCTCTCCTTTCTGCTTGTTGCTTTTAGTTTACCAAGAAGCGACAGAATGTCAAGAAAGAGTTTCTTTTGGCACAGACTTCGACAGAAAAGTATGAAAAAATAACAGGGACAACGGGAAGCAGCGGTTGACATTTGTCATATGGTGTTTTACGATATAACTATAGAGGTTGGGAATATACATACGGGAGGAAAATAAATGAAGATGAAGAATGCGATGCAGAGAAATATCTGCGTGATCGGACATAAAAATCCGGACACAGATTCCATCTGCTCTGCCATCGCCTACGCGAATTTGAAAAATTTGACTTCAGAGCGATCCTACGAACCGAGAAGAGCGGGAGAAATCAATCAGGAAACAGCATTTGTTTTGCAGAAGTTTCATATGGAACCGCCGGAGATGTGCTTGGATGTCCATGCTACTGTCAGCGATATTGACATTCGATATATTGATGGTGTGGACGGAAATATGACCCTGCGCCGCGCATGGGAGACAATGCGAGATCAGGACATCACGACACTGCCGATTACAACGAACGACAACAAGCCGGAAGGTTTGATTACGTTGAAACGTCTGGCCATGGCAAACATGGACAGCTTGGATCCGCACGCGGTATCCAACGCCTGCACGCCGATTACCAATATTGTAGAAACCCTGCACGGCACACTGATTACCGGCGATCATGATATGGTTCTCGATCAGGGCAAGATTGTCATAGCGGCGGGCAGTCCGGAAGCCATGGAAAATATGGTAGATCCGGGAGATATTGTGCTGGTTGCCAATCGATACGAGGCACAGCTGTGCGCGATTGAACTGGAAGCCGCGTGCTTGGTCGTGTGCATGACGCCGAAAATCGCAAAAACCATCATCAAAATTGCCAAAGAGCACAACTGCACGGTTATCAGCACACCGTATGATACCTATGCGGCATCGTGCTTAATCAATCAGAGTATCCCGATTCGGCACCCGATGGCAAAGGCTATGATTTCTTTTCAGCTGGATACACCGATTGAAGAAGCAAAGAAGATCATGGGTCGTGTGCGCCATAATTATTTTCCTGTCATGGACAAGCAGGGCTATTATCAGGGCGTTATCTCTCGCCGTAACTTGCTGAATTTGCAGCGCAAACAATTGATTCTCGTCGACCACAACGAGAAGACCCAGTGCGTGGACGGCTTCGAGGAAGCGGAAATTTTAGAGATTATTGACCATCATCGCATTGGCAATCTGGAAACCAGCAGTCCGGTGTACTTCCGCAACCATCCGGTAGGCTGCACGGCGACGATTATCTATCAGATGTACGGGGAAAACGGCGTGGAAATTGAGCCGAATATGGCGGGCATTCTGTGCAGTGCGATTTTGTCGGATACATTGATTTTCCGTTCTCCGACGTGTACGGCACAGGATGAATACGCGGCGCGCAAGCTCGCAGAAATTGCAGGCATTGACATCGACCAGTTTGCACAGGAGATGTTTGAAGCGGGTGAAAATCTGCAGGAGCGCACAGCTGAACAGGTGCTGACACAGGACTATAAGGTCTTTGCCAGCGGCGGTATTCGATTTGGCGTCGGTCAGGGCAGTTATGTCAGTGCAAAAAATCGCGAGATGGCAAAGGAAATGCTCCATGGAGAAATGGAAAAGGTATTGGCAAAAGAAAATGTAGATATGATTTTCTATCTTGTCACCAATATTCTCGACCAGTCCAGTGAAGTTCTGTTTGCCGGTAAGGATGCAGATGTCCTGCTCGGCACGGCATTCCATTGCACAGTGAAAAAGGGAGAACCGCTGCTGCTGAAAGATGTGGTTTCCCGCAAAAAACAGTTTATTCCGGCAATGATTGGCGCGATTCAGAATCAATAAGAGCAAAAAAACAGCGCAGCAGGAGAGGCGTTTCTCCCAGCTGCGCTGTTTGCCCGTTTAGAAATTAAAATACGACAACGAGCAGCATTTTAAATTGCTCTTTTCCGTATACTGCGTGCGGATGCTTAGCGGGCATGACGATGGATTCTCCCTCGTGCAGCTCGTAGTCTATACCGTCAATGGTGATTTTTCCGACACCATCGAGACAGGTCACGAAAGCGTCGCCGCCGGACTCATGGGTGCTGATTTCCTCGTCTTTGTCGAACGCAAACAGGGTAATGCTGAGCGCATCGTTTTGCGCCAATGTTTTGCTGACGACCTGCCCTTCCTGATAAGAGACCTGCTCCTTGAGCGTCAGGACTTCGGATTTGGAAATATTTTTCATCAATTGTTTCATGCGTATTCCTCCTAGCTGATGCGTTTAGTATACTACAGCTTGCCAAATATTTCGGTGGGAAATACAACGGAATGAAAAAAAGACAAAAGAAACCCGCAGGCGTGAAAACCTGCGGGTTTTGTTATGGCGGAGAGGGCGGGATTCGAACCCGCGTGCGATTGCTCGCAAACTGATTTCGAGTCAGCCCCGTTATGACCACTTCGATACCTCTCCAAATCAATCAGACAGCTTAAAACTGCCTGATTAGTATACAATATTTTTTTGCTGCCGTCAAGAGAAAATTAACGCTTTTCTTGAAGCAGTGCGCGAATGCGATCAATAGTTGTCTGGCTGACGATGTGCTCAATGCGGCACGCGTCAGTCTCGGCAGTTCGTGCGTCCAGAGACAGAACCGTCATCAGAAACTCCTTGATGAGGACGTGACGGTCATAAATTTCATTGGCACGCTTGCGGCCTGCTTCGGTCAGCTGAATAGTTCCATATAATTCCTGGTCGACGAGACCTGCCTTTTTCAGGACACCCATCGCACGGGTAACGCTCGGCTTGGAATAGCCAAGCTCATTTGCAATATCAACAGCGCGGACGGTACCGTTGCGCATTTCGAGCAGAAGGATCGTCTCCAGATAGTTTTCACCGGATTCTTGGATCTTCATGTAAAACACCACCTTTATTTGCTACTGTAAACTGTATCTATTATAGCATGATTTTTGTGGAAATACAACAAAATGTATCAAAAATTCACTGAGATGAATCAAAAAGCCCTCACGCAAACAGTTAGTATTTGTGAACAATTGTCGGCTTTCTGCCAATTTTCTCTCCATATTCGGTTTTTTACGGCTTGACATTGCGAAAACGGGAAAACTATGGTATGCTTATACTTGCTTATAAACACCCGTTTTTTATGATAAGGGTGCGGAAAAAATTGAGTCTGTGACCTGTGGAGTCACAGGATTGGCGAGGTAATAGAATGGATTATAATCGTTTAGCAGAGCTGCTGTTTCCGGAAGTCACCGAGACACCGGAGGAGGTCGAGGCCCGCTATCCGGAGAGAGACCTGCCGGAGGGCGCAAAGGTCACTCGTATGGGCCCGAGCCCGACTGGCTTTATGCATTTGGGCAACCTGTACGGTGCACTGGTAGATGAGCGTCTGGCACATCAGTCCGGCGGCGTGTTCTTTCTCCGCATTGAGGACACGGATAAAAAGCGTGAGGTAGAGGGCGGCGTAGAGCTGATTCTGGAGACCTTTAAGAATTTCGGTCTGCCGTTTGACGAAGGCGTCACAGAAAACGGCGATAAGGGCAACTATGGCCCGTACCGTCAGAGCCAGCGCGCAGCAATCTATCATGTATTTGCTAAGGAGCTGGTACAGCGCGGTTATGCCTATCCGTGCTTCTGCACCGAGGAAGAGCTGGCAGAGATGCACGCGCAGCAGGAGGCAAATAAGGAAAACTTCGGTTACTACGGCAAATATGCGAAGTACCGTGACTGCCCGTTGGAAGAGATTGAGCGCCGCATTGCAGCAGGCGAAAGCTATGTTGTTCGCTTCCGCTCTCCGGGCAGCATTGAGAATAAGGTTCGTCATACCGATTTGGTTAAGGGCAAGCTGGAGCTGACCGAAAACGATCAGGATATTGTCCTGCTCAAGTCGGACGGCATTCCGACGTATCATTTCGCCCATGTTGTGGACGACCATCTGATGCACACGACGCATGTCGTCCGCGGCGAGGAATGGCTTGCTACGCTGCCGGTACATTTGCAGCTGTTTGATGTGCTGGGCTGGAAACGTCCGAAGTATGTACACACGGCACAGCTGATGAAGATGGACGGCGGCTCCAAGCGCAAGCTGTCCAAGAGAAAGGACCCGGAGCTGGCACTGTCCTATTATTATCAGCAGGGCATTCCGGTGCCGTCTGTGATGGAATATCTGATGACTCTGCTCAACTCTAATTTCGAGGAGTGGCGCCGTGCCAATCAGACAGCACCGCTGGATGATTTCCCGTTCAGCACAAAGAAGATGAGCGTATCCGGCTCGCTGTTTGATATGGACAAGCTGCATGATGTCAGCAAGAACGTCATTTCCCGCATGAGCGCAGAGGATGTCTATGATTCTGTTGCCAAGTGGAGCGCAGACAATGATCCGGCGTTTCATGAACTGTTTGTTCGTGATCCGGAAATGACCAAGAAGTTCTTAGCCATTGGCAGAGGCGGCAAGAAGCCGCGTAAGGATCTGGCTCTGTGGAGCGAGACCAAGGCATATATGGACTTCATGTTTGATGAGCTGTTCCAGCCGGATTACTCGGGTATGCCGGAGCGCGCCAAGGCAGACGCCAAGGCAATCCTGACGGAGTATCAGGACGTATATGATGCGCAGGATGAAATGACGGTATGGTTTGATAAGGTCAAGGCACTGGCTGAGCGCCATGGCTTTGCGCCGGAAACCAAGCTGTACAAGAAGAATCCAGAACAGTACAAGGGACCGGTCGGCGATATTTCGATGGTGCTGCGCGTGGCAATCTGCGGCAGAACCAATGCGCCGGATCTGTATTCTGTCATGCAGCTGATGCCGGTTGACAAAATTAAGGCTCGTCTGGCTGCTGCCTGCGAGGCACTGTAAAAAAGAACACGTATTTGCGAGTAAGACAACGGAGTCTCATGTCATAAAAACATGAAATCTGCTGTCTTACTCTATTCTAAAAAAAGGGGAACAACAATGGAATTTGCATCGAATTTTCTGCATGAAATCATTGATGAAGACATTGCAAACGGTTTGACCGAACGCATTCACACGCGTTTTCCGCCGGAGCCGAACGGCTATCTGCACATTGGCTCGGCAAAGGCGATTTACATCAACTGGTCTGTTGCACAGAAGTATAACGGTCTGTTTAATCTGCGCTTTGACGACACCAATCCGGTGCGTGAAGACGACGAATATGTACAGGCTATTTTGCAAGATGTCGAGTGGCTGACCGGTTCGCAGCCGTCCGGCGGTATTTTCTACGGTTCGGATTATTTTGACAAGTGCTATGAGTGCGCAGAATATCTGATTAAGCAGGGCAAGGCGTATGTCTGTGACCTGTCTCAGGAGGAAATGCGCGAGTACCGCGGCACCTTGACAGAGCCGGGCAAGAACAGCCCGTATCGGGATCGTTCGGTAGAGGAAAATCTGCGTCTGTTCGAGGAAATGCGTGCAGGCAAGTATGAGCAGGGCGCAAAGACTCTGCGCGCCAAGATTGATATGGCATCGCCGAACATGAATATGCGCGATCCGGCCATTTACCGCATTGTCTACGCAACCCATCACCGCATTGGCAACAAGTGGTGCATTTATCCGCTGTATGACTTCGCGCATCCGATTCAGGACGCAATGGAGCATATCACACATTCTATGTGCTCGATTGAGTTTAAGAATCATCGCCCGCTGTACGAGTGGGTCGTTGACAATTGCGCACCGTGTCTGCCGTCTCATCCGAAGCAGAGAGAGTTTGCTCGTCTGAATGTCACCCATACGGTGATGTCCAAGCGTTACCTGCGTGAGCTGGTAGAGACCGGTAAGGTAGACGGCTGGGACGATCCGCGTATGCCGACCCTGTGCGGTCTGCGCCGCCGTGGTTATACGCCGTCTGCGATTTTGGATTTTGTCACCCGCGCTGGTGTTTCCACAACAGACAGCCTGGTAGATATTCGCCTGCTGGAGCACTGCATTCGTGAAGAGCTGAATACTACCGCTCTGCGCCGTATGGCAGTGACAGAGCCGGTAAAGCTGGTTGTCACCAACTATCCGGAAGATAAGGAAGAAACCTTTACGGTTGCCAACAATCCGAAGGATGAGAGTGCAGGCACACGCGAAGTACCGTTCAGCCGCGAGCTGTGGATTGAAAAGAGCGACTTTGCCATTGTTCCGCCTCCGAAGTTCAAGCGACTCAAGCCGGACGGAGAGGTTCGCCTGATGGGCGCATACATTGTCAAGTGCAATGAAGTCATTACCGATGACAATGGCGAAGTGGTAGAGATCCGCTGCACGGCAGATTTGGAGACCGGAAACGGAAACCCGATTGATGGTCGCAAGGTACGCGGCAATATCCATTGGGTATCTGCAAAACATGCCGTAGATGCAGACCTGAATCTGTTCGACAATCTGTTCACGCTGGAGAACACCGGTGCTGTACCAGAGGGTACCAACTATCTGGATTACCTGAATCCGGAATCCAAGAAGGTGCTGACTGGCTGCAAGTTGGAGCAGTCTGTAAAGGACGTACCGGCAGGAACACGGATGCAGTTTGTCCGCATGGGTTACTACATGCAGGACACCAAGCCGTCGGAAAACGGCGGACTGAGCTTTAACCGCATCGTTTCGCTGAAGGATAGCTTCAAGCCGGACAAAAAGTAAGAAAAAGATAAAAAACAGAGATGAGAGCTGGAAAGCAATCATCTCTGTTTTTTGTTGCTGCGGCTGTTAGTCGTCGTCAATGTCTATATCACCGTTGGAGGCGTGAATTTGCAGAGAGCCACTGGTATTCACACCATCGTGATGATAGGTTGTCGCGTCTGTGCTGTCCGGCGTGGAAATATCGCCGTAGGAAGTATCTGCCTGAATGGTCAATGCTTGCAGATTCTCTGGCGTATCCGAGATTGAAACATCACCGTAGTCGCTGGTGATGGTATTTTTGCCGGAAAAGCTCGTGGATTCTGCATCAAAATCGCCATTGGATAGAGAAATATCCGCGGTGTTTACCGTGCAATGGTTGAAATCAATATCGCCATAATCATTGTTGAGCTGCAACTGGGACAGCTGGCAGCGTTCCAGTTCAACATCTCCGTTTGCGCATTGAATGGAGCTGTTGTCTGCTGCAATGCCGCGCATAGAGATGTCACCATAGGAGGAACGGATATTCAGCTGTTTGAGCTGAGTTTTCGGAACGGATAGAATAACGGTTTGGGTGTCATCTGCTTCCGGCAGTCTGCCGGATGTAAGAAAATCAGTCAGAAAGTCAATATCAATATGGACATATACATTGGACACATCGTTTTCTTTGAGATGCAGCGTGCCATTTTGCACTGCGTAAGTCAGTGGCTTTTCGCCTTTGTTGGTTGCAATGCGATAGGACAGATAGCAGGAATCGTCATCAGACGGTACAATTTTCAGATCCAGAGAATCCAAAGTGAGATCCAGTGCATTTACATCAGAGATCTTCTGCTTATTCATGACAGCGATGCGACTGCTGTCATCTTTGCGGGCGTCACCGCGCAGGGTGTTGATGTCGGCGTTCTGTACATATTGCTTTCCGCCGGTGACAGCTCCGGCGGCAAACAGAACCACGCCGACTGCACAGCATAAAATACCGGTAATCAAAGCGGTTTTTAACCAAGTTTTCATGAGTTATCGTCTCCTTTTCTGCGAAATCCAGCGAGCGAGCTTAGCAAACAGCATCCGGCACCACTTGCACAGATAAATGCCGAGCACAACGGCGAGAATGCCGATGCCTACGGTCAAAAAGCCGCTTCCGGCAATCAGGAACGAACCGGACAGCGAATAGGGAATGGCAAGCAGACCGCGAATCATCAGTTTGCCGCCCACGAGGAAGAAAGCGAGTGCGCAGCAAAAAACGGAAAATACAATTGCCGCGGCACAGATCAACAGGGCGAATAGGATGAACAGCAGCGCAATGAGCAGCGGAATGCCGATGGGTGCGGCACAGATGGACAGGAGCGCAATCCAAAAGATGTGGGATTTCTTTTTTGGAGCGGCACTTGCTGCCTGTTCCGTGATTTTTTTGTCCAGCAGATTTTGAATCAAGTCCCGTGCCGCTTCTTTCGGTGTGCCCAGCTCACGCATGAGCTGCTGTGCCTGATCTTCGTCTGCTTCTTCAAAATACTCGGTAAAATATTCCATCGCATCTGCATAATCGGCAGCAGGTAATTTTTTTAAGTATTTGCGCAGCTGGTCAAGATATGCTTGCTTGGTCATTTCCGAAGCCTCCCTTCAATAATACCGTCGATGGTGTCTCGGTAAGACACCCATTCTTGATGTAACAGTTGTATTTGCTGTTTTCCACTCTCTGTGATCGAATAATATTTGCGCTTGCGTCCTTGATACAGCTGGGAATAGGTGGTGAGATAGCCGGATTTCTCCAGCTTTTTTAAGATCGGATACAGCGTGGATTCCTTAATATCCGCCGCGAGCTTGATTGTCTGACTGATTTCATAGCCATAGGAATCCTGGGTTTGTACAATGGTCAGAATCAGATATTCAATCAGCAGAGAGGATACGGGAAAATACATGCGATCAACTCCTTTGTGATAGTATATAAAATCTTTATATATAAAATTTTTATATATTCAGTATAGCACGGAAAGTCTCGGTGTCAAGAGTATATATAAAATTTTTATATATGGTTGGACAAATCACGAGAATGCAGTATAATAGAGCAATACAAACAGAAAGGGGCTGAACGATGAGCAACTCACGAGTAGAGAGTAAGACTGCTGTGAAAAACAGCATAGGACGGTTGGCATTTTGTGCTCTGGCGATTTTGCTGGAAGTGGTCTTTGTTGCGATGCTGTTTACCAAGCTCAATCGGTATGCATCATGGATTCAATCGTGCACCTATTTGGTCGGTGGATTGTTGGTCTTGGCGATTTATGCACAGCATAAGACATCCAGTATGAAGACGCCGTGGATTATCTTAATTTTGATTTTCCCGGTTTTGGGTGTGTTTTTGTATTTTCTCGTCGGCTTAAATGGCGGCACATGGGCGATGCGCAAGCGATATGAAGAAATTGACGGCAAGCTGTATCCCGTCTTGACAGAAGGCGAGACAGGACGGCACACACAGGCCGCCATGCAGGCATTGGAAAAACAGGATACACAACTGGCAAACGTCTCTGCGTATTTGCTGCGAAACAGCAAGTATCCGGTGTATCAAAACACCGAACTGCGGTATTTTTGCGCGGAAGAAGGCTTGAAAGCACAGAAACAAACCCTGCGGCAGGCCAAACACTTTATTTTTATGGAGTATCATGCGATTGAAGATGCGGAAGCGTGGCACGGCATCCAAGAGATTTTAGAGGAACGTGCCAGAGCCGGTGTGGAAATCCGTGTGTTTTATGATGATATGGGCAGCATCGGCTTTATCAACAAGGATTTTGTCAAGCGCATGGAAAAGCTGGGCATTCAGTGCCGGATTTTCAATCCGCTGATGCCGGGCATCAATCTGTTCTTAAATAACCGCGATCATCGAAAAATTACCGTTGTAGACGGCATCGTCGGTTTCACTGGCGGGTACAATCTTGCCAATGAGTATTTTAATCTGACGCATCCGTATGGACAGTGGAAGGATACCGGCATCGAGCTGCGCGGAGAAGCCGTGCGCAGTTTGACCGTCACTTTTTTGGAGAACTGGCACGCCGTCAAGCTCAAGGAAGACGCGCAGCATACAGAGCCAAACATCGCAGACTATCTGCCGGAATTTTCGCCAAGACCGGAGCTGCACGGCTTTATTCAGCCGTATGCGGACAGCCCGCTGGACGATGAACAGGTAGGCGAAGAGGTATACATCAGCTTACTCAACAAAGCAACAAAATATTGCTGGTTTATCACGCCGTATCTGATTTTGACCGATGAGATGATTCACGCGATGGGATTGGCCGCCAAGCGCGGCGTAGACGTCCGCGTCATCACGCCGGGCATTCCGGACAAGAAGATGGTGTATCAGGTGACGCGCTCCTATTACAGCAGTCTGACGCGAAACGGCGTGCGTGTGTATGAATGGACGCCGGGATTTTGCCATTGTAAGATGTGTGTCATGGATGACAAAGCGGCGACGTGCGGCACCATCAATTTGGATTATCGCAGCTTGTACCACCATTTTGAAAATGGCTGCCTGTACATCGACCATCCGGCTGTATGGGAGACAAAGCAGGATTTTGAACGGACATTTTTGGAGTGCCGAGAAGTCACGGAAGAATATACGACCGGGCGCGGACGCATGTTGCGATTGGGACAGATGTTCCTGCGACTGTTTGCACCGCTGCTGTAAAAATCAAAAAAAGAAAAAGTCTGTTGGATTTCCAACGGACTTTTTTTGTCTCTCTGGGTATACTAAGGATACCATCAAATAGGAGGGACGATCATGGAGCACAACATGTTTTGTTTTCAATGTGAGCAGACAGCTGGCTGTACCGGATGTACGGGAAGAGCTGGTGTCTGCGGCAAACAGGCAGATACTGCCAATTTACAGGATGAACTGACCGGCGCACTGATTGCGCTAGCACGCACGATACAGGGCAAGCAAACGATTTCGGCGCAGATCAGCAAACAGATCGTAGATGGATTGTTTACAACCGTCACCAATGTCAATTTTAACGATGTGACCATTCGGCAGCGCATTGACGCCATTCATCGAGAGTTTCCGGCGGGAACGGCGGATTACGACATGAAAAAGGTATGGGATGCACAGGAAGACATCCGCAGCTTAAAATCTCTCATTTTGTTCGGCATTCGCGGTATGGCGGCATATGCCTATCACGCGATGATTTTGGGCTATACAGATGCGCAGCTGGATGCATTTTTTATCAAAGCACTGTGTGCAGTCGGAGAGGACACATGGGGCATGGACGAACTTCTGCCGATTGTTTTGGAAGTTGGCGAGAAAAATCTTGCCTGCATGGCGCTGCTCGACAAGGCAAATACGCAGACCTACGGCACACCGACGCCGACAACCGTTCCGCTGACAGTAGAAAAAGGCCCGTTTATCGTTGTCACCGGACATGATTTGTACGACCTCAAATGTCTGCTGGAACAAACCAAGGATAAGGGCATTGCTATTTATACGCACGGAGAAATGCTTCCGGCGCATGGCTATCCGGAGCTGAAGAAATATCCGCATCTGAAGGGCAATTTTGGCACGGCATGGCAGAGCCAGCAAAAGGAATTTGACAATATTCCGGCTCCGATTCTGTTCACGACAAACTGTCTAATGCCGCCGCGCCCGAGCTATGCGGATCGCGTCTTTACCACGGAAGTGGTTTCGTATCCGGAAATGGTGCACATTGACGAAAACCGCGATTTTACACCGGTTATCGAGAAAGCACTGGAGCTGGGCGGTTATGCGGAAGATCAGCCGTTTACCGGCATCAATGGCGGACACACAGTGACAACCGGCTTTGGACACGGCACGATTTTGAGCGTTGCGGATCAGGTTGTAGATGCTGTCAAATCCGGCGCGATTCGCCATTTCTTCTTGGTCGGCGGCTGTGACGGTGCGCGTCCGGGCAGAAATTACTACACGGAGTTTGTCAAGCAGACCCCACCGGATACCGTGATTTTGACACTTGCCTGCGGAAAGTACCGGTTTAATGATTTGGATCTTGGCACGATTGGCGGTTTGCCGCGGCTGATGGATGTCGGACAGTGCAACGATGCCTATGGCGCGATTCAGGTTGCTGTTGCGCTGGCAAAGGCGTTTGACTGTGAGGTCAATGAACTGCCGCTGTCTATGGTGCTGTCGTGGTATGAACAAAAGGCGGTGTGCATCCTGCTGACGCTGCTGTATCTCGGCATTCAGAATATTCGCCTTGGACCGACGCTTCCGGCGTTTCTTTCTCCCAATGTCCTGCAATTCTTGGTAGAACGCTATCATATTGCACCGATCAGTACGCCAGAAGAGGATTTGAAGGCGATTTTGGGCGAATAATTTTTGGTTGCAGCTTCTGCGTGCCCGTGCTATACTGGAAAAAACGCGCAGGAGAAAGATAGATGGAATTACAAGGACAGACGCTCATACAGGCGGGACAAGAGCAAGCGCTGACGATTCCGGCAGAGGTTCGCTGTATTGCCGCCGGTGCATTTGGAGAAAATCATACGCTGGAACAATTGACGATTGCAGCAAACTACACGCAGTTTTGCGCGCAGCATGAGCTGGAACATTGTACGATGTTGAAAAAAGTAGAAATCTGGGGTGAAGTAGAAGATGCGGACGGAAAACGGCTGACGCGTCCGGCAGCACTTCGAGACTACCTTGGTTTGCAGGAAGAAACACAGTTGGTTTGGGAATGTCCGACCGTTTGGTGCTTGGAGGATCGGTGCCAATTTTGCGGCGGTGCACTCAAAGGAAGCGTGATGCGCGTGTGTACGTTCTGCGGACGAATCAATTAGAACACAAGCTCTCTGCATGAAAGCAATCATGCAGAGAGCTTGACTTTTTTTATCTTCTAAAGGGTTATAAAGTTGTTAATATCTTGTCTGAATTTCTTTTTTGCAACAGAATTGATGTATAATAGGTCACGGACAAAAAGAGACAAACATAGTAAAAGATTTCTGCTGGCTGTGCGAATACAGTACAGCAGTTTTTTAGAAGTGAGAGTAAAGACAGTATGAACGATTCAATCAAACATCAAGAATATCTTTTGTTGGGACTGGATGTCGGCTCGACGACGGTGAAAGCGGCAGTATTGCGGCCGGGAGAGCAAAAGCCGCTGTTTGTGCGATACCGCCGACATCATGCAGAACAACTGCGCGCCATGCGCTTACTGCTGGAGGAGGTTCAGCAGGCGTTTCCGCAGGAAACATTCCGCATTGCTGTGTGCGGCAGCGGCGGCAAGCCGATTGCCGACTGCACCGGGGTTCATTTTGTGCAGGAGGTGGTTGCCAATGCCTCTGCGGTGCGCCATTTGTACCCGCAGACACGCACGGCCATTGAGCTGGGCGGACAGGATGCAAAAATTATCTTTTTTCAATACGATGAGAACGCCAAGCGGCTTGTCGCGCGGGATATGCGCATGAATGGCAGCTGTGCCGGTGGTACCGGTGCGTTTATTGATGAAATTGCCGCATTGCTCAAAACACCGACGGAGCGATTTGAAGCATTGGCGAGCCAAGGCAGTACCATTCACAGCATCAGCGGCCGATGTGGTGTTTTCGCTAAGACGGATATTCAGTCTGTACTCAATGCAGGCGGCGCGCGAGAGGATATTGCGCTATCGGCGTTTCATGCGATTGCCAAGCAGACCATTGGCGGCCTGTCGCAGGGATTGGACATCACGCCGCCGGTTATTTTTGAAGGCGGCCCGTTGACGTTTAATCCAACCTTGGTTCGCGTCTTTTGCGAGCGACTGCATTTGTCTGAGGAAGAAATCATTCGTCCGGAACATCCGGATACCATTGTGGCACTCGGTGCGGCGCTGAGTATTCCTGAGCTGTTTGGTGAGGATGCCACAGATGTCCATGAGCTGGGAGAAAAAATTGCACAGCTCCGGCAAGCAGAGACGCAAAGCAAGCACACGGTCAGCAAACACGCGGAGCCGTATTTTTCAACAGAACAGGCTTGTCAGGCATGGCGGAAGCTGCATGAAAGTCCGCAAGTCCACCGCAGTTCGGCACAGGAGGGGGATACCCTGCGCGTGTATATCGGTGTCGATGCGGGCAGTACGACGAGCAAATTGGTGCTCATGGACGAAACGGAAACGGTCATTGACCGGTTTTATGCCAATAACCGCGGTGATCCGATTCAGGTCATTCGACAGGGCTTGATGGAGCTGTATGAGAGCTACGCACAGCGCGGTATTCGCTTAGACGTGCTCGGATTGGGCACGACAGGATATGGAGAACATATGCTGGCAAAGGCGTTTGGCGCGGATTATCATACGGTGGAAACCGTTGCCCACGCCGCCGCTGCACAAAAGTATGTGCCGGATGTCAGCTTTGTTTTGGACATCGGCGGACAGGACATGAAGGCGATGTGGATTGATAATGGCGTGGTGACAAATATCACGCTGAATGAAGCCTGTTCTTCCGGCTGCGGTTCCTTTTTGGAAGGATTTGCCGCAGCGTTGGGCATTCCTGTCGATCAGATTGCCGATGCGGCATTTCGTTCGCGGCAGCCTGCTGATTTGGGCAGCCGCTGCACTGTGTTCATGAACAGCACGATTATTACGGAACAGAAAAACGGTCGGACACCGGAGGATATTATGGCGGGACTTTGCCGGTCGATTATCCGCAATGTCTTTACCAAGGTTGTGCGCATTCCCAATCCATCTGTGCTTGGCAAACATGTGGTCGTGCAGGGCGGTACATTTAAAAATGATGCTGTGCTGTGTGCCTTGGAGCAGTATTTGGGACAGCCGGTCACCCGCGCACCATATCCGGGAGAAATGGGTGCCATCGGTGCGGCACTGCTCACCAAAAGACAGGCGGGCGAGCACGCAGTCAGCAATTTTATCGGCTTTTCTGCGCTTCCGAATTTCCAGTACAGCAAACAGGATGGCGTGCCGTGTCCGTTCTGCGGCAATCATTGCAGCAGAACCATTCTTCGGTTCTCGAACGGCAGTTCCTTTATCACGGGCAATCGCTGTGAGCGCGGTGAAATTTTGGGCAATCCCAATGACGCCACGGTGCGGGAACAGGTCAAGCATACGCGCCGCACAAAAGACGATGTGCCGAATTTGTTCCGAACCAGAGAACAGCTGCTGTTTCATGATTATGCCTATCCGCAGCTGGACGCGCAAAAAGATGTGACCATTGGCATCCCGCGCGTATTGTCTTTCTGGGACACGATGCCGTTTTGGAAAGTGTTCTGGCGCAGCTTGGGGTATCGGGTGCAGGTGTCTGACAGCAGTACACGGGAGATGTATGAAAACGGCTTGTCTGCGGTTACCTCAGATACGGTTTGTTTTCCGGCGAAGCTTGTGCATGGACATCTGCGCAATTTGAAGGAAAAGGGCGTAGATCGTATTTTTATGCCGTCTATCACGACGGTAAAGAGTGAAAATCTGGCGGAAACCAGTGAGTCCATGTGCGCTGTCGTCAAGGGATACCCGATTGTCATCCGCAATTCGGATGATCCGGAACGCCGATGGGGGATTCCGTTTGATGCGCCGCTGTTCCACTGGCATCTGCCCGAGGACAGAGACCGACAGCTCACGCAGTATATGCAACAGACATTTGGCGTTGCGCCGGAACTGACGCGGAAAGCCATCGCGGCGGGAGATGCGGCACAGCAGGAATTTTCTGACCGCTTGAAGGCAGAAGGACAGAAAATTATAGATACGGTGCAGAAAAATGGCACGTATGCTGTTGTTTTGGCGTCCAGACCGTATCAAAACGATGCGCTGGTCAATCATGATTTGCCGGAGCTGTTTACCGAGCATCATATTCCGGTGCTGACCATAGACAGTTTGCCGGACATCAATCGCGTGGATTTACACAACAGTCGCCTGGATATTGTCAATAACTATCACGCGCGGATGCTGTCCGGCGCTGTACTCGCGGCAGGCTGTGATTATTTGGAGTACGCACAGGTTGTCAGCTTTGGCTGCGGACATGATGCGTACTTATCCGATGAAATCATCCGTATGATGAATGAAATTAGCGGAAAACATCCGCTGGTGCTCAAGCTGGATGAGAGCGACGCCACCGGCCCACTTCGTATTCGTGTGAGAAGCTTTTTGGAAACCGCGGCACAGCGCAGAACACGGACAACCGGACAGGTACACGAATTGTCCGATCCATACCCGACAAAATTCACCAAGCAGGATGCCAAAGAACGCATTGTGCTCGTGCCGAATACTTCTCATGCATTTAGTCGGGTCATGTCGGCGGCATTCAGTGCCCAGCATATCAAGGCAGAGCCGCTGCCAGTCGGAAGAGAGGAAGCCATTCGACTCGGCAAGCAGTATGTGCACAATGATATTTGCTTCCCGGCACAGATTGTCATCGGTGAGGCGTTGGAAGCACTGCGCAGCGGAAAATATCAAGGAAAGCAGGTTGCTATTGGCATGGGCAAGTACATCGGCGACTGCCGTCTGACGCATTACAGTGCGCTGCTGCGCAAGGCACTGGACGATGCGGGCTTCGCTGATGTTCCGATTTTGACCAACGATGACAAGGACAGCCATGATATGCATCCGGGCTTCCGCATGAGTCTGATGTCTGCGCTCAATATTGCGTTTGCTCTGCCGATGATTGACGTTTTGGAAGAGCTGCTGCGCAAGATGCGTCCGTATGAGCTGGTTGCAGGCAGTGCCGATGCCGCTTTTGAGCGGGCTATGGATGCCGTTATTGACGGGATGGAGCACGGCGGCATTCTCGGTATGCGCGGCGGATTTAAACGGGCGATTGACATCATGTGCGATGTGGCGTATGATCGCAGTAGACGCAGACCGACGGTTCTCATCGTGGGCGAGTACCTGCTCAATTTCCATCCGGGCGCAAACCATGATATTGAGAAGTATCTGGAGGAGAATGGATTTGAAATTATTGAGGCGCGCATGACCGATGTTATTCGCAAGTCGTATTTTTATATTGATGCGCAGATTCGGGAATATAAGCTCAAAAAGCCGATGGGTGAAAAGATTTGGTATTTTACCGCAGATGAGATCTTCAATGCGGCACACGCCATGACAGATGCGATTGCGAAAAAGCATCCGCTGTACCATCGGGCGGCGCGTATGCAGGAGATTATCAAGGACAGCGATCCGATCATTCACCATACCTTTGATGCCGGTGAAGGCGTGCTGATTCCGGGAGAAATTCTGCACAACGCCAAGAACGGCTGCCGGAACTTTATTATTTTGCAGCCGTTTGGATGCCTTCCCAATCATGTTGTCGGTCGCGGCATCGCAAAACGGCTCAAGGAGTTGTATCCGGATGCGCAGATTTTGCCGTTGGATTACGATCCGGATGTCAGCTTTGCGAATGTAGAGAACCGTCTGCAAATGCTCATTATGAACGAGAAAAGCAAACACGCTTAAGGGAGAAGTTATGGGACTTTTGGGAAAATTGCGCTGGGAAAAGCAGAAACGCAGCCAGCGCGCGCATTATGAAGAGGAAGTAAAAAAAGCAGAGGCAAGAAAACAGGGAAAGATTGAACCGCTGTTCCAACCGCTGCAGGCACTGCGAGGCAGTCAGCGCGGCCGCTGTGTGATTCTGGGCGCGGAGGTTCAGCCATCGATTCTTGACAGATTGAACCATGAGTGCACGCTGTGCAGTGCGGCGGGCTGGGAAAAGCTCAAAAAGACGGGCTGGCAGCCGACGTATCTGGGCATTCAAAGTCCATCCATGCTCGAACAAATCAAAGAGTATATTGACAAGATTCCGGAACAGGGAATTCTTGCCGGAGATAATTTGACGATTCCTTCTCCGACACCGAAAAATTGGATTGCCTATCCCTATCTTGGTGTCTATAAATACTACTGTAACGAGTATGACACCCATCATGTCAAATTCAGCGGTGATGCACTGGAAGTCGTATATGATGGCTATGACACCGTGTACTCGCTGATGCAGATTGCAGTGTATCTCGGATTTACGGATCTGGTGCTGGTCGGCTGTGGCTGCTGCCATCCGCAGGAGGAGAAGATGCAGTCGGCATTCCGAACAGCAAAACAGTATGCCGATACACATGGCATCAATATTTACAACGGCACGCCCGGCGAAACCGACGACATCTTTCCGCTGTTTTCCCTGTAATTTACAAAATTGCTCCAAAATTTACACACGATGCATTGATACATAGCTGCAAAGAGTCTACAATAAAATAGATAGAGAATACATGACAGGGGAGCGATGCGATGTGGAGCAGGAAAAGTTTGTCATGGATTTTCTGCGCCCAGAAGTGCAGCAGGAATATCAGGCTTGTATCAATCTGCTGATTGGAAAAATCCAGCAGTTTGCCAAACAACAGCAGACCCTGCTTCATCGAGAGATTGTCTCGCAGATTGTGTGGCGGCTCAAAAGTGAACAGAGTATTTTGGCAAAGCTGCGGCGAAAAAAACGCGAAAAAACCAATGCCAATATCTATCGGTACATCAATGACCTGGCGGGAATTCGCATTGTGTGTCTGTATTTGGATGATATAGACCGCGTGCGGACATTTTTAGAGATGATGCCGGATATTCGCATTTTGAAAGTCAAGGATTTTATCAAAAAACCGAAGAACAGCGGGTATCAAAGTCTGCATATGCAGGTACAGTTTCCCAATGAACGCAAGGTAGAAATTCAAATCCGCACCATGGGCATGGACTATTGGTCGGTGATGGAGCACGAGCTGCAGTACAAAAAGAAGAGCAAAATCGGCCGGTCTCTGCGAAGAGAACTGCTCGCCTGTGCAAACGACATGCACCGCATGGATGAACGGATGCAGGCGATGCGCCGTTTGCTGGATAAACAAAATAAAGATACGGTATAATAAAACTGTCGCAGAAATCCCATGGGAAGACTGCGGCAGTTTTTTTGTTGCTTTTTGCGTTGGTTGCGAGGTGACGTTTTGCATGGTATAATGGTAGGAAATGCGAGGTGAACGGCGATTGGAAGCAAGACTAACACAACTCAATTATCAAGAAATTTTGATGTATCTCGGGTATCGCGGACAGGAACGGCCGCCGGAGCTGGAGCAGCAGATTCAGCGCTGCATGGATGAAGTGACAAAAAGCTGCCAGCCGAGATTGGTCTATCGCAGATTGCCGGTAAAAGACGGAGAAATTGTCGGCTTTCCGTTAGAAGGCAAAGATATGAAGGAAATTCTGTCATCCTGTCAGGAAAGTGTGCTGCTTGCCGTGACGTTGGGACCGCAGATTGAACAGCTGCTCATGCGGCGTGAGGTGACAGACATGGCGGATGCTGTCATCATGGATTCTTGTGCCAGCGCGGCGATTGAAAATGTCTGTGACCATTTTGAATTTGATTTGCGGGAGCAATTGGAACAAGAAGGTCGTTTTTTGACCGACCGATTTAGTCCGGGATACGGTGATTTGCCGCTGCACACCCAGCGCAGGCTGTGCGAAGCGCTCAATACAACACGGCGCATTGGTCTGACTGTCACCCCGAATTATTTGATGATTCCGCGAAAATCGGTCACGGCGATTATGGGAATCTCCGATCATCCGCAAAAACTGAGAAAACGGGGCTGTGAGGTATGCAGTATGTTCCTGACCTGTCCCTATCGAAAGGAAGGACTTGCTTGTCATGAATAATCTGACATTACTTGACGGCGGCATGGGCACGATGCTGCAGGCTGCCGGTTTGGGTTTGGGCGAACGACCGGAAATTTTCGGTGTTCAGCATCCGGAAATTTTGGAAAATATCCAGCGCAGCTATGTGCAGGCCGGCAGCGATATTATCTATGCCAATACCTTTGGTGCCAATGCGCACAAGCTGGAAGGCACCGGACATACCGTAGAAGAATTGGTTGCAGCAAATGTCGCCATTGCAAAAAAGGCAGCGGGCGGAAAGGCCAAAGTTGCCTTGGACGTTGGCCCGATTGGTGAGCTGATGGAACCGCTCGGCACGCTGGCATTCGACGAAGCCTATACCATTTACGCACAGATGGTGCGTGCCGGAGAGCAGGCGGGCGCAGATCTCGTCATTTTTGAGACCATGACCGACTTGTATGAAGTCAAAGCGGCAGTTCTTGCGGCACGAGAACAGAGCAATCTGCCGATTTGGGTCACGATGAGCTTTGAAGCGACCGGCAGAACCTTCACCGGTACGACGGTTGCCAGCATGGCGGCTACGTTGGAGGGCTTGGATGTTGCCGCGATGGGTATCAACTGTTCTTTGGGACCGGAAGAGATTTTTCCACTCATTGAAGAAATGCGCAAGTGGACGGACAAGCCGCTGATTGTCAAGCCGAATGCAGGTCTGCCGGATCCGGCGACCGGTGGGTATGATATGGACGCTGCGGAATTTGGCAGACAGATGGCAAAATTCCCGGAGCTGGGTGTCTCGATCTTGGGTGGCTGCTGCGGCACGACGCCGGACTTTATCGCGGCGCTGGCGGCACTGCCGGATGCCAAAGAGGATATTCGTCCGGTACGCAAACGCGGCGTGTGCTCGGCGAGTCATATGACGGATTTCGGCGGCGTGCGCGTCATTGGTGAACGCATCAATCCGACCGGCAAAAAACGCTTTCAGCAGGCACTGCGTGAGCGCGATTTCAATTACATTATGGAGCGCGCGATTGAACAGCAGGATGCCGGTGCGGATATTTTGGATATTAACGTCGGTCTGCCGGGCATTGATGAAGCAGAAATGATGACAGCTGTGGTCAAGGCGGTACAAAGCGTGGTTTCTCTGCCGCTGCAAATTGATTCGTCGGATCCGGCAGCAATTGAAGCAGGTCTGCGTGCGTGCAGCGGCCGTGCTATTGTCAACTCGGTCAATGCAGAACAGGACAAGCTGGATACGATTTTGCCGATTGTCAAAAAGTACGGCGCAGCTGTGGTCGGACTGACGATGGATAAATCCGGTATTCCGCAGACGGCACAGGCGCGGTTTGACATGGCAGAAAAAATTATGCAGGAAGCCATGCAGCACGGTATTCCGAAGGAAGATGTGCTCATCGACTGCCTGACGCTGACCATCTCGGCACAGCAGGAACAGGCAGTGGAGACACTCAAGGCTGTTCGTATGGTGCACGAAAAATTGGGACTGCATTGTGTACTAGGTGTCAGCAATATTTCGTTTGGTCTGCCGGAGAGAAATAATATTACCACTAATTTCTTGACGCAGGCAATGTGGTGCGGCTTGGATTTGCCGATCATCAACCCAAATCTAAAGCCGATTATGGACACCGTTGTTTCCTATCGCGCGCTGTCCGGCGAGGACGTTGGCTGTGAGGCATATATTGAGCGATTTGCCAACGTGGAGGAAGAACCGAAGAACAGCTCCACGGCAGGCAAGGAAATGCGCATCGAGGATGCTGTGCTCAAGGGTCTTAAGCAGGAAACCGCTGATTTAACGGAAAAGCTGCTGGAGACCATGTCGGAGCTGGATGTTATCAATCAAAAGCTGATTCCGGCTTTGGATTTGGTCGGTGACAAATACGAAAAGCAGAAAATTTTTCTGCCGCAGCTCATCAATGCTGCCAATGCAGCGTGTGCAGGCTTTGATTTGATTAAGCTGCGCATTGCGAAGCGTGGCGGTGAGAGCGTTTCCAAGGGCAAGATCATTATGGCGACGGTAGAAGGCGATATTCACGACATTGGTAAGAATATCGTGCGTGTGGTACTGGAAAATTACGGGTATCAGGTCATTGACCTGGGACGCGATGTACCGGTACAGAAGGTCGTGGACACAGCTGTTGCAGAGGATGTCAAGCTGGTGGGTCTGTCTGCGCTGATGACAACGACGGTGGACTCTATGCGCCGAACCATTGAAGCGCTTCGCGCTTCGGGACATGACTGCAAGGTCATGGTCGGCGGCGCAGTACTGACGGCAGATTACGCCGAGGAAATCGGTGCAGATTACTATGCCAAGGATGCCAAGGCATCCGCTGATATAGCAAAGGAAGTATTGGGATAAGACAACATGAATAACATTCGAGAGTATATTAAAAATCATATCCTGCTGTTTGACGGCGGCATGGGTACCTATTTTTCCACGCGCAATCAGAGCGTGGGAAGCGGCTGTGAGCTGGCAAATCTCAGCCAGCCGGAGCTGATTGCAGACATTCATCGGGAATATCTCGAGGCGGGCAGCAAGGCGATTAAGACCAATACATTTGCGGTCAATCGCGTGAATTTTCAGGGCAATGAAGAACTGGTCGAACGCACGATTCAGGCGGGCTGGAAGCTCGCCTGCGAGGCGGCAAAAGACCAGGCATATGTCTTTGCGGATATTGGCCCAATTTCCGGACTGCCGGAGACCATGGATATTCGAGAGGAATTTCGCTTTGTTGCGGATTGCTTTTTGCAGCTTGGCGCACAGTATTTTCTGTTTGAGACCAATGCCAATGCAGAGGGCTTGAAAGAAACTGCGGCGTATATCAGACAAAAAAATCCAGATGCCTATATCATAGCGTCGTTTGCGATTCAGCCGGATGGATTTTCGCGTGACGGCAGCTTTGCCGCGGATCTGCTCAACGAAATCAAAGCATGTGCGGAGATCGACTGCATTGGCTTTAATTGTGTCTGCGGTGCGCGGCATATGCTGGAACTGGCGCAGGAGCTGGATCATACCGGTATCACCCTGTCGCTGATGCCGAATGCCGGCTATCCGGTTGTTATCAATAATCGCTCATTCTATGAAGGCGATCCGGTGTACTTTGCGACGCAGCTGTTAGAGATGGCGAAAGAAGGCGCAGCGATTTTGGGCGGCTGCTGCGGCACGACACCGGTGCATATTGCTCAGGCCAAAAAAGCGTTGGACGGCTATAGCCACACAGACGAACCGAAAACCAGCAAAAAACAACGAGAAGAACTGGTGGATACGCTGCCGGAGAGCTTGTTCTGGGAAAAGCTGCGCAAGGGAGAAAAAGTCGTTGCTGTGGAGCTTGACCCGCCAGCCAATGCCAATTTGAGCAAGTTTATGAGCGGCGCATGGATGCTCAAGGGAGCAGATGTCGATATTATCACGATTGCAGATTGTCCGATTGCGCGGGCTCGCGTGGATTCCAGTCTGCTCGCGTGCAAAATTCGCCGTGAGCTGAATATAGATGCGCTGCCGCATATGACCTGCCGAGATCGAAATCTCAATGCGACAAAGGCTCTGCTCATGGGACTGCACGCGGAGGGCATTCGGAATATTCTGCTCGTCACCGGTGACCCGATTCCGACGGCAGAGCGCGATGAAGTCAAGAGCGTCTATCAGTTTAATTCCCGCAAGCTGGCGTCCTTTGTCTCCTCGCTGGGGCAGACGGTTCTGCCGAGCCCGTTTCATCTGTTTGGTGCGCTCAATGTCAATGCACTGAATTTTGATGTACAGCTGCGTCTTGCCAAGGCAAAGATGGAACGCGGCATCATTGGTTTCCTGACGCAGCCGATTTTGACAGAAGAGGCGTTTGAAAATCTCAAACGAGCACGCGAGGAACTGCAGGGCACCTATATTTTGGGCGGCATTATTCCGGTAGTCAGTGCGAAAAATGCTCGATTTATGGACAGTGAAATCAATGGCATTCGTGTTGATGAAACCATCACGCAAATGTATGAAGGAAAGAACCGCGCAGAGGGTGAAGATCTTGCGGTGACCATTTCCTCTGAGATTGCCAAGCACATCGCGCCGTATGTCGATGGCTATTATCTGATGACGCCGTTCCAGAGAACCGCGCTCATCTGCCGCATTTTAGAGAAAATCAGAGAAAAAGAAGCATAAACAAAACAGAGACCGTTCGAGCTGAACGGTCTCTGTTTTATATATGCGGGCATGAAAAAAGGCTTCGGTTTATACCGAAGCCTTTTGATGTACATTGCTGATGTTTAGCAAATTACTCCTGAGAGATTGCACCCATCGGGCAAGTGCCAGCGCAAGAACCGCAATCCAGGCATGCACCTGCATCGATCTGATACTTGCCGTCACCCTCGGAAATAGCACCTACCGGACATTCGCCAGCGCAGGAACCACAGCTAATGCATGCATCGCTAATCTGATAAGCCATAATGATATACCTCCTAAAAAACTTTACATATAAATGTCAAAACATAAAAATGAAGAAAGTACACAAAACATTGTGCGATTTCTTATGTACCTATTGTATCATAGATTTTCGAGAAATCAACTAAAAAAATTCAAAAAAATGAAATAAATCTAAACGGAGTCTAACTTTAGTACGCAAAAAGTTGTGAATAAACGCCTTTTTAACGCAAAAAATCCTGCGATTCTGCGCGTTTTTTTCAAGATAAATCGAGAAATAGAAGTAAGCCTATGTTAATAAAAAATAGAAAATTTTTATTGGAAATTTTGGTGAAATTTTCTGTAGAAAAAAGTAGAGAATCCGGAATAGACAGCTGCGATTCGCCTTGTGAAATGAGGAAAAATGTGCTACAATAAGTAAGCTTTTTGATTTTTGTGAAGAAAATCGAGAGAATACTGTATAGAAGGACGAGAAAACATGAAAAATGTCATCAAAAAATGGAATGACCTCAGTCTGATTCTCCGCATTGTCATTGGCTTGGCAGTCGGTATCATTCTGGCGCTGGCTGTGCCGCAGGCGACAGGCATTTCCATTCTGGGTACCATGTTTGTCGGTGCACTGAAGGCAATTGCACCGCTGCTGGTATTTGTTCTGGTAATGAGCTCGCTGGCACAGGCATCTGCGGGCATCGGCAAGCAGTTTAGAACTGTCATTGCGCTGTATTTATTCAGCACTCTGCTGTCATCGGTATTGGCTGTGTGCGGCAGTTTTGCTTTTCCGGTTACGCTTAAGCTGACCGAGGCTGCAACCTCTGAAACAACACCGCCGAGCGGCATGGCAGAGATCTTTAGCAATCTGCTTGGCAATATTGTATCTAACCCGATTGATGCCATGGCAAACGCCAACTATGTCGGCGTGCTGACTTGGGCGATT
Source organism: Eggerthellaceae bacterium (assembly GCA_963588905.1). Taxonomy (GTDB): domain Bacteria; phylum Bacillota; class Clostridia; order Oscillospirales; family Butyricicoccaceae; genus Butyricicoccus_A. The sequence continues at coordinate 136,778 of CAVAJF010000015.1, forward strand.
ATTTTGGGTCTGGCGTTGCGTAAGATTGCATCTGACCACACCAAGGAATCGCTCACAGAGCTGTCCAATGCGGTGTCCCAGGCTGTGCGCTGGATCATCAATCTGGCACCATTCGGTATTATGGGTCTGGTATTTACTACGGTATCGCAAAACGGTCTGAGCATTTTCAAAGACTACGGCAGTCTGTTGCTTCTGCTTGTCGGCTGCATGGCAATTATCGCTCTGGTTATTGACCCACTGATTGTTGCGTTGTGCCTGCACAGAAATCCGTATCCGCTGGTATTCCGCTGCTTAAAAGAAAGCGGCGTGACGGCATTCTTTACGCGCAGCTCCGCAGCAAACATTCCGGTCAATATGGCACTGTGTGACAAGCTGGGTCTGGATAAGGACGTGTATTCGGTATCTATTCCGCTGGGCGCAACCATCAATATGAACGGTGCGGCAATTACGATTACAGTCATGACGATGGCGGCGGTACATACGCTGGGCATGTCAGTCAGCATTCCGACGGCGTTGGTACTCAGCTTACTCGCAACGCTTGCAGCGTGCGGCGCTTCTGGTGTTGCAGGCGGCTCGCTGCTGCTCATTCCAATGGCGTGCTCGCTGTTCGGCATCAGCAATGACATTGCGATGCAGGTTGTCAGCGTAGGCTTTATCATCGGTGTTTTGCAGGATTCCTGCGAGACGGCAATCAATTCTTCCGGTGATGCTCTGTTCGCTGCCACGGCGGAATTCCGCACATGGGTAAAGCAGGGAAAAGACCTACCGTTTTAAGTCGCGGTAAGACAAAAAATTCCCCTGTATCTCTGAAAAGAGGTACAGGGGATTGTTGTCTCTGTTATGCGTTTTCCGGTGGGATGTGCTGGGCAATGCCATAGCTTTTATATGCGCTGTCCTGCGTGACATCGCGGAGGATGGAAAGAAACGGCGGGAAAGCGATGGGCTGCTGGGAATCATTGACTTGAATTTCCAGCAATGCCTGCTGTTTCCAGAACGGATACACATCAATTTCAAAGTAGAGATTGTTCTCTGTCAGGCAATACCGGTTTTTTCGGATTTGCCGCAGAGAGGTATCTGCATCCATGAGCAGATTGAGATACTCATCTTTGGTGAGCCGCTGTTCGGTCTCAAGCAGATGCCCATCCGCCGTGCGCTGGGCAGTGGTCTTGACATAGATATAGCTGCCATGGCTGCCGCGCTGGCGCACACGCACGAGCGGTTCGCCGTCCTGCCGGATGAGATAGGTTTGAATAATCTCAACTTTTCGGCAATTGGGCAGGCACTCTAATGCTTTCAGATCCGGCATTCGAATCAGATAACGGCGTTCGGTCTCAAAGGCATTAGGTTCACCGAGAAAATGAGTGATCTCGCTGACGAGCCGCCGCATCTTGCCGGTAAAATCCGTGGAATTATCAATGATGCGCAGATACGGATGTCCGGTCCAGCAGGTGATGATTTTTTCATCCATTGCGATTGCCTGTTCCGGCGTTTCGGTTCGCGCCTGATTGTTGGACAACGTATAAAATTTTTCTGCGCCCTTTGCTGCGGTTACGAGATGAAAGACGGCATCGTAATTGTCCCGGAAGGCAATTTCACTGCCGCCGAGTTCCCGGCACAGAGACTCCCATTCGGCATCTGTCATATAGGCTTTGTTATCAGAAATACCGCGGTCTGCGACAATGAGAATTTTTTCGTTTTCCATATTGTTGGCTGCCATTTCAAACACACGCTCTTTTTGGATTTGCAGAGAAACGAGTGCTTTTTGGAAGTCATAATTGGTGTTGACTGTCCATGGAGCAACGCCGCCCAAGATCAACTCGGAAGCGGTTTCCGGTATAAAAAGAACTTTATAGCCTTGTTTGGAAAGATTGCTCTCAATCCATGACATAGCAGTTGATTTACCGCCGCATGGCCCGCCGGTAATGACGATTTTAGTAATAGATTTCATGCGTGGGCACTCCTTTGATCCCAATCATTCTGGCTTTGGGATACTATCAGTATATCGGCTGGAAACAGGGAAGTCAATGACCGCGGCGAGACAAAATCGGACAAAATTCACAAATATGTCATAAAATTCCTGCATTTTTGGTTTTCATCGGCATTTTGATATGATATGATGATAAGCATAGAGAATAGAACGAGTCATAAAAAGAAGGGTAGATGATACAATGAAGAGAAGAATGGTGTATCCAGACGTCCTGCGTGCGCTGGCATGTGTTGTAACGGTGATTTTTAGCACCTGTATTGCGGCGGGAGGAACACAGGCCATTGGCCTGATGACTTGGGTGTGCCCGATGTTTCTCATGCTCAGCGGCATGTTCTTTTCGGATGGCAGCTGGTATCTGAGCGGCAGAGAGTTGGGACAGCGATACGTCCTGCGTCTCGTTGTTGCCTATTTGGTTTGGGGCAGTCTGGCAATGCTGGTCAATGCCTTGACTGGCGGTGTATTGCAAGGCTTGCTGACTGGCAGCTCCAGCTATTTAAACTTTTTGTTTGTGCTGTTTATTTTGTATACGTTTTCTCCGGTGGTGCGTGTGTTTACCCGTGCGGCACAGCCGAGAGAGCTGACGTATTTGGTTGTGTTTGGCATTGTGCTTGGCGGCGTGTATCCGTTTGTGCAGGCACAAATTAGTTCGGTGCGCATGGCAGATTACGCGCTGATGGGCTTTGGGTATCTCGGCGTCTTTGTTGCCGGATGGTATCTGCGCACAGCGTTTTTGACGCGCAAACAGCTGCGAGTCTTTTATCTGCTCGGTGCCATTTGTATGATTTTAGCATTTCGCGGGCTGTGGGGCTTTGATTCATTCTCAACCGATCCGGCACAGCTGGTGCTGTCACCGGATGCCCTGCTCATTGCTATTGCCATTTTTTTGGTTGTCAAAAATACCTTGGCGAAAAAACGGTTGTCTGTCAAAGTCATGCGTCCGATTGCGCGGCTGGCACAGCTCAGCTTTGGCATTTATCTGATCCATCCGATTTTGCTTGCGATACTCTGCTGGGTACTCAACTATTACGGCATCTATCTGCCGACGGGATTGTTTGTTGTGGGCGCTTCGGTGCTGCTGCTGGTTCTCTCCGGCGGTTTAACTTGGCTGATTCGCAAAATTCCAAAGGTCGGACACTATCTTGCGTAAGACACATAGAATATAGAATAAAATCGGCATCGAGTTTGTAGCTCGATGCCGATTTGTTATGCACGCAATAAGTATTGATGAATCGCTTCGGCGCAGCCATCATGGTCGCAGTCGGACACAACAACATCTGCCAGATCCAAAATTTCTTGGCGGGAATTGCCCATAGCAATGGACAGACCGGCGGCTTTTAAAATTTCCAAATCATTGGGAGCATCGCCGACAGCGATGGTCTCGGAGATCGGAATATCTAAATGTTTGCACAGCTCGCGCAAGCCGGCAGCTTTGCTGACGCCTTTGGCGCTGATTTCCAGCGAAGTGGCTTCTGCGTGCACCATGGTAACTGGAATGTTTTCGCTCAAAATCTGCTGTTCGATACACTGACGAGATTCCGGATCAGTGAAATATAGATTCAGCTTGGCAACAGGAAATGGATTTTCATGATACTGCGCGAAAAGATCCTCCCATTGCGCCGCGTTTCGCTCAAATAAGCCCTGATATTGACCCATGCCAAAGTGCGCCATATTTTGGCAGTGACTGCGCTGAATAATAGAGGTAGTCTCACCGAGCAGGTGAACCATGACATCCTGATGCTGGACAATACGGAGAATCTGACTGCAAACAGCGGGAGCTAAACTGCAGCTGTAAATTGCCGTGTTTGTCTTTTGATCGAGCACGAGAGCACCGCTGACACAGTTTAAATATCGCACCTCAGAGAGCTGAGGGAGATATTCTCTTAACTCCGGCAGACAGCGGCCAGTGGATAAGATGACGGTTTTTCCAGCTTTCACTGCGTCAGAAATCGCAGTGAGACTGGAAGAAAGAATAGCTTTGTTGGAATCGAGCAGTGTGCCGTCCATATCAAAGGCAATTAACTGATAATTCATAAAAAAATCTCTCCCTTATACGAGAATCGGTGAGATGCCGCTGCTTTGAAGCTGGGCATACATTTCGGCATCCAACTTGCTGTCGGTAATGACAGTTTTGATTTGATTGGTTACGTTGAGCGGAACTGCTGCCGGATGGGAAAATTTTTCGCTCTCAGTCAAGACAAGTAGTTCATCTGCCTGATGCGCCATGTCGCGGACAGCCTGTGCCCGCATGGAGTCGCGGTTGGTAAAACCGGTGCGCAGAGAATAGCCGTCTACGCCGAGAAAAAAGTGCGGAACATAAAAATTTTCTGCACACTGCCGTACCATCGGGCCGACGAGAACTTGTGAATTGGGCTGGTAGATACCGCCGAGCAAAACAATCTGAAAATCCGTTCGATTTCGGATATAATCCGCGATAAAAACACTGTTTGTTAAGATGGTCAGATCTTTTTTTGTTTGTGTCAGCACTTCCGCCAGTAGGGCACAGCAGCTGCCGTTTTCAATCATCAGTGTCTCGCCATCGGAGACCAGCTCGGCAGCACGAACGGCGATGCGGCGCTTTTCTTCATAGTGATAGGCAATGCGGTAGGCGATATTGTCTGCACTGCACAGATGAGCGAAGCCGTGCTCACGAACAACGATGCCGCGGCGCTCCAGCTCATCTAAATCCTTGCGAATGGTGACCTGCGATACCTGCAATTTTTCCGCGAGAACGGAAACCTCTATTTTTGGTTCCTCTGTCAACAGAGAAAGAATCATTTGGGATCGGTCATTCATTTTTGTTCCTCCGGTTTTCTTTGTGAGGATAGTATATCAAACTTACGAATGAAAGTAAATATTCTTTTGTTACAAATTATACTTGCAATTTCTGAGAGATTCAGGTATAATGCAAGCAATGAAATCAAAAATGATTTCAAACGAAAGCTTGAAACAGAATCGTGCTTTCGCCGCATGGCTCACGCATTGGTGCAGTACAAGGTGAGAAAGTCGATTCTGTTTTGTACTTTGTGAAATTTTTATGAATATTTTCTTGACAAATAGAAATGGGTATGTTACTATTTATACAACGTAAACGGAATCGTTGGAATGTTACCGGTCAGGCGGGCGTAACCAACTCTGTACAGCGCGAGATCTATCGTATAAAGAGGATTGCTGTGTAGGGGTGGTTTATTTTTTTGCCTGATTGGCCAAGAAGGGGCAGGGGTATGAAAGTAAAAAAGGTTTTTAACAATAATATCCTCTGCGCAGTCGATGAAGAAGGCAATGAAGTCATCGTTACTGGAAAGGGTCTTGGCTTCCAAAAGCATACCGGCGAATCCCTTGACGAAAACAAAATCGAAAAAACCTATCGCATGGTGGATAAGCAGGAGCAACGCAAGCTGCGCGAACTGGTACAGCAGATCCCGATGGAGGATTTATTGCTGACAGAGCAGCTGATTGCGGAGATTAAACAGCATATCACACAGCCACTCAATGAGTCGCTGCTCATTACGCTGACCGATCATATCAGCTTTGCGATGCAACGCAAGCAACAGGGCATTGAGTTTACCAATCCGCTGGCGGGTTCGATTACGTGCTATTATCCGACGGAATATCAGATGGGATGTCGGTGCTTGGAAATCATCAAGCAAAAGACGGGCATCGAGCTAAATGCGGACGAAGCGTCATTTATTGCTCTGCATATTGTCAATGCTGAGCTGAATACGCACATGTCTGAGATGTATGACATCACCAAATTGATTGATGGATGCATTGATGTTGTGGAAGCGTATTATCACAAACAGTTTGACCGACAGGCGCTGGATTTTAGCCGATTTGTCGTGCATCTACGATATTTTGCCAAGCGAATTTTTCAGGGCAAGACCTTGCCGGATAACAGCGATGAAAATGACATCAATTTTCGCAAGATGATTGCCTACAGCTGTAAAAAGCATTATCAGTGTGCACAGCGCATTGCAGATTACATGAAAAATACGTGGGACAAAACCTTGTCGGAAGAAGAACTGGTTTATCTCACGATTCACCTCAAGCGCATCAACATGGGCGCATAACAAGAAAAGATCAAAATCCGATTCGGATTTGGGATCGTTACCTAATTTGGGCGAAACCCATACGAGTCTTACAAAACACGTACCGACGCACAGTCGGTATGTCTTTGTGGGATTGGTATGGGTTTTTATATTTTCGGGACATACTGATAGTATGTGTCACAAAAAGCCAAACAAAGAGGAGGAGATCTTATGAAAGAAAAAAAGAGCAGTGTCGTATTTGCCACTGCCCAACAGATTGGTAAATCTTTGTTTTTGCCAATTGCTGTTCTTCCGTTTGCGGGAATTCTGTTGGGTATCGGCAGTTCGTTCACAAATGAGACAACCATTGCTACCTATGGTTTGAGTGGTATTTTGCATCCGGGTACGCTGCTGTATTCGATTATGCTCATGCTCAACTATGCGGGAAATGCTATTTTCAGCAACTTGGCGTTGATTTTTGCGCTGGCAGTTGCTCTCGGCATGGCGAAAAAGGAAAAAGGCGTTGCTGTTCTGTCGGCAGGCATTTTCTATCTCATCATGCTGACGACAATCAATGTCTTGTTGACATTAAATGGTTCTATTGTCGATGGACAAATCGCAGAAGGCGTCAAGGAAGGCGCGATTGCGAATGTATTGGGTATTCAAACGTTGCAGATGGGCGTATTTGGCGGCATTATTGCCGGTCTAATTACCGCTGTGCTGTGCAATAAGTTCTATAAGACCCAGTTGCCGGACGCGCTGTCCTTCTTTGCCGGCACGCGTTTTGTTCCGATTGTCAGCATGGTATTTGCTATCATCACCGGTGCGATTCTGTTTGTTGTATGGCCGATCATTCAGAACGGTATTTATGCGTTGGGTGGTCTGGTTCAGGCTTCCGGTTACTTTGGAACCTTCCTGTACGGCTGCATTGAGCGTGCACTGATTCCGTTTGGCCTGCATCATATCTTCTATATGCCGTTCTGGCAGACCGGTGTTGGCGGCACGGCTGTTATCGACGGTGTGACCGTTATGGGCGCACAGAATATCTTCTTTGCAGAGCTGGCATCCCCGAACACCGTAAAGTTCTCTGTAGACGCTTGCCGTTTCCTGACTGGTAAGTATCCGTTCATGATGGGCGGTCTGCCGGGTGCTGCACTGGCTATGTATGTTTGTGCTCGTCCGGAGAAGAAGAAGGAAGCTGGTTCCCTGCTGTTCTCTGTAGCCCTGACCGCATTCCTGACCGGCGTTACCGAGCCGATCGAATTCACCTTCCTGTTCCTTGCTCCGGCACTGTTTGCTGTACACGTTGTACTGGCTGGCGCATCCTTCGCTATCTGCCACATCCTGCAAATCTGCATCGGCACTACATTCTCGGATGGCTTGATTGACTTTATTCTGTACGGCATTCTGCCGGGTCAGGCAAAATCCAACTGGATGATGCTGATTCCTGTTATTGTTGTATATTTCATTCTGTACTTCTTTATTTTCCGATTCTTCATCCGCAAGTGGGATCTGAAGACACCGGGTCGTGAAGAGGACGGCGAAGAAGTCAAGATGATGACCAAGGACGAATACCGCAAGGCTACCGGCATCGGCGTTGCAGGCGGCAAGGCTGCAAACATTGATCCGAAGGCTGTCAATGTCCTGAAGGGCATCGGCGGTTCCGAAAACGTAACCGAGATTGACTGCTGTGCAACGCGCCTGCGTCTGACGCTGGTAGACAGCGGCAAGGTCAATCAGCCGCTGCTCAAGGCAACCGGTGCATCTGGCGTTGTCATCAAGGGCAATGCGATTCAGGTTATCTATGGCCCGTCTGTCACGATTGTTAAGTCCAATCTGGAAGAACTGGTTGAACAGATTCGTGCCGGTGCTGTATCTGAAGCCGCTCTGATGGGCGAGCCGGAACAGCCGAAGGAAGAAAAGAAGCCTGAGCCTAAGCCAGAATCGGCTGGCGAAGCAAAGTCTTGGGTACTCGGTGCACATCTGAACGGCACGGTTGTACCGATGGATCAGGTAAAGGATGAAGTATTTGCATCCGGTGCACTTGGCGACGGCGTTGCCATTGAGCCGACTGAAGGCAAGCTGTATGCTCCGGCTGACTGCACGGTTGTCAATATCTTTGAGACCAAGCACGCGATTGGCCTGTCCGTCGATGAGGATGTCGAGCTGCTATTGCACATCGGCATTGATACCGTTAAGATGGGCGGCAAGGGCTTTGAAGCACATGTCAAGGAAGGTCAGAGCGTCAAGAAGGGCGATCTGCTTGTATCCTTCGACATGGATGCTATCAAGGCAGCTGGCTATCTGTGCACCACACCGATGATTGTCTGCAACACAGATGATTACAAGGAGATCAAGACAGTCGCTTCCGGTACCGTCAAGGCATCGCAGGATCTGTTAGAGATCAAAAACTAAGTTTTTTGCAGGGAATTCCCTGTGAAGATAAATCCCCCCTATTCTTTATTTATCTATTCTATTTCCAACCGCACCCGCTTTCTGATAACAGAGGGCGGGTGCTGTATTTTTGATAAAAGATGTCGATGGAGGAAAATAGTTGTGATATAATAAAAATAATTACTTGATTAGAGGGAAGAAGCATGAATAATGAGAAAAAATATGCTTTCATCAGCTATTCTACGAAGAATCAACAGGATGCGGATATTCTACGAGATATTTTAATAAAGAATCATATTAGATGTTGGAGAGCACCAGATGACATTCCAACTGGTTCTCGATATGCGCATGTTATCAATGATGCAATCGAACAATGTGCCTGTGTTGTTTTATTGTTGACAGAAGAATCACAAAAGTCTGTATGGGTAGAAAAAGAATTGGAATGTGCAGAAAGTTATAGAAAACCCATTCTTCCAATTCGGATCGGAAAATTTTCGCTGAATTCAGGATTTCGTTTTCTTCTTGGAAATCTGCAGATTGTATCAATAACTCAGATTGATGAAACATCAGATATATGGATAAAAATTCAGGATTCTATAGAACAATTTGTACCTGTAATACAAAAAGAAAATAATGCACCAACAAGGAAAATTGGTATAGATAATAGACTAAAGTTGGCAGAAGAATGGAATAAACGTGGTGATGATTATTATCGCGGACGTGGCGTAGAAAAGAATGAAGAAAAAGCATTTGATTGGTACAAAAAAGCGGCAGAAGCGGGAAACTCTATTGCGATGAACAATACGGGCAATTGTTATTATAAAGGTATTGGTACGCATAAAAACGCTGAGAGAGCATTCTATTGGTATCAAAAGGCGGCAGAAGCTGGGAATATGGATGGAATGATGAATCTTATCTGTTGTTATAGAGAAGGTATCGGCACGCAAAAGAGTTGGAAAGAAGTGTGGCGCTGGTCAAAGAAAGTGGCAGAGATGAAAGTAGAATCAGAATAGGGACAGCATCGTTCTCCATAAAATTCTTCTTTTCCAATAAATCCTCATGTGCTATACTAAACCTAGCAACAAACAACAGGAGGGAACATCCATGAATTTACAGACACGTATTCCGATTTCCAACGGGACATCCATTCCGTGTGTGGGCTTCGGCACATGGAAGACACCAAATGAAGAGGCGGAGAAGTCCGTAGCAGAGGCGCTGCGCGTCGGCTATCGCCACATTGACACCGCGACAGCTTACGGCAACGAGGCTGGTGTCGGCAAGGCAATTGCAGAATCCGGCATTGCGCGAGAAGACATTTTCCTGACCAGCAAGCTGTGGAACCCGCATCAGGGCTATCAGAGCACACTGGATGCCTTTGCGCGTTCACTGGAGAAGCTCCAGACCGACTATTTGGATCTGTATTTGATCCACTGGCCGCATGACCGCAAGTATTTTGACAATTGGGAAGAGATGAACGTGGAAACCTGGCGTGCATTTGAAAAGCTGTACGGCGAAGGCAAGATTAAGGCAATCGGCGTCAGCAACTTCCGTCCGCGTCATATCGAGAATCTGGTCAAGCATTGCGACATTGCGCCAATGGTCGATCAGATTGAAATTCATCCGGGTATGCCGCAGGATGACATGATTGCATACTGCCGCGAGCATAATATGGTTGTTGAGGGATGGAGCCCGATGTCTACCGGACGCATTTTCTCTGTTCCGGACGTGCAGGAGCTAGCAAAAAAATATGGTAAGACCGTCGCACAGGTTGTTCTGCGCTGGCATGTACAGCGTGGTGTTATTCCGCTTCCAAAGTCGGTAACGCCGTCCAGAATTGCAGAAAACAGCCAGATTTTTGATTTTGCTCTCGAAGAAGCAGATATGAAAATCATTGGCGATTTGCAGGGCTGTGGCTGGTCTCAGCTTGACCCGGATAATTTAATTTATTGATAGATAATGCCCACTTTTCTAAGGTACAGAAGAGTGGGCATTTTACCGGAAAATAGCAAGAATCTATACAGGAATAACGGCGGAATGCGGATTGACGGGAGACTTGCCTGCGTCTATACTCTATATTTGTACGATGAAATAGAGAATAGAAATGGAGTATAAACATGGTAACGAGACTTGAACGCCGTGTGTGTCCACATGCGGTGTCCGGCAAGATGTTTTGGCTGTGTGCCATTACTTATATTATCGCCTTGTTTGGCAGAATGAGCTATTCTGCCGTAATGGTTGCCCTGATTGCCAATGGCAGTATGGACGAAGCACAGGCGGGACTGATCGGCACGGCATTGTTTGTCGTGTATGGTGTGTCGCAGATTTTCAGCGGCTTGATTGGTGACCGCATCAGCCCGAAGAAGATGATTTTTGTGGGCTTGATTGGCTCAGGCATTTTGAACCTTATCATGGGTCTGACCGGACAATATGCGGTGATGCTCGTCGTGTGGGCACTCAATGGCTTGTTTCAGTCTACGATGTGGTCACCGATTGCGCGCATTTTTGCCGAACAAATGCCACCGGATGAGCGCAAAAAATGCTGTAATAACATCGCGGTGACGTATCCGCTGGCGACCATTCTCGCCTATGTGTTGGCAACCGTCCTGCTGACGGTTTGGAATTGGCGCGGTGTATTTCTGCTGGCGGGCGGCATGATTATTATTACAGGCATCAACTGGATGATTCGTATGAGCTGGTTTGAAAAACAGATAGAAACCAGTGAAGAAATCGAAGTCATTGAGCTGCAGCCGAAACAGACACAGAAAAAGGAAAATATGCTGCGCCTGTTGCTGCTCTCAGGTATTGTACTGGCAACAGTTCCGGCTATGACGCACGGTATGCTGCGCGATGGCATTCAGACATGGCTGCCGACGCTGATGACGCAAAATTTCCATTTTGGTACCTCGGCATCGGTTGCGCTGGATATTATCATTCCGGTATTTAATATGCTCGGCGTATTTTTCACCAAGGCGCTGCCGAAAAAGTGGACGGAGAATGAGCTGAAAGCCTCGGCTGCTTTCTTCGCAGTTACCATTGTGTCACTGCTTGCGCTGGATTGGGTGTGCAATGTCAGTGCCGTGCTGTCACTGATTCTGCTGACAGTGGCAAGTAGCTGTATGACCGGCGCGAATATCATGCTGATTAACCTAATTCCGGTACACTTCGGCGTAGTAGGGCGCGCTTCGTCTGTGACGGGTGTTTTGAATTGTTCTGCCTATGTCGGTTCGGCGATTTCCAGTTTTGGTGTTGGTGCCGTGGCACAGAATTTCGGCTGGGGAGCAGCAATTGCCGTTTGGATTGGCTTTTCGCTGCTCGCACTGTTGGCATCGCTGGTCAGCTGCGGCCGCTGGGGCGCGTATGAACATCGGTTGGACAATCGGGAAAAAGTAAAATCCTAAAAGAAAACAGGCTTTTCTCTGAAAATCAGAGAGAGCCTGTTTTGCTATATGTATAGGATTTATACATCGATTTCAAATTCCTGAAAATACCGTTTCAGCTTGCGCAAAACAGCATTTGCTGTGCGCACGTGCTGCTGTCCTTGTTGGCGCATGTCCAAAGACATGGTTTCATTGTCGAGAATATCGTTGAGGGCGTTTCGCTGGCTTTTAATCAAATCGTAGACTGGGAGCAAGGTGTCTGTGCGGAAGTCAGTCTGTCCGATGAGCAGCCGATCCTGGACATCGCCAAGTCGCTGCGCGTAAGCATCCAGCTCTTTGCAGTCGGTCTCGGAAAGCTCATTGGTTTGCGTGTCATGGTCAACGTTTTCTATTTCGATTTGCAGAGCAGAAATGCAAAATTCGATTTCCTGCGGTGTCAGATTGAAGGTCGGTTTTTCGGTGTTCGTCATCGTATCAACTCCTTTATGAACCCATAGTAACAGAAAATACATGGACAAGCAAGCAGATACGGAAGTTGTTTACAGAATGTTCGAGATACTTGACAAAAAACGGTGGATATGTAATACTATAACATATGGTTATCAAAACTATTTTTATCGTGAGGAATGTATCATGAAGAAAAACAAGACAGTGGTTCTCGTTGATTCTGGCTGTGATGTCCCGCAGTCTTTGATTCAGAAATACAACATGAAGGTATTGCGTCTGCGCGTATCATACGAAAACGAACACTATATGGACAGCGTTGCGCTGGCATATGATGTGTATAAGCGCTTTCCAGAAGAAATTCCGCATACATCTACGCCGGTTATGCAGGATTATTATGATATGATCGAGGAGATCAAAGAAGAAGGCTATGAAAATGTCATTGGCGTCTTTATCTCCAGCAAGCTGAGCAGCACCTGCCATACGGCGCATCTGGTGTTCCAAGAGCATCCAGAGCTCAACTCGTTTATTTTGGATTCTAAAAATATCTCGATTGGTTCGGGTCTGCTGGCGATTTGGGCAGCACAGCAGGTGAGCAAAAATGTTCCGTTTGAGGAAATTTGCGCTAAGCTGAGTGGAAAGGTTAAAGATTCCAAAGTATTCTTTTATATGGATACATTGGAATATTTGCGCAAGGGCGGCCGGATTGGCGGCGTTGCATCGGTTGCAGGCAGCCTGCTCAAGATCAAGCCGATTATCTCGTGCAATGAAGAAGGCTCGTATTATACTGTAGAAAAAATTCGCGGTGCAAAGGCTGGCAAGGAAAAGCTGCTGCATCATGTAGAAGCATTCTGCAACGGCAAGCCGGCGCTGTTGGCGCTGATGAATGGCGGTGCGCCGGAAGAAGCTGCTGCCATTAAACCTGTTTTGAAAAAGACCATCAAGCAGGGCAAGATTGTGGCAGAGGATCAGATTACTGCTACACTGGCAATCAATACCGGTCCGGGTTTGGTTGGCATTGGTATTTTGGTCGATCCATAATACAGAGAAAACGAAAAGGCAGGAGCATTTGCTCCTGCCTTTTGTCATGCTTGTTTTTGCTTGTCAGATGCAATGAGCAGCCGCAGCGCTTCGACTGCGGTCTGTATACATTGCGTGGTATCGTGCACTTGAATATCTTCCAGCCCCATCGCGCGACGGGTTTGATTGCCGAGCACGAGCAAAATGGTTCCGACGCGCACGCGGCGCACCGCGCCGACGATAAACAGTGTCGCGGATTCCATTTCACTTGCGAGTGCACCACAACCGAGCCAAGCCTTCCATTTTTGTTCCAGCTCTGCGGAGACCGGCATGTTTTCCGGTTCGTGCTGGCCGTAAAATGAGTCCTTGCATTGTACGACGCCGGTGTGAAACCGCAGTCCCGCTTGTGCAGCCGCTTGGTGCAGTGCCTGCACGACATCAAAATGCGGTGTTGCCGGATACTCGATCGGTGCATATTCTGAACCGGTGCCGTCCATACGAATGGCGCCGGTTGCGATGACTAAATCGCCGCCCAACACATCCGGCTGCATACCGCCTGATGTGCCGACACGAATAAACGTATCGGCGCCGCAGTGCACCAGCTCTTCCAAAGCGATGGCTGCCGATGGACCACCGATGCCGGTCGAGCACACGCTGACCGGAACGCCGTCCAGCGTACCGGTATACGTCGTGAACTCACGATTGGATGCGATTTTTACCGGATTGTCAAACAGAGCGGCAATTTTTTCGCATCGTCCGGGATCGCCGGGCAGAATCACATATCTGCCGACGTCCCCAGTCTTGATTTTCAGGTGAAATTCCATATCTGGACTGTAAGCCGTTGCCATGATAATCCCTCCTGTCTGACAAAAAGCAGAGAAAATTATGCCTTGAATGCTGTGCCGATCTTATCTGCTTCCATGATGGCAGCGTATACTTCGTCTGCGGTGATGTCCTTGCGCAGGTTCTTGGTGGACTGCGTCGGAACAACGGCAGCTTCTGCTACCTTGCGGATTTCGTCTTCCTTGACATCCGTGATGCCCAGATCAGCCAGTGTCATCGGCAGACCAACCAGCTTCATAAACGACAGAACTTCGTTCATTTCTTCTTCGGAAGCATGTTCCAGAACCAGCTGGGCAATGGTGCCGAAGGCAACCTTTTCGCCGTGATACATGCCATGTGCCTGCGGAACATAAGCGAAACCATCGTTGATGGCGTGAGCTGCTGCCAGACCGCCGCTCTCAAAGCCGACGCCGGACAGATAAATGCAGGCCTCAACGACATTCTCCAGTGCCTCATTGGACTGCTTTGCTTCCAGAGCTTCCAGTGCACCGGCACCATCACGAATCAGAATGTCGTAGCACAGTTTGGACATCATCAGAGCGGTATTGGAGCACTGACCGCGTGCCATGGTCTTGACACCGGATGCCTTGCAGGCGCGCGCTTCAAACCAAGTAGCCAGGGCATCACCCATGCCGGCAACGAGCAGACGCTTCGGAGACTGAGCGATAACAGCGGTGTCAACCAGAACGAGATCCGGATTGCGCTTCATCATCAGTGCCTTGATGACGACGCCTTCATCATTGTAGATAACAGCAACGCCGCTGCACGGGGAGTCGTTGGATGCAACGGTCGGGATGATAACCAGCTGGTAGCCGCCGAGGTTGGTGACAACAGCCTTTGCCGTGTCGATGACCTTGCCGCCGCCGACACCAATGACAACGTCGCAGTTGTTCTCGGTGACGACATCCATGACGCGGGAGATTTCTGCCTTGGTGCACTCACCGTTAAATTCGCAGAAAATGACTTCCTTTTCCACAGACTTCAGGCTCTCTTCGATCTGTGCGCCGACGCGCTTCTTGTTGTTCGGAGAGCAGAGGACGAGAAACTTTTCGCCCATTTTCTTGACGTTTTTGCCGAGATTTGCCAGCTCGCCATTGCCCTGCATGTAACGTGCAGGGGATTTGATACCATAAGACATAATTATATGGACTCCTTTCCATGTGAACGAGTGCTGAGTATGTTATCAGCAATTACCCGTATCTTTACCTCAAGTGTACCAAAATCAGATAGCTTTGTAAAGCGGAAGACGATAGTGGAATATTGGTTTTTTCGTTGTGCATATCCGATGTATCATTTTTCTACACACTGTTGAAAAATCGAGGATTGGAGAGATTTCATCGAAATCTTGATTGTATCGTGTGAATTTCTATCCGAACGGCATGGAGACAGAAAAATACGCAGAAGAATACTTTTTATAAAAAGTGACATGGAAAAGACAATATTTTGCTATTTTTTAGAAGGGGAAATGAGAGGGAAAATAATACAATATGAAAAAATAACAGAAAAAACAAAGAAATCGTGCTTTGCCGCTCGTGAAAAAATAAACAAAGACTGGCTAACGATTTAATAACGGATATAGAAGAAGATGAAGTGAAAAAATAGGAAAATTTTTAGATAACAGCAATTTATCTGATAAAATGACAAAAAGCGTGTGCGAGAACGCAAAAGAAACGAAAAGCAGAGTGACAGATTGTACAAAGATGCACGAGACAAAAAATCAAAACGAGGTGAGCAAAAATAAAAATAGGAGAACGAAAATACGAAATAATACAAACAAATGACGATAATTTACCATGAAAGGCGGGAGAAAAAGAAACGAGAAAAAATAGAAAGAAAGTTGAGCAATATATTATATGTTGTAGTTGCACAAAAAAGCTGCAAAAAACTTAGGAGGATTGCATGAAAAATTCGTTTTTGGTCAAAATCAACAAATAAATACTTGCAATTGTAACATTGTGGTGCTATTCTTGATACATCAAAAGTCGAGAGCGTCATCCCAAACGCAAAAGACAGAAAAGAAGAGGAGAGAAACTATGAAACTGAAGAAAATGATGGCAGTCCTCCTAGCTGGCGCAACCTGCGCAGGCATGATGGCAGGCTGCGGATCGTCTGGCGGCGACTCCAAGGCTTCCGGCGGCTCCGGTGAAAATGGCACCATGACATTGATTATGTCTACGCGTGATGAGTTCCTGTCCACGCTGGAATCTGCGGCTATGTCTTCCGCAGAAGAAGCTGGTGTTACGCTGACTTCTCAGGACGCACAGAACGACTCTGCAAAGCAGATTCAGTACATCGAAACCGCAGTAAACGGCGGCGACGAAGCTGTTATCGTGAACCCGGTAGACTCCGATGCAGCACAGTCCCTCGTAGATGCAGCTGGCGATACACCGCTGGTATTCGTAAACCGTCCGCCGTCTGACATGGAAGTTCTCGCAGCAAAGAACGTTGGCTTCTGTGGTTCCAACGAGGACACCTCCGGTTACTTCCAGGGCGAGTATCTGGCTGACTACTTCAAGAAGCAGGGCAAGACCGAAATCAAGTACATTCTGCTTCAGGGCGAGCTGGGTCAGGTATCTCAGATCAAGCGCTGTGCAGGCGTTCTGAAGGCACTGGAAGACGAAGGCATCAAGGCAACATCTGTTGTCGATCTGGCTGGTAAGTATGACCGTGCAGAGGCTATGAACAAGATCAGCCCGGTTCTGACTTCCGGACAGGAATTTGACTGCATCATTTCCAACAACGACGCAATGGCTCTCGGCGCAATCGAGGCTTGCGAGGCAGCCGGTGTCGATCCGTCCTCGTTCCCGATCGTTGGTATTGACTGCACCAAGGACGGCGCAGCAGCTGTTCAGGCTGGTAAGATGGCAATGACCGTTTACCAGAATCCGCTCGGACAGGGCAAGGGCTGCATCGAAGCTGCTCTGAACCTCGTTAACGGCAAGGCTGCCAACGATGGCACCTCGTTCACCAAGGACGAGACTGGCAAGGACTACAGCGATTCCATCGTTTGGATTCCGTTCGAGCCGGTAACCAAGGACAACGTAGCAGATTATCTCTAATTTGCAGGAAAAACGGTTATTTTTGAGAGAGAAGAATAACCGCAAAGTATCGAGTTGAGACGTTGGGGGCGTCGGACATGGTCTGACGCCCTCATTTAGGCAAGAAGGTAGGAAAGGCAGGGTGAACACAAACGTGAGTGAGTATATCCTCGAAATGCATGACATTGTCAAGGAATTTCCGGGCGTAAGAGCTCTGAAAGGCGTACAGCTGAACGTTCGCCCAGGTACCGTACATACCCTGATGGGTGAGAACGGTGCAGGTAAATCGACACTGATGAAGTGTCTGATCGGCATTCAGCCGTGCACCTCTGGCAAGATTATCTTCGATGGCAAGGAAGTAGAATTTAAAAGCCCGCTGCAGGCGATGAACGCGGGCATTACGATGATCCATCAGGAGCTTTCTCCGGTACCGGATCGTACCGTGTGCGAGAACCTGTGGCTCGGCCGCTTCCCGATGAAGAACAAGCTGATGTGTGACCACAAGCGGGCACGCAAAGAAGCGATAGAACTGTTTGAAAAGTGGAATCTGGCGCTGAATCCGGACGATATGATGAGAGATCTGACGGTTGCTCAGCAGCAGATGGTAGAAATTGCAAAGGCTGTATCGTATGATACCAAGGTCGTTATCATGGACGAGCCGACCTCCGCTCTGACCGAGACGGAAGTAGAGCATCTGTTCGATATTATCGCAGACCTAAAGTCCAAGAACGTAGCAATTATCTACATTTCTCATAAGATGGAAGAAATCTTCCGCATCAGTGATGACATCAGCGTATTCCGTGACGGTGAGTACATCGGCACAGACCGCGCAGAAAACCTCAACGTGGACAAGGTTGTAGAGATGATGGTAGGACGTCAGGTTGGCAACATGTTCCCGAAGGTTGACTGTGAAATCGGTGATGTTATTCTGGAAGTTAAGGATCTGGCATCCGGCAAGTCGTTTGAGCACGTAAGTTTCCAGGTACACCGCGGCGAAATCTTCGGATTTGCGGGTCTGGTAGGTGCAGGACGTACCGAGGTTGTAGAAACCATCTTCGGTATGCGCAAAAAGACCGCTGGTCAGATTTTCCTCAATGGCAAGGAAGTTAACATCAAGAGCCCGGAGGATGCGATTGCAAACTCGATTGGTCTTCTGACCGAGGACCGCCGCGGCAATGGTATCTTTGGACTGCTTGATATTACAGAAAATACCGTTATGGCATCCCTGAAAAATTATGGTTTCCCCCAGAATCATAAGAAGATGGAAGAGGATGCGATCAAATGGAATCAGGCAATGCGCACCAAGACGCCGTCCATGCGTCAGCGCATTATGAATCTGTCCGGTGGTAACCAGCAGAAGGTGCTTCTGGCACGTTGGCTGCTGCTGAATCCGGACATCCTGATTGTCGATGAACCGACTCGTGGTATCGACGTCGGTGCAAAATCTGAAATCCATTCGATTATTACGCAGCTGGCAGGCGAGGGTAAGGCAATCATCATGATTTCCTCCGAGCTTCCGGAAGTATCCGGCATGGCTGACCGTATTCTGGTTATGTATGAGGGCCACATGATGGGCATTATCGATCGTAACCGTGACGGCGGCGATCCGTATGATTCGCAGGAGCTGCTGACCTATGCACACGGCGAAAAGAACGACTTCGCCACTGCCAAGTAAAAGAAAGGGGAGACTCTCATAATGGAAGCAACAAAAAAGGGCTTTGATTTTAAAAAATTCATGTCAGACAACGCCATGTGGTTCGTGCTGATTATCTTGGCAATTGCTCTGACCGCGGTTCGTCCGAAGTTTATGACTGTCGGCAACCTGACCACACTGATTTCGTCTGAGTCCGTCAAGGGCATCATTACCTGCGGCGTTTGCTGGTGCATCCTGTCCGCTGGTATCGATCTGGGTCCTGGTGCTGTAGCTGCTCTGTCCGCTGTAGTATCTGCATCCCTCGCACAGCAGGCTGATCTGCCGACTCGTCTGATTAGCGTGCATCTGCCGGCAGTTGTTTGTATCATCGTTGCTATGGTAATCGGCGCAATCGTTGGTATCATCTGTGGCTGGCTGGTCGCTTGTACCCATATCCATCCGTTTATCGCGACGTTGGGCTCACAGCTCATATGTCGAGCTTTGGCAAAGATGTACTCCAATAAGCCGGTATCCAATCTGGATCAGAGCTTCCGTAACTTCGCTGTATATAAGATCGCCGGAGTTCCGATGGTTGTATTCATCTTCTTAATTGTCTTTATTATTTCGTGGTTTATGATGACGCAGTGCCGCTTCGGTAAGAACATCTTCGCAATCGGCGGCAACCGTCAGGCAGCTCGCGTAGCTGGTATCAATGTAGAGAAGAACCTGATTCTCACCTATATGTGGTGCGGCCTTCTGTCCGGTCTGGCTGGCGCAATGCTGGCAGCACGTACCGGTTCTGCTGACCCGTCTACTAACGGCTTGCAGTACGAGTTCGATGCCATCGCAGCAGCTACCATCGGTGGTACTTCTCAGACAGGCGGTATCTGCCGTATGTCCGGTGTACTGTCCGGTATCCTGATTCTTGGTATCATCAACAATGGCCTCGTTCTTCTGGGTGTTAACGATAACCTGACACAGGTAATCAAGGGCTTGATTATCGTTGTATCCGTAGTCGTTGATATGAGAAAGAACGCAGTTCGTCCGTAAAGAAGTTCATTCAACAAACACATAGACTCTCATTCTCTTGTACACAGGGAGGCTGCAGATTCGTCTGCAGCCTCTTTTGTATTGGTGCATAGAAAAAGCGCGTGTATCCGAAGATACACGCGCTGGTTTTTTTGTCAGAAGAATTAGCCTGCAACGGCAGCCTTCAGTGCGTCAACACGGTCGGTCTTTTCCCAAGTAACGCCCAGATCGGTACGTCCCATGTGGCCGTAAGCGGCGAGCTGACGATAAATCGGACGGCGCAGATCCAGATCACGGATGATTGCGGTCGGACGCAGATCGAATACCTGCTCAACAGCATCTTCCAGCTTGGAGTCGGCAACGGTACCGGTGCCGAAGGTCTCTACACGGATAGATACCGGCTGTGCTACGCCGATAGCGTATGCAAGCTGTACCTGGCACTTGTCAGCCAGACCGGCAGCGACGATGTTCTTTGCGACATAGCGAGCAGCGTAAGCGGCAGAACGGTCAACCTTGGTCGGGTCCTTGCCGGAGAATGCGCCGCCGCCGTGCGGTGCGGAACCGCCGTATGTATCAACGATGATCTTACGGCCGGTCAGACCGGAGTCACCCTGCGGGCCGCCGATAACAAAACGACCGGTCGGATTGACAAAAATACGTGTATTCTCGTCGAACAGGTCAGCCGGCAGAGTCGGCTTGATAACCAGCTCGATCATATCCTTGCGGATCTGCTCCAGTGTCACTTCCGGGTTGTGCTGGGTGGACAGAACAACGGTGTCAATGTGAATCGGCTTGTTGTTTTCGTCATACTCAACGGTAACCTGCGTCTTGCCGTCCGGACGCAGATAATCAACCGTGCCAGCCTTGCGGACATCGGTCAGCTTCTTTGCCATCTTCTGTGCCAGAAAGATCGGCAGCGGCATCAGCTCCGGCGTCTCGGTGCAAGCGTAGCCGAACATCATGCCCTGGTCGCCTGCGCCGTTGGTCAGGTCGAGAGCAGCGTCTTCCTTGGTTTCCAGTGCCTTGTCAACGCCCATAGCGATGTCGGCAGACTGCTTGTCGATGCTGGTGACAACAGCGCAAGTGTCGCAGTCAAAGCCAAACTTTGCGCGGTCATAGCCGATCTCACGAACGGTCTCACGAGCGATGGTGCCGTAATCGACAACGGCGTTGGTGGTGATCTCGCCCATGATGGAGATGATACCGGTGGTTACGGTTGTCTCACAAGCGACACGAGCGGTCGGATCCTTTGCGATGATTGCGTCCAGAATAGCATCAGAGATCTGGTCGCAGATTTTGTCCGGATGTCCTTCGGTAACGGACTCAGAGGTAAATAAGTTCTTTCCCATTGGGATACCTTCTTTCTATAAGATGTGTTTTGAATTAACGAATAAAAAAGCGCTTCTGCCGATTACACAGAGCGCCGAATGATTCCCTCATCTTTCGATCTGGTAATACCGCCGGATTTGGCACCTTGCGATAGTAGGTTGCCGGGTTTCATAGGGCCGTTCCCTCCGCCTCTCTTGATAAGGATATTTACTTGATGCAACTATCCTAATACTTTTTTGTCGGTATGTCAAGGATAAAATTATATAAATTTCAAAGTTTCGCAAGAAAATACAGGAAATTTGGTTGAAAGAATGTGCGCGGCATGGTATCATTTTTAATAGCAAGAGTTATTTTGTGTTACGTTGTTTGAAACGCAAGACAGGAGTGAAGTCGAATGGATATTTCAACAATTTATAAGCAGCCAGAGGACGTTGTAGCGGTTTCTTCCTCTTCCGGTTCGATTACCTATGGAGAGCTGTATCGCAGATCGGAAAATCTGGCAAAGCATATTGTCGCATCTGGCACAAAGCGTGTTATTGTATATGGCCACAAGGAATACAGCATGATATTGGCATATGTAGCCTGTCTTCGCGCGGGCGTGCCGTATATTCCGGTCAGCCCACAGCAGCCGGTCGGTCGCCGCAAGGCGATTGCTTCGCAGGCGGATGCCGGTCTGATTTTGTGTGCGGTTGGCCGCGGCTTTGCCGGTGCAGGTTCGGCGCTCTCCTTAAATATTATGGCGGTATCGGATCAGCCGCCGGAGGAAGAGGTACAGCTGCCGACGTCTTATTCGGATGACCAGCTGGCGTATATCACCTTTACATCCGGCAGCACGGGCAATCCGAAGGGCGTACAGGCGACGCGCGGCAATTTGAATAACTATATTGACTGGATGGATAAGACAATTCCGCTCAAGCCGGAGGAAGAGGGAACCGTTTTAAATCTGGCGATGTTTTCTATTGATCTGTCGCTGACAGATATTTATTATGCGCTGACACATGGTAGAACACTGGTGACAACCAATTCGGAGATTCAGCAGCACTTGACCATGCTGTATCCGCATCTTGTCAAATCCAATGCCGCAATGATGGTGCTTCCGCCGACGCTCGTACATTTTATGATGCAGAGCAACAGCTTTGGCAGAAAAATGATGCCGCATCTGCGTGTGGTATATTTGTCCGGCGAGTCGCTGCATCCGGGCACGGTTCGCCACTTGCTCAAGTGCTTTGATGGAGATCTGACAGTCATCAACGGCTATGGCCCGACGGAGGCGACATGTAATGTTTGTGCGGCCCAGATTACCGATGAGATGTGCGATGACAGACTGCCGGTTGGCATTGTCAAGGATGCCTGCACGACCATTCGTGTGATGAAGGGAAATGAAGATGTCCTGATTGGAGAAGAGGGCGAAATTGTCCTGATTGGCAAGAGCGTTACCGGCGGATATACCAATGATGACGAGGGTGGATTCTGCACGATTGACGGACAGCCTGCCTTCCGTACCGGTGATATTGGCTTTGTCACAGAGGAAGGAAAGCTGTATTGGAGCTATCGCAAGAACGGCATGATTAAGGTGCGCGGCGTGCGCATTGAGCCGGGCGATGTTGAGAACCACATGGTGCGCATTCACGGCGTCACCGGCTGCGGTGTTGTCGAGCGGTACGGGCATTTGGTTGCCTATGTTACCGTCAGCCATGAGATGACACCGGGACAGATTCGCGCGGCTGCGCGTCCGCATTTGCCGACGCACATGATTCCGGGTATTGTTCGTATCGTGGATTCGCTTCCGATGACAGAAAACGGCAAGCTGGATCGTGACCAGCTGGAATAATGGAAATCAAAAATGCCGACGGTGGAAATCGTCGGCGTTTTTGATTGTGCAAATAGTTCTCAATACCGAAAGAACCATGTTATAATTTTGTAAAAGAATCAGAAAATATAGGGAACCGCTGGCAGAAATGTTGACTATTTTTTTGAAAATGAGTAATATGATACTAATAGTTTTTAATTCATGTGAGTCACATAGCTCTGCTGTGCTGACAGAGCGAGAAGAAAAAAGGTTATTTATTGTATGAATGTGTATTTAGGTATTGATATCGGTTCAACAACCGTAAAACTCGTGGCGGCCGGCGTAAACGATGCGACTGGACGCCTTGAAATTTTGTATCGGAAATATGAGCGTCACTTTTCTAAAGTGCGCGAAAAAGCCTGTGAAATGCTGCGTGATGCGAAGCAGGTAATTGGTGAGGCAAATATTTGTGTGGCAATTACCGGCTCGGCTGGCCTCGGTGTGGCAAAGGCAAGTGGTGTGGACTTCGTACAGGAAGTCTTTGCGACGAGAAAATGCGTCGGAACCTTTGTGCCGAAGGCGGATGTTGTCATTGAGCTGGGTGGTGAAGATGCAAAGATTGTGTTCCTGACCGGACAGCTAGAGGAACGAATGAATGGCTCCTGTGCCGGTGGTACGGGTGCCTTTATTGACCAGATGGCTGTCCTGCTTGATGTACAGCCGAATGAGCTGGATGCCCTGTCCTTGAAAGCGGAGCGCATTTACACGATTGCATCGCGCTGCGGCGTATTTGCCAAGAGTGATATTCAGCCGCTGCTCAACGAGGGTGCGCGCAAGGAAGATGTGGCAGCCTCTATTTTCCAGGCAGTTGTCAATCAGACAGTTGCCGGTCTGGCACAGGGTCGTGAGATTGAAGGCGATGTCGTTTTCCTCGGCGGCCCACTGTTCTTCTTTAAGGGCTTGCAGAAGCGGTTTCAGGAGACCTTGCAGCTGTCTGATGAGCACGCACATTTTCCGGAGCTGGCACCGTATGCCATTGCTGCCGGTGCGGCAGTTTATGCAAAGGACACCTCGGAAAAGACGTATACTTATGAGGAACTGCTGGACACGCTGGAAAAGACGGCGAACATCCGTGTAAAGACAGCGACACTGGATCCGTTGTTCCACGGAGAGGAAGAATATACCGAGTTCCGCCGCCGTCATAATTCGCACGATATTATGCGTGAGAATGTCACGATGTACAGCGGCAAGGCATATCTGGGTATCGACTGCGGCTCGACAACGACAAAGCTTGTTTTGATTGGCGAAGACAACCAGATTTTGTATAACTACTACAGCCCGAACAAGGGCAATCCGGTCGATGTCGTCAGAGAACAGCTCATCAAGCTGTATGAGCTGTGTGGAGACCGCATCCGCATTGCAGGCTCTGCCGTGACGGGCTATGGTGAAGCGCTGATTCTCAATGCGTTTGGTGTCGATCACGGTCTTGTTGAGACCATGGCACACTTTAAGGCGGCGCGTCATTTCGAACC
Organism: Eggerthellaceae bacterium; assembly: GCA_963588905.1. Classification (GTDB taxonomy): domain Bacteria; phylum Bacillota; class Clostridia; order Oscillospirales; family Butyricicoccaceae; genus Butyricicoccus_A. The sequence goes on from CAVAJF010000015.1 coordinate 161,218, forward strand.
GGATGTCGATTTTATCATTGATATTGGCGGTCAGGACATCAAGTGTTTCAAGATTGCCAACAACTGTATCGACAATATTTCTCTGAATGAGGCATGTTCCTCTGGCTGCGGCTCGTTTATCGAGACATTTGCCCGTTCTATGGGATATAGCATCGAAGAATTCTGCCGGTTGGGTCTGTTCGCGGAACATCCGATTGACCTAGGTTCCCGCTGTACTGTCTTTATGAACTCGTCGGTCAAGCAGGCACAGAAGGACGGCGCAGGTATTGACGCCATCTCTGCCGGTTTGTCTGTCAGTGTCGTCAAAAACGCGCTGTATAAGGTCATTCGCGCGCATTCGCCGGATGATCTGGGCAAGCATATTGTTGTACAGGGCGGCACGTTCCTCAACGATGCCATTCTGCGCTCGTTTGAAATGGAAATCGGCAGAAATGTTACCCGTCCGGTGATTTCCGGCTTGATGGGTGCGTATGGTGCGGCACTGCACGCGATGGCGAATGAGAAGGAAGCCAGCTCGCTGATTTCTCTGAAAGAACTGAAAAACTTTGACCACAAAACGACCTCGGTAAAGTGCGGCGGATGTACGAATCATTGCTCGCTGACGGTTTCGCTGTTCCCTGGCGGACGAAAATTTATTTCCGGCAATCGCTGTGAGCGTCCGCTTGGCGGCGGAGATAAGCTCAAGCTGCCGAATTTGTATGAATATAAACTGGAGCGCTTGCAGCAGTATCGCAAGAGCCAGCCGGGCAAGGCGAAGATTGGCATTCCGTTCGGACTGAATATGTTTGAACTGCTGCCGTTCTGGCATACGTTCCTGACGCATTTGGATTTTGAAGTGGTACTGTCAGATGTATCTACGCGTGCCATGTACGCGCTGGGACAGAACTCGATTCCGTCGGATACCGTATGTTATCCGGCCAAGCTCATGCACGGTCATATTGAAAATCTGCTGAGCAAGGGCGTGGATGCCATTTTCTATCCGTGTATGACATATAATTTGGATGAACACCGCACATCGAACTGCTACAACTGTCCGGTCGTTGCGTACTATCCGGAGCTGCTCAAGGCGAACATGAAGCACTTGCAGGGCGTTGACTTTATGATGCCGTATATTGAGCTGGACAGAAAGAAGGAGTTCCTCAAGACAGCGTGTGAGCTGTTTGTGAAAAAATATCCGCACATCAATAAGCGCATGGTCAAGCAGGCTGCTGCCGCAGGCTATGCCGAATTGGATCGATACTATGCAGATGTTGCTGCGGAAGGCAAAAAAGCGGTTGCCTATGCGCAAGAGCATGGCTTGGAAATTGCCGTTCTGGCGGGACGCCCGTATCATATTGATCCGGAAATTAACCATGGCATTGACCGCTTGATTCAGTCGTATAATATGGTCATTGTATCCGAGGACTCTGTCGCACCGCTGGCAGAGATGCCGACGGTAAATGTCCTCAACCAGTGGACCTATCATTCCCGCATGTATGCAGCTGCCAACTGGGCAGTGCACAGACCGGATGCACAGCTCATTCAGCTGGTATCCTTTGGCTGTGGTATTGATGCCATTACAACCGATGAAATGCGTGCCATTACAGAAGAAGGCGGTAAAATTTATACCCAGCTCAAAATTGATGAGATTAACAACTTGGGTGCTGCGAAGATTCGTATTCGCAGTATGCTCGCCGCAGTAGAGGAGGGAAAACAGAATGCCCGAAACGCGTGAAATTCCACATGTTCCGTTTACGGAGGATATGAAAAAAGACTATACCATTCTGGTTCCGAATATGCTGCCGGTACAGCTCAAGCTGATTACTTCGATTATGAAGAACTACGGCTATAATATGGAAGTCTTGGAGACAGAAGGCTCGCAAATTGCGGAATGCGGCCTGAAAAATGTACATAATGACACCTGCTATCCAGCTTTGCTCGTCATCGGTCAGTTCATTGATGCACTGGAATCTGGCAAATATGATCTGCATAAGGTTGCGCTGATGATTACGCAGACCGGCGGCGGCTGCCGCGCGTCCAACTATATTCATCTGCTGCGCAAGGCACTCATCAAAAATGGCATGGGCTTTATTCCGGTTATTTCGCTCAATTTCTCTGGTTTGGAGAAAAATGCAAATCCGGGCTTTAAGCTGACACCGAAGGCGTTTATTCAGGTCGCATACGGTGTGCTGCTCGGTGATTTTATCATGCATATCTTTAACCAGTGCCGCCCATATGAGGTGCACAAGGGAGACTGCCAGAAGGCAGTGGATGAGCTGTTTAATAAAATCACAAAGGATTTTCGCGGCGACAAATTCATTCATTACAAGTACGTTCGCATGATGTACGTGCTCATCTGCAAGCGATTTGCGCAGATTGAAATGAAGGATTTTGGCTCGAAGAAAAAGGTCGGTATTGTCGGAGAGATTTATGTGAAGTTTTCTCCGCTCGGCAACAACAATCTGGAGCAGTTCCTGCTCGGCGAGGGCACAGAACCGGTGCTGGCGGGCTTGCTGGATTTCTGCCTGTACTGTATTTATAACGGGATTATCGACTTTCAGCTGTACGGTCGCTCGATCAAGAGTGCAGCTGTCATGCAGGCGGTATATCGCTTCCTGCTCAGCAAGCAGAAGGACATGATTGATGTCATCAAGCGCGATGGACATTTCCGTCCGATGATGGAATTTGAGCGCGTGCGCAAGCTGTCGCATCAAATTATCAGCCCTGGCGTCAAGATGGGCGAGGGCTGGCTGCTTCCGGCAGAAATGGTGGAACTGATCGAGGAAAACGTGCCGAATATCGTTTTGACCCAGCCGTTTGGCTGTCTGCCGAACCATATTGCGGGCAAGGGTATGATTCGTAAAATTCGAGAGGTCTATCCAAACGCCAATATTGTCAGCGTAGACTATGACCCGGGTGCTTCACGCATCAATCAGGAAAACCGCATCAAGCTGATGCTTTCCAATGCAAAATAAACCAAAACGGCGCAGGGATTCCTGTGCCGTTTTTTGTCAGGAGGAAAAAATAATGAGATTATCTATTGAACAGGGCGATATTACAACCTATGCCGTGGATGCGATTGTCAATGCGGCGAATTGCTCTCTGCTCGGCGGAGGCGGTGTGGACGGTGCCATTCACCGAGCAGCAGGAAAGCAGCTGCTCGCGGAGTGCCGCACATTGCACGGCTGTGAGACGGGAGAGGCGAAAATCACAAAGGGCTATCGTTTGCCGGCAAAATATGTGGTGCATACGCCGGGACCAATTTGGCGCGGCGGCAATCACAACGAGGCACAGCTGCTTGTCAACAGCTATCGAAACAGCTTGACCGTCGCGTGGGAACATGGCTGCCGTACCGTAGCCTTTCCGTCTATCAGCACCGGCGTGTATCATTTTCCCTTAGAGCAGGCGGCAAAGATCGCATTGCAGACGATTACGCAATTTCTGGACGAGCATCCGGACATGGAGCGCGTAACCATGGTTTGTTTTGACCAAACGACCTATCAGGCGTATGAAAAAGCGGCAAAGCAGCTGTAAATCTTGCTTTTTTTGGAAAAATACGATATGATAGAGGCATTCGAACACATGGAGGGGTTAATTGATGGGTGTAACACTCAAGCAGATCGCGGATCTTGCCGGTGTGCATAAATCGACCGTAGATAAAGTGATTCACAATCGTCCGGGTGTGAGTGACGCCAGACGACAGCAAATCAAAAAGCTATTGGAAGAATACGGCTATGAGTCCAATCCGTTGGCGAAGGCACTGAACTATCAGAAGAAAAAGATGACGGTTGCCGTTGTCATGCCGACGGTTGATGCGATGCCAACGCTCAAAAAGGGCATGGAGCTGGTGCAGCAGGATTTTAATAGCTTTAATGTTGACATTGTGTACTATAATGTCCCGTTTGAAGCATCAGAACAGGTAGCATGTCTGCAACGATTGCCGAAAGAGGATATTGCTGGAGCGGTTGTTCTGCCGATTGAAGTGCCGGAAGTGGTACAGGCCATGCAGAAACTCAAGGAACAGAAGATTCCGGTCGTGGCGGTCAATTCCAATTTGCAGACAGAGCCGTACTTGTGCTATGTGGGACAAGATATGGTGCAGGCGGGCAGAGTGGCAGCACACATGATGGGATTGCTGCTGCCAAATGGCGGACAATTGGGAATTATTTCCAGCAACAACATGCGCGCGGTAAAACAGCGCGAGCACTCCTTTCGGGACAGCATCGGGGAATTGTGTCCGCGCGTCACGATTTGCGCTTCCATGGATATTGTGGAAAAGCCGGAATATGCCTATCAGCAGACTGTGGAATGGCTGCAACAGCATCCGGAGATTCAGGCATTGATGATTACCTGTGGCTGTGTGCCGGATATTTGCCGTGCCGTGCAAGATGTCGGACGAGACCTCACCATTTTGTGCTATGAACGCTATGAAGAGATCACCCATTTGGTGAAAGATGGAAAGATCGCCTGTACGATTAGCGGAGACCTGCGAGAGCAGGGACGGCTTGCCATGCGGCTGCTCTTTGAGAAGCTGATTTACGAAAGAGAGCCGGAGAAAAAAGTCTGCTATACGACAAATGAGATTTTGCTCAAAGAAAATATCTAAGAAAAATCACAGTGCATGATGCACTGTGATTTTTTTGTTTATATACAGAAAAAGATTCCTGTGTAGAATGCACAAAAAAGTCGAAGGTGTTTTGTAACAACTCACAGTAGACAAAATACAAACATCAGATATATAATATAGACACAGTTAAGAGACCGGTATCGCAAAGAAAGAGTTCGGTATCGTAATAACTTATTTAGGATTTGATGGAAAAGGAAACATGAACGATTCTATCAAATCCAAAAATTTTAATCTTTTGCGAGACCGGTATCGTTCTCGCAAGAACAAGTGGAAAATATTTAGAAAAGGAAGGTATTTATCATGAGTGATCTGAGAATTGGTTTGGTAGGAACTGGCGGAATCGGCCGTACCCACATTGAGCGCGTGAACACCAAGCTGCAGGGCGGCAAGGTTGTTGCTTGTGCTGATCCGGCTGGCGCATTTGGCCTGTCTGTTGCTGAGAAGTTCGGCATCAAGGGCTATGAAGATCCGATTGACATGATCAACGATCCGGAGATTGACGCAATCATGTGCACCACCGCTGACCCGTTCCATAAGAAGTATGTTCTGGCTTCTATCAAGGCTGGCAAGTATGTATTCTGCGAGAAGCCGCTGGCTGCAAAGGCTGACGAGTGCAAGGAAATCGTAGAGGCTGAGATCGCTGCAGGCAAGCAGATGGTACAGGTTGGCTTCATGCGTCGTTACGATGAAGGCTACAAGCAGCTGAAGGCAGCTGTTCAGAGCGGCGAATACGGTGAGGCTCTGCTGCTGCACTGCGCACATCGTAACCCGGCTGTTCCGGATGATTGGGACAACAGCATGGCAGTAGAAAACTCCATGGTTCATGAGATTGACGTTCTGCGTTGGCTGCTCGGCGAGGACTATGCAACTGCTCAGGTTGTTTACGGCAAGTCCACCAACAATGGCCCGAAGGATCTGCATGACCCGCAGATCATGATCCTGACCACCAAGTCCGGCGTTAGAATTGATGTAGAGTCCTTTGTTAACAACCATAAGGATTACGACATCAAGTGCGAGATCGTTTGTGACGGCGCTGTTCTCAACATGCCGGAGCCGAACTACATTTCTGTCAGCGCAGGCGCACAGAAGGGCAGAAAGCAGTATACCGATTGCTTCCAGCGTTTTGCTGATGCTTATGATGCAGAAATCCAGGCTTGGATCAATGCAACCAAGGAAGGCCGCGTTGATGGCCCGAACGCTTGGGATGGTTATGCGTGCCAGGTAGCAGCAGCTGCTGCATCCAAGGCTCGTGAGACCCAGACCGTTCAGCCGGTTGTATACGACGAGAAGCCGGAGCTGTACAAGTAATTTGCTTATCTCACCTATATAAGAGAATACAGGGATTCTCTTATATACTATCTATAATCGGAGTGAAAAACACTTTCACCTCCTTTTTCTTGCACCGGGAGAATCTCTCCTCTCCCGGTGCACTCTCTCCTAAATAAGTATGGCGAATACAAAAGATAGATAATATACAGGAAAGGATGTTTTGAAATGAAACTTTCTATTTGTACCGATGTATTTGGCAAGATCCCGCTGACTGAGATGCTGGATAAGGTCGTAGCTTACGGTCTGGACGCTGTAGAGCTGACAGCTGGCGGCTGGGGTGGCTGCAACTTTATCGAGTCCGCTGAGGAGTACATCAACGATGACGCTAAGCGCGAAGCATTCCTGAAGGAAATCAAGAGCCGCGGTCTGGAGATCTCCGCTCTGAACTGCTCCGGCAACCCGCTGATCGACACCCCGATGGGTCATGAGCACTCTAAGACCATGCGTGATACCATGGTTCTGGCTGGCAAGCTGGGTGTTGACACTGTTGTTACCATGTCTGGTCTGCCGGCAGGCGCACCGGGCGATAAGACCCCGAACTGGTTCGTATCTACCGTTTCGTGGCCGGATTTCGACGGCTTCTCTTACATGAAGGAAGGCGTAAAGTATCAGTGGGAGACCGCTGCTGCATGGTGGAAGGAAACCTGCCGCATCGCCAAGGAAAACGGTGTCAAGCGCATCGCTATCGAGGAGTTCCCGGGCGCACTGGTTCACAACGTTCGCACCTTCAACAAGCTGTGTGAAGTTGTTGGCGAGGATTCCGATGTACTGGGTCTGAATCTGGATCCGTCTCACCTGATGATTCAGGGCGCAGAGCCGATTGCAGCTGCTCGCGCACTGGGCGACAAGATCTTCTATGTACACGGCAAGGATGCTCGTCCGGAGCGCTACAATGTAGACGTTGACGGCCTGCTGGAGAACCTGCCGGTAGAGTGCTCCAAGGATCGTACCTGGAACTACGTCGCTGTTGGCTGCGGCCGTGACCTCCAGTGGTGGAAGGAATTCTTCTCCGTTTGCCACATGATGGGTTACGATGGCTACGTATCTCTGGAGATGGAAGATCTCACCATGTCTGTTGAGGCTGGTCTGGAGACCTCTATTGATGCACTGAAGGCTACCATCAGCAAGTAAAAATAAAATATGAGAGAGGGAGAGAATGATGAACTTAAACGGATACGGAAAATTCATTAAAAAAGATCGCGTATCAGGCTTTGAGAAGTTCGCGTTTGGCTGTGGTGAGATTTCCACCAACATCGTCTTTACGATCGCAACCAGCCTTCTGGTAACGTTCTATACCGATGTTGCGCATGTAAATCCGGCAATTATCGGCTTGATTATTGCGATTTCTCAGGTATTTAACGGTGTTTCTGACATCACTGCAGGCTTTATTATTGACCGCACGCGTTCCAAATACGGCCGTGCTCGTCCTTGGATGCTGTGGATGTCTATCCCGTATGCTGTCGCAGCCATTCTATTGATGACAGTCCCGCAGGCTGGCCAGATGGCACAGGCAATCTATATCTTTATCACCTACAACCTGATGCTGACCGTTGTCTACACGATGTTCCAGCTGCCGTTTGCAACGACACTGTCTTATATGACACGTGACCAGAAGGAACGTGCAAATATCAACATCATTCGTATGGCAATGAGCCCGATCGGCAACATTCTGATTACTCTGGTATTCACCAAGATTCTGAAGTATATGCCGAACGGCGGCATGGACAGCCAGAGAAACTGGATCATTCTGACTGCAATTTATGCAATTGGTGCAGCAGCTATGATGCTGTTCTGCTTTGCATCCACTCGTGAACGTGTACAGGTACTTGACGACTTTGGCGAGGAAAAGGTACCGCTGAAGCAGGCAATTCCGGCTCTGTTCAAGAACAAGTATTTTATTATGCTGTTCCTGTTCTTTGTTGCTTTTGCTATGTATCAGACCTTCTCCGGCACAGTTACTACCTATTACTGCAAGTGGATCATCGGTGACATGTCTATTATCGGCAATGTTAACACAGCTTGCTACGGCATTACCATTGTTGCCACGCTGATTCTCGGCAAAATCATGCATTGGACAACCAAGCGCAATTGGTGCATCATTGGTGCGCTGTTTGTTATCGCAGGTTCTCTGATTGTTTTGGTTGGCCCGACCAGCGTAACAGTAGTTACGATCGGCGGTCTGCTGCGTGGTATTGGCATGACGCCAATTCTGGGTCTTATCTTTACTATGATTGCTGATGCGATTGAGTACGGTCAGTGGAAGACTGGTATTCGTACTGCTGGTGCTATTCAGGCAGCTGCTACGTCCGGTCAGAAGTTTGGCCAGGGCATTGGTAATGCACTGATTGGCACGATCATGGCTTCTGCCGGCTATGACGGCGCACTGGCTGTACAGTCGGAGGCTGCGCTGGCAACAATCTCTAATATGTTTATCTGGGGCGTTACGGTTCTCGGCTGCATCATGATTCTTGTCATGCTGTTCTATAAGCTGGACAAGGAGTATCCGCAGATCATGAAGGAGCTGTTGGAGCGCGAGTCTAAAAAAGTAGAAAAGTAAAATCTATTTACTTACTGGGCAAAACTGTCCTCTGGCGCAGCAATGCGTTGGAGGACAGTTTTTTTGTGTATAAAATAAGGAAAAGTAGCGGAGTTACACAAAAAAACGCAAATAAAAGTGAAAAAAGTGTTGACTTTGTGTCGAAAAAGGTGTATTCTATTCAGGCACTCAACGAGAGGGCATCACGAAAACATCAGTTGAATGAAAAAAGTACTGATCGGAAGAAAAAAGTGCTTGACAGGATGATGAATTTATGATATTCTAATTGAGTTGCCGCTGAGAG